>QCPD01000004.1 GCA_003209755.1 Prochlorococcus sp. AG-436-C14
AAAGCTCTCATTATTTGCAGAAGCAATAAATGCAAAATCCCATACAAATGAACCACAAGAAATCTCAAAAAAACTAGTCAAAGAACTAATTCAAAATAATTCAACTAATGCGCTTGAAATTGCAAATTTATTACTTCAAAGGCAAACAATTATAGCTCTATATAAAATTCAATCCTTACTTCAAGACGGAGAACCAGCTTTAAGGTTAATTACAACATTGACTGGTCAATCAAGAGGATGGCTTTGGGTACATCTTTTAGATTTACAGGGAGGTCAAGACGTCAAAGAAATAGCAAAGCTTGCTGGGATTGCTAATCCAAAACGTGTTTTTGTAATCCGCAAGCAAATTCAAGGTAAATCTTTGGAAACATTGCTTGAATTAATGAAAAAGCTTTTAAAAATCGAATCTTCAATAAAATCAGGAACCAATCCAATCGATTCTTTTAAAGATAATCTCCTATCAGAAAGTAAAATTTTGACTAATAACTGAAATAATCAAAAAGTTAACGAGAGTTCAATGACATTGCTGGTTCAAAAATTTGGCGGCACTTCTCTAGGAAGCATTGAGCGAATACAAGCTGTCGCGCGAAGAATTAAATCAAGTAAAGAAAAAGTGGACGATCTTGTAGTTGTTGTGTCGGCAATGGGACATCAAACTGATGAACTAACGCAGCTAGCCTCAGAAATAACTGTTGATCCTCCTCGTCGAGAAATGGATATGCTCCTGTCAACTGGAGAGCAGGTTTCAATATCATTATTGACAATGGCCCTGAATGAGGTGGGGACATCAGCAATCTCCTTAACTGGAACTCAAGCTGGAATTATCACAGAATCAGCTCATGGACGAGCCAGAATAATCGAGATAAGGACAGAACGTATAAAAAATCTCTTAGATCAAGGTAAAGTCATTGTCATTGCTGGATTTCAAGGAACCAGTCTTGGCATAGGAGGAATTGCTGAAATCACAACTTTAGGAAGAGGAGGATCAGATACTTCCGCAGTCGCTTTGGCTGCATCTCTTGAAGCTGCTAAATGTGAAATTTATACCGATGTTCCTGGCGTTTTAACAACTGATCCAAGAATTGTTAAAAATGCAAAATTAATGAAAAGTATTAGTTGTGATGAAATGTTAGAGCTGGCTAGCCTCGGAGCTTCTGTTTTGCATCCTAGAGCTGTTGAAATAGCAAGAAATTTTGGCGTAACTCTTGTCGTGAAGTCAAGTTGGGACAACCTTGATGGAACGACACTATTTAGTAAAAAAAATCATGTTTTTTCTAAAGGTGGAATAGAGCATCGGAGTCCTGTCGATGGATTAGAACTTGTTGAGAATCAAGCAGTCTTAGCTTTATCTAATATTCCAGATCGTCCAGGAATTGCTGCTGACCTTTTTGAATCTTTGTCAAAAGGTGGAGTAAATGTCGATCTAATTATTCAAGCAACACACCAAATCAGTTCTAACGATATTACTTTTACTGTTGCAGAAAATGAATTGCAGAATGCACAAGCTCAATGTGAAAAACTCATTAATACTATTGGAGGTGAAATATCTTCTCAAAAGGGTCTAACTAAATTAAGTATCTACGGGGCTGGGATAATGGGAAGACCTGGAATAGCATCGTCTCTATTTCAAACTCTATCTGACTCTGGTATTAATATACGACTAATAGCAACTAGTGAAGTAAAAGTCAGTTGTGTTATTGATGCAGAGTTAGGGAAAAAAGCATTACGTAGTGTAGGAGAAGTATTCAAGCTTACTAATAAACAAATTACACTGAATCCTATTATTGAAAATAACAACGAGCCAGAAGTAAGAGGCATAGCTTTAGATAAAGATCAAATCCAAATCAGTGTAAAGAATGTTCCAGATAAGCCAGGGACTGCTTCCACGATATGTTCAACATTAGCTGAAAAAAATATCAGCTTAGATACAATTGTTCAATCAGAAAGAAAGCATAAGGATAAAACGAAAGATATTAGTTTTACATTAAAGAAAAATGATAGAAGCCATGCCAAATTTGCTTTGGAAGAATTGATTTCAAATTGGAAAGGAGCCAAACTAGAAGAAGGAGAATCCATAGTTCGAATTAGTGCAGTAGGCTCTGGAATGCCTTTCACAAAAGGAACAGCCGGCAAGATATTTAGAGCACTAGCAAATCAAAAAATAAATATCGAAATGATCGCTACTAGTGAAATAAGAACAACTTGTATTATCTCAGAAAAATATGGTGAAAAAGCATTAAATGAAATTCATTCTTGCTTTAAATTAGGCGAAAATAAAAACTAAAAATATATCATTTACCCACTAACCTATGCCTTAATTTTTTTATACGATCTCTAAGAATTGCAGCCTTTTCAAAATCTAGATCTTTAGCTGTAATTTTCATTTTAGATTCTAATTTTTCAATTAACTCAGGCAAAGATTCTAAAGATACGCCACTATCAGAATCTTTAGAGCTATGGTCTATTAACTGATCAGCAATATCAACAAAATCATCGGAATTTCCATCTTGATTTAATCTTCTTGAAAGCTCTAAAAAAGAAAGGATTGAATTATTTGCTTTCTTACCTGCTGCCTTAGGAGTTATTCCGTTTTCAATATTATAAATATTTTGTATTTCACGGCGTCTTTCGGTCTCACTAATAGCCTTTGCCATAGATTCGGTCATTTTATCGGCATAGAGCAACGCTAAACCTTCAACATGCCTTGCTGCTCGACCGATTGTTTGTATCAAAGATCTTTGAGCTCTTAAAAATCCTTCTTTATCTGCATCGAGAATAACAACAAGTGAGACTTCAGGTAAATCTAAACCTTCTCTAAGAAGATTAACTCCAACTAACACATCATATTCTCCAAGTCGTAAATCTTGAATAATTTCAATTCTCTCGATTGAATGAATCTCGGAATGTAAATAGCGAACTCTTATTTTATTTTCAGATAAATAATCTGTAAGATCCTCAGCCATTCTTTTAGTGAGAGTTGTTACAAGTATTCTTTGATTTTTTGATGCTCTTTTTCTAATTTCAAAAAGTAAATCATCAACTTGGCCATGTGTTGGACGTACTTCAACTAAGGGATCGAGAATCCCTGTAGGTCTTATCACTTGCTCAACTATATTCCCAGTACTTTGAGACAATTCCCAATCACCAGGAGTCGCACTTATAAAAATAGTTTGTTTTGCTTTATTCCAAAATTCTATATCCTTTAAAGGACGATTATCAGCTGCACTTGGTAGCCTAAAACCATGATCTATTAAAACTTTTTTTCTAGCTTGATCTCCATTATACATAGCTCTTAATTGAGGACAAGTAACATGACTTTCATCAATAAGTAATAACCAGTCTTTAGGGAAATAATCAATTAAGCATTCTGGAGCAGAACCAGGTTCTCTACCCGATAGATGACGAGCATAATTTTCAACTCCATTACAATATCCAACTTCTTTTAACATTTCCAAATCATAAATTGTTCGTTGTTCTAATCTTTGAGCTTCAAGCAATTTACCCTCTTGATTAAGAAATTCTAATCTATCTTTTAATTCTTTTTTTATTGCTTTAATTGCAGATTCTAGGCGATCTTTTGGGGTTACAAAATGTTTTGCTGGATATATATTAATAGAGTCAATTTTATTTAATATTTCTCCAGTAGTCGGATCAATATAGCTTATACTTTCAACTTCATCTCCAAATAATTCGAGTCTTACAAGTCTGTCATCATATGCAGGACCTATTTCTAATACATCTCCTCTAACTCTAAATCTACCTCTACTGATTTCAATATCATTACGTGTATATTGATTTGAAACTAATGATCTAAGACAAGATCTTAAATCAATACTTTGACCAACTTGAAACTTTACAGAAGCCTTTAAATATTCACTTGGAATTCCCAGGCCATATATACAACTAATTGAGGCAACAACTATAACATCATCTCGTTCGAATAAAGATCTAGTTGCAGAGTGACGCAACATATCAATTTCTTCATTAATTGACGATGTTTTTGCTATATAAGTATCACTAACTGGAACATAAGCTTCTGGCTGATAATAATCATAATAAGATATAAAATATTCAACAGCATTTTCAGGAAAAAATTCCCTTAATTCATTACATAATTGAGCTGCAAGTGTTTTATTATGGGCTAAAACTAAAGCTGGCCTCCCAGTTTGAGCTATCAGATTAGCTATAGTAAAAGTCTTTCCTGTACCAGTAGCACCTAATAATGTTTGAAACTTTTCGCCACCATTTACCCCTCCAACGAGTCCTTTAATAGCTGCAGGTTGATCACCTTTTGGAACATAAGGAGCTTGAAGTTTATATTCAGGCATATTCCGAATTAAATTCTAAAAACGACAAATTTATTAATTCCATAATCTTCAGATTTTTTATATCAAATAAAGTTTGAATTACCTTATAAAACTCATTGGTTAATAGTGGAAAAGAATTTTAACGAATTTAAAGCCTGACGAAGACCTTTTACAGAAGCAACCATCGCTAATTCATTATTCAATTTATTGACAGCCGAACCAATCCCTACTCCAGCAGCCCCAACTGATATTGCCATGGGGACTGTAACTTCAGAGAGTCCAGAAGCACAAATCACAGGTAAATCAAGATGGTTCTCCTTCAAAGCAGAGACTATAGAGAAAGTTCCAGCCAAAGTAGGAGACGCTTTTTCTATTAGACCTAAAATTCCAGGACTAATGGGATGAGAGCTTGTCCCACCCTCTGTCTGAATTAAATCGACCCCTTTATCAGCAAGATCTAACGCTAATTGAGCTTGACTATCTAAAGGCAATATATGGGGAACGGTAACTGACAAAACAACTTCAGGTAAAAGACGTCTAGATTCAACGGCTAAAGAGAGCACCTCTTCAGCTGAGAAAAAACGCCCATCTGGATAAAAAGAATCAAAGTTCCCAATCTCAATAATTGATGCTCCTGCTTGAACAGCAGCAGGAAAGAGTCTTGGTTCTACCGAACTTACACATACAGGAATATTCGAAGCCTGGACAGCTAGCTCTACTAATTTTGGCTCACAAGAAATGTCCAATAAGTCGGCACCCCCAATACCTGCGGCTTTTGAAATTCGAAATACTGATTCTGGATTAAAATTACTTAAACCAGAAATTACTTTCAATAAAGATCTATTTTGAATACTCTTTTGAAGTGAAACTGGCAATGTCTGCAAACGTGTCATAAAAGCATCAACTATTAACTTGATTGTGACACTGAGATAGCAAAAGAACTAAAAAAATGCGAATAGAACTCTGAAACCAAAGCAAATGTCACAATCTTCTCAAAATGACAGGTCTTGGAGTAAATGGCATATGCGTTTGCACAAAAGGCTAAAACAAAATAAATCCCTGCTTCCTAGTAAATCCACCCTGCTTTTAGCCATATCTGGGGGGCAAGATTCGATGGCACTTCTTAAATTAATTATTGATTTAAAAAGACTATATAAATGGCAAGTCGAAGTCTGGCATGGAGATCACCAATGGCATGAACAATCCGAGAAAACAAAAGAAGAGCTAAAACTTTGGTGTCTCAATAAGCAAATATCATTTCACTCTAATAAAGCAGACCAAAAAGAAGTCATTAACGAAGAAAAAGCAAGGGACTGGAGATATAAAAACCTAATAATGAAAGCTAAGTTATTATCATCAAATAATATATATTTTCCATGTACAAGAATATTAACTGGTCACACAGCTACTGATCGTGCAGAAACAATCATTATGAACTTAGCAAGAGGAACTGATTTGATTGGACTTAGTACTCTTAAAGAACAAAGAACATTGGAGAATAATATAGAATTAGCAAGGCCAATACTAATCTTTAATAGAAACGAGACTCTTGAAATCTGCAAAGAGTTTGATTTGCCAATTTGGATTGATCCTTCAAATGAAAATATTAATTTAACAAGAAATAAAATAAGAAAAGAAATTTTACCAATTTTAAATTCAATCTATAAGGGAGCAGACTCAAGAATAGCCTCTTTAGCTAATAGACTTGAAAGTTATAGCGAAGATCAAAAATTATTTGCAAAAATAGCAATAGAATTTTGCCAAGGTGAAAAAATCAATTCTCTTTCGAGAAAAAAACTATGCGGTTTCACAAACTCTATTAGAAAAATAATTCTTACTAATTGGTTAAAAATAATAGGTGTAACAAGATTAACAGCTGTGCAAATTGAAGAAATAAATGCAAAAACATCCCAAAGTAAACCACCTGGAAGCATCCATCTTCATGGAAACTTCCTAATAAAATGGGATAAAGAAGCTATTTATCTCTCAAACAAGAGTCATTAAAAGAAAAAATTTTTCGATTATCAGCTAATTGCAGATCTGCGACGTCTTGTTCTTCCTGATGGCATTTCCTCAGAATTAGGTTCGATATTTGTTTTTTGTTCTGCTGGGGAACTCGTCTCTTTATTTGATACGGATACATTTGTTGGTTTAGGTGCTTTATCAGCGGATTTCTTAACTGCTTGTCGTGAATCTGGCTGTAGATCAAGTTGAGGTTTATATGCACGAGTTCCACCTGGAGCAGGTTGAACAAGACAAAGAATTAATGGCTCTGCTTGAACCTCCCTTCTCAAGCGACGAGATAATCCTGATTCAACTTCTCTTTGCAAACCAATCCAATCGACCTCAACTGATTTTCCACCTGTCTTAAGAACAAGCTGTTTCCATCGATTTTCTAAGACCCAATTAATTTCTCTTTCAGTCCAATTAACCATCGTTTTAGCATCAACATTAGTAATAACACCACGAAGATTCACTCTAGGTGGAGCAACCATGACTCCGTCAGTGCTAATTGGAGTAAGAACAGTGATTACCCCATCATCAGCAAGTTGCTGCCGTTCTTTTAATACTCGAGTATCAACTACCCCTGTTCTAGAAGAATCAAGTAATTCCACTCCTGATTTCACTGGAGACCCTTGAACAAGAGAATCAGGTCTTAATTCAGCAACATCCCCATTTTCCATTACTAATACATTTTCTGGATGAACCCCCATTGATACAGCAGTTTTTCCATGAAGAACTTGCATTCTGTACTCCCCATGCACAGGGATAAAATATTTAGGTCTAGTTAATCCAAGCATCCATTTTTGATCCTCTTGGCATCCATGACCTGAAACATGAATACCCTTGTCTTTGCCATAAATAACTTTTGCACCCAATTTTATTAATTTATCAATCGTATGCATGACGGAAATAGTATTTCCAGGAATAGGACTAGCCGAAAAAATAACAGTGTCACTAGTTTTCAACTGAACATGTTGATGCTCGCCTCTAGCAATACGACTCAATGCAGCCATTGATTCTCCTTGGCTACCTGTCATCAGTAAAAAAGTCTCTCTATCAGGCAAATCTCTAATCTGTTTAATTGGAAAAAATAAATCATCAGGGAAACGCATATATCCAAGTTCTCTTGCTTTCCCAACCACATTCAGCATTGAACGGCCGAGCAAGCCGACTTTTCTACCATTTTTCATAGCTAGCTCTAAAAGCATTGCAACGCGATGAGTCGAACTTGCAAAAGTAGTAACCATTACTCTGCCCTCAGCAGTCGCAATGTATCTATCTAAATTTGGAAAAACAGAATACTCAGAGGGGGTGAATCCTGAAACTTCAGAATTAGTTGAATCAGACAAAAGGCAAAGAACACCTTTATCACCATAGTGAGCCATCCTGGCTAAATCTGAAGGCTGACCATCAGGTGGAGTATGGTCGAACTTAAAATCACCAGTAAAAAATACTACTCCTACTGGAGTCGTTACTGCGAAGGAATAACTATCAGAAATTGAATGTGTATTTCTTACAAATTCAACTGAAAAATGTTGTCCTACTTTAATAACTTCTCTTGGTCCACATACTTGTATTGTTGTGCGATCAGCAACTCCTGCTTCCTCCATCTTTCCCCTCAGCATTGACATAGCAAGGGGTGGTCCATAAACAATGGGAATATTAAAGTTCTTTAAATGATGAGAAATTCCACCAATATGATCCTCATGTCCATGAGTTACCACCAATCCTCTTATTCGACTCTGATTTTCACGTAGGTAAGTAGTGTCTGGCATGACAACATTTACCCCATGCATCCCATCAGTTGGGAAAGCCAGCCCAGCATCAAGAATCATGATGTCGTTACCATATTCAAAGACACAAGTATTTTTTCCAATTTCCCCAAGGCCGCCTAAAGGAATAATCCTTAAGCAAGGAGATTTTGATTGATTATTTTTTGAATCTTGAGAATGCATAGAACTTGATGTCATGGAAAAATTTATGTAAAAAAACTTGGTTGTTACCTAAAGGAAAGTCAAACCCACTCTGAAAAGAAGGAATAGATCAAATCAATCTCAAAGAAGAAAGTATCTTCAAGAGTTCTTCTTTCATTTCGCTGTTTAAAGAGACTAATGGACTTCGCGGAGGCCCAACAGACCAACCAATAAGTCGAAGTGCAGCTTTAACAGGAATGGGGTTTGTGGTTGCAAAAAGGGATTTAAAAAGAGGTTGTAGTGTCTCATGCAAATAAAGTGCCTCACTGTATTTTCCTTCTAAAAAACTTTCTATGATTTTCTTCAAATTAGGACCAACTAAATGGCTTGCGACACTAACAACACCTACAGCACCTACTGCAAGCATTGGTAAAAGCAAAGCATCATCACCGCTATAAATAGCTAAATTTGATCCACAATAGTTTCTTAATTGAGTCACTTCCTCTGTTGTTCCACTTGCAGCTTTGAAACTGACTACATTACTGCAATCCATAAGCTTACTTACAATACTAGGCGAAATCGAACACCCTGTCCGCCCAGGGATGTTATAAAGCATCAAAGGTAACTTTGGAGAAGCATTGGCGATAGCGCGAAAATGAACTTCTAATCCTTCTTGAGGTGGTTTGTTGTAATAAGGCACCACAACTAACGCACCATCTGCGCCTGAATTTGCTGCTTCCTTTGTAGCATCAATTGCCTCAGAGGTAGAATTACTCCCTGTTCCAGCCAAAACTTTAGCTCTAGACCCCAAGGAATTTCTTACTGTTTCCAGCATTTTTTGTTGTTCTTGCCAAGTTAAAGTCGGTGACTCTCCTGTCGTTCCGCATACAACGATGCCATCTGAACCTTGATCTACTAAATAATTTGCCAAATCAGCAGCCAGTCCATAATCTACACGTCCATTTGAATCAAAGGGAGTCACCATTGCCGTTAGCATTCTTCCAAAAGGTGCTGGTGATAACAAAGCTGAATTACTCATGATTTTTTTGGCAGTAGAAGTTCAGCAATTTGCACTGCATTAAGTGCTGCTCCTTTGCGGATTTGGTCTCCACATAACCATAGTTCCAAAGCATTGGGGTTACTTATGTCCTGCCTTATACGACCAACAGATATGGAATCTCTCCCATTCACATCTTGTGGCATAGGAAAACGATTGTTTTCCAAATCCTCAAGTATTTCAACTCCTTGCGCTGACTCCAAAATTTCATAAGCTTCTTCTACTGGGAAAGGCTTTGTAAATTCAATATTTACTGCTTCAGAATGCGCTCTTAAAACTGGAACTCTTACACATGTTGCAGTCAAAGAAAGCTGGGGATCTCCAAGAATCTTCCGGGTTTCATTAACCATTTTCATTTCTTCCTCGCAATAATTATTTGGTTGCAAAGGTGAATTATGCAAAAAAAGGTTAAAAGCCAAGGAATAAGGAAGAACTTTACTTTTTGGAGTTACTCCATTTAAAACTTCTTGACTTAATTTTTGTAATTCTTCCATTGCCATTGCACCTGCACCACTAGCAGATTGATAAGTTGAGACAACAACTCTCTTAATCGGAATATGCCTAGTCAAGGGGGATAAAACCAACGCTAATAAAATTGTTGTGCAATTAGGATTCGAAATTAAACCACTGTGCTTGATAGCATCGTCAGGATTGACTTCAGGAACAACCAAAGGAACATTGTTGTCCATTCGAAATGCACTTGAATTATCAATCATCAAAGCTCCTGAATTTTTAATAGCATCTTTCCACTTACGAGATATAGTGCCGCCAGCCGAAGCTAAAACTAGATCTACATTTCGAAAACTCTCTTGGGTTGTTTCTTGAACTCTTAACTTAGACCCACAAAAACTTTGAGTCTTCCCAGCGGAACGATGAGAAGCTAGTAAGATTAGTTTCTCAATTGGGAAAAATCTCTCTTCAAGCAAAGCCAATAATTCCTTACCTACAGCTCCGCTCGATCCAAGGATCGCAACTGTTAGAGGTCTATTTGGGAGAAGAAACTGTAGGTTCAAGCTTGATAAAGAAGATTAAAAGGTTTAACAAAAAATTTTTTCTTATTGGAAAAATCAACAAATAACAAATTTTTCGATACTTTTTAGGCCACAATAGCTTTGGAAGTGAATTAACGCTTTCTTACGCTAACCAAATTTGAGAATTCCGTTTCAATGAGTGCTGCCAAATTAAAAGTAACAACCAGTTCGAAACCTAATAGCAGGATTGCTGTAGAGGTTGAGGTGCCCGCAGATCGATGCAAAAATAGTTATGACGAAGCTTTAAGCAAGCTAAGCAGATCAATCTCAATCCCTGGTTTTCGCAAAGGTAAAGTTCCAAAAGCAGTAGTCATTCAGCAACTTGGAGTAAAAAGAATACAAGCATCTGCAGTAGAGTCACTATTGCAAAAAGTATGGACAGAAACATTAGATCAGGAAGGAATTGAGCCTTTATGTGAGCCAGAGCTAGAAGATGGCTTTGAAACTATTTTGGAAAATTTTAATCCTGAAAAAATTCTTACTTTAAAACTTGAAACTGATATTGCCCCTACTCCAACTTTAAAAAAGTCTTCAGGACTAACTGCTGAAGTTGAAAATTTAATCTTTGATCCAACAAAAGTAGATGAACTTATTGAGCAATCCCGCGCGCAACTTGCAACTAAGGTGCCAGTTAGTGATCGTGCCGCAAAGAAAGGAGATATTGCGCTAGTTAGTTTTAAAGGGACTTTCTCAGATGACGGAAGCGAAATTGAAGGGGGAAGCGCGGATTCAATAGAAATAGAACTTGAAGAAGGCCGAATGATTCCTGGGTTCATTCAGGGCGTGATTGGAATGAATATTAATGATGAAAAAACATTAAAGTGTGAATTTCCCAAGGATTATCATGAAGAAGCTGCTAAAGGGAGAAAAGCTGAATTCAAAGTCAGTCTGGAAGATTTAAAAATCAAAGAATTACCAGAATTAAATGATGAGTTTGCAAAGCAAGCCAGTGATAAAGAAAATATGACTGACTTACGCGCAGATCTTGAAAAAAGGCTCAAAGAGGATACTGAGAGAAAACAAGCGAAGAATCGTCAAGACTCACTTCTTGATGCTTTGGTCAAAGAGCTTGAAGTTGAGCTGCCAAAAAGTCTTATTGACCAAGAAGTTCGGGTAATTGTTGAACAAACAGCTCAAAATTTTGCTCAGCAAGGCATTGATGTCAAATCAATGTTTACTCCAGAGCTTGTGAAATCACTAATGGAGTCTTCAAAAGGAGAAGCAGAGAAAAAGCTTCGTCAAAAACTCGCTTTAAATGCTTTGGCTAAGTCGGAAAAAATTGACGTTTCACAAAAAGAAATCAATTCAAAACTAAAAGAAGTAGAAGCTGATATAAAACTTTCAAACGATAAAAATATCGATAAAGATCGTCTCAAAGAAGCTATTACTGATGATTTGCTGCAAGAAAAATTATTTGTTTGGCTTGAAGAGAACAATACTGTCGTAGAAAAAGAACCTGATAAAACTAAGAATCCAAGCAAGGAGAAAAGTTCTAAAAAGAAAACAACAAATACAAATAAAGAAAAGAAAAGTTCTAAAACACCCAAATCCTAGTTTGTACACATAGATTAAAAGTATTAGCTATCAAAAATTTAAGTTGATTGAAGCAAGACAAAATCATCCCATTAATAGTTTATGGAATAAGTTCTTTCTGTATTCAGGGCCTGGAGTTCTGCCAACTGTAATCGAACAATCAGGGCAAGGTGATCGGGCATTTGATATTTATTCTCGATTACTTCGTGAAAGAATCATCTTTCTAGGGAGTGATGTAAACGATCAAGTTGCTGATGCATTGGTGGCTCAAATGCTCTTTTTAGAAGCTGATGATCCAGAAAAAGATATTCAGTTATACATCAACTCTCCTGGAGGATCGGTAACTGCGGGGCTAGCTATCTATGACACCATGCAACAAGTTAGTCCGGATGTCATAACAATTTGCTATGGCCTCGCTGCAAGCATGGGGGCTTTTCTTCTCTCTGGAGGAACAAAAGGTAAACGACTTGCTTTGCCAAATTCCAGAATAATGATTCATCAACCTCTTGGTGGGGCTCAAGGACAAGCTGTAGAAATTGAAATTCAAGCCAAAGAAATTCTCTATCTAAAAGAAACTCTTAATTCGCTGTTAGCTGAGCATACTGGACAAAATATTGAAAAGATTTCAGAAGACACTGATCGAGACCACTTTCTTTCTCCTCAAGAAGCGGTTGAATATGGCCTGATCGATAAAGTGATTTCCAATCTCAACTCCATATGAATCATTAAGGAAAGCTGACAATGCATCAATCCTCAATGATCCTATAAGTGGAGACTGAATAAAATTAACTATCCGGTCTATTTAATCTGTTTATTTTTTTAGAGCTCGATGGCAAAATTTGAGGCCCATCTTAAATGCTCCTTTTGTGGCAAAGCCCAAGATCAGGTGAGGAAGCTCATTGCTGGTCCAGGAGTATACATATGCGATGAATGTATCGATTTATGCAACGAAATTTTAGATGAAGAACTAATTGATAATCCAACTCATCCAAGAAGTGGACATGAACAAAGCCATAAAGCAAAAACTACCACAACAACAGCTAAACCTGCACCAACTTTGGCTTCCATACCAAAGCCCATTGAGATTAAAAAGTTTTTAGATGATCAAGTTGTAGGGCAAGAACCAGCAAAAAAAATCTTATCAGTAGCTGTTTATAACCACTATAAGAGACTTGCATGGAAAGGTGATGGATCTGGCGAGACTGATTTAACGGCAACAAAATTACAAAAATCTAATATTTTATTAATTGGCCCAACTGGATGTGGAAAAACATTACTTGCTCAAACATTAGCCGAAATGCTTGATGTTCCATTTGCTGTTGCTGATGCGACAACACTTACTGAAGCAGGATATGTTGGGGAAGATGTAGAAAATATTCTCTTACGTCTCCTGCAAAAAGCAGATATGGATGTGGATTTAGCACAAAGAGGAATTATTTATATTGATGAAATTGACAAAATTGCTAGAAAAAGTGAAAACCCATCCATTACCAGAGATGTATCTGGAGAAGGCGTGCAGCAAGCTCTTCTAAAGATGCTTGAGGGTACTGTTGCCAATGTGCCACCGCAAGGGGGCAGAAAGCATCCCTACGGTGATTCTATTCAAATTGATACAAGCCAAATACTCTTCATTTGTGGTGGAGCATTTGTTGGCTTAGACGATGTAGTGCAAAAAAGACTTGGCAAAAATTCAATTGGTTTCATACCAAATGAAAATAGGGCCAGACCTAAATCCAATAGAGATAGTAATTGTGCAGACTTAATTAATGATCTTGAGCCTGACGATCTAGTGAAATATGGGTTAATTCCAGAATTTATAGGAAGAATGCCTGTCAGTGCAATATTAGAACCATTAAATGCTAAAGCTCTTAAGTCTATTCTCACAGAACCAAGAGATGCATTAGTAAAACAATTTAGAACCTTATTAAGCATGGATAATGTAGAACTTTCATTTGACGAAGATGCTGTTGAAGCAATTGCACAAGAAGCTTATAAAAGAAAAACTGGAGCTAGAGCTTTGCGAGGAATTGTTGAAGAAATCATGCTAGATCTAATGTATAGCCTTCCATCTCAAACTAAGATTAAAAATTTTAACGTAACAAAAAAAATGGTTGATGAAATTACAGGCGGCAAAGTGGTTCCTCTCTTATCAAATGAAAAAAGAATCGTTAAGGAATCTGCTTAGATCGAATAAACTTCTTGAATACCTTACTTAGATTTAATTAGAGAAATTATAAAATTTTCAAAAATTAAATTAGTCAAATATTTGATGAATGATTATCAATTTTGAATATGATCAAATAAATCAAGATTAAATTTATAAATATTATAGTTGCATAATGATAAAGACTTATGAGCCGTTACATCATAAATATCGCCCAACTAGCTTTGACGAGCTTGTTGGGCAAAGTCCAATTACATCTACGTTAAAACAAGCATTAAAAAGCGATCGAATTGCACCTGCTTATATATTTTCTGGACCTCGAGGAACAGGCAAAACATCAAGCGCAAGAATTTTCGCAAAATCTTTAAATTGCTTAAAGAGCGAAACACCGACAACTTCCCCATGCGGGGAATGTGAACTATGTAAAGGTATTAACTCTGGCAGTGCATTAGATGTAATTGAAATTGATGCAGCTTCCAATACAGGTGTTGAGAATATTCGTGAATTAATAGAAAGGTCTAGATTTGCGCCAGCGAAAGCTCGATGGAAAGTTTATGTCATAGATGAATGCCATATGCTCTCAACTGCAGCTTTTAATGCACTTCTAAAAACCTTAGAAGAGCCCCCCCGCCAAGTCGTATTTATTCTTGCTACAACAGATCCTCAACGTGTTTTACCTACCATTCTTAGTAGATGTATGCGCTTTGATTTTAGAAGAATAGGACTGCATGATTTAGAAAGTCATTTAATGAGTATTGCTAGAAATGAAGAAATTTCAATCAACGAAGATGCAATATCATTAATTGCGAAGCACTCCCAAGGAGGTTTAAGAGATGCTGAAAGTTTACTTGATCAAGTCAGTTTGCTTCCTCCACCAATAACTCAATTAAACATAATTAATCTGATAGGGGCTGTTCCAGAAGAAGAATTAATTTTATTAGCTAAGTCTTTAATCGACAAAGATCCAGATTCTATTCTCAAGATTTGCAATCGCCTAATTAATAAGGGAAAAGAACCAATTGCAATTTTACAAGGAATAGCATCTATTTTAAGAGACTTAGTTGTCACAAAAGTGACAAGCGAACCAACTAATTTATGTAATATTTCTCAAGAGAATAGTGAAAACTTAAAAGACTTAGCAACGTCTATAAATCTTGATCAAATACTCAACCTACAAGCTAAGTTAAAAGGATCAGAACACAATATAAGAAATAGTAATCAACCAAATTTATGGTTAGAAATTCATTTACTTGGAATGCTTTCAGATGAAAATTACGAAAAAAATAATAGAATAAATCAATCCTTTGTCAAGCAAAGCACATCAGAGAATTATGAGCCTAAAAATAAAATTCATAAATCAGAAGTCATTAGCCCCAATATAGAAAAAGAACTAATTAAAAAAACAGATTTTAAAGAGGAGTCGAAGACAAGTAAAACTTTAAATCTTGATGATATTTGGAAAAAAGTGATATCCATGTTAGAGCTCCCTTCAACAAAAATGCTACTTTCACAACAAGCTCGATTAATAAATCTAAACTCCGATTCTGCTGAAATAGCAATTTCAGAAAAGTGGATAAATATGATTCAAAGTCGAAAAAATCTGATTGAAGATGCTTTTTATAAAGCAAGGGGATCATCAACTAAAGTTCTTTTAATACAACAAAAAGATAACTTATACAATCATAAAAAAGATGAAAAAGCTCCTCAGAAAATAGAACAAAAAAATCAATTTAAAATTGATAAAGAACCAAAAAAAAATAGTTTTAAAGAAGAAAAAATAGAACAAAAAAATAATCTAGATACAAATTCTATTGATCAAAAAGCCAAGCAATTTGCAGACTTCTTTAATGGAGAAATTGTGAATCTGGAATAATAAAAAACTTAATCAAGAACCAATATGATCCGTTTTTTCCCATATTAAAGTCTTACGGTATAATGACATTTTAATGACTATATAGGGGATAACAATAAACCAATGTGCAAGGTATATTGTTGCTCCAAATATATTAAAAAAGTTAGGTGATGGTAATCTTGGACCTTCACTTTTTTTTGAACACCCTTTCCAAAAAGCTAAACTTGAAATCCCAAATGCAACTATAGATAAAGGCCAATATAATGGCATTTCAAATAAAATAATTGATACAATAAAATCTACAAAAGATACAACTGGTAAAGCATATTGTAATAAGAAAAAGCAAGATAAATCTATTTTCTTAACGTTAGATAGGCTTTTTGATATCAACAAAGGCCAGTAATCGAAAAATCTTTGTAAACCTCCTTCAGCCCATCTTTTTCTTTGTCGAAATAAAGCTGGCAATGAATCGACTGCTTCCTCTTGAATAGGAGGATCCCACATTATTACTATTGGCGATCGGGTTAATAAAAACCTGAAACTTAAATCTAAATCATCTGTGATAGTTTGTTCATTAAATCCTCCACAAGATTCAAGAGCTTTTCTATTAATTAATTGGCCATTACCTCTTAACTCCGAAACACCACCACTAACAAGTCTACCTCTTTGAATAACAGCATCCATTGCCATCTCCATTGCTTGATATACCGCAATTTGATTTAATTCACAATTCACAACTGACTTTCGTAACTGCACACCAGACCATCCACCATGCAAAGCAAGAGCTATGGCTCTAAGTAATACATTGCTCTGTAATTGTGCATCGGCATCAAGAATAAATAACCATTCTCCATCCGTTTTATTCAATACAGAATTCAGGGCTCCTGATTTACCCCCACCACTCATAAATGGGCGACTTAAAATATTAATTTTAGAGAAACTTTTACTTAATTTTTGTAATAAGTCAGGTGTTCGATCTTGACTTCCATCATCAATTATCCATAGAGAAAGTTTCTCTTCTGGATATTCAATTGATAAAAGTCTTTTAACTAATCTCTCTATTACATTTTCTTCATCACGTGCTGCCACCAATACATCAACTTTTGGAAGAGTTTCAAAAAATTTTTCATCATTAATTAGATGCCCTTTTTCTAATTTATAGTTTTCCCTACGATCTCTTAAAACAACTCTTAATCCATACCCCCCCAATACCACAGCCAAAGTAATTGAAGGGAATAAATTCTTGGAAGGCTCCATCAAATGAGGAAAAACTCCTGCCAAAGCGCAACAAATCAAAAACAATATTGATTTAATGCGTCGGTTTTCTCCACTGATTTTGGCTAAAGCCATGGAGTAGTCCATTTATCAACAAATGACTCTAAGAGGCTTGCATAACTAAGGCAAAAATCCAAATTTAGTTTTTGGATAATAATGAGAAAGAATTTGTTTGGTAGTCCATCCATTTTTTGCCAATTCTATAGCCCCAGACTGAGACATTCCTGCTCCATGTCCAAACCCTCCACCAGAAAAAAGCCATTTACCTTCTTTAATTTCTTTAACAACAAATAATGTGCTGGGTAATTGTCTAAAAACACGTCGAATATCATCAAATTCGAGGGAAATTGCTGAACCAGTCATTCCATAAATGTTTAAAGAAGTCACTCTTCCACTAGTTCCTCTCTTTACAACCTTAATTTTATTTGGATAAAAAGTACTGCTAACTTTTTTTGCTTGATTGAGCTGTTTAGATATCTGATAGGAATCTAAAGTTCTTTCCCATCTAAAAAGTGGATGGTCAGAACCAAAAGCCTCAGACTTAGAAAATAAAAAAGATTTTAAATATTTTTCATTTGATAAAGGCAAAGCAACTTTACGAGTCCACTGTTTTGGCCCATCCAAGCGCATTCGTAAATAAGGAACTTGATTAATTGACCATGCTTCATCTACAGAGGCCATTACTCCACCATTTGTCGCGTGATAAACAGTATTAATTGGCTTTTTATTCCAAGTCAAAATTTTGCCAGCAGTTTTTTTAATGGCCGCTTTAATTTTTTGATTGGCTTTAGATGGATCCTTGTAAACCTGGCATTGGGTATCACTGCAAAGATTATATCCATCTACTTTGAATCTATGACTATTAGCCACAGCCCAAGTTCTAGCTAAAACAGCCTGAGCTGCTAGTGCTGCTTCAGGGGAGCTTACGCCAATTTCATAAGGAACTACTCCATTTAAATATCTCTCAATAGGGACATGCTCCACTAAAGTCCAACTTCCATATGCATCTGGCTGGATCGAAAATGGACCCATATATATTCCCTTCTCCCAGCGCAACCCATCAGGGGCTTTCAAAGAAATAGGACCTTTAAGATCAATCTTCAGATTATTTCCATTTAAATAAGGAAAGACAAGCTTTGATACTTTTATTTTTCGATAGGTCGACTTAAATGATTGTGGAATCTGGATATGACCGGCGACCCAAACCTCCCAATCAAACGGATGAGCAATAGTCGATTCAATACCTCTATCTTTTAAATCATTTGCCAATCTTTCAGCAGACTCGAAACTTGCAAAGGGACCAATTGTCTGACGAACAAATACTTTTGGTTCTAGTAATTGTTCTGATCGCCATTCAATATTAATTTCTTTAGCCTTGCGAATGATTCCATTAGCATCTTTCAGAATCAACTTTCTGCCGTTACTTACAAGTCTCAAAGATGGCGAATTATTATTACCGATAATTTCCTTTCCTAAATATGGCTTAATCCCAACAAGCAGCACATTTTTTTCTCGACTAATTACAGGCGTATTAGGAAGTGCCTGATGAGTTGCAAAAACCTCAACTTTGCTAAGATTAGCTATGCAAAATTGATTTGAATCATGCACCCCAATCAAGAGAAGTAAACCACCAATCAAGAAACGCTTTTGACTCTGTAAATAACTTTTAATCACAACAAAAATCACCTTTCATCAGTAATTTAATAATTTTGGGTTGGCTTAAGTGAGCTTAAGGACGTATTCTTATAAACTAACTCTGCTTTATCAATGCCAAAGCTCAAGACCCGCAAAGCTGCTGCAAAGCGGTTCAAAGCAACAGGCACTGGCAAGTTCATGAGACGTCGTGCATTTCACAATCACTTACTCGACCACAAGAGCCCTAAATTAAAAAGGCACCTTAAAACAAAAGCAGTCGTAGATGAACGGGATGCAGAAAACGTAAGTCTTATGCTTCCCTATGCATAAACTTTTTAAAAACGTTTATTAATTCAATTTCTTGATTTCGGATTATTAATTATGGCACGAGTTAAAAGAGGAAATGTTGCTAGAAAACGTAGAAATAAAATCCTTCGTCTAGCTAGAGGATTTAGAGGAGGGAATGGAACTCTTTTCCGAACTGCAAATCAAAGAGTAATGAAAGCCCTTTGTAATGCTTATAGGGACAGAAGACGAAGAAAGCGTGACTTCAGAAGACTTTGGATAGCTAGAATCAATGCAGCAGCAAGATTAAATGGATTAAGTTACAGCAAATTCATGGGTAGCTTAAAAAAAGCAGATGTAAGAATAAATAGAAAAATGTTGGCTCAACTTGCAGTTTCAGATCCTAAAACATTCACAAATATTGCGGTTAATTCAAAAGGTTAAAAATGCTTGAATAATGTTTTTTTTTTAAGTAATGAATAAATAATTAATTAAGATAAAAGAATACAGAAGAAATTCCAAAAATTAAGATGATAACGATAATCAATAATTACCATATGCTCAACAAATTAGTATTTGAGTTTTAGACGATGATAGTTAATCTTCCTCAAACTTATTTAATAGGACTATGTTTGCTTTTAGTAATTATTGCTATTTTAGTAGGCAGGCAACTATATAAAGTAAGAAAAGATGAAATGAAGCTAATAAAATTAGAGAAAGAAGATTCAAATACAAAAGAAGATTCAGCTAAAATGTATGAATTAGCATCTGTGCAATTAAAGAAAAGACTATACCCACAAGCCACTTCCACGTTAAAACAAGCACTAAAGAAACTGGATGGAGAGCCACAAGAAGCTAAGGCACTTATAGAGAATGCATTAGGCTTTGCACTTGCTGCTCAAAATGATTTTAAATCAGCAGTCATTCATTACAAAAAAGCATTAATAGCAAAATCTGAGTATCCAGTAGCACTTAATAATCTCGGCTTTGCTTATCAACGATTACTTAAAGAAGATGAAGCTTATAAAAACTATCTAGAGGTTTTAAAGCTAGATCCTAATAACAAAACTGCGATCTCTCAAATTAAAAGACTTGAACGTATAATTGGAAAAAATAAAGATCAATTATTGAATAAAAAAGGTTTCTAAATAAATTTTAATTCTTCATATTTTACCCATGAAAAAAACAAATCAATTTCTCAAAATAGGAAAAAAAGAATTCAAAAGCCGTCTTCTTGTTGGAACTGGTAAATACTCATCCTTAGACGTCATGCAACAAAGCCTAATAAATACAAAATGTGAAATAGTTACTGTCGCAGTAAGAAGAATTCAAGGACTAGAGCATGGACATAAAGGATTAATGGAATCAATAGACTGGAAAAGTAAATGGATGCTCCCAAACACTGCAGGATGCTCAAATGCTGAAGAAGCTATTCGAATAGCACGACTGGGCAGGGAGTTAGCCAAGTTGGCAGGTCAAGAGAATAATAATTTTGTCAAATTAGAGGTCATTCCTGACAAAAAATATTTATTACCCGATCCAATTGGAACTTTAAAAGCAGCAGAACAATTAGTTAAAGAAGGATTTACTGTTCTTCCATATATAAATTCTGATCCATTAATTGCAAAACAACTTGAAGAAATTGGATGTGCAACTGTTATGCCACTTGGTTCTCCCATTGGATCAGCTCAAGGCATCAGAAATGCAGCAAATATTGCCATGATTATTGAAGAATCTCGAATTCCAATAATTATTGATGCAGGTATTGGAGTTCCCAGTGAAGCAGCTCAAGCATTGGAAATGGGTGCGGATGGGGTTCTAATAAATAGTGCTATTGCATTAGCTAAAAACCCAATTTTAATGGCTGAGGCCTTCTCTAAGGCCACTGAAGCTGGAAGAGGTGCTTATTTGTCTGGGAGGCTCAAAGAGCAACTACTTGCCAACCCGAGCTCTCCATTAGATGGAGTTATTTCAAATAATTAGAGTAATTCGTTAAAAATTAGTAACGTAATAGCCTAATAAATAAAAAAACCATGACAGTCACTAAAGAAAGTCAAGGCAGGCTTAACGTTTTTGCAGATGAACCAAGAATTGAAATACTTACAAAAGAAAGCAGTGCCAACAAAGGTTCTTGGCTTTTTACCCTTGCTGGAGTTATCCTTGTAATTGGGCTTATCGCATATTCTTTAACAATCAAGTGAAACCCTTGTAGTAGCTTGAATAATATGAGCATTTGCTCTTTCTTTTGGAGTTTAGAGTGAAAGTTTTCGTTCTTGGTGGTGACGGCTTCTGCGGATGGCCTTGTGCAGTAAATCTTGCTGACAAGGGTCATGATGTATTCATCGTGGATAATCTGAGTCGTCGAAAAATCGATATAGACCTTGAAGTTGAATCCTTAACTCCAATTACAAGTATTGGTGAAAGGATTAAAGCTTGGTCTGAGATAGGTGGAAGACCTATTCAATTTTTTCATTTAGACCTTGCCTGTGAATATCAAAAGCTTTTAGATCTGTTGATCGAAGAAAAGCCTGATTCAATAATTCATTTTGCTGAACAGCGTGCTGCTCCTTATTCCATGAAAAGCAGCGCAACCAAGAGATATACGGTTGATAACAATGTCAATGGCACTCATAATCTCCTGGCAGCAATTGTTGAATCTCAATTAGATATTCACATTGTTCATCTTGGTACAATGGGGGTTTATGGATATGGGTCCCATAGAGGCGCGACCATTCCAGAAGGTTACTTAAAAGTAGAAGTACCTCAACCAGATGGCAGTCGTTTTGAAGAAGAAATACTTCATCCAGCAAGCCCTGGAAGCGTTTATCACATGACAAAAACGCTTGATCAATTGCTCTTTCTTTACTACAACAAAAATGACCAGATAAGAATCACTGATCTTCATCAAGGAATTGTATGGGGAACAAATACTGATGTCACAAGCCGTGATCCAAGACTGACTAATCGATTTGACTATGACGGTGATTATGGAACAGTATTAAATCGATTTTTAATGCAAGCTGCCATTGGTTATCCACTAACAGTTCATGGAACTGGTGGACAAACAAGAGCTTTTATTCATATTCAAGATTCAGTAAAATGTGTTCAACTGGCACTGGAGAATCCTCCAGAAAAAGGGGAAAGGGTGAAAATTTTTAACCAAATGACGGAAAGTCACCAAGTCGGAGAATTAGCCAAAAAAGTAGCCTCTCTCACTGGAGCAAAAATTAATTATCTTCCAAACCCAAGAAACGAAGCAGTCGAAAATGATTTAATAGTAGATAATAGATGTTTTATTGAACTTGGATTAGATCCCACAACTCTCGATAATGGACTTTTAGAAGAAGTTGTTAATGTCGCGAAAAAATTCTCCAATAGATGTGATTTAAAACGAATACCTTGTGTATCTGCATGGACATCAACCCAAGCAAAAGCAATCAATAAAGCCTAAACCTAACTAATACAAAATCTTGAAAAGACACGTTCAGTGAAAATAGCTTTCTTTACAGAAACTTTCCTACCCAAGGTTGATGGGATAGTCACTCGTCTAACTAAAACAATCCAAAATTTAGTTGAATCAGGCGATGAGGTTACTGTTTTTTGTCCAGAAGGCTGTCCATCAAGCTACATGGGTGCAAAAGTTATAGGTGTCCCAGCGATGCCATTACCCTTGTATCCAGAACTCAAATTAGGGCTTCCTGGTCCAGGCGTTTCAGATGAATTAGAAAACTTTAAACCTGATCTTATACATGTAGTTAACCCAGCTGTTCTTGGATTGGGTGGTATTTGGCTAGCTAAAACAAACAATATTCCCCTTGTAGCCAGTTACCACACTCATTTACCTAAGTATTTGGAGCACTATGGAATGGGAATGTTAGAGCCTCTTTTATGGGAATTGCTAAAAGCTGCTCATAATCAAGCAACTCTTAATTTATGTACGTCCACTGCGATGGTGCAAGAACTCTCAGAAAAAGGTATTCAAAATACCGCGTTATGGCAAAGAGGAGTTGATACAGATATTTTTAAGCCAGAACTAAGAGACGAAAAAATGAGAAAGCGTCTTTTAGGAAACTTTAGCGATGAAGGATCTTTATTGATATACGTCGGAAGACTCTCAGCAGAAAAACAAATAGAAAGAATTAAACCTGTACTTGAAGCACTACCAAGCACTCGACTAGCTCTTGTTGGAGATGGTCCATATAGACAGCAATTAGAAAAAATTTTTCAAGGGACCTCAACTACCTTTGTTGGATATTTAAGTGGGAATGAATTAGCAAGTGCTTATGCCTCTGGTGATGCTTTCCTATTTCCTTCAAGTACAGAAACTTTAGGATTAGTTCTTTTAGAAGCAATGGCTGCTGGATGCCCAGTCGTAGGAGCAAATAAAGGAGGAATCCCAGATATCATTTCAGATGGGGAAAATGGATGTTTATACAATCCCGATGGAGAGAAAGATGGGGCTTTAAGTTTAATTGAGGCTACAAAAAAATTATTGGGCAACGAATTAGAACGCACAGAAATGAGAAAGGCTGCTCGTTCAGAAGCTGAGAGATGGGGATGGGCAGGAGCTACAAAACAACTGAGAAGTTATTACAAAGACGTACTCGAGAAAAACCAATCAAATGTTGCTGCTTAATTTTTACGCAGCATGAGGGGGTGGAGTAGGAGAATCAAATGATTGCAAGGGTAATACCAAAGTTGCCCATGTAGAAAGTTTGGCTGGTCTTTGTTTCTTAGGTTGACGAACCCCAAATGGAACTCTAACAACATTGGTTCCAGCAACTTGTAAAAGTTCTCCTTTATTTAAAACAGATTCAAAACAATTTGAAAAAGAAGGCAATGACAAATCATCCTTCTTTTTCATTTGATCTGGAAGATCAAAAGATGTTTGTTTGTTCATTTGGTCCCCATATAATTTAAAGCTGCGGCAAAGATTAATAAAAAAATTTGCAAAACAGCCCAAAGATAACCAATAATTTGGTTTTCGTTTGAAATTTACCTAATAAAAGAAGTTTTAACCAGTCTTCAAATGGGATTCATATCTTCTAAATCTTGAACTGAAGGACAACTACATATCAAATTCCTGTCTCCATGGGCATTATTAATACGTGAAACTGATGGCCAAAATTTATATTTTTCTTGATCAGACAATGGATAAGCTGCTTTTTTACGAGAATAAGGTCTATTCCAATCATCGGATGTAACTGTTTTTAAAGTATGTGGAGATTGTTTTAAAGGATTATTAATAGGATCAATCTTTCCTAATTTTATTTGTTCAATTTCTTCTCTTATTCCAATCATTGCATTACAAAAACGATCTAATTCAGACAAACTTTCACTCTCTGTAGGTTCAACCATCAAAGTTCCAGCTACCGGCCAACTAATTGTTGGTGCATGAAATCCATAATCCATCAACCTCTTAGCAACATCCTCAACTTCTATACCTAAATGACTCTTTAAAGGTCGTAAATCTAAGATGCATTCATGGGCTACTAAGCCATTGGGATCTTTAAATAAAACCGGGTAATAAGGATCAAGTCGTTTTGCTAAATAATTAGCAGAAAGGATTGCGATTGAACTTGCTTTGCGTAACCCATCTTTACCCATCATTCGAATGTACATCCAACTGATCGGCAATATTCCAGCGCTGCCAAATGGAGCTGCAGAAACTGCAGAAATAGCCTTTTCTCCTCCACACTTAACAATTGAATGTCCAGGAAGATAAGGAACCAAATGGCCTGCAACAGCTATGGGGCCTACGCCTGGGCCTCCTCCTCCATGAGGAATGGAAAAAGTTTTATGAAGATTTAAATGGCACACATCTATGCCATAGGATCCAGGCCTACAAATACCTACTTGTGCATTCAGATTTGCGCCATCCAAGTAAACCTGACCGCCCTCTTGATGAATAACTTGGCAAATTTCACGAATATTTGGCTCAAATACTCCATGAGTTGAAGGATAGGTAACCATCAATGCAGCCAAATTCTTTGAATGAATCTTGGCTTTATTTTTTAAGTCTTCCAAATCAACATTGCCGTATTCATCGCATTTAACAGAGACAACTTTAAAACCAGACATTACTGCGCTAGCTGGATTAGTACCGTGAGCACTTGTTGGAATCAAGCAAATATTTCTATGCCCTTCTCCAAGAGACTGATGCCAAGAACGTATAACAAGCAAACCAGCAAATTCTCCTTGAGAACCTGCATTTGGCTGAAGAGAAACTCCCTGAAAGCCTGTTAACAC
Source organism: Prochlorococcus sp. AG-436-C14 (assembly GCA_003209755.1). GTDB lineage: Bacteria > Cyanobacteriota > Cyanobacteriia > PCC-6307 > Cyanobiaceae > Prochlorococcus_B. Next base: position 25,306 of record QCPD01000004.1, read on the forward strand.
AGACAGCCAACTTTCAAGGTCATTAATTATTTCCTTGAATCCGGCCAATTGAGCATGAGGAGCAAAAGGATGAATAGAAGAAAACTCGCTCCATTCAATGGGTAAAAGTTCCGCAGCTGCATTCAATTTCATTGTGCAACTTCCTAGAGGAATCATCCCTTGCACTAGAGAAAAATCTTTCGACACTAAAAAATGTATGTATCTCATTAAATCAGTCTCACTTTGATATTGATTAAATACCGATTGTTCAAGCCAAGGTTTGTCACGAAGTTGGATATCTATTAATGAATCATTTTCATTCATAAATGTAGAAAGATCGTTAACATTTTTTCCTTTAACTTGTGCAAGTATTTGATGCAATTTATAAATTTCTTCATCGCAAGTTAATTCATCAAAACTCACACCAAAACCCTTAGCGTTTTCAATATCTGATCCAATAGGAAGTACTCTAAGGTTATATCCTTCTTTAGAAGCTAACTGAATAACTTTTGATGCTTCAGGACAATAGATGTCAATACTATCAAACCCGGAATATCTCTCTAAGGGATACTCCAGATTAATTAAAATATATTCAAAATCTGATCTATATTTAAGAATCTTTTTTGCAATTTTTTTGAGACCATTTGGACCATGATGAACTGCATAAAAGGAAGAAAGAATAGCTAATAAAACTTGAGCCGTACAAATGTTACTTGTTGCCTTATCTCTTCGAATATGTTGCTCTCTTGTTTGAAGTGCAAGCCTCAAAGCTTGATTGCCCTCTACGTCGACTGATTGGCCAACTATCCTCCCTGGTATTTGTCTTTTATATATTTCTTTAGTTGCAAAAAAAGCTGCATGTGGTCCGCCACATGCAATTGGAACTCCAAATCTTTGCGCACTTCCAACAACAATATCCGCACCAAATTCACCCATTGGTTGAATCAAAACTTGAGCTAAGGGATCGATTGAAATTGTTACAATCGCATCACATTTATGTGCCTGATTAATTATTGAGCTTGGATCCCAAATACGACCATTTTTCCCAGGTAATTGAATAAGTATTCCAAAGACATTATTATCAATTTCAAAATTATTATTATCAAAGAACTCAAGTACAACTCCAAGTGGTTCACATCGAGTTTTTAACACATCAAATGTTTGAGGCAAAATTTCTTGATCTACTAAAAATTTAGTAGCATTTTTATTTTTTCTAACAGCCAAACTCAAACTTATTGCCTCAGCTGCTGCAGTTGCTTCATCAAGTAAAGACGCATTTGATATGGGCAAACCTGTTAATTCACTTATTAAAGTCTGAAAATTAAATAAAGCTTCTAATCTACCTTGGGATATTTCTGCTTGATAAGGAGTATAAGCTGTATACCAATTGGGATTTTCTAGAACATTTCTTTGTACAACTGGAGGTATAACTGTCGAATGATAACCCAGGCCAATCAACGATCGATTTTCAATATTTTTCCTTGAAATTATATTGATTTCTTTTAGCGCTTCATTTTGATCGCACCCAGATGAGATAGAAACACCATTGTTTTCCGAATCAAAAATTTCATTAGGAATTACAGAAGATATGAAATCTTCCAAATTTTCAAAACCGAGATGTTGAAGCATAAAAGCTTCTTCTTCGTTGGTTGGACCTACATGGCGAGACTTAAAAGTGAAATCCTTTAATTCTGCTTTTGACATGAGCTTGTTCTCAAGCACAAGCAAGTTAATTTATTGTGGGAAGGCCAGTGTACAGAAAAATTTCCTGATTTGTTGTAAGAAAAAATTATTAAGTAAAATTTTACGCAACAATTTTCTTTGAATAAGTTTCTGAATCCATAAGCTCTTTTAATTGATCAGGGTTATCAGGACGAATTATTAATAACCATCCTTCACCATGAGGATCGTTTTGAAGTTCCTCTGGACTTGCCAATACAGAATTGTTTCTATGGACAATTTCTCCGCTAACTGGTGCATACATATCTTCTACAGCCTTTACTGATTCAACTGAACCAAAGCTATCTCCTTTGACTATTGAGGTTCCTTCATCTGGTAGATCAACAAAAACGATATCTCCTAACTGATCTACCGCAAATTCACTGATACCAATTCGAACTAATGCATCATCAGCAAAAGCATATTCATGACTGTCAGCAAAACGAAAATGATCTGGGAAGGAAAAAGGCATTGCGTCAAAACGAAAAACGCTTAATCATTCTGGGGCAATTTGATCAATCCTGCCTGAAATAAATTAGATAATGCATGAATCAAAGCAATTTTGACATGAGAACGATGGCATCCTCCTTGAATAAATAGATCAAATGGAGGTTTCATAGGGGCATCAGCAGAAAATTCACTCGTACTCCCATCTATGAAAGTTCCTCCAGCCATAACTAAGTTATTTTCATAACCTGGCATTGAAGCAGGTATTGGATCAAGAAAAGATCCAATGGGTGATTTTTCCTGAAAAGACCTACAAATAATTTGTAAAATTTCCGGATCGCCTATTCTTACTACTTGGATTAAATCAGTTCGCATAGAACCTGGGGTTGGCAAAACTTGAAAGCCCAATTCGCTGAACGTAGTGGAAATAATCTCAGCACCAATAAGGGCCTCTGCAACCATTTGAGGTGCAAGAAAAAGTCCTTGTAAAATAGTCCTATTTAAGTCAAAAGTAATACCACTCTCAGATCCAATACCTGGAGCAGTCAAGCGAAAACATGCTTTATCCACTAATTCTGCTTTCCCGGCAATATATCCACCAGTAGGAACGATAGTTCCCCCTAAATTTTTTATTAAAGAACCTGCGATCAAATCTGCCCCTACTGACGTTGGTTCCTTACTTTCGACAAATTCTCCATAGCAATTATCAACAAAACAAATACAGTTAGGTTGGATTTTATGACATAAATAACAAATCTCTTTAATAACCTCCATACTCAAAGATGGACGCCATGTATAACCACAACTTCGTTGTATAAAAATTAATTTTCTAGGTGTTTGTAAAGCTTTTTCTAAAGCTACAAAATCTATATTTCCATCATTATTTAAAGATATCTCGTCATAGTTAATACCAAATTCAATCAAGGATCCTTGACCATTACCCCTCAATCCAATGACTTCTTCAAGTGATTCGTAGGGTCTTCCAGTAACAGATAATAAATTATCTCCTGGTCTTAAGACTCCAAACAAAGATGATGTAATAGCATGCGTACCGCTAACAAGCTGAAGTCTTACTACTGCTTTTTCAGCTTCTAAAACATCTGCAAAAATTTTATCAATTATGTCTCTCCCTAAATCTCCATGTCCATATCCTGTTAATGATGCAAAATGTTGCACGTTTAAATGAGAATCAGAAAAAGCTTTTAATACTTTTTCTAATTTAAATGTTATACTGTCAGTCTTTTCTTGAATTGATAAGTATAATTTTTTTTCTATATTATCAATAAAATTTTTAGCAGATTTTTTTAACATATGATTTTCAATTAAGCATAAAGAAGTTTTATACAATTAATCTGAAAAAATAATTTCTAATTTTTCTTGATCTTTAAGTAATAAGCCTCTTTGCCGAAGATTCTCCAAAAAGTCATCGGCACCTTGCAAATTATTTGTATTTAACAATTTATTAGTTGCATGTAAATCTAGCAATTCACCATCAAGTTCCTCCGCTGTGTAATCTTTTAAACCCGCCATAACTGCTTCAAATCTGTCTCTTCGTTGCTTTTTGCTTACTGGATATGCTGCCATAACTTGTTCTCTACACATTCTCCATGACCTTCCTTTACATAAATAGTCAGCCAACGCAGCGCTTAGCACTGGAGCCTCAGCTTCCTCAATAAACCAATCAAAGGAGGAAGGTAAAGACGCTAAACCAACAAAAATCTCAAAAAAGTCACCTGCAGAAAGAGGATTATTATCATTTCCTTCAACAGCGATAGCTGATTCTTGAAGCGATCTATGCAACTCAGGATGAACGCTCAATATTTGACTTTCTATATTTTCTAAGCCGCGAGAAAGTACTTGATTTACTTTCCCTAAAGCAAAAAATACTTCAGGGCTAGGAGATACAAGTTTTCCATTTCGTAGATTTGAGATTTGAGAACTATGAACCCTTCCTAGATCCAAGCATTCAGCCAAAGCAGGAAGAACTTTATGAGACCAGCCATTGCGCTCATGCCATACATGCACTAGATGAGCCATAGCCCTTCTACCTGCAGTCAATTGGTCCCGAAAACTAGAGGTCACAAATCACATTCAAGATTGAAAGATAGACCTGATTAGGATCCTTATCGTATATTATATACACCAAATAGACTGATCACTAATGGTTTCAAGTTTGATCGAGGCTTCGGCTCCATTAAAAAAACCAGTCGCTGCCGATAAAGCTTTGGCTGCGTCAAAGAAACTCCAAGGGCATGTACCAAGACGGATTCATAATCAACGGGCTAGAAAAAGATGGGGAACAGTCATATTCATGTTTACAATTCATGCATTAACAATATTCACTTTGCAGGCTAAATTTTGGAGTTGGCAAGCATTTTCTGGATTTATTTTCTTGTATTGGGTCACTGCTTGCTTGGGAGTAACTACTGGATATCATCGTCTTCTTTCTCATCGTTCTTTTCAAGTCCCAAAATGGCTTGAAAGATTTTTTGCAACTTGTGGAGCATTGAGTTGCCAACATGGACCAATTGATTGGGTTGGTCTTCATAGACATCATCATACTTTTTCCGATACTGAAGCTGATCATCATGACAGCAACAAGGGATTCTGGTGGAGTCATATGGGATGGATGTTTGAAGATGTACCTGCCATGAAAGCCGTTCCAAGACTTTCTGGAGATTTAATCAAAGATCCTTACTATCGCTTCTTAAATAAAAATTTTTTACTTTTGCAACTACCATTAGGAGCGACGCTTTATTTAATTGGCCAATCAGCTGGCGTTGGAGGATGGGCAATGATCCTATGGGGAATTCCTCTAAGACTGGTTTTTGTTTATCACATAACTTGGCTAGTTAATTCAGCAACTCATTGCTGGGGTTCTATTGCATATGAGAGTGGAGATAATTCCAAAAATAATAAATGGGTTGCAGCTCTTACATTTGGAGAAGGGTGGCACAATAATCATCATGCTTTTCCTAATTCAGCGAAGCATGGCCTTCAACGAAATCAAATAGATCTAACTTGGCAACACATACGTTTTTTGAAAGCAATTGGTTTAGCCAAAAAAATTAGACTCCCTGTCGCGTCGTAATATTACTAACAACAATTAAATAGTATTAATTCATTTTCAATCCATGGCTAAGCGAGTTCAAGTTGTTCTAAATGAAGACATAAAAAGTCTTGGCAATGATGGTGACCTTGTTGAGGTTTCTCCTGGTTTTGCAAGAAACTTTTTATTGCCCAACAAAAAAGCATTACCTGTTACTCCAACTGTTTTAAAACAAGTTGAGCACAGAAGAGCAAAACAAGCAGAAAAAGAAGCTGCAAAAAAACAAGAAGCTATTGATTTCCAAACAGCTCTAACAACAATTGGAAGATTTACAGTCAAAAAACAGGTAGGAGAAGATGGAGTCTTATTTGGAACTGTGACAAATGGAGATGTAGCAGAAGTTGTAAAAGAAGCTACCAAAAAGGATATAGATCGCAGAGACATATCTGTCCCTGAGATACATGGTGTTGGGAAATATAAAGTGCAAATCAAACTTCATAACGAAGTAAATGCTGAAATAAACCTTGAAGTTGCAAGTTACTAATAGTTGCATCTTTACCTGAACAAGCCAAAGTAGGTGTCCTTTTACAACAAGCAATAAATGATAAGCACCCCCTCTTCAAATAACGGGGATTTTTCAAAACAAAGTAGAGATTTTGGAGCTTTTAATAATTCCAAGATTGAACAGCCTCGTTTTGAAGCTCAACCTGACCAAATCCCACCACAAAATTTGGAAGCTGAAGAATCTGTTCTTGGTGGAATTTTATTGGATCCTGATGCAATAGGACGAATAGCTGATTTGCTACAAGTTGAAGCTTTTTACACATCTGCTCATAGAGAAATATATAGAACAGCATTAATGCTTCATAGCCAAGGCAAACCTACAGATTTAACAGCAATGAGCGCTTGGCTTGCCGATACAAATTCTTTAGAAAAAGTGGGAGGCAACAACCGATTAGTTGAACTAGTTGAGCGGGTTACATCTACAGCTTCAATCGAACAAGTTGCTAAATTAATCAGCGATAAATTTTTGCGCAGACAATTAATTAAATCTGGAAATGATGTGATCAAATTAGGCTTTGATCAAACCCTTCCAATGGAAGAAGCCATTGATCAAGCTGAACAAAAGATCTTTGCTATTAGCCAAGAGCAACCATCCAAAGGTTTAACACCTACTGCAGAAATTCTGACAAGTACTTTCAATGAAATAGAAAGTAGATCACTTGGTACATCAGTGGCAGGCATACCAGTTAATTTTTACGATCTGGATGCAATGACACAAGGACTTCAGAGGAGTGATCTAATAATTGTTGCAGGAAGACCAGCAATGGGAAAAACTTCAATTGTTCTTAATTTGGCTAAAAACGTAGCGCAACTTCATGACCTACCTGTTTGTATATTCAGTCTTGAGATGAGTAAAGAGCAACTAACTTACAGACTGCTATCAAGCGAGGTAGGCATTGAAAGTAGTCGACTAAGAACAGGACGTTTGCAACAAGATGAATGGCCATTACTCGGTCAAGGTATTAATACACTTGGTCAATTACCAATCTTCATTGACGACAAACCAAATTCCAGTGTTCTTGAAATGAGGTCTTTATGTCGTCGCCTAATTGCTGAACAAGGTAAAGACCTGGGACTAATTGTGATTGATTATCTACAACTAATGGAAGGCACTTCGCCCGATAATCGAGTTCAAGAAATCTCAAGGATTACTCGAGGTCTTAAGGGGATGGCAAGAGAACTTAAAGTCCCTGTAATCGCTTTATCTCAATTAAGTAGAGGAGTTGAATCAAGAACCAATAAAAGACCAATGCTTAGCGATCTACGCGAATCTGGCTCAATAGAACAGGATGCGGACTTGGTTCTAATGATTTATAGAGATGAGTATTACAATCCAGAAACAACTGATAGAGGAATTACAGAAGTTATCGTGACAAAACATCGAAATGGACCGGTTGGAACAGTTAAATTACTTTTTGAACCCCAATTTACTAGATTTAGAAATCTTGCTGCTTAATTGTTCGAAAATTAAATTCCTAAATGCTTAATTGATGATTACTAAACAATCTTCAAATGAAAGTTTTGACGTAATTGTTGTAGGAGGTGGTCATGCAGGCTGCGAAGCTGCACTGACTTCAGCAAGATTAGGATTGAATACAGCTTTATTTACACTCAATTTAGATCGAATCGCATGGCAACCATGTAACCCAGCAGTAGGGGGACCAGCTAAAAGTCAATTAGTTCATGAAGTTGATGCGCTAGGAGGGATTATTGGAAAATTAGCCGATTTAACAGCTCTTCAAAAAAGGGTACTTAACTCAAGCAGAGGGCCTGCAGTTCGAGCCTTGAGAGCACAAACAGATAAGCGGTTATATGCACATGAAATGCTAAAAATCCTTCAAAACACGCAAAATTTAAAAATTAGAGAGGCAATGGTTACTGGGCTAGAAATTGAACATAATCCCAAGCAGAATAAAAAAAACACACCAGAAATTCAAGAGAGAATTGGATTTATAAAAGGAATTAAAACCTATTTTGGAAGCGTTTTTCATGCAAAAGCAGTTGTACTTACAACAGGAACCTTTTTAGGAGGCAGAATTTGGATTGGTAATCAATCAATGAGTGCAGGTCGAGCAGGAGAGCAGGCCTCTGAAGGATTAACTGAAGAATTACAAAAGTTAGGATTTACTACTGATCGTTTAAAAACAGGAACCCCTGCTCGCGTCGATAGACGAACTATTGATCTTGACTCCCTAGAAGAGCAATTGAGTGATGCTTCAGATAAATTCTTTTCTTTTGATCCTCTTTCTTGGAAAAGTGGGGAACAAATGAGTTGTCATATCACTCGAACAACGAAAGAAACTCACCAACTTATTAAAAATAATCTTCATTTAACTCCTATTTATGGAGGTTTTATTGATAGTAAAGGTCCAAGATATTGCCCATCTATTGAAGATAAAATTGTACGTTTTGCAGACAAAGATTCACACCAGATTTTCTTGGAGCCCGAAGGTAGAGATACTCCAGAAATGTATGTACAGGGTTTCTCAACTGGCCTACCCGAAAACTTACAATTAGAACTTTTAAGAACTCTACCAGGATTGAAACAATGCGTAATGCTTCGACCTGCTTATGCAGTTGAATATGATTACATACCAGCCACACAATTAGAAGCAACACTAGAAACAAAAAGAATAAGTGGTTTATTTAGTGCAGGGCAATTAAATGGAACAACAGGATATGAAGAAGCTGCTGCACAAGGTTTAGTAGCAGGTTTAAATGCTGCAAGATTAGTAAATAATAAAGAAGGAATTATTTTTGAAAGAGAGAGTAGTTATATCGGAACTATGATTGATGATTTAGTTACAAAAGATTTAAAAGAGCCATATAGAGTCCTAACTAGTAGAAGTGAATATAGATTAATTTTAAGAGGTGATAATGCAGATAGGCGATTAACTCCACTAGGTTACAAATTAGGGTTGATTGATGAAAGAAGGTGGAAAATTTTTAATGCTAAGCAACAATTGATCGATCATGAGAAAGCAAGATTAGAAAAAGAGCGCATTAAAGAAAGTGATAAATGTGCAAAAGAAATATATGCCACAACTGGAACATCTATTAAAGGTTCAATAACACTAGCAAATTTTTTGAGAAGAACAAATATTCACTATAAAGACCTAATTAATTATAATTTAGCAACCAACAGTATTCCTTTAGATGTTGAAGAAGGAGTTGAAATAGATATTAAATATACCGGTTATTTAGAAAGACAAAAAGCTCAAATAAATCAATTAAAACAGCAAAGTAAAAAGTTATTACCAAAAAATTTAAATTACAATGATATAAAAACACTATCTAAAGAAGCGAGAGAAAAATTAACAATTTCTCAGCCAAAAAGTCTTGGACATGCTGCTCAACTTCCAGGTGTGAGCAAAGCAGATCTCACTGCACTTCTTGTATGGTTAAAAATAGAGCAAATGAAAAAAGCTGAAAGAAAAGATCCACTGCAAATAACAGGCTGATAAAAGTGAATTCACATCAATCTCAATTACCCTCCCCAGAAGTGATTTGGAAAGCCTCGAAAGAAAATGTTCTCTCAGGGAAAGGGAATCATAAACTCTCTGGAGCATGGCAATTAATGCTGTTGGGCGATGGCAGCCCAACAAGGCATCTAAAGCTTTTAACAGGACATGAAGTTGCCATAAAAGTCATATCTATGGCGATGGAAAATAATAATCAAAATGGAGTTCCAGAAGAAGTCACTGAACTAGAGCCACCTTTGATACGAAGACAAGTTTGGCTTACATGTGGAGACTTAACCTTGGCATGGGCTGAAAGCTGGTGGAATTATCAAGAAGCAGAAAAGCATCTGCACAATAAAGATCAACCAATATGGAAAAGCTTGACCCAAGGACGCTCAGAGCTTTTTAGAGAAGTTGACGGATTGGGATTAGTTAATGCAAATTGGCTGAAAGCAGAATTCAATGAAGATGGTCCTTTTTGGAGTAGGCATTATCGATTTTTTCGTCAACAAAAAGAATTAACTGTAATTAGAGAAGTTTTCAGCCCAAAGCTAGAAAAATGGTTAGGACCAATACCAAGAAAGGCTTTTTAATAACAATTAGTATTTTCTTCGACTAGATCTTGGAATGTTTTTTCTTCTTTGAGGAGTTCGTTCATCTAGAAAAGAGTTCTTTAAATCGGGTGCATCTTGCTTCATTGTATTATCTTTTCTTTCCCACTTATTTAATTTAAAAGATTGATCATCTGGCCATTCATCCAGTTCGTCTGGATTCTTTCTCCTTCGTTCAATCTGAGGTGGTAAGGCTTTAGGAGCTCTTAAGGAAATAGCACTTAAAGGTCTTTTTATATTGTTTGTGCTTTCTTGCAACGGTTCATCATCTAAATCTTCATTATCCAACCAATCGTCATCATCCTCAAAAAACCAATCAATTTTCTCTTCCATCCAACGACCAACTTTTTCGAAATTTGCTGAAGTCTCTTTATCTTGCCACCCTACCCTTCTTTGCCCAGGGCGATTACCTGCAACGCCATCTACAACCTGTTTTCCAGTTTGTATCCATTTGTCCATTCTACGATCAAGGGGTGCTCGAGATCGCTGACGAATTTGATTACGATTGTTAAATGAGCTCATCTTTTAAATTTAACGCTTTCAAACCAACAAGTGAATCACCGTAAAGATGAAATTATCCACAAATTCAAATAAAAGCCAATTAAAGAAAAAATTATTTCTTACTTCTAGAAAAAGGCTGAAATTCAAGTACGCATTTTTGATCCCATCGACCGCCAAAATAATTATTACAACAACTGCGGCAGGCAGCGCCTTTAACAATACGTCGATAACTGAACCTTCTTTTACATGAAGGACAAGTTGCCACCCATTTGGGGATTCTTTTTGATATGGGGAACGAGTGTCGAACTGTTACTTTGAAATCGTTTTGAGCAGAATTGATCTCTGCCATTCGTTTATGAAAATTAGACCCATGTGCCTCTTCAACTTTGAGGACAAGATCAATCCAGGCATGAATCATTTCATGGCACAAGGTACTCATCAATGCCTTTTGGGGCAGATTCTCTAATACTGGTCTAGAAAGAATTATTTCACTAGCTTTAACTCCGAAGAAATTCGTTTTACTTCTATAGATCCCAGCCGTAGTGCGCATGCGGCCATCACTCCAACGAAGAGAGACTCTGGGAACTTCATTCTCGAGCAAAGAGTTCTGAAAATATTGTCTGTTTAATTCAAGAAATAATGGTAAAACAGGTATTAAAGACATTGATGCAGAGAACTCGTTAGCATTATTATTCCGATAACATTCTGTCTAACTATCAATAACAAACAAGCTAATCTCATGGCTAATAAGTCAGAATCTTTAACTAAACGGAATTAAAAAAATGGATAGTGCTCTTATCAAAGCAATTGGATTAAAAGCTCTCTTGGTTGGAGTTGGCGCACTTCTCCTTTTTTGGACTTTTAACGCAATCAAACTCGTCATAAGTGCTAGAGGTATTAATCCTCTTGTGAAAAAGTTTTTTGATCAGATTGCAGCTGGCCGAATAGATGGGGCTTATAGACTTACTACAAAAGCTTATAAATCACATGTCAATAGACAAGACTTCATCAAATTTTTGGGTAGCTTGCAATTAAATCGATATAGAAACTTGAAGTCAGGGCGACCAAGAATAGAAGACAATCAAATAATGCTCACACTCAGCTTGAAATCAGAAGATAAGAAAAATGAAATGCCGCTGGACTTCACTTTTATTAAAATAAACGAAAATTGGCAAATAGATCGTATTGCGAAAGCCAATACATAATGAAGCGAAATGTGAGAAGTGAATTCAAACTTGAATCAACATTATGAACGTGCAAAAGAGCTTAGAGCTTTACTCAATAAAGCAAATTACTCTTACTATGTATTAGATGCACCCGAGATAGACGATACTGTTTATGATCAACTATATAGAGAGTTAATTGAAATTGAAAATATCCACCCATCTTTAATTACTGATGATAGCCCTTCCCAAAGGATAGGAGGTGTTCCTTCTACAGGTTTCAAAAATGTAGATCATAATATTCCTCTTTTAAGCCTAGACAATGCTTTTAATGTAAATGAATTAAAAACTTGGTACGCAAGGGTCAGAAAATTAATAAGTTCAGAAAATAAAAATTTCAAGGAAGATGATAATCCAGAATTAATTTGTGAATTAAAAATTGATGGGAATGCTATTTCACTAAGATATGAAAATGGGATTTTAACTAGAGCAGCAACTCGTGGAGATGGAAAAACTGGAGAAGATATCACTACTAATATCAAAACAATTTCTACAATTCCATTAAGTTTATTATTAAAAAATCCACCCTCTTGGATTGAAATTAGAGGAGAAGCTTTCATGCCTAATAAGATATTTGATAAACTAAATATTGAGAGAAAAAATACTGATCAACCACTCTTCGCAAATCCTAGAAACTCTTGTGCAGGAACATTAAGACAATTAGATCCGAAAATAGTAGCATCTAGAAAACTTGACTTCTTCGCATATAGTATTTATTTACCAGAAAATTGGGAGCCAAATGATAACAATTTGAGAAAACCAAATTCTCAATCTGAATCACTTGAGTTTTTAAAAAGTATTGGTTTTAAAGTTAATATTACTTATGAAACAAAAAAAAATTTAAATGAAGCAAATGCATATTACAAGTATTGGAAAATCAAAAAAAATTCTTTAGCTTATGCCACAGATGGAATAGTAGTAAAAATAGATAAATTTGATATACAAAATATCCTAGGATCTACACATAAAGCTCCAAGATGGGCCATAGCTGTTAAATATCCAGCAGAAGAGAAAGCGACTAAGTTAAAAAAACTAAGTTTCCAAGTAGGTCGCTCTGGTGCTGTTACACCAGTAGCAGAGTTTGAATCTATTGAACTTGCAGGAACATCTGTGAATCGTGCAACTCTTCATAATGCAAACAGACTTACATCTTTAGATCTTCATTATGATGACACCATAATTGTGCGAAAAGCTGGAGAAATTATTCCTGAGGTTATTAGAGTTATAAAAGAATTTAGAACAGTTGATGCAAAATTAGTAAAGTTTCCTCAAAACTGTCCAGCATGTGATTCCAAGTTAATTCAAGAAGAGAACGAAGCAATAACGAAATGTGTTAATTCTAGATGCCCAGCAAAATTAAAAGGTCTTTTGCGTCATTGGGTCAGTAAAGGATCCATGAAGATAGAAGGATTAGGTGAAAAGATTATTAATCAATTAGTCAATGAAGGATATGTACAGTCAATCGCAGATTTATACAAACTTGAAATTGATTCCCTTTTAAAGCTTGAAAGATTTGGTGAAAAATCTGCAAAGAATTTACTAATAGAAATTAACGAATCTAAAAACAAAAATTGGCAAAAACAGCTCTACGGTTTAGGGATACCTCACATAGGAGAAGCGAATGCTAAATCTCTTTCAACAAACTTTCATAGTATCGAGGAACTTAATACTATTGCTAAGGAGTCACCTGAAAATATATCCAATATTTATGGATTCGGAAATGAGATGAAAGATTCAATTATTAAGTGGTTTGATGATTCTAATAATCAAATCTTAATTAAAGAATTAAAAGCAATTGGATTTTCTCTAAAAGAGAATTTAGAGTCAAACTACAATTCAAACCAATCTAATAATTTTAATGGTAAAGTTTTTGTCTTAACAGGAACTTTAGATTCGCTTACAAGAGATGAAGCAAAAGAATTGATAGAAAGTGCTGGAGGAAAAGTGAGCTCTTCAATTAGTAAAAAAACTGATTTCTTATTATCAGGAGAAAAAGCAGGGAGTAAATTAAAAAAAGCAGAAGAGCTTGGAATACAAATAATTAACGAAACTGAATTTAAGCTATTATTGTAAAAATTATTTGAATTTAAAAATGGATAAGAATCTAATCTTTTCTTTAATTAAAACAGAATGTGGACGCACAAAATATGAAATGCTTGCCTCTAAAAAAGGTATCTTTAATCGCATAAGACTTTATTGGTTTATTGTATTTGCAGCGATTGAGGATTGGAATTTAAAAACTGATGATTAATCTTATGATTGAGAATCCTGAGTGAGTTTTCTTGTTGAACGTAAAACTAAAATAACAACTAAAATAGTCGATAAAATACTAATTAAGCTCCAAATAAACGAACTAGTATCAGATCTTCCTGAGAGTACTGCACCAAAATTTGAAACTTTGAGTGCTAAGGAACCTAAGCTGCAATATAAAATTGTGCCAGGTAATATCCCAATCATTCCAAGAGTAAAATCACGAACTTTTACCTCACTCAAGCCATATGTAAAATTAAGTAAGCCAAATGGAAAAAGAGGAGAAAGTCTTGTGAGAAGAATGACTTTGAGACCCTCATTTTTAACAGCTTTCTCCATTATTTGAACTTTTGGAAAATTGGAAACCTTTTTTCGAGCCCATTCTTTTAAAAAAGTTCTCCCTAAATAAAAAGTTAGATGAGCTCCAATAAAAGCTCCCACAAAAACCACCGAACTTCCAAGCCAGGTGCCATAAAGGAAGCCAGACAACATGGAAAGCCATGAGCCTGGCAACAAACAAGACACCCAAAAAACATACACCAAAGCAAAAACCAAAATTCCAAAAGGGCTACTTAAAAAAGGAATGAAATTATTAACCAGAGTTTCTAAGTTGTTAGACATAGTTAAGAGAGTTCAATCCAATCCCATTAGACGCTCTTTGACTAGACGGACTTGCGCTTCTGACTCCGTTAAGTTTGCTCTGCATTCCTCAACAACCTCTTTAGGTGCTTTATCAACAAAATTTTTATTTGCTAGACGTCCAGAGAGACTTTCTATTTCCTTTTGTGCTTTATTTAAATCTTTTTCCAGCCTTGATCGTAAAGAAGCAATATCTATCAATCCTTCAATAGGAAGAACCACTTCTAACTCTCCACTTACACCGGCTAAAGCTTTCATAGAAGGTAATGATTTTGCTTCCTCTGGAGATAATATTTGGACTTCCTTAGCCTTAGTCAAAACAGCAATATCATTGATTGATGTTTTTAGAGTATTTTGCAAGACTTCCTTGCCAGAGACCAACATGACAGGAACTTTTTGAGAGGGTTTCAACCCAGCAACTGCTCTTAGATTGCGAATCAATCTGATAGATGCAAATAAATCAGAGAAAGAACTCTCTAAATCAATATTCAAGTCTTGTTCATTTAATTTTGGCCAAGGCTGCAAAGCTAGAAATTGATCCTCAGCTAAACCAGTTAATCCATGCCAAAGCTCCTCTGTTAAATGAGGCATTAGAGGATGAAGCATAATCAAAAGATCACTTAAAACTTTGTATAAGATACTTTTCGCTATTTTTTGATCTAATAATTCATCAGGAGAAAAATTTTCTGAAGTATTCAATCGACGTTTGATTAGTTCTAAATACCAATCACAAAAATCATTCCAAGCAAATTCATATAATCCCTTAGCTGCCTCTCCTAAAGCATAATTTTCATATCGATTAACAGTCTCACGATTGACTCGAGCAAGTCTTGATAAAATCCACTTGTCTGATAATTGCAACTTCGATAAATCATATTTCTCCAAATTTTCACAATCTTGACCCTCAAGATTGATAAGAGCAAATCTAGTTGCATTCCAAAGCTTATTAGCAAAATTTCTAGAGGCCTCAACCGTTGCTGAAGTTTGATTTTTACGATCAAAGTCAAGACGTATATCTTGTCCAGCGCCGGCAACTTCACGAACAAGAGCAAACCTCAAAGCATCTGTTCCATATCTTTCTATTAGTAATAAAGGATCAATACCATTTCCTGCACTCTTACTCATCTTTCGATTCTGCTCATCTCTAACAAGTCCATGAATATAAACGTCAGAAAATGGCATCCTCTCCGTAAAGACTCCAGCCATCATTGTCATTCTTGCTACCCAAAAGAAAATAATGTCAAAGCCAGTAACTAGTGTATTGGTGGGATACCAACGTTGAAAATCAGGATGAGTTGCATCAGGCCAACCTAATGTGGAGAAAGGCCATAATCCACTAGAGAACCATGTATCTAGAACATCTTCATCTTGCTCAATTTTTACTGAATCTCCATATTGTTCACGTGCTAATTTTTTAGCTTCATCTTCGGTTCTAGCGACAATATACGGTGTTTCATTAACAACTTTATTATCTGTTTGACTAATCACAAACCAAGCCGGAATGCGATGTCCCCACCATAATTGTCTACTAATACACCAATCTCTGATATCAGTTAACCAATCTAGATAAACTTTTGACCATCTATTTGGAATAAATTTAGGTTGTCCTTTCTCTAAAAATTCAGAACAACTTTTGGCTAAAGGATCCATTTTGACAAACCACTGAGTTGACAACAATGGCTCTACTGGTACTTTCCCTCTGTCAGAAAAAGGGACACTATGTTTATAAGCTTCTATTTTGGTTAAAAGGCCAATCTCCTTTAAAGAATCAACAACAGCTTCACGAGCCTCAAAACGATCCAAGCCTTCAAATTGACCTGCATTGTGATTCATTGTTCCTTTTTTAGTCATGACTGTTATTTGAGGTAAGTCATGTCTCTGACCTATCTCAAAATCATTAGGATCATGAGCTGGAGTAACTTTGACACATCCAGTTCCAAAATCTTTATCTACATGAGGGTCTCCAATAATGGGAATAGTTCTGCCAACTAGAGGCAAAGTAAGTTGCTCCCCTATGAGATCTTTATACCTTTCATCTGATGGGTTCACAGCAACTGCGACATCACCAAGCATCGTCTCAGGACGTGTAGTCGCTACTTCTAAGTAACTAATTTGTTTCGCACTTGATAGGGATGATGTGACTAACGGATATCGAAAATGCCATAGATGTCCATCTACTTCTTTCATTTCAACCTCTAAATCACTCACAGCAGAACCAGAGGCAGGGCACCAATTCACTAAATATTCTCCTCTATATATCAATCCTTTTTCATATAAACGAACAAATGCCTCGGAAACAGCTTTACTCAGGCCCTCATCCAATGTAAATCTCTCTCTACTCCAATCTACGGAATATCCTAAACGCTTTAATTGATCAACAATTCTTCCACCACTTTTTTCTTTCCACTCCCAAGCTTTTTCCAAAAAGGAAGCTCTACCAAGATCACGACGATTTTTGCCTTCTTCCTTTAGTTGTCTCTCGAGAATATTTTGAACCGCAATTGAAGCATGGTCTGTTCCTGGAAGACAAAGAACATTCTTTCCTTTTAATCTCTTATACCTGACAACTGTATCGATTAAGGCAGTATTAAAAGCATGCCCCATATGCAGACTACCTGTGACATTTGGGGGAGGAATAACAACGGAGAACGGGTCTCCAGGGGCTGATGGATCAGGTTTAAAAACTCCTTTTTCTTCCCAAGCTTTCTGCCAGCGATTTTCAGTACCAACTGGATCATATGTTTTAGGAAGCCCTGAGGCTTCAAATAATTTTGTAGTTTTTGCCCGCTCGATCACAGAAAAAAAATGTGTTTAATTTAATTTACTCATTCCCGACAAAAGTTTTACATCATTCTTGCTTTTCCTAAATTCAAATGTCACTTTTCACGTTCCAAGGAATCGAAACTATTGAGTCATGCCTTTCCCATACAGCCGAAGATAAAGAAACCTTTTCACTTAAACCAATCTTTTGTAAGGCTTTAACTACATCGTTATCATCAATCTCCTTATCTATAGTGATGGGCATTATCAAAACCTGCGCTTCTGCAGGATCAGCCATCACATGTAATGACAAATCTTCTAAAGCTCTTTCAAAAAATATTTTTCTCATTCGACTTGTTAAGAGAGAGCCCATAGCTTGCGCAAACAATTCCAAGCTTTCTTTGTCTCCAGAAAGCCCACAATTTAAACTTAACCAGATTAAAAATTTAACCCAGCTATCCACGCTCCACAGTGGCTGAAAGCTATCTCGCTTACTATAAATTAATTCCATCAATGCAAATTCAAATGCTTTTGCTTGAATAGAAGTGCGAGATATTTGTTCCATAGAAGACATTTTCTCCAACTACAGCCAAACTAGTGTTTATTGTTCATTATCTGTTTATTTGTCATGGATCTGAACGACCCTGAACTTGAGTTCTCCGATCTTGTCTACGCATATCAAAGCTGGGTAATTGCTGTAATCAACGATGAAAAATTAAATAGTAAGGAAAAGTTGCTTACAGAAGAAATATCGGATGATGCTTTAAATGCTATGAGATTCTTACCAGGCGAAGTAACTAGTGCCATTGAAACAAGTTTAGCTCGCGTCTATGAAGTTGATTCTGAGGAACTCTCTTCAATCTTGTTTCCAGAAGAATAGAATCAATTCTCTAATTGTTTTAAGAAATTATTGAGCTTTTAAAGTTTTCTAAAACCCGATCCACATGGAGAAGCTTCTGCCCCTTTTGGCGTGCTAATTAGAAATCCACCTCCACTTAAATCACCAAAATAATTCAGCTTTAGACCTTGAAAAAATAGGACTTGATCTTGGCGAGCATACAAAGTAATGCCATCAGCTCTAGCGAGGGGAACACCATCATTTTTTCCTGGCCTAATTCTTATAAATTTCCATCCCTGTCCAGACTTATCATCCAATAGATCAATATGCATAACTCCTGGTGTTCCAGTAAAAGCAGCTTGCCTATTTAACTCTGCTACTGCTGTTGCTGAAATTTTTAATCCAGGACCATTTTGCATAAATTAAAGAATAATCTAGATGGGCGATCCAGGGTTCGAACCAGGGACATCCTGCTTGTAAGGCAGGCGCTCTACCGCTGAGCTAATCGCCCATACAACTTTTAGTCCTTAGACTAATTCATGTACTTTATACCTCAAGCTGCTCGGTTGTTGAGAATTAATCATAATTAAATCAACGATTCAAAAAAAATCGTTTTATGAGCTTCGTTACAGCTCTCTCAGGACAACTAAAAATGACAAACACAAACCAAATAAATTTAGACAAAAAAATCAATAAACTCCTTCAAGTAGTTTCAGACCTACGAGATCCAATCAATGGTTGTCCTTGGGATCTTAAGCAAACTCATCGTTCGTTGATCCCATATGTTTTAGAGGAAGCCTATGAAGTTGCTCACGCAATACGAGAAGAAAATCCTAACGAATTAAAAGAAGAGCTTGGAGATCTCTTATTACAAATAATTTTGCATGCTCAAATAGCAAAAGAAAAAAACTTATTTGATATGGGAGATATCATTAACATAATCACTGAAAAGCTAATTCGCAGGCATCCACATGTATTTCAAAAAAAAGCAGCAGTAAGTATAAAAGAAGTGGAATACTCTTGGGAAAAAATAAAGAATAAAGAGAGACCATTAAGTAACTCAAACACCCCAATTAGTGACCGATTAAAATTAAAGATAAGACCTCAACCTTCAACGAAAGCAGCACTAATTATCTCTAACAAAGCTTCAAAAAACGGATTCGAATGGGAAAAAAGTGATCAGATCTGGGATAAATTGTATGAAGAATTGGAAGAATTAAAAGATGCATTAAAAGCGGATCAGCCCATCAAGGCAGAGGCTGAAATAGGAGATGTATTATTTACATTGATCAATATTGCAAGATGGCATAAAATATCTATAGAAGAAGGATTAGCGAAGACTAATCAAAAATTCCTACAACGATTAAATTATATAGAAGAAAATATAGAGGGCGAATTACATTCCCAATCAAGAAAGAATTTAGAGAAATTCTGGGAATTAGCGAAGATTAATCTCAAGCATTAATATTATAATTATGAATAACAGACTAAAGACAAGGTCAGATTGGCTTGACGAGTATCATCAAGGAGTTAGATATGGACTGCTTGGAAACTTAATAATAGAAGAGTCTAGTCCTTTTCAAAAAATTACCATCTTTGAAAGCAAGAGATATGGCAAAGCACTATTACTTGATGATTGTTGGATGACGGCAGAAAAGTCTGAAAAATGTTATCACGAATGTCTTATTCATCCTGCATTATCTTGTTCTACGCAAATAGATAATATTTTAATTATTGGAGGAGGTGATGGGGGTAGTGCAAGAGAATGTTTAAAATATAAAGAGGTTAAGTCTATCGATTTAGTTGAAATCGATCTAAGAGTTATTGAATTAAGTAAAAAGTATTTACCTGCTATAGGAGGGAATGCATGGTCTGACTCAAGATTGCATTTACAAATTAAGAATGGAATTGATTGGGTAAAACATTCAAAAGAAAATTCATATGATGTGATTATTATTGATGGCGCAGATCCTATTGGACCCTCCAAAGAATTATTCAGCAATTCGTTTCTGACAGATTGCAAACGAATATTGAAACGAGGAGGAGTTTTAGCAACTCAAAGTGAATCACCAGAATCTTTCCGGCAAATTCATATAAATATTGTCAAAGTTCTGCGTGAAATTTTTGACTACGCAGATCCAATGTATGGATCTGTATCCATTTACCCAAGCGGTTTATGGAGCTGGACATTTGCATCTATGGAGCAGCCCAAATATATGAATCCAAAAAGAAGTCGCGTGAATGAAATCTCTGAAAATTGTCAGATTTGGAGTGAGCGATGGCAAAAAGGTGCATTTAATATTATTCCTGCATTCATAGAAAGAGAGCTAGCAAAAAAATGAGCAAATCCAACGTCAAGGATCTATCACTATTTAATAACGATGGTGCAATATTCATGGGAGGACAAAGAAGCATCGATCAATGCAAAGTGTCGCTGTTAGGAGTTCCTTATGATGGAACTTGTTGCTTTAGACCTGGCGCGAGATTCGGTCCTTCTGCTGTTAGGGAAGATAGCTATGGAATTGAAACATATTGTCCGCAATTAAATTTAGATTTAGAAGATATCAAATTTGCTGATTTAGGTTCATTAGATATTCCCCTTGGAGATGCCAAACTAACAATTGATTACGTAAAAGACGCGATAGATATTTTACTTAAAAATAATTTAAAGCCTCTAATTATTGGTGGAGAACATTCAATAACAACTGGAATTATTCAATCAATAATTACCAATTATCCTGAATTAATAATGATTCAATTAGATGCTCACGCAGACCTTAGAGATGAATGGTTAGGTAGTAAGTTTAGTCATGCTTGTACCATGAAAAGATGTTTAGAAATACTACCTAGCAAAAATATCTTTCAAATAGGAATAAGAAGTGGAACAAAATCGGAATTTATTGAAATGAATAATACTAAAAGATTAATTCAACATACTTATGGAGAGAATGCTAAATATTTAGAAGAAGCTCTAAAAAATTTCAAAGGGAAGCCAATCTATTTAACTTTTGATTTAGATTGGTTTGATCCATCTATAATGCCGGGAACAGGCACTCCCGAGCCCGGAGGCTATTTCTGGGGAGATTTTGCAGCAATAATAGATGTTCTTAAATCTCATAACTTAATTGGTGCTGATGTAGTCGAATTATCTCCCAAATTAGATAACACTGGTATTAGTAGCATCCTTGCTGCAAAAGTTATACGTTCATTAATTATGTTATTGGACAAATCATCCTAAAAAATTTGAATTTAAATTCTCATTCAACTAATACCTTTCCAAAATCGAGTTGTTGATGAACAAATTTTTCAGAAATCTTTGGGAAATTAGGTTCTTTTTTTATCCAATGACCACAAGAAACAAATGAAGATATCTCAGAATGTATTTTTATCTTTCTAAGTTTGCACCATGAGAATGAATCAAAATGACTTGAAACACACTGATTGCAGCTCCTACAAGATCTTTTTACAGTCATTAAGTCTTAACCCAAGACTCATAGAGTAGTAAAACTTTCCGGATCGAGCCACAAAGCATTAAATTTAGTCTTAGAAATTCTTAAAGGTTCAGGTTATTACTTGTGAATTTCTTTTACCGTTCAACAAAAAATGAAATTACTACAAACTCCTCTTTATCAAGAATGCAAAAAATTAGGCGGTAAAATGGTCCCTTTTGCAAATTGGGAAATGCCTGTTAGTTTTTCTGGGTTAATAGAAGAACACAATGCAGTAAGAAAAAATGTTGGAATGTTCGACATATCTCACATGGGTGTTGTCCAATTAAAAGGTAAAAATATCAAAAGCGCATTACAAAATTTAGTTCCCTCAGACGTGTTTCGAATAGGACCTGGTGAAGCGTGTTATACAGTTTTTTTAAAAGAAAATGGAGGAATTCAAGACGATCTAATCATTTATGATCAAGGATTTTTAGATACAAAAGAAGAAAGTATCGTTCTAGTCATTAATGCCGCAAGAAAAGAGTCTGACATTGAATGGTTGAATTTAAATCTTTCTAAAAACGAAATCACAATATCTGAATTCATGCCTGAGGGTGCATTAATTGCCATACAAGGTCCAGAATCAATCCGTACTTTGGAGAAAATTCTTCAAGAGCCTTTATCCGATTTGCCACGTTTTGGCCACAGAGTTATTAGTTCTAAACCCGAAATAAGCAACTCAAAAGAATCAATTTTTATTGCAAGAACTGGTTATACAGGAGAGGAAGGTTTCGAATTTTTATCATCACCAGAAACAGCCAAGTCCATCTGGAAAAGCCTAATTGCATCAGGAGTTACTCCATGCGGGCTTGGAGCAAGAGATACACTGCGATTAGAAGCTTCTATGCATTTATATGGCAACGATATCAACTTAGATACAACTCCCTTTGAAGCTGGCTTAGGTTGGTTAGTTCATTTAGAAATGCCCAATGATTTCATAGGTAGGAAGGCTCTAGAAAAGCAGGCAGAAGATGGAACGCGAAAAAAACTTGTTGGTATTAAAGTCCAGGATAAAGGAATTGCAAGGAAAGGATATCCAGTTTTATACAACAGCGAAACTGTTGGAATTGTAACAAGCGGAACTTGGTCTCCAACATTAAAAGAACCTATAGCTCTTGCCTATGTGCCAAGCGAAATTGCAAAAGTAAATACTCAATTAGAAGTAGAAATTAGAGGGGAAAAACATCCTGCAATAATCGTAAAAAGACCTTTCTATCGAAAAGGTTTTTGAGCAAGTAGAAACTGTGTTGTGCATAAAAGCCGGTCTTTGTGGGAAACTCATTACTCATGATGATTGAGAATTTCATGCGCGATAAAACTTGTGGAGAACTACGAGCTTCCGCAATAGGCGCAAATGTTCAACTATGTGGTTGGGTAGATCGCAGAAGGGATCATGGCGGAGTAATTTTTATTGATCTAAGAGACCGCTCTGGAACACTTCAAATCACAGTTGATCCAGATCAAGGGGAGGATCTTTTTAGCATTGCTGAAAGTCTAAGAAATGAGACTGTTCTTCAAATCAATGGATTAGTCAGAGCAAGGCCTGAAGAAGCTATTAATACAAAAATCCCAACCGGTGAAGTAGAAGTCTTAGCGAAAAATATAAAAATTCTCAATGCTGTCACTAGTACACTCCCCTTCTCGGTTTCAATTCATGATGAGGAGAGTATTAAAGAGGAAATCAGGCTAAGGCATAGATATCTAGATCTCAGAAGAGAGAGGATGAATAATAATCTGCGATTGAGACATAACACTGTCAAAGCCGCTAGAAATTTTCTTGAAAACGAAGGATTTATAGAAGTTGAAACCCCTATTTTGACTCGCTCAACTCCTGAAGGAGCCAGAGATTACTTAGTCCCCTCACGTGTATGTGGTGGCGAGTTTTTTGCTTTACCGCAATCTCCACAATTATTCAAACAATTATTGATGGTTGGTGGAGTTGAACGTTATTACCAAGTCGCACGTTGTTTTCGTGATGAAGATTTACGCGCAGACAGGCAACCAGAATTTACTCAATTAGATATTGAAATGAGTTTTATGGAAGAAAAAGAGATCATTGAATTAAATGAAAAATTAATTGTAAACATATGGAAAAAAATCAAAGGGATTGATCTCCAAACTCCATTTCCAAGAATGACTTGGCAAGAAGCTATGGATCGGTTTGGAACTGACAGACCTGATACTCGATATGGAATGGAACTTGTCAACACAAGTGATTTATTTTCCAAAAGTGGATTTAAAGTTTTTTCAAATGCTATTTCCTCTGGTGGATGCGTTAAATGCATCACCATTAAGGATGGAAATAATTTAATTAGTAATGTCAGAATCAAACCAGGTGGAGATATTTTTAGCGAAGCCCAAAAGGCTGGCGCTGGTGGACTGGCATTTATCAGAGTTCGAGATAATGAAGAAGTCGATACTATTGGAGCCATAAAAGATAATTTAACTACCTCGCAATTAAAAGAACTCTTATTAAAAACCCAAGCTAAACCTGGTGACCTAATCCTTTTTGGTGCAGGGCCCACAAACATTGTTAATAGAACCTTAGATAGAGTTCGTCAATTTATTGCGAAAGATCTAAAAATAATCTCAGACAACGAATTAAAAACTAAATGGAATTTTCTTTGGGTCACTGATTTTCCTATGTTTGAATTCAATTCTGATGAAAATCGTCTAGAAGCAATTCATCATCCTTTCTGCGCGCCTAAGCCTGAAGATATTGGTGAATCAGAAAGATTATGGAAAGACAAATTACCCAATTCAAATGCTCAAGCGTATGATCTGGTTCTTAATGGATTAGAAATTGGTGGAGGATCTTTAAGAATTCACAACTCAGAACTTCAAAAAACCGTACTAGAAGTAATTGGTCTATCTAAAAATGAGGCAGAAGAGCAATTTGGTTTTTTAATTGATGCGCTTTCAATGGGTGCTCCTCCACATGGTGGGATTGCATTTGGACTCGACAGAATAGTTATGCTCTTATCCAATGAAGATTCAATTAGAGATACTATTGCTTTTCCAAAAACACAACAAGCTCGTTGTTCCATGGCTAAAGCCCCTGCAAACGTGGAAAACAAACAATTAGAAGACCTCCATATAGCTTCTACTTGGATAGATCCTGATTGAATTGATAGAAATTAGCGGTAAACACATTATCTTAAAGAGAAAATATGTAAATTTCTTGGCCTTTACCTGGATCAAGGTAGCTTAAAGAATGATTGAAAAGTAAATGGCAAAATTTGTTTTCGTCACGGGTGGTGTAGTCTCAAGCATTGGCAAAGGAATTGTTGCCGCAAGTCTTGGCAGACTACTTAAATCAAAAGGGTACAGTGTTTCGATTTTGAAGCTTGACCCATATTTAAATGTTGATCCTGGGACTATGAGCCCTTTTCAACATGGGGAGGTTTTTGTTACTGAAGACGGGGCTGAAACTGATTTAGACCTTGGGCATTATGAGCGTTTTACCGATACTGCAATGTCAAGACTAAATAGTGTTACGACAGGTTCCATTTATCAAGCTGTTATTAATAAAGAAAGAAGAGGTGACTATGACGGAAGAACTGTTCAAGTCATCCCCCACATCACGCGTGAAATTCGCGAAAGAATTAAGCGTGTAGCAGACAATAGTGGCGCAGATGTAGTGATATCAGAAATTGGAGGAACAGTTGGAGATATTGAATCTCTACCTTTTCTTGAAGCAATAAGAGAATTTAAAGGGGATGTAAAAAGAAACGATGTTGTTTATGTTCACGTCACATTATTGCCTTACATAGGTACATCTGGAGAAATTAAAACCAAGCCAACACAGCACTCAGTAAAAGAATTACGTTCTATAGGTATTCAGCCAGATATTTTAGTTTGTCGCAGTGATAGGCCCATTAATGATGATTTAAAAAATAAAATAGGGGGTTTCTGTGGAGTTAACTCTGATGCGGTCATAGCATCCCTTGATGCTGACAGTATTTACTCAGTACCATTAGCACTCAAAGATGAAGGACTTTGCAAGGAAGTATTAGATTGCTTGGATCTGAATGATCATGAAAGTGATTTAAAAGACTGGGAACAATTAGTCCATAAATTGCGCAATCCAGGTCCTTCTGTCAAAGTTGCATTGGTTGGCAAATATGTACAATTAAATGATGCCTACTTATCAGTAGTCGAGGCATTACGTCACGCATGTATCTCGCAAGATGCATCTTTAGATCTTCACTGGATCAACGCGGAGAACATAGAGTCACAGGGAGCTGAAAAACTACTTCAGGGAATGGACGCAATTGTCGTTCCAGGAGGTTTTGGTAACCGTGGCGTAAATGGAAAAATAGCTGCTATTAGATGGGCAAGGGAGCAAAGGGTACCTTTTCTTGGGCTTTGCTTAGGGATGCAATGTGCTGTCATTGAATGGGCTCGCAATATAGCTGGTTTAGAAGATGCATCTAGTGCAGAACTAAATCCGAATTCAAAACATCCTGTAATTCACTTGCTTCCAGAACAACAAGACGTGGTTGATCTAGGTGGAACAATGAGATTAGGAGTATATCCTTGTAGACTTCAAACGAACACAATCGGTCAAAGTTTATACAAAGAAGAAGTTGTTTACGAAAGGCATAGACATCGTTATGAGTTCAATAATTCATACAGAACTCTACTAATGGAATCTGGGTATGTAATTAGTGGTACTTCACCTGATGGTCGATTAGTAGAACTAATAGAATTAAAAAATCACCCATTTTTTATTGCATGTCAATATCATCCAGAATTTCTCTCTAGGCCCGGAAAACCACACCCTTTATTTGGTGGTTTAATTCAAGCTGCACAAATGCGTGTACCATCCTCACCGAGTGAAGCATTCAATCCTAAATCAAAAATTATTGAAAAAAAATCACTTGAACAGCAATAGATGGAATCATCTCTACCAGTAGTGGAATGTTTTCATTCTCTACAAGGTGAAGGAGAACATGCAGGTAGAAGCGCTTACTTCATCAGATTAGCTAGTTGTAAAGTTGGATGTCCTTGGTGTGATACAAAAGATTCATGGAATTCAGACTTTCATCCAAAAAAAAGCTTGATAGATTTATCAACTCAAACAGCCAAAGCCCAAAAAGAAGGTGCAGCCTTTGTTGTAATCACCGGAGGTGAGCCATTACATCATAATTTAGATCATCTCTGTAAAGAAATTAGAGAATCTACACTCAATCAAGAGAATAAATCTATTCCAATTCATCTCGAAACAAGTGGCGTAGATATGTTAAGTGGTAACCCAGACTGGATAACATTATCTCCCAAACGACATTATCCTCCACGCCTTGATAATCTCTTATCTTGCCAAGAGTTAAAAGTTGTTATTCAAAACACTGAAGATTTACTTTTTGCTAAAGCAATGGCTGATTTAATAAAAAATAATGGAAAAATTAAACCCCAATTATTTTTGCAAGCAGGATGGGAAAATGAAGAGGGTCAAACACTTGCGATCAAGTTTGTCAAAAACAATCCGGATTGGAGATTAAGTATGCAAACTCACAAATGGCTAGGTGTACTCTAAACATCTATATAAATGAGATTTTGCTTCATTAGATTAAAATAAAAATAATGATTGAACAGACGACAATTGCATTACTTTCCGGAGGAATTGATTCAGCTACAGCTGCTTGTATCGCTATGGAAGCTGGGCAAAAAGTAATTGGATTATCATTTGATTATGGTCAACGACATCTTAAGGAGTTACAAGCAGCAGCAGATTTAGCAAAAGATTTAAATCTTGAAGATCATATAACAATAAAGATTGATTTATCTTCTTGGGGAGGGTCCTCATTGACCGACAAGTCACAAACAATACCCACTAAAGGCATACAAAAAAATACTATTCCTAACACTTACGTTCCTGGTAGAAACACTATTTTTGTTGCTATTGGGTTGAGTCTTGCAGAAGCTCGAGGAGCCAATCGAATAGCGTTAGGAATAAATGCAATGGACTATTCTGGATACCCAGACTGTAGACCGGATTATTTAGAAGCCTATCAAGAATTAGCTAACTTATCGAGCAGAGTAGGGCGCGAGGGGAAAGGGATAAAACTCTGGTCTCCACTACTAGATTGGGAAAAAACAAAAATTTTTAAAGAGGCATTACGCTTAAAAATTCCTATCAAAAAAACATGGAGTTGCTATCAAGGTGAAAGTAAACCGTGTGGGAGATGTGATAGTTGTCGTATTAGAGATAAAGCATTAAAAGAAATAGGTCGCGAAGATCTATGTAGTCAAAATATCTAGTGAATAACATTAAACGGCGATTATGTCAGTGGGAATCACCTGAGCTAGTAGCTTACAAATTGATTCAAGAATGGGGAGAAGCAGGATTTATATGGCTTGATGGCGATGGGAGTGATTTAGGTCGATGGGTTACCTTAGGCATTAATCCTTTAGAACAGTTTTGTTCTAGAGAATTAGAACTTTCAAAGAAGAATTCACATCCTTTTAAGATTTTACGCGAATTACCACCAGGGCATTGGACTGGTTGGCTGAGTTATGAAGCTGCATATTGGACAGAGCCACAAAATCCATGGCAAAAAAGTTCTATGGCAACTTTATGGATAGCCTCTCATGACCCTATATTAAAATTTGATCTCCATAGGAAAGAGCTCTGGCTAGAAGGCCAAGATGAAAAGCGCATCTCAATTATGGAACATTTTCTAAACAGTACTTTTCACCAAAAGCTTTCCAAAGCTCACTCTGAAGCGACAAAACAAACAGAACGCAAACATAGTATTCCCCTTGAATCTTGGGACTGGAAGTTAACAAGTCAAGAATATTCTGAAAGAGTTGATGAGATCAAAGAGTGGATTGCGAACGGTGATATCTTTCAGGCTAATCTAACTACCTCATGCCAAGCACCATTACCAGAATCCATGCGTCCAATAGACGTATATTCAAAACTTAAAAAATGCTCCCCTGCTCCATTTGCTGGAGTAATTATCGGCGATCAGATGGCCAAAGGAGAAGCTATTATATCAACTTCACCAGAAAGATTTTTAAAAGCTTTACCCAGTGGTGAGGTGGAAACGAGACCAATCAAAGGAACTAGACCCAGAGATAGAGATCCAGAAAAAGATGCTGATTGGGCAGCGGAGCTTATTTGCAGTCCAAAAGATCATGCTGAGAATGTAATGATTGTAGATCTACTAAGAAATGATCTTGGAAGAGTATGCCAACCTGGTTCAATCAAAGTCCCTCATCTACTAGTTTTAGAAAGCTATTCACAAGTTCATCATCTCACTTCAGTAGTTAA
This sequence comes from Prochlorococcus sp. AG-436-C14, assembly GCA_003209755.1. Taxonomy (GTDB): domain Bacteria; phylum Cyanobacteriota; class Cyanobacteriia; order PCC-6307; family Cyanobiaceae; genus Prochlorococcus_B. The sequence goes on from QCPD01000004.1 coordinate 54,117, forward strand.
AGGTACACTCAATACAAATAAAACTTGGGTTGACTTGCTTGAAGCATGCTGGCCAGGAGGTTCAGTAACAGGAGCACCGAAGCTTAGAGCATGTAAAAGATTGTATGAACTTGAACCAACAGCGAGAGGTCCATATTGTGGATCAATATTAAATATAAATTGGGATGGGGTACTTGATAGTAATATTCTCATTCGATCTTTAATGATTAAAGAATCCTCTATCACTGCTCATGCTGGATGTGGAATTGTTGCAGATTCAGATAGTCAAAAGGAAGCTGAGGAAATGAATTGGAAATTGATGCCACTTTTAAACGCATTAACATGACTGAAAATAAGAACGAAAAATTAGGCTGGATTAATGGTCACTGGGGAGTCTTCAAAGATTTAAAAGTGCCAATTAATGATCGAGGTCTCAACTTTGCAGATGGAATCTTTGAAACGATTTTCATTTTGAATGGAGTTCCGCAGCTTCTTAATGAGCATTTAAATAGATGGGAAAAAAGTGCAAGTATTTTAGAAATGAATCCTCCACCATCAAAAGAATGGTTGATTTCACTTATTGAAGATGGCATTAACCGATCGCAATTAAATAATGTCAATGGAGTAATTCGTATTAATTGGACTCGAGGAGCATCAAAACAACGTGGAATTGATATCAGCAAGACAAGCCATCATAGTTTTTGGTTGGAGATAGATTCTTATCAACCAAATTTTGAATCTATATCTACAATAATTAGTCAAACGGAAAGAAGAAATTCTTTTAGCCGATTGAGTTTTTGTAAAACATTTTCCTATAACCAAGGGATTCAAGCGCGCATAGAAGCAAAGAAAGCAGGCTTTAATGATGCAATATTATTAAATAGTCAAGGTGAAATATGTTGCGCCACTACAGCAAATATATTAGTAAAAAGAGAAAATAATTGGTTGACTCCACCATCTAATAGTGGTTGTCTACCTGGCATAATGCGTCAACGAGGAATTGAAATGAATATAATAAAAGAAGCTCTCATTGAAGCCACACCAAAAGATAATGATGAATGGTTTTTAATTAATAGTTTAAGTTGTCACCCAATCCATAAAGTCAACCAAAAAGAATTAAACATATCAACTAATCCTAAAAAGTTTTGGTTAAGTTTATTAAAATCTAAAGATTAGTATCTTAAAGACTATCTATATAGGAATAGGAAATGTCACTTCAGCTGGTGGAGGAGAGCAAGCCTCTATTTGAAAATCAACAACAGAACCTATTACAACGATAGAGGGAGAGACTAAATTTTCAATTTCTACTCGATCAAAAAGATTCACTAATTGAGACTTAATAAAACGTTGTCCAACAACAGTTCCCTGCTGAATCACTGCTGCAGGGGTAGATGGATTCATCCCCCCAGCAATTAATTCAGTAGAGATGAACTTTAAATTATGTACACCCATGTATATCACTAATCCGTCACTAGATTTTGCTAGAGAGCGCCAATTAACAGATGGACGCTTTTTATCAATCCCTTCGTGTCCAGTCACAAAAGTCACTGAAGATCCAGCAAGCCTATGAGTAATAGGTATACCTACATAAGCTGGGGCAGCAATACCAGAGGTGACTCCGGGTACAACCTGGACCGGGACACCTTTTTTATGAAGATAGGATGCCTCTTCCGCTCCTCTACCAAACAAAAATGGATCACCACCTTTTAATCTAACAATACAAGAATAACTCTTTGCTAAATCAAACAAAATATCATTCGTTCTCCTCTGAGGAACCGAATGATGACCACGCCTCTTACCTACTGAATGAAGTTGACAATTTGAAGAAACTAATTCAAGTAGTTCTACAGGAACTAAAGAGTCGTATACAAGCGCATCACATTTCCTAATTAGTTTTTGCGCTTTAACTGTTAATAAATCGGGATCACCAGGACCTGCTCCAACAAGATGCACAGTGCCAAACTGATTTGTATTCATGGCAAGTTACCCAAAATATCAACAAGACCACCATGAATAATATCAATCTCCAGCAAAGATTTAAGCTGCTCTCCTTTACTATCAATTTCTACATTTTTATTAGGAGTCAAAAGATAGGGAATAGGAAGATAATTCTTCTGCTTTTTAAAAGTATCTTGATTCCATCTAGACCATGAATAAAGAGGAATATTTAGGAATTTTTCTAAGGACTTAAGAAAAACACTTGAAGTATCTGAAGAGACAGGGTGATGAATCAATGCAGGTTTAACAAAAGGACTCTGACTAGTTATCAGATCATCTATTAATGATAGCCATGGGATAAAAGAACCTAGGAAAGGAAACAATTTTATATTTTGTCCATCTTCTTGCAAACGTTTAAATATTTTTGGTACATCAATACAAACATGACTTCCAGGTAACAAAAAAAGAGGAACTAAAAACACTGATCTATTACCGATATCAATTTGTTCTGGATTGTCATCAGTTAAAGCCTCTATTGAAACAGAGCGATTTTTAAGCCTTTTTAATTGATCAACCAAAGAAAGAAGAGATGGATGTATCTCACCACCTCGAGAACCATGAACTAATAAATGTAAATGGTGAGGAGGCTCACAATTAATTCTATTTGGTAACAAAGACAACTTTTGATGGACATCTGAAGATGTATTAGTACTTTCAACTAATTTATTAAAATTGAGATGATGAGAAATTCTAGATACTCGAGAACAAATAATTTCAGGCGAGGAGAGGGGGTTGATCGAAGGAACACTCAATACAGAGGAAGAAAAAGATTCAAAAGTACTTTTCATCGAGACCTCTTTGCTATGAAAGAGGTTTGGGAAATGCTCAAAAGTGGAGCGATTAGAAGCCTCGGAGAAATTGGACGCCAATACTAAATGAGAAATTTTGAAACCAATTAATCAATTAAATGGATAGATATGATGTATTGAATAATACCAAAATGAATAAAAAATTTTGTAAAAACTGATACAACTGAAGTTTAGATTTTAAAGGTTAATTATAAATATAAACTCTCAATACTAATGGTTCAATACTATCTCGAAGGCAAAAAACTAAATAAAGTAGAAAAAAATAAAGCTGCTAAGGATGGACTCGAAATCGGAAAGGATATAGACAAATTTGCTGCAATGGGATGGGAGCAAATGGATAAAACTGATTTAGAATTAAGATTGAAATGGTATGGGATGTTTTGGAGACCCAAAACCCCTGGAAAGTTTATGTTAAGGCTAAGAATACCTAATGGAATAATCAATGCAGAACAATTAAAAGTAATTGCATCAATTGTTGCGAGATATGGAGAGAATGGAAGTTGTGATATAACAACTAGGCAAAATATACAACTTAGAGGTATTTTGATTAGTGATTTGCCTGAGATATTAAATAGGTTAAAAAGAGTAAACATATCAACAACTCAATCTGGATTTGATAATCCAAGAAATGTTACTGGAAATCCCATCGCTGGAGTTGATCCAGAAGAGATTATAGACACGAGGATATATACATCAAAAATGCAAGATCATTTAACTAATCAAGGTAAAGGAAACTCAGAATTTTCAAATCTTCCAAGGAAATGGAATACAGCTATAGCAGGCTCTAAAGATAATTTTCTTTTACATAATGATTTGATTTTTCATCCAGTTAAAATTAATGGGGTTTTAGGTTTTAGTGTTTGGATTGGAGGTATACTTTCATCAGTAATGAATGAATATGCAGTTCCGTTGAATGCCTGGGTTGAAGAAGAAAAAATTTATGAATTAACATCAGTTATTTTATCCCTCTGGAGAGATAATGGGGAACGTAATATAAGACCTAAAGGTAGGTTTAGATTTTATTTAGATAAAATTGGGATTGAAAAATTTAGAGATCTTATCGAAAAACAATATGGAGCATTAAAAGAAGATCCAGGTTCAATATTTTCAGATAAACCAAGGTCATTTTTTGGGATTCATTCTCAAAAACAAAAAGGTAAATATTTTGCAGGAATTCATGTGCCAGTAGGCCGTCTTTTGGCTGAAGATTTACAAGATCTAGCAAGTATAAGCGAAAATTTTGGTGATAAAGAAATAAGACTTACCGAAGACCAAAATATTATTATTACTGGTATAGATACAAATCTAATTGAAGAATTTAAGGGGCAATCTATCTTACAAAAGTTTCCATTAGAACCAGACACTATTACAGCAGGTACTGTTTCTTGTACTGGAAATACCTATTGTGGTTTCGCTCTCACAAATACAAAAGATCAAGCTTTAAAAATCTCACATGAATTAGACAAAGAATTAGATTTGAAAGACGAGTTAAAGATTCATTGGACAGGGTGTCCTAATAGTTGTGGGCAAGCCTACATGGGAGGAATTGGTTTAACGGGTAAAAAAGCTAAAGACAAAGAAGGAAAAACCGTTGAAGCTTATGATATAAGCATTGGTGGATCACAAGGACCTAATTATAAATTAGGCGAATTAATTAAAAAATCTGTCCCTCAAGATGAACTAAAAGATGTACTAAAAGATTTACTTATCTCAAATTTTGATGCAAAAGAAAAAATATTTTTAAGTAAAAAATCTGGTTCATTAACTCGATTTATGAATTGGTTTAGTCCTCTTGGCAAAGATAAACCGCTGATTAATCGAGCTAATGGCAGCCCCGACATCTTTTCCAAATTTATGAATCGAATTAGTAATTAATTCGATTTTATAAAAAATTATTTTTCTTACTTTTTAAATTTATGACTCAAAGTACTTCTCAAATGAGCTACGTCTTACCTAAAGATTCTATTTCTCGTTTCATGAATTGGTTTAACAACCTTGGCAAAGATAAACCGCTGATTAATCGAGCTAATGGCAGCCCCGACATCTTTTCCAAATTTATGAATCGAATTAGTAATTAATTCGATTTTATAAAAAATTATTTTTCTTACTTTTTAAATTTATGACTGCAAGTGCCTCTCAAATGGATTACGTCTTACCAAATGAATTGGTAGATGGAATGATTGCTGCAGGTGGAAAGAAATCATCTGTAAGCGTAAAAAACTTACTAATAAGAGGCTTCTATTCAGGAGCAATTTTAGGTTTAGCTACATGTCTTGCAATTACTATAGGCATTCAATCTGGGATGCCTTGGTTAGGTTCTTTCATATTTCCTTTTGGTTTTGCAAGTATTGTTCTTTTTGGAATGGAGCTTGTTACTGGTAATTTTGCTTTACTGCCTATGGCTGTATGGGCAGGTAAAAGTTCTTGGACTGCAACTGTAAGAAATTGGCTATGGGTTTGGATCGGTAATTTTCTAGGTACAGCATTTGTTGCCGTACTACTTTCAATTAGTTTATCTAGTGCTGGAAATGTAGATCCTTTAGCTGCTGCTGAAGGTGGAAAAGGATGGGCAGTTGTAGCAGCAAAAATAATAGCTATACATAAGGCAAACACAGTTATTAAATATGAAGCACTCGGAAGTACTGGTTTTTTCCTTGCATTTTTACGTGGAGTAATTGCAAACTGGCTGGTTTGTTTAGGTGTAACAATGGCACTTGTAAGTAAAAGTGTTCCAGGAAAGATACTTGCTTGCTGGCTACCTATAACTGCATTCCAAACAATGGGAATGGAGCACATAGTAGTTAATATGTTTTTGCATACAACTGGTCCTCTACTTGGTTCGGGTATTCCTTTTACAAAAGTAATTTTTTGGAATTTCTTGCCAGTAACGATTGGAAATATTGTTGGAGGAATGGTATTTATTGGAATGCTTTTCTATAGCACCCACAAAACTCCTATCTCTAATGTTTTACCAGACGTAAAAGATGAAAAATTAGAACGAGAGCTCGAAGCACAACTTGGTGCAAGATAAAATTAAAAAGATTAAATTTTAAACTAAATTAAGAAAGCCTAGAAAGTTGTATTCTAGGCTTTCTTAATATATCTACTATTTAATAGTTATTAATAGGATTATAAAAGATTTTCAATTAATCTCTAAAGAAATCAGATACTTGACTTGATCAATCAACAAATAGTAAATTAAAAAATTACTCTGATTAATTATTTTTTAATCCACTCAATTTAAATTCTATGATTATTGAAGAAAATAATATATGGGATACAATTAATAACGCAAAAAAAACCAAGCCTAGCGCTGAATGGCTTAAGGATGCATACAATCCAAAGATTAACTTTGAGCTCAGGCAAGAAATCGCAATTCGCTTAGGACAATTATCAAAAGTAGGATGGATAAAAATAAAAGATCTACTTAAGACGTATGGAAATAAAGATGAACTAATCCTTGCTGCAGGACTTACTTATCAAGATGATGCCAAAGAATGGCTCTTAAACCATCTTTATAGTGATGACACAATGAACATCAAAGTCGTAGAAGCTTTGGCTTGCTGGGGAGGAAGCTTACCGATTGAGCTTATTAAAAAAACATTAGAAGAAAAAAGTGCTCAAATGAAAATAGCTGGTTTAGAATTATTAAAATTCAAGGCTCATTTACTTTCTGATTTTGATTTACTTGACATAGCAAAATCTCCTTTAAATGATTTCAGAGAAGAGATAGTGATCAAAACACTGACAATCATTCAACGACGTGAAAGCTTAAATATCTGTGAAGCCATCCGCGATGTAATACTAAAAGGCTCGGATAAATCTGCATACTATGGACTAATGGCTCTTGGTTCAATCGGTACTGAAATTAGTAAAAATATCCTATTTGATTTAGTTAAAAATTTAAAGAATGCTGAGCGCAAAGAACTTGCAAAAAAACAACTTGACTTTGAAATATAAACTCCAATGACAAATAAATATGAAGAATTTAAAACCTATTTAAAAAAAATAGGTAGTGGTGAGTTTACAGGAAAAAGTCTTACTCGCGAAGAAACTAAAGCAGCTATCAAACTGATGCTGAAAGAAGAAGCAAGTGCAGCACAAATTGGTGGTTTCATGATTGCACATAGAATTAGACGTCCTATCCCTGAAGAATTAGCCGGAATGATTGACGCCTATATAGAACTAGGACCAAAAATTCAATCACCTAGTAATCAACGTCAACCTATATTTTTTGGGATGCCTTTTGATGGTCGAAAAAAAACTGCACCTATATATCCTCTAACAACTTTACTGTTACTAACGCAGAAACAGCCTGTTATTTTACATGGTGGTTCTCGTATGCCTGTGAAATACGGCGTTACTCATCACGAACTCTTTAAAGCCTTAGGAATAAATTTAACTGGTCTATCCATAGAACAACTGCAAAGTTTTTTCAACCATAACGACCTAGCTTTAATACATCAGCCAGATCATTTTCCGCTAGCTGAAAATTTAATTCCTTACAGAGATCAAATAGGTAAGCGACCACCTCTAGCCAGTATGGAATTAATCTGGACATGTCATCAAGGAAATCATCTACATATAAGTGGCTATGTTCATTCACCTACTGAAGAAAGACATTGGAAGACCTTAGAGCTTATGGGAGAACAAAATGTGATGACTATCAAAGGACTGGAAGGTGGAATAGATCTTTCAATTAGTCGTTCATCAACAATTGGACAGTACAAAAATCAACATGGAACTAGAACTGTTTTTCATCCCAAAGACTACGAATGTTATGGAAAAGATATTGAATGGAGCGACATCACAGAATGGAAGAGATTTGCTTTACAAGCTCTTAATGGCGAGGGTCCTTTAATAAAAGCACTTGAATGGAATTCTGGTATTTACTTTTTTTATGCAGGCTTAAGCTCTGATATTAAAGAAGGAATTAATAAAGCAAAAGAAATAATCAATTCAGGACTTGCTATCAAGCACTTAGAAAAATTAATTGATTGGAGTAAAGAAAATATTGATTCCTAAAAGTTTTTAAAAAATAAATTTAATACAAAGTTTTTTCCATCAAATAACGAGAAAAATGCACACCACCTATTTGAATTTCTTCAGGGGAAATAATTGTCCATCCATGACGTAAAAGCAGTTGATAACTACATAAACTTGCCTCAGTTTTTAAATTAATAGGTCTATCTTTGAGAGTATCTTCTTCAATTTGATGTAATAGAGCTGTTGCATGCCCCTGCCGCGACGAACGCCCTCGGCAATAAAGTAATGCCAAGCGATTATGGGGATATTTCAAAGCAAATGCTTCAATCGTTTGATTAACACAACTCACCCAGCCCACGCCTTGCTTAAGAGGTTTGTCTAATATGCCAGGAAGATAAGCCAAAGCTGACCACGCTTCAATCTGTTCTTGGCTATATAAGGATTGATCGCAAGTTCGAATAGCATCTTCATAAACTTCTCGTAGAGCCATTTCATCAGAACTCTCACAAGGTCGCAAATATCGATTTAGACTGTTTCTATTAAATGAAGCCAAGTTCTCTGACAGTATGAGAGGGTGAATAAATTATGAGTTATTTGCTTTGAGAAGGCTAAAAATTCCCACACTTTTAGGAGCTTTCATAACACTTCTAGATGATCGATTAGGTGAAACTATTGTTTTGCCTTTATTACCTTTTTTATTAGAGCAATTCACCACAAGCGCGACGACTCTTGGTTTTCTAACTGGAACTTATGCAATATCCCAGTTTGCTGCAGCCCCATTAATTGGAGCTTTGAGTGATCGTTTCGGTCGTAAACCGATCATGATCACATGTGTCTCAGGTTCAGTAATAGGAATATGTCTATTTGCATTAACTGTAAGCCTGAATTGGGATAATTATTTACCTTTATGGGCCTCAACAATACCTTTATCTTTACTGTTTTTAGCCAGGATAATTGATGGTATCAGTGGTGGTACAGCAGCTACTGCTACTACAATACTTGCAGATATATCAACTCCCGAAAATCGCGCAAAAACTTTTGGTTTAATTGGAGTAGCGTTTGGTTTAGGTTTTATTCTTGGGCCAGGATTGGGAACAGCCCTTGCTAAATTTAGTGTTACTTTACCGGTATGGGTCGCAAGCGGATTTGCAATATTTAATCTTATTTTTGTCATTTGGTTTTTACCTGAAACACTGCCAAAAAACAAAAGAAATTTATTACCAAGAAAAAGAGATTTGAATCCAATTAGTCAGCTATTAATTGTATTTAAAAACCCCTTAGCTAGAAGACTTTGCTTATCATTTTTTGTTTTCTTTATGGCATTTAATGGTTTTACAGCTATTTTAGTCCTTTATTTAAAAGAAAAATTTGGATGGAGTCCCGAATTATGTAGTGCTGCTTTTATTGTCGTTGGAGTTATCGCGATGATTGTTCAAGGAGCACTAATTGGTCCTCTTGTAAAAAGATTTGGGGAATCGAGATTAACTTTTACTGGTATTGGCTTTGTCATGACTGGATGTATTCTTTTGACGCTCGCAAATGTAGACACGTCAATTCCTCTTGTATTTACTGCCGTCGCAATACTTGCAATGGGCACTGGTCTAGTAACTCCTAGTTTAAGAGCACTAATTTCAAGAAGACTAAGTTCTATCGGTCAAGGAGCAGTATTAGGAAATCTGCAGGGTTTACAAAGTCTTGGCACTTTTCTTGGAGCAATTGCAGCAGGACGCTCATATGATCTTTTGGGTCCAAGAAGTCCATTCTTTGGCACAATATTGCTTCTACTATTAGTTATGTTTTTAATTTCAGGGAAAAGTCTTACCAAGCAAAAAGCAAGCGCCTAGACTGATAGATCATCCAGCCATTAAAATAATAATAATTTAAAATTGAATAAAAAAGTTATAGATATGACTACTCCAAAAATCAATAATGAAACTTATATTAATCGTGAGCTAAGTTGGATAGATTTTAATAAACGTGTTTTAGAACTTGCTATTGAAGAGGAAACACCATTACTAGAAAAAATTAAATTTAGTTCAATCTTTAGCAATAATTTAGACGAGTTTTTCATGGTCAGAGTTGCTTCATTAAAATCACAAGTAGAAGGTGGGATTTCAAAAAGAAGCCAGGATGGAAAATCTGCTGAAGAACAACTTATTGCAATTCGAAATTATTTAGATCCTATTTTAAAAACGCAGCAAAATAAAACAAAGAAATATATAGAAGAGGACTTTAAAAAAGATAATATATTTATACTTGAATATAAAGAATTAAATGAAAGGCAAAAGGTTTGGATAGATAATTATTTTACAACTGCAATTTTTCCGATACTAACCCCATTAGCAGTTGACCCTTCTCATCCATTCCCTTTCATAAGTAATCTTAGTTTAAATTTATCTGCAATTATCGTCGATTATGAATCAGATAAAGAACAATTTACCCGCATAAAAATTCCTCGGGAGAGTATTTCTAGATTTATCAGTATTCCAGTTGAACTACATAACAATGAATCAACAAAATATACGGGGATTGCCATTGAGCAAATCATTGCAAATAATCTATCCATGCTTTTCCCTGGAATGGGTGTTAAAGAATATTCGTTCTTTCGCGTTACAAGAGATGCTGATCTAGAGCTTCGAGACATTGAAGCTGATGATTTAATGAGTGCACTCGAAGAAGGTTTACGCAAGCGTCGCAAAGGCGGTGAAGTCGTGAGGCTAGAAGTCTCTACAAATACACCAAAAGTAATTCTTGATCTTTTACAAGAAGGTATGAATATTGAAAAAGAAAATTTATATCAAATTGAGGGGTTGTTAGCATTAGATGAATTAATAGAATTAACATCTTTAAATCTTCCAAAATTAAAATTTAAAGAGCATCAAGGTATTACTCATAATTCACTCAAAAATAGTCAGTTGCGCGAACAAGAAGAATTAAATACCAGCAAAAAAAGGGATTTTAAAAGTATATTTTCCATTATTCGCCGTAATGATTTACTAGTCCATCATCCATACAATCTTTTCTCGACTTCAGTTGAGGAGTTTATTAATCAAGCGGCGGAAGATAAGCAAGTCATGGGAATCAAAATGACCTTGTATCGAATTTCCAAAGACTCTTTAATTATTGATGCACTTATAAGAGCTGCTGAGAAAGGAAAGCAAGTAATGGCTCTCGTTGAACTAAAAGCAAGATTTGATGAAGATAATAATATCCAATGGGCAAAACAATTAGAGCAAGCTGGAGTTCATGTTGTCTATGGAGTCATTGGACTAAAAACTCATACAAAAATCGCTTTGATCATAAGAAAGGAAAAAAACAGATTAAGAACATACTTTCATATTGGGACTGGTAATTATAATTCGAAAACGTCTAAAACATATACAGATTTTGGCTTATTATCTTGTCAACCTGAGCTTGGTCAAGATCTTATAGAACTATTTAATTATTTGACTGGATTTGCTAAACAACAATCCTATAGAAAATTATTAGTTGCACCAGTAACTCTTAGAAATGGAATAGAAAAGCTAATCAAAAGAGAAATCTATTATGCAAAAAATGGTTTACCTGCCAGGATAATAGCCAAAATGAATTCCCTAGTAGATCCAGAAATTATAAAGCTATTGTATATAGCATCACAGGAAGGAGTAAAAATTGAACTTATAATTAGAGGCATGTGCTGCCTATATCCTCAGAAAAAAGGCTTAAGCGAAAATATAAAAGTAACCAGCATTATTGGTAGATTTTTAGAACATTCAAGAATCTTTTGGTTTAATAACGATGGAGATGCAGAAGTATTTATTGGTAGTGCAGATTGGATGAGGCGTAATTTAGATAGAAGAGTTGAAGCAGTGACACCTATTGAAGATAATAAAATTAAAAAAGAAATTAAACATTTACTTGATTCTTATTTAGAAGTAAATAAAGACTCTTGGAACATGCAAAGTGATGGTAGCTACACCAAAAATCAAATTTTGAATGATAAGAAAAAATATATTCAAGAAAAAATTATTAAGCTATACAAAAAAGAAGAAAATTAAAAAAATTAAAAGCTTTTTTCAAAATATTCAATCTGTTTTTTTGATGCGCTTTATACCTAATTAGGCAAAAAGTCATAAATTTTTCGTTTCAATTAGTCAACTTCTCCTTATAAGTGCTAACTTCTTAATAAATCTAATTTTAAGAGGCCAGGGTGATGGGGATCCCGCTGGAATCTGCCAAGGAAATTTCTGATGTCTCATCAGGAAAGTCTAATTCGGCAAGCACAAGTCAAAAACTATCTGCATCAAGTCTCAGTAGTCAAAAATCTCACAGTTCTAGAAGACAAAGTAATCGTCTAGCTACTGATGCGATAGGTTTCTATCTCACAAGTATTGGCAGAGTCCCACTTCTGACTCCTGCAGAAGAAATTGAGCTTGCTCATCATGTGCAGCAAATGAAAGATTTGTTGAGCCTTCCTCTGGAACAACGCTCTACCCGTCAGAAACACAAAATAAAAATGGGCAAGCGGGCAAGAGATCGCATGATGGCCGCAAATCTGAGACTTGTTGTAAGTGTTGCAAAAAAATATCAAAATCAAGGTCTCGAATTACTCGATTTAGTTCAAGAAGGTGCAATTGGATTAGAAAGAGCTGTTGATAAATTTGATCCTGCAATGGGTTATAAATTCTCAACCTATGCGTACTGGTGGATAAGACAAGGGATGACGCGTGCCATTGATAACAGTGCTAGAACTATTCGGCTGCCAATACATATCAGCGAAAAGCTTTCAAAAATGCGCCGCATATCGCGTGAATTATCGCATCGATTTGGTAGACAACCAAATCGACTAGAGTTGGCAAACGCAATGGGAATTGAACCTCAAGATCTAGAAGATCTAGTGTCGCAAAGCGCGCCATGTGCGTCTCTTGATGCTCATGCAAGAGGAGAAGAAGATCGAAGCACTCTTGGAGAACTTATTCCAGACCCAAATTCTGACGAGCCCATGGAAGGGATGGATAGAAGTATTCAAAAAGAACACCTTGGAGGTTGGTTATCGCAATTAAATGAGAGAGAGCAAAAAATCATGCGACTTCGCTTTGGCCTCGATGGAGCAGAACCACTTACTCTTGCTGAAATTGGAAGACAAATAAATGTTTCGAGAGAACGTGTAAGACAACTTGAGGCAAAAGCAATTTTAAAGTTGAGGGTAATGACTACTCATCAAAACGCTGCTTAAACATTGCCGATTCAAATAGCTATTTTTTTTATTGCGTTATGGATAATTATAATTTTATTAATTGCATTTTTATGTAAAAGATATTTTCCTAAAAAAGAAGAGGTAAGTAGAAAAATTATTCATATTGGAACAGGGCCTGTAATTCTTTTAGCCTGGTTATTTGATATTCCAAAAAATATAGCTTTCTTAACTGCATTATTGATCACCATAGCCTTAGGTGTTAATTATCAATTTCGTTTATTACCAGCCATTGAAGATATTGAGAGAAAAAGTTTTGGAACAATTGCATATGGTATCAGTATCACAATTTTACTTTTACTTTTCTGGCCTCGCTATGCATTATCTATTTCCATAGGAGTACTATCAATGGCTTTTGGTGATGGATTAGCAGGTTTAATCGGAAGGTCTATTAACTCTCCAAAATGGTCAATCCTCGGTCAAACGAAATCGATTGTTGGAACATTAACGATGGGGTCAGTAGTAGCTATAACGACTTCAATTATCTCTTCAACTAATAATTTAGGCATACAGCCTCTAGAAATCATAGTTATTTCGCTAATGGCAACTTTTTTAGAACAAATAAGTCCTTGGGGCATGGACAATTTAACTGTTCCTATTGGAGTAACTTGTATAGGAATATGGTTAGTAGGAATATAAAAAAACTAACTATATTTATTTGACTGATTCAGCTAGTTCCTCTAATAAAACTTCAGTTGTAGAAAAATTTATGCATGCATCCGTAACACTTTGCCCATAGGTAAGTTTTGACAAATCTGAATTTAATTGCTGATTCCCTTCAACGAGATGACTTTCAATCATTACGCCCATTATATTCTTTGATCCACCTTTTAACTGTGATGCAACATCCCGTAAAACATCTGATTGTCTACGAAAATCTTTATTTGAGTTTCCATGACTACAATCGACCATGACTCTTCCAGGCATCTTAGATTGTGCCAATTCATCAGCAATTAAATTAATTGCATCAAGATGATAATTAGTTCCATTCTTACCACCTCTTAAAACAAGATGTCCATCTGGATTGCCTGTAGTACTAACTATCGAAGCGTGACCATCGTTATTAATTCCTAAAAAATGATGCGGTTTTGAAGCCGCTTGCATTGCATTAATCGCTATCGTTGCTGTCCCATCAGTTCCATTCTTATAACCAACCGGCATTGATAATCCAGATGCCATTTCACGATGAGTCTGGCTCTCTGTCGTTCTCGCTCCAATAGCAGTCCAACTAATTAAATCAGCAATATATTGCGGAACAACTGGATCAAGTAATTCAGTTGCTGCCGGCATTCCTTTTTTGGCTAAATCAAGTAATAGACCTCTTGCCTTTCTTAAACCAGTATTAATATCGTAAGAATTATCAAGATGAGGATCATTAATAAGTCCTTTCCAACCAACAGTTGTACGTGGTTTCTCAAAATAAACACGCATAACAATCTCTAGTTTTTGACTATATTTCTCCCTAAATGGGGCTAAACGATTTGCATATTCAATTGCAGCATCAACATCATGCACCGAACATGGTCCAACAATTACCAAAATTCTTTGATCATTGCCATGAAGAATTGATTGAATCTTTTTTCGAGTAGTAGATACAACTCCCGAGGCTGCCTTATCCAAAGGCAAATCTCTATGAATTAATGCTGGTGACATTAATGGGCGAGTCTCGACCACATGAAGGTCAGAGGTGCTATCCACCATTGAAAAATATGATGAGGTGGACATTTAAAGCGTGATCATAGATATAAGATTAGAGAAGTATCAGTCATAGGGGGGTAATAAGTTGCATTATCTGAATGTTTGTTCAAGAAACATGTGATTGTAAACAATGAAAACAAAAGGCCCTCACTCAAATACATTCTCAGTTGAGATTTAAAAATGCTAAAAAATTACTTGTCACATGTTGCAGAAAGAGAAGCGTTAGGGATCCCTCCGCTTCCTTTAGATGCAAAACAAACTAAAGATTTAACAGAGTTATTAGAAAAACCCGACAAAAAATTCGATCAAAACTTCTTACTTGATCTCCTTATTAATCGAATTCCTCCCGGGGTTGATCAAGCCTCTTATGTTAAAGCGACTTGGCTTAGCTCAATTGCTCAAGAAGAAGCAAAAAGTCCGATAGTAAGTCCTTTAAAAGCAACTGAGCTTTTGGGTACAATGATTGGAGGATATAATGTAGCAGCATTAATTGAAATACTAAAATCTAATAATAAAGAATTAGCATCTTCAGCTTGTAATGCATTAAGTAATACTCTTTTAGTTTATGATGCTTTAAACGACATTTTAGAATTAGCAAAAAATAATATTTATGCAAAAAAAATTATAATTAGCTGGTCCAATGGAGAATGGTTCACCAATAAACAACCCTTAGCACAAGAAATAACAGTAACAGTATTTAAAGTTGCAGGAGAAACAAATACAGACGACCTCTCTCCAGCAACTCATGCCACAACAAGACCAGATATTCCTTTACATGCTCTAGCGATGCTAGAGACTCGAGATCCAAATGGTTTAAGTATTATTGAAGAATTAAAAAAGAAAGGATATCCAATCGCATATGTTGGAGATGTTGTTGGAACAGGAAGCTCTAGAAAATCAGCAATAAACTCTGTCCTTTGGCATACAGGACAAGACATACCTTACGTGCCCAATAAAAGGGGGAGCGGAGTTGTAATAGGAGGCAAAATTGCTCCTATTTTCTTCAATACTGCTGAAGATTCAGGTGCTCTTCCAATTGAATGCGATGTCAGCAATCTCAAAACAGGAGATGTAATTAGTATTTTTCCTTATAAAGGAGAAGTTAGAAGAAGTAAAAATGAAAAAAACGGTGGAGAACTCTTATCAAAATTTGACTTAAAACCACAAACTATTACTGATGAAGTACGAGCAGGTGGGCGAATTCCTTTAATGATTGGAAGAGCCTTGACAGACAAAGTTAGAACAAAATTAAAACTTCCCCCCTCTACTCTTTTTATACGTCCTGGTCAGCCACCTGAATCAAAGCATGGGTTTACACAAGCTCAAAAAATGGTTGGGAAAGCTTGCGGTTTAGAAGGCGTGCTCCCTGGTTCAAGTTGTGAGCCAATAATGACAACAGTTGGTAGTCAAGATACCACTGGTCCAATGACTAGAGATGAAATGAAAGAATTAGCCTGTTTAGGATTTTCTGCTGATCTAGTTATGCAGAGTTTTTGTCATACGGCAGCATATCCTAAGCCCGTTGATATCAAAACTCAAAAAGAACTCCCTGATTTTTTTGCTGAAAGAGGCGGAATAGCATTAAAACCCGGTGATGGAATTATTCACAGTTGGCTAAATAGGATGCTTTTACCGGACACAGTCGGGACAGGTGGTGATAGTCACACACGATTCCCATTGGGCATTTCATTTCCAGGTGGTTCGGGAGTTGTGGCATTTGCTGCCGCCATTGGTTCTATGCCTTTAGATATGCCAGAGTCAGTTCTTGTACGTTTTAAAGGGTCTTTACAAACTGGCGTCACTTTAAGGGATGTAGTTAATGCCATTCCTTGGATGGCTATACAACAAGGTCTTCTGACCGTCGCAAAAACGAACAAAGTCAATGTGTTTAATGGAAAAATCTTAGAAATTGAAGGTCTACCAAACCTAAAATTAGAGCAAGCCTTTGAGTTAACTGATGCAAGTGCAGAAAGATCTTGTGCTGGATGCACTATTCAACTATCTGAATCAACAATCAGTGAATATTTAAAAAGCAACATTGTTCTACTTAAAAATATGATTGCTAGGGGATACAAAGACCCAAGAACAATAAGTAGAAGAATTAAAGAAATGGAGGATTGGTTAAAAAAACCAGATTTACTATCTGCCGACTCCAATGCTCAATACTCAGAAATCATCGAAATAGACTTGAAGGAACTCAAAGAACCTGTTTTAGCTTGTCCTAATGATCCTGATAACGTCAAACTTTTAAGCGAAGTCGCCGGCACTCCCATTCAAGAAGTTTTTATTGGTTCTTGTATGACTAATATTGGACATTATAGAGCCGCCGCCAAAATTCTCGAAGGAGAAGGGGAAATAGCAGCAAGATTATGGGTATGTCCGCCAACACGAATGGACGAGGAGATTTTGAAAAAGGAAGGATACTACGAGATCTTTAAAAAAGCTGGTAGCCGAATGGAAATGCCTGGTTGTTCTCTATGCATGGGAAATCAAGCTCGTGTAGAAGATAATTCAACTGTTTTCTCAACCAGCACAAGAAATTTCAACAACAGATTAGGGAAAGGAGCTCAAGTATTCTTAGGAAGCGCAGAACTGGCGGCTGTTTGCTCTTTGTTGGGTCATATACCTACAACTGATGAATATCTTGAAATAGCTTCTAAAAAAGTTTCCCCTTTAACTGACGAAATATATAGATACTTAAACTTTGATGAAATACCAAACTTTATCGAAGAAGGCCGTGTAATAACAACAGAAGAAGAGGCCTCTATTTTACAAAACTAAATTGAATTAAATGATCAAAAGTCAAAGTCAAAATCCTATTAAAAAGAAATCAAGTCAAAGCATAACAAAACTTCTTCAAAAAAAATGGCTAAATGTAATTCTCGCTCTCATACTTACAGGTTTTGGAGCAGCATTAACTGGAATATTATTTAAAACTGGAATTCATGCATTAGAAGATTATCGATCAAATCTTCTTGCATATATGCCTAGATGGATAGCTTTACCAATATTAGGAGCATTAGGAGGCTTGATTTCTGGATCGCTCATTCAAAATTTTGCCCCTGCAGCGAAAGGCGCAGGAGTAAGTCACATCATTGCTTTCCTTCGCCATAAGACAGTACCTATGGGATTAAGAGTTGGAATCGTCAAACTTTTTGCTGGAATTATTGCTATTGGTAGTGGGTTCCCTCTAGGGCCAGAAGGCCCAGCAGTACAAATGGGAGGATCTGTTGCTTGGAAAATGGCAAAATGGCTAAAAGCTCCAATTTCATTTCGTAGAGTTATAGTTGCAGCAGGAGGCGGAGCTGGAATTGCTGCAATTTTTAGTGCCCCAATTGGTGGCTTTATTTATGCAATAGAAGAACTTCTAAATTCAGCAAGACCTGTAGTTCTTTTACTAGTTGTAGTAACAACCTTTTGGGCTGATAGTTGTGCTGATATTTTACAAGCGATTGGACTTGATCAAAAAGCTGGTGGATTTATTAATAATTTAGGTTTTCAATTAGAGAGAGCATACACACCAGTAATCAAATTCTTTCCAATAGATTTTTTATACCTAATAGTTTTAGGAATTTTACTAGGATTCTTAGCAGAAATGTATTGTCGATATGTTTTAAAAATGCAAGTCATAGGAAATAAATGGTTTAAAAATAAAGCTATTGAAAGAATGAGTTTATCAGGCTTATTACTTGGCACAATGTATTCAATTATTCCTGAAAATCTTCACAATATTGAAGGCTTGCAAAAGATTATTGTTAATGAAAGTAATAATTTTCCACTCGCAATAAGTATATTTTTAGTTTTATTTTTTGCTTCTGGTTTAGCAGCTGCCTCGGGGGCTCCAGGTGGTTTATTTTATCCTATGCTAACTCTGGGAGGAGCGATAGGATTAGCCAGCGGCATTGGAGTAGAAACATTGACGGGTCATGTGCCAACAACCTATATTTTTGCAGGAATGGGCGGATTCGTAGCTGGATGCTCGAGAACTCCCTTAACAGCAATGTTTTTAGCATTTGCATTAACTAAAAATCTTTTAATACTCAAGCCACTCTTAATTACATGTATAGCTAGCTTTTTAACTGCCAGAATATTTAATGAGCATTCAATTTATGAAAGACAAATTACAATTGAAGAAGGAGAATTAATCTAAAATTTTTTTTAATGAAACATTATAACTCCTAGAATTATAAATCATGCATCTAAGACCTATCAATAATATCCAACCTAAAATATTTATTCTGCTATCAAATAATGGAATATCTGTCGCATGAAAACAAATAAGAATTAAAGTAGAGGTCCACCAAGCTCGATCAACTATTATATTTTTTTGAGAATTTAAATTATTAAATATTCTATAAAAAGAAGAAATTAATAATAGGCTAAATACAAATATATTTATCAATAAAGAGACTATTATGCCATGGCTAATTGCCAATTCTAAAGGCAAATTATGAGAATGGCCGTGAGATAACCCTGACCTTAAAGGATAAAGAATTGAAAAAGCTGCTGCCCCCCAACCAAACCAAGGTTTTTCAAAAATTAAATTAAATCCTATTTTCCATTGACCAAGACGTGTAGCTTCAAAAGGTCTACTATCAACGAATTGCATATCATTTAGTCTCATCCAAATAAATTCAGGAACAATACTCCTTGCAAATTGTTGAATTCCAAAATCAAAAAATGGTAAAACCGCAATAATTACCGGAACAAAGCAAATAAGCATTAAAGGTATTAACCAACTCCATGATGATGAACCAAAAACTAATGGTAATCCTAAAAAGATTGCACCCCATGCGTTGCGAGAGTCAGTCAAAATCATTGCTGAAACAAAAGCAATTAAAAAAGTAAAGGGAATAACTCGGTTCCTTCCAACAATAAAAGGATGCAGAACTGACGCCAAACAAAATGGCCATACGCCCGATAACCATGCAGCAGTAATATTCGCGTAATCGAACAACCCAGACAATCTGCCTAGAGGCTCTCCTCCTGGAGAAATAAACCAAATTATTAAACCATCAAAAATCTGCCAAGGCCCCTCCCATCCAAGCCATAACTGACCAAAGCCTGTTATTAAAACAGGAAGACTTCCTAATACAAGCCAAGAAGCACATTTTTTTCTTCTTTCAGGAGTTAATAAATATGGTTGCAAGCCCCAAAAACACCAAAAGAATGGCAACCAATTAAAAAGACCAAGCCAAGCTAACCAACCGGTTTGAGAACGAATACAACCAATTATCATCAAAACAGTTACAACTACTAGCGGATAATTCCAATATTCCCTCCAATAGAGATCCCTTCTTTTAAGATTTCCGTCAAAGAGAGCTACAAGCAAAAATACATAAGAAATTAATGCACTGGACGGTAAACAAAATATACCTAATTGAAAACAATTCCAGCCAATATTGTCTGAGAAATTCTTTTTTAAATTTAGAAAATCAACATTATTAATCATGTAAATACAGCTGTTCTACCTCTATAAACAATAACTTGTCTTCTTAAATGCAATCTTAAAGCTCTTGCTAAAGCTACTCGCTCCAAATCTCTACCCTTTCTTATTAAATCTGATACTTCATCACGATGACTCACATTAGATATAGTCTGTTCAATTATAGGGCCAGCATCAAGATCCTGAGTGACATAATGCGCTGTTGCACCTATTAATTTCACCCCTCTTTCCCAAGCTTGATGATATGGTTGCGCACCTTTAAAAGCAGGAAGAAAAGAATGATGAATATTGATGAGATCAGGGAAATTCTCTAAAAATGAACCACTTAAAATTTGCATATATTTAGCCAAAACACCTAAGTCAATTTTATACTCATTTAGTAAATCTAAAATTTTACTTTCAGAATCTGCTTTGTTCTTTTTATCTACTTCTATAAGCTTAAAAGGAATGGAAAAACTTGAGCAAATTTCCTCTAAATCTGAATGATTTGAGATAACTAAAGGGACATGCATACATAATTCGCCCGCCTTAACTCTCCATAAAAGATCAACTAAACAATGACTCTGCTTGCTCACAAATATGGCAACATTAGGAAAATCATCAGAGAAGCTCAAAACGGCTTTTCCATTCAATCGCTGCTCAAGTAAAATTACTTCAGATTTAATTTCATTTTTATCAAGCAGAAATCCCTCTAAATCCCACTCGATCCGACTAAGAAACAATTTTGCATCTGCATCTGTATGGTGATCAGCATGTCTAATATTGCCGTTTTTGCTTGCTATCCAGCTTGCCAAATCACTTACAAGTCCTGGCTTATCTGGACAAATGAACTGCAAGATAACTGTTTTGATACTCACTACAGCTATATCCTTAAACTATTCTCTTTTTTAGACCAAGCATTGAAAATTAACAAGGTAATTTCATAACTTCTATGCAAATGAATATCCAAAAAGCAGAAAAAAAGCAAACAAAAATCTCAATTATTGGTGGTGGGATAGCAGGAATAACAACTGCCTTTCACCTAGGGAAAAAAGGTTATAAAGTAAATCTAATCGACCCATTAATAAACTCAGAAATAAATAATTTAAGTCCAAAAAATGGAACACAAGCAAGCTTGGGTGTTCTCATGGGAAATATCTACAAACGATCAAAAGGAAGAGCTTTCTTACTAAGAAATAAAAGTATGAAATTATGGAAAGAATGGCTTACTCAAATAAACTATTCTAAATCAGATTGTATACTTAATAAGCCTTTAATTAAATTAGCAAATTCTGAAAAAGAATATGAAGCTATGATTGAATTAAGTAATAATAAACAAAAATATGGAATTGAACTTTTAAATAAAGATTCTTTGGAATTCTGGAATTCTACATTTGAGACAAAATTAATAGGGGGATTAATTTCTCATGAAGATGGTCGATTAAATCCAATAAAACTAATAAAATCATTAATGCAAAGTCTTGATCAAATCAAGATAAATAAAATCGGCATAAATGTTAGTAGAATAAGTAAAAGTAATAATTTAAATGATAAATCCTGGAATATCACTTTAGAAAATAATCAATCTATTAATCAAGATTATATCGTAATTTGTTCTGCATTAAATACTCAAAAATTATTAAAACCATTAGGTTATGAAATACTTTTAGAACCAATATTAGGACAAGTTATTGAATTAGAATTAAAAAAAAGTATTTTGAATTGGAAAGAATGGCCTGCAATATTAAATTATCAATCTATAAACTTTATACACCTTAATAGCAATCACTTACTTATTGGAGCAACTATTGAAAGAGGAAGTCAATCAAGTCTAACAGAAAAACAAGAAATGTTAAATTTAAAAAATACTGCTCCAAAATGGATGATAAATGCAAGTATTTGCAATGAATGGAGCGGAATAAGAGCTAGACCAATCAGCGAACCTTCTCCCTTATTGAAAGAATTAGAACCAGGTTTATTAATCAATACAGGTCACTATAGAAATGGTGTTTTGTTAGCACCTGCATGCGCTGAATGGATCGGACTTAAAATAGAAGAAAGCCAATAAATATTAATTATTTATATCTATTTATTTTGTCTCGGTAAAGTCAGCATCAATAACATCATCTTTATTGTCAGAATTGGAATCATCAGCAGCTTGAGAAGCAGCATTTGCTTGTTGATATACTGAAGCTCCCAAGGAATACAATTCTTGTTGAAGCTCTTCAACTAAGGACTTCATCGTTTCATAATCATCTTTCTCGGTGGCCTCTTTCAACTTAACGCGTTTATCTTCAACATTTGCTTTTGCTGCTTCATCAACTTTATCGCCTAGCTCACCTATCTGTTTTTCAGCCTGATAAACAAGTGTTTCAGCTTGATTTTTAATATCAATTTTTTCACGCTTTTCTTTATCAGCAGAAGCATTCATTTCTGCGTCTTTAACCATTTTATCAACTTCGTTATCCGAAAGAGTGGAAGCACCGGTAATAGAGATGCTTTGCTCTTTACCGCTTCCTTTATCTTTGGCATTGACGCTGAGAATTCCATTAGCATCGATATCAAAGGTTACTTCTATTTGCGGCACTCCTCTAGGAGCAGGAGGAATTCCATCTAAACGAAACGTTCCTAAACTTTTGTTGTCAGAAGCCATCTCACGTTCACCTTGTAAAACGTGAATTTCTACGTTCGTTTGACCATCAACAGCAGTTGAATAAGTTTCAGATTTTTTAGTGGGAACAGTAGTATTTCTTGCAATCATTTTTGTCATCACTCCACCCAAAGTTTCAACCCCAAGAGATAAAGGAGTTACATCAAGTAGCAAAATATCTTTAACTTCTCCGGCAAGAACACCTCCTTGAATAGCTGCTCCAACCGCTACTACTTCGTCTGGATTAACTGTTTGGTTTGGATCCTTAGTAGTTACTCTTTTTACTAACTCTTTAACTGCTGGCATTCGAGTAGAGCCACCAACCATAACAATCTCATCTATTTCTCCAGTAGATAATTTTGCATCTTTCAAGGCTTGTTCTACAGGGACCCTACAACGATCAATAAGGTTGGAAGCTAGTTCCTCAAACTTTCCTCTTGTGAGAGTCAAATCAAGATGCTTAGGGCCTTCGGGAGTAGCTGTAATAAATGGAAGATTGATTTCACTTTGAGTAGCGTTTGATAATTCAATCTTTGCCTTTTCAGCTGCTTCCGTTAAACGTTGCAATGCTTGCTTATCTTGGCGTAAATCAATGCCTTCATTTCCTTTAAATGTTGAAGCCAAATGATCAACAATAACTCTATCGAAATCGTCTCCACCAAGATGAGTATCACCAGATGTAGAGAGCACTTCGAATACTCCATCGCCTACTTCTAGTACAGATACGTCAAAAGTACCTCCACCCAAATCAAAAACTAATATCCTTTCATTACTTTTTTTATCCAATCCATACGCCAAAGCAGCAGCTGTAGGCTCATTAATAATCCTCAGAACTTCTAACCCTGCTATCTTCCCTGCGTCTTTAGTAGCTTGTCTCTGTGAATCATTGAAATAAGCTGGAACAGTAATTACAGCTTGAGTAACTGTTTCACCTAAATATTTGCCAGCATCGTCAGAAAGTTTTCTTAAAACTTGAGCACTTACTTCTTCAGGAGAAAACTGCTTATCAAGTATTGGGCATTTTAATTTAACGTTGGAACCTGCTTTTTCAACTCCATAACTGACTTCCTTTGATTCGTCATTAACTTCATCAACTCTACGACCAACAAATCTCTTTGAAGAATAAAAAGTGTTTTCTGGATTCATGACCGCTTGGCGCTTTGCAATTTGCCCAACCAACTGATCTTGATTTTTTGTATAAGCAACCACTGATGGAGTTGTTCTAAATCCTTCAGCATTTGCTATTACTGTAGGCTTACCGCCTTCCATAACAGCAACACAACTATTAGTAGTTCCAAGATCGATTCCAACAACCTTCCCCATGAGTGAATAGCTCCTTTAATTTCTTTCTTTAGGTAACATCCTCGTCAGTGAAACCTATTTGAGGCGAGGCGTGGTTCCCGAACAGTCTCTTAAAAATTCTGAATCAACATCATCAAAAATGAGTACTATCACTGGAAAAACTAACCTGGTAGGACTTCTTGGGCAACCAGTAAATCATTCACTTTCCCCGATTATGCACAATGCCGCATATGAAGTAATGGGACTTGACTGGTGTTATATAGCAATGCCTTGTGAAAGTAAAAATCTTGAGAAAGTTACAAAAGCATTACGTTATTTAGATTGCAAGGGATTAAATATAACTATTCCTCACAAACAAGAAGTTTTGAAAGCTTGTAATAAATTAACTGAAATTGCTAATAATATCCAAGCCGTTAATACACTAATACCCGAAAAAAATAATCAATGGATCGGCGCAAATACAGACCTAGAAGGATTCTTAACGCCATTAAAAAATCATGATTTTAAAGGTAAAAATGTGGTTGTTATGGGATGCGGAGGAAGCGCTAGAGCAGTAGTCATGGCATTAAATAGTTTAGATATTAAAAAGGTAACAATAATTGGTCGGAACAAAAATTCTTTAGATATTTTTGTAAAAAATATGAGTAATTTATCTAAGAAAAATATATCTATTGAAGGTGTTAATAATAAAGAATTAAATGTTTCACCGTATATTGAAGAAGCCGATTTAATTATTAATACAACTCCAATAGGAATGAATAGTAGAAGCAATAAACAAGAAAATATTCCTCTTGGTAATGAAATATGGGAGTGTCTCTCTAACAAAACCATTTTATACGATTTGATTTATACTCCAAGACCAACAAATTGGTTAAAACTTGGGCAAAAAAATAATTGTTTTACAATTGATGGTCTAGATATGCTTGTGGAACAAGGAGCTTTTTCAATAAAACTTTGGAGTGGTTTTAATGACGTGCCTATCGAGATAATGAAATCATGTGCAGAAAAACATTTAATGCTTTAATCTAAAAAAAAGAATTGATTATGCCTTCAACAGGAGCAAAAGTATTAGGAGTTCTTCTCTATATGATTCCATGGTCTGATTCTCTTACATTTGGCAATCACTTATATCTAAAATATCCTTTTATTCAAATCATTCAAATACCAGCTATTCCAATAATTTTAATTGAAAGATCAATACCTTTTGGAAGTTTATTATTATTTTTAGCTATATTTCTTGGACTAGTTAGAAATAATAAAGTGTCTTATTTTTTACGTTTTAACGCACTTCAATCATTGTTAATAAATATTGGAATAATCATAATTAGTTTTATTTTCGAAATTATTTTTAGTCCTTTTTTAAACTCTTTAATTATCCGAACTTTCTCTAGTACTTTATTAATCAGTCTTTTTTCGGTGATTGTTTACTGTGTTTGGTCTTGCACACAAGGAAATGAACCTGATTTACCCGTGGTAAGCCAAGCAACAAAAATGCAATTGTGAAAGTTACCACTAAGGTATAAGATTAAAAGTCCGTCGCTCTTAATGAGCCATACAGTCCTAGTCGGAAATCTAAGTCATGTCTGAAAAACCTTATTACGAAACCATGTACATCCTTCGTCCGGACATACCGGAAGAAGAAGTTGATAGCCATTTAAAAAAATATAGTGAAATTCTTGAGAAATCAGGAACTGAAGTACTAGATAGTCAAATGAGAGGAAAAAGAAGACTTGCTTATCCTATTGCAAAACATAAAGAAGGAATATATGTGCAATTAAGCCATAAAGGCAATGGGCAGCAAGTTGCAACCTTAGAGAGAGCAATGAGGTTAAGCGAGGATGTTATTCGTTACCTAACGGTTAAACAAGATGGTCCCTTACCAACTCCAAAATCCACTGCTAAAGATGATGAGCCTAAGACATCTGAAACAGAAAAAGAAGAAATAAAACCTACTGAAGACACAACTGAGTCACCTGCCAAAGAAGAGAAAAAAGAAGAGACTAAAGAAGAGACTAAAGAAGAGACTAAAGAAGAGAAAAAAGAAGAGAAAAAAGAAGAGACTAAAGAATAAAACTAAGAAATAAACAAGTAAATATATAGATATTTACTTGTTTATCCAGGACCAAATTCGACTGGGTAATCCCCATATATAAATAAAACCTTCAGCAGATCTGTGGTTAAACTTATCCTCACTTCCATAAGTAGACATATCTGAAATATACAAACTATTTTCTTTTGACTTGCGACCAATAACATCTGCATTACCCTTGAAAAGCCTTATCCTTACTGTTCCATTAACTTGCTTTTGAGAATAATTAATAAATCTATCCAAAGCTTCTTTTAAAGGACTAAACCAGAAACCTTTATAAACCAAGTCAGCCCATTGTCGTTCCAATCTTGATTTAGTATCTAATAAATCAGCTGGTAAAGTTAAACTCTCCATTTCTTGATGAGCTTTAATTAATAAAAGCAATCCTGGTGTTTCATAAATTTCTCGACTTTTAATTCCAACTACTCTGTCTTCAATAATATCCAAACGTCCGAAACCATGCTTTCCTGCAAGGCTATTGGACTTTTTAATAAGCGATACTGGATCCATTAGTTGTCCATCAATTGAAATTGGATAGCCATTTTCAAACACAATATCAACAATCTCAGGCTCGTCAGGTGTATCAGCAATAGAAGAAGTGATGCCAAAAACATCATCTGATGGCATCTCAAATGGATCTTCAAGAGGACCAGCTTCAATACTTCTCCCCAAAAGATTCAAATCAATTGAGTATGGATTTTTTTTACTTACAGGAGGGACTATTCCATGTTTCTCGCCATAGGCAATTGTTTCTTCACGGCTCATACCCCATTCCCGTGCTGGTGTAAGCAATTGCAAATCAGGAGCTAGAGCTCCAATTGTTACATCAAAACGCACTTGATCATTTCCTTTACCAGTGCATCCGTGAGCGACTCCATCAGCATTCAATTCCCTTGCAATTTCAACAAGTTTTTTTGCAATTAATGGTCTAGCTAATGCAGTTGAAAGAGGATATCTACCTTGATACAAAGCATTAGACCTAATTGCTGGAAAAGCAAAATCTTCAATAAAAGGCTTTACTAAATTGCCAATAAGTGATTGTGAGGCACCTGCTGAAATAGCCTTTTTTTGGATTTCACCAAGCTCCTCACCTTGACCAAGATCTGCTGCAAAAGCAATTACATGCTCAACTCCATACTCTTTCTTCAAGTAAGGAATACAAACGCTAGTATCGACCCCTCCTGAATAAGCCAAAACAACTTTTTTAGCCTTTCCCATATGGTTTCTCCTTTAAGGAAATTCAATTCTCCTTATTAAATATAGAGAACTATTGGACAATATTTCTGATTTAAATCATCAATGCTGATTCAAATATTTTTAAGGTCTAAACAACTGAAGAGGTGATTCAAAATCATTCCCATGGCTGCTTAATAGATTTTCCTGATTGGCTTTCAGCTAAGAATCCTATAAACCAAACTGAAACAAAAGCCAAAGAAGTTAAACCAAAAAAAATGAGTACATAAATTAACCAAGTATCAATGTTATGACCAAAAATCAATAGATCTTGAACATCATTGTTTGTTGTGAAAAGAAAAAAAAGCTGTGAAAACTTAAAAATCACTTGAAAATCAAAATTAAATTAAAGGCTTTAAAGGAAAAGATCTCTTCACCAGAAAGTAAATTAAAAGAAAAAGAGAAGGGCCGAAAACCATAAACCATACTAAATAATGGTTTATGTGAAAAGAGTCAGGATGAACAGTACCTGCTACTCGGAGAGAAATACTTACTGAGAGAGCCAAAAGCCAAGTAAAAGCAATCAATATGAGCTTTGAAGTCAGCATAAAGATTAGAAAATTAATCCATAATGCATTATGTTAATTCATCGGTCATAATCTTTATATGAGTAGTCTAAAAAAAATCAATCTATCTGATTTGGATGGAATTAACCCAGCATTAACTCGCTATGGCAAACAAGAACCTGCTCCTGTTTTACCACTTAGAGAAGAACCTGATTTATTATCATGGTTAGAAACAAGTGGGAGATTAGTTTCTGATGAAGACTCAAATGATCAAGAAATAAGTACAGTTGAAGAAGAAGAACTGTCGGCTTTAATGGGAGAAAAAGAAGACTACAAAGCTGAAGAAGAGGCAACAGATGAAGAATGGGAAGATTAATTAACTAAGTTAAGTTTTGGAAAAATTTAAAAAGCTTTTAGATAAAAAAAGAACATCATTTTCGAATATTATTAATATCCAAATATTGTTTTTATTTGGATTAATATTAATTATTTGTTTTTTGATTGATTGTTATTATAAAAATAGCAATTTAACTATTCCTTTTATAATAACTACGCTCGTATCATCAATTATTACTTTTATAAGTATCCCTAAATTAAAAAAATTTAAAATTAAACAAATCTTCAGAGAAGAAGGACCAAGAAATCATTTTCTTAAGCAGGGAACCCCGACAATGGGTGGGATTTTCTTTATTCCTATCGGAATTATAATAAGCAATATTTTATATATTAATACAGAAAATTACAAAATTATTTTAACTTTAAGCTTTCTTATTATTTTTTTTATGTTTATTGGATTTATAGATGATTATCTTAGTTTAAAAAAACAATTAAATACTGGTCTAAAATCTAACCAAAAAATCATTTTACAATTTTTAATTAGTCTTATTTTTATTATTATTTGTGCATCAAATAATTTAATACCCGAAAATATTCAAATAGCAAACAAAATCATACATATTGGAAATCTAATTTACCCTCTA
Organism: Prochlorococcus sp. AG-436-C14; assembly: GCA_003209755.1. GTDB lineage: Bacteria > Cyanobacteriota > Cyanobacteriia > PCC-6307 > Cyanobiaceae > Prochlorococcus_B. The sequence continues at coordinate 83,005 of QCPD01000004.1, forward strand.
GGAATATTTGTAATATTAGCTGAAAGTAATTCAACCAATTTAACTGATGGTTTAGATGGTTTATTGAGTGGGTGTAGCGTATTAATTTTTACAGGATTAGCTATTACTATTTTAATAAAAAATCCAAGTAATGATTGCACACTGGCTCCTCTCTGCATAGTAATGGCTGGAACTTGTATGGGATTTCTTTTCCTAAACAAATATCCTGCAAAATTATTTATGGGTGATTCAGGTTCGTTAGCTCTAGGAGCATCTTTGGGCGGTATCGCTTTGATATCAAATAATCTTTGGTCTCTTTTAATTATGGGAGGAATACTTTTCGCAGAGTCTATCTCAGTAATACTTCAAGTAAGTATTTTTAAAATTTCTAAGCAACTAAATGGAAAAGGTCATAGATTTTTTTTAATGGCTCCGTTACATCACCACTTTGAACTTAAAGGTAACAATGAGATTTTAATTGTTATTAGCTTTTGGTTCATTACATTATTGTTAGTAGTAGCAAATCTAATTTTTTTCATTAAGCCCTAACTCTTTAAATTGAACAAATGACCTATTTCACCTGGAAAGAAGAAGGATTAACTAATGACTGTGAAACTCTAGATTCTATGGCAGCTCGATTTGAAGAATCTGCAAAACTTATGAGAAAAATGTCAACAAAAGGTTTTAAATTAGAAAAAAAAAATAATCAACAAATAATCACTCACAAGGATTCAAAAATTTTTAATGATTGGGGTTTTGTAAGTGAAGAGCCGCCATATCAACAGCTTACATTGATACTTGAAGAAGATATACATTAAGATTAATCCATTGATTTTCAAAAAATAAATTCTTGAAAACTATAATAATATTTAAGATTAATGACTTTTCAAAAATCGAAAATATTTTAATCCATCTAGAAGGTCATCTTTAGAATCAGAAAAGAAAACTCTTTGTTGAAACCTTAAGCCATCTAATGATGAATCATGATCAAACGGAATAACATTAGTGGTCAATCCACTTACTAACTCATCATCACCTTGCTGACTTGCTACAACAAGAACTTTTTCTAAAGACAACCCCCATCTTAAAGTCAAAAACCTAATAGCTTCTGCTCGCGATGCTCGCAAAGGGACAACATCTAAATAAAAATGACATTTAAGATGTGGAGAAGCAGAAAGTCCAGACTGCCTTAGTCTTTTTCGGACTAAAGGTAAAATTGCATCACTGGTTTCTTTTAATAGATAACTAACCTTATAAGGGCCTTGGTTTTCAGTTGATTGCAACTCTAAATAATCTTTTAAATCAAACAAAACATTTTCTACACCTTTACGATTCCAATCAACGGAGATTGAATCTTGCCAAAAAATATCAGATTTGTTTTCATCAGCATAATAAATTTCTGTACCAGCTTGACATATCCAAACTGCAGGTATGGGTAATTGTGTTTCTGCAAATCTATAACGAGCGGCTTTTATAGATCTTCCAGTGAAAATTCCCAATCGAATCTTGTGATTCATTGAATAGTCTTTTAACTTGTTTCTTAATATTGATAATCCTTTTGATTGATCAAGGTAATTATCTAAATCAAGAAATATTAGTTTTTGACCAATAGGACTAATTTCTTTAATATTTGCTAATCTCCAGTGTCGAGGTGCAAGAAATTTGAGACGCTTCTGCATCAATGCAATGTAATTACAAGCATGAGCATCCCAACTGAAATGCCTGCTTACTCCCTCAACTCCATTGTTACTCCAAGTTTTCCATAAAGAAGGATTTGAGCCAGCGGTCTCTAAACCATCTCTAAACGCTTCTAGATCAGTTACATCTACAAGTAACCCATTATCACAACGAGACAAAATATCTCTCGGGCCACCATCATCAGTAGTCACCGTGGGCAACCCGCACGCTGCAGCTTCCAATAATGTCAAGCCAAATGGCTCAGTTAATGCAGGATTAACAAAGAGTCCGTTTTTATTTGCAACCCAACGATAAATTGATGGGATTTGACCTCTTTTATGTTGTTTTGGATAAGCAACTTTTCCATATAAATCATACTTATCAACCAATTCAAAAACCTGCTGAAATACTTCTCGTTGCTGTTTATCGAGTTGACGTGAATCTTCTCGACAACCCAAAATTAAAATAAGATTATGTCTTTGTTGCAAAATTGACGACCGTCCATAAGTCTCGATCAGAGCAGGAATATTTTTTCTCCTTACTGCTCTAGAGATAGCTAAAAGAGGAGGAAGATTTAAATCTCTCAAAAAAGGTTTGAAAAATTTGTTTAATTCTTGTTCTTCTTCCTTTAAATAAGAACTTTTTGAATGAAATCGATTTAAATCAACTCCAGGTGGAATAATTTCTACGTTTTTTGAGCTAAATCGTCCATAACGAGCATACTGTTCTTCAGATTCCTGCTTAGTGCTTGTTATTAGCAAGCTTGAATGTGCTAAAGCTAATTCTTCTGCATCAATTCTTTTGCTAATTGAATAAGTTTGCTCGATTTGATCATGATCTATTCCAGCAGCCAATAGTCTTCTAAGTTTTTCCCGACCTAATGAATGGCCAGTGAAAACCAATGGTAAGCCTAATCTTCTGCTAACCAATGCACCAACATAACCTGCATCGGCATAATGAGCATGAATCCAATCAGGCAAGTTGTTTTCTTTCTGTAATCTTTGAACTATTTGATCAGCTAATTCATCTAGATAAGGCCACAACAATTCTTTCCTGACATAACGCTTAGGGCCAAAAGGTAATCGAATAATTTCTGCACAATTTGATATCTTTTCAACAGGTTTTGAGTAGTCAGAAGATACTCGCCTATCAATTATTAATCTTGTAATGAGTTCAACTTTTTCAACTTCCGGTCTTGCTGCGAGTACTTTTACTAATTCTAAAACATATAAAGTTTGCCCTCCAGTATCTGAATCTCTACCCAACTCAAGATCATGTGAACGGATTAAACCATGCAAATTTAAATGTAAAAGTCTTAATCCCAAGCAGAACCCTTATGAAGGTATTTGGATTATTAACTGATTTTGCGTTCATTAAACCTAAAGAAAGCATAATGATTTTTTTAATAAAAAAATTTTTTATATTAAAACCAATCCATAACTCAATTTTAAGAATATTTAAAATCCATAAATAACTAAATTTATATTAAAGATTAAGGAATATGTACATCATAAAAAATATTCAAACTTTTTTCGGAGGATGTAATTCGAGTACTTTTTTTAGATAATTACCTGTATAACTATTTGCATTTGCTGCTACTTCCTCTGGAGTCCCCATAGCAATAATCTCACCTCCTCGATTACCCCCTTCCGGACCCATATCAATAATCCAATCTGAACATCTTATAACATCCAAATTATGCTCAATAACAATAATTGAGTTCCCTTTATCTACCAATCTCTGTATAACATCCATTAATTTATGAACATCATAAAAACTTAAACCAGTTGTAGGTTCATCAATTAAATAAAGAGTTTTACCAGTAGCTCTTCTAGATAACTCAGTAGCAAGTTTTACTCTTTGAGCTTCTCCACCAGATAATGTTGGAGCAGGTTGACCAAGCTTAATGTATCCAAGTCCAACATCTAAAAGAGTTCTTAAACGATCTGCAGCTTGAGGTATGGCGGAAAAAACATCAACTGCTTGCTCAACAGTCATCTCTAGTACATCTGAAATAGAAAAATTTTTATATTTAACTTGTAATGTCTCTCGATTAAATCGAGCTCCTTTACATACATCACATTGAACATAAACATCAGGAAGAAAATTCATCTCAATTACATTTACACCTTGGCCACGACAAGCTTCACATCTACCACCTTTAACATTAAAGCTGAATTGACCTGCTTGATATCCTCTAGCTTTTGCTTCAACAGAAGTAGCAAAAAGTTGGCGTATTGGATCAAATGCACCTGTATAAGTAGCTGTATTTGATCGAGGGGTTCTACCAATTGGAGATTGATCAATAACTATAACTTTATCAATAGATTTAATACCTTTCAGCTCTTTTAATCCTTTTGGAAAAGGAACTTTCAACCCTAGAGAGTGATTTAAAGCAGGATGAAGTAATTCGTTGATTAAAGTACTTTTACCGCTTCCACTAACTCCAGTGACAGCAACTAATCTACCTAAAGGAAAATCTACTGAAACATTTTTTAAATTATTTTTATCACAATCAATCAAGCGTAATTTTCTTTGCACTGAATCTCTTCTACTAGCAGGAGTAGGAATAGATGAACGGCCACTCAGATAAGCACCAGTCAATGATTGTTTTTCAGTTAACAAGTTTGTTAGAGATCCTTCAGCGATTATTTCGCCACCATGTACACCAGCACCAGGGCCAATATCTACTAAATGATCAGCAGCTCTTATCGTATCTTCATCATGTTCAACAACAACTAAAGTATTCCCTAGATCACGAAGTTTTTTTAATGTAGATAATAATCGATCATTATCTCTTTGATGTAGTCCAATACTTGGTTCATCTAACACATAAAGAACTCCTGTTAAACCTGCGCCTATTTGCGTAGCAAGTCGTATTCTTTGAGCTTCCCCACCAGATAATGTCATTGCTGGCCTATCTAGAGTTAAATAATCAAGTCCAACATCCAACAGAAATTGAAGCCGCAATCGAATTTCCTTTAAAACTAACTCCCCAATCTTTTTTTGTTTATTGGAAAGTAATTTCTTTGAATTTTTTGTTGATTCAAGGCCCATTAATGCCTCAACATTATCTAGTGTAGTAGAAACACTTGACGAAGTAAGATCAGTTATTGCAAAAGGTCCAAGTTTTACAGCAAGAGCTTCAGGACGTAATCTCTTTCCATGACAGCTTGCACAAGGGACTAATTCAAGATATTTTTCTAACTTTTGTCGAACTGCCTCTCCATTTGCATCCTGTAACTGCCTTTCTAAAATAGGTAGAATGCCTTCAAAGGGCCTTTTAAATCCGGAATCTTGTTTATATCTACTATCCACCTTTATTAAAATAGGTTCTTTACTGCCATTTAACAGAATATTCTTTTGCTCTTCTTTCAAATCTTTCCAAGGAGTTTTTATCTCAAAACCAAAGGCCTCTCCAACTGAAAATAATAATGAAAAATAATATGAATTATCTTTATCACTCCATGGTGCAACAGCGGCATAAACTGGTAGTGATGGATCAGGTACAACTCTCTCACATGTGAATTTTTTCAAGTGACCAAGACCATGGCAATCAGGACACGCTCCATATGGACTATTAAATGAGAATAATCTTGGAGATAATTCTTCAATAACTGCCCCATGAACTGGACAAGCGAAATTCTCAGAAAATAATCTTTCTCTATCAATACCTTTAGGAAGTTCTTCATTCTTTTTAGGTACCGCTTCCACTATTGCTAAACCATCTCCCCGTTTCAAAGTAGTACTTAGTGAATCAGTTAATCTCTCGTCAATACCCTCTCTCGCAATCAATCTATCAACAACTACCTCAATAGAATGAACTTGATTTTTATCTAATTCAATATTATCTGCAAGTTCTCTAACTTCTTTATTAATTCTTACTCGAACAAAACCTTCTGCCGCAAGACCAGACAATAGTTTTGAGTGTGTCCCTTTTTTACCTCTAACCACTGGTGCAAGCAATTGATATCGAGTGCCCTCTGGAAGAGTCTTAATTTGATCTACCATCTCATCAATGCTTTGAGGTTTAATTGGCCTAGAGCACTCAGGACAATGAGGTTCGCCTGCTCTTCCAAAAAGCAAACGAAAATAATCTTGTATTTCCGTAACTGTTCCAACTGTCGAGCGTGGATTATGACTTGTTGATTTTTGGTCAATAGAAATTGCTGGCGATAAACCTTCAATGGAATCAACATCTGGTTTATCAACCTGACCTAAGAATTGTCTTGCATAAGCTGACAAACTCTCAACATATCGCCTTTGCCCTTCGGCAAAAATAGTATCAAAAGCTAAAGAACTTTTACCACTTCCACTAACACCTGTAAAAACCACCAATCTATTTCTTGGAATAGATAAATCAACATTTTTTAAATTGTGTTGTCTTGCACCACGAATAGTTATGACTTCTTCACTAGAAGATCCAATATTTAATATCTTTTTTTTTGAATTAGGATTGGGACTTCCCATCAGGGAAAATTATCAATAGCTAATTGTATAAAAAAATGTGCTCATCATGCAGCTTTGTGTTCCAGCAAACTCGCCGCATAAGCATTAGCTTCCACGGATTCACCCCCAGCTAATAGAGCTAATTCCCTCTGCCTATCAGCAATTTCCGTTAAATTAATAACAATAGATTTTGTATGGCCAGCGATAACAGTCTTTTTTAAAGCAAAATGATTATCAGCAAATGCTGCAATTAAAGGTTGATGAGTCACACAAAAAACTTGCCGATGATTTGACAATTCACTGAGCAAATCAGCTACATAACTACTGACTGATCCACTAACACCTGAATCAATTTCATCAAAAACTAATAGATTGGCTTGATCAAATGAAGAGAAAATTGCCTTTATTGCCAGAAGAACCCTAGATTTCTCTCCACCAGAAGCTGTCTCTGCAAGAGGTGCTAAAGGAATACCTGGATTTGCTGAAAACATAAAATTAACTTTATCAATCCCATTGATGGTTGGTTCACATTCTTCAAAAACAATTTTAAAACGTACATTTGGAATACCTAATTTTTTTAAACTCGTAATCAATTTCTTTTCTAGTTGTAAAGCAATCGTTTTTCTTATAATCGATAAATCTTTATTAGACTGATCTCTAATAATTCTTTTTTTATTTTCATAAGAGGAAAGTTCATTAATCTTATTAGAAGTATCCTGAAAAGCTAAATATTTATTTAATTCTTTTTTATAGCTAATTAGCTCTGGTAGAGTTCTATTATATTTTTGTTGATAAAATTTCAGAGTAGATAACCTGACTTGTAATTGATTTAGAAAAGATGGGTCAACATCTAATGTTTTTTCGTAATCATTAATCTGATAAATTAAGTCATTAAGATTATTAATTAGTTTATAGAAACTATCAAAAATAGGCTCCAAAGAAGAATCAATCTGAGATAAAATTTTTAATTCATTAATGCAAACATTAGTGTGATCTATTATTGATGGATACTCATCTAAGCTTTCATTTAAACGAATCAATAAAACTTTAACTCCTTCTTTTAATCTTAAAAGATTTGATAAACGATTCTGATCAATTTCTAAATTAATTTGCTCGTTGGCATCTTCTAATCCTAATTTATTTAAATCTTGATATATATATTGCATTTCCTCAATTTCTTTTTTTAAATTAGATTTTTGTGCCCTCGCTTGCTCTAATTGAAAGTTAGAATTATGCCATATATTCCAATTTTGTTTTACTTTAGCAATAGATTCTTGAATTTTTTTTAAATCTAAAGAATCCAATAAACTTAATTGATGAAATGAATCTTTCAAAATATAACTATCTCCTTGTAGCGTAAAATCAAATAAAAGTGCTCTCAATTCTGCTATTTGATCTCTATTCACTAATACACCATTAATTCTAAATCTAGATTTATAATTATTTTCTTTTAGACGCCATTCTCTAGTCACAATTAATTCTTCATCTACATCAAATTCATTATTGATTAGCCAATCTTTTGTTTTTTGCAGTACAGAAAAAACCCCCTCTATTGATGAAAAAGGAGATCCTTTCGCTACCAATCGATTATTTAGAGAGGATTTTTTATTTGCTAATAAAGCATTTAACGTATCAACAAGTATTGATTTACCTGAACCAGTTTGACCTGTAAAAACAGTAAATCCCTTATTAAAATCGATCTCTGAGTTCCCAAATAGAGCTATATTTTGAAAACGAAGGCTGATAAGCATAACTCAAAGCAATCAAAAAGACGCAAATTAGGCGTAAAATGAACTAGAAGAGATGTAGAACATTGCCATAATAAAATGGCGGAAGAATTAAGCGATTTTATTGAAGCCTCAGGTCTACTTGAGTATGACCCAATGGCTATTGACTCAATCTACAAAAAAAATCCAATTCGTCTACTTCGCAGACTTTGGCAAACACTTTTACCAATTGGATTATTTTTACTAGGAATTGGATGGGAGAAGTTAATTAGGTCCTTGGAAAAAGACGAAAGAAAAGCTTTTAGAGCCAAAGAATTTACAAACCTCCTAGTAGACTTAGGCCCAGCATTCATAAAAGCAGGACAAGCGCTTTCTACCAGACCAGATATAGTTCCGCCAACAGTTTTAGAGGAATTAGCACAGCTTCAAGATCAACTACCAGGTTTTGAAAGCAAACTGGCAATGGCATGTATCGAACAAGATTTGGAAGACAAAATAGAAAACATTTTTTTGGAGATAGATGAAGAACCAATATCAGCAGCATCTTTAGGTCAAGTACATAAAGCAAAACTCAAAAATGGAGAAAAAGTTGCTGTTAAAATCCAAAGACCAGGTTTAAGAGAACAAATCACATTAGATTTATACATAGTAAGAAATATAGCTATATGGTTTAAAAATAATATTGGAATTATCAGAAGCGATCTAGTCGCATTAATAGATGAGCTAGGTAAAAGAATTTTTGAAGAAATGGATTACATTAATGAAGCTAATAACGCCGAAAAATTTAAAGAACTTCATAGCAGAAATATTAAAATTGCAGTTCCTAAAATTTATAGAGAGGCAACAAGCCGAAGAGTACTGACAATGGAATGGATAGATGGTATAAAGTTAACAAATATAGAAGCTGTCAAAAAATTAGGAATTGATCCAAATGAAATGGTAGAAATTGGCGTAAGCTGCAGTCTTCAACAACTTATTGAACACGGTTTCTTTCACGCCGATCCACACCCAGGAAATATCTTAGCAATGGAAGACGGACGATTATGTTATTTAGATTTTGGAATGATGAGCGATATCACACAACAATCTCGAGTTGGATTAATTAGAGCAGTTGTTCATCTTGTAAATAAAAGATTTGATAAACTTTCCAATGATTTTGTTCAATTAGGTTTTCTGTCTGAAGAAGTTGATTTAAAACCAATTGCTCCTGCGTTTGAAAGTGTTTTTACCAGGGCTTTGGAAATAGGAGTTAACAAGATGGATTTCAAAGCTGTAACAGATGATATGTCTGGAATTATGTATAAATTTCCTTTTAAATTGCCACCTTATTATGCACTAATAATTAGATCTTTAATTACTTTAGAGGGAATAGCACTTAGTGTTGATCCGAATTTTAAGATATTAGGAGCTGCATATCCTTACTTTGCAAGGAGACTTATGGAAGATGAAAATCCAGAACTAAGAAATAGTTTAAAAGAAATGCTTTTTGATGAAAATAGCCTGAAATTGGAAAGATTAGACGACCTTCTAACTAGTGCTACTAAAGAAAAAGAATTAGATAGCGAAAAAATATTAGATCAAACAATTGATTTTTTATTTTCTAATAAAGGTATGATTCTTAGAAATGAATTAGTAAACATTTTAGCATCAAATATAGACTCTTTTGGATGGAAGACAATAATAAAATTCAATAATAAGCTGCCATCAAAAATTCGATCGAAGACAATAGAAAAGTCATCTAAGACAAATTCTAAAAAAACTTTAAATATATCTTCAATAAATAAAATGTTTAATAAATCAACAACAAAGCCAGGATTTAAAAGAAAAATATTTTTTAAAAAATTACCAAAAATTTTAATAACTAAAGATACCTATCAAATGGGTTTAAAATTAGTAAAAAAAACATCTGAAAAAGGAATAATTAGATTAGTTAAAGTCGCCGCTGGTGTAAAACAATAAATGAATTTTAAATTTCAGTATACTTTATTATTAATTTTGTTTTTAAATCCAATAGCGAAAGGAGCGGAAAACCTTTTTCTTTATAAAGGAACATTTAGTAGAACTATAAGAATAGAAGAATTATATAAATTTAAAAAAACAAAACAACCCAGTAATAAGTTAAAAAATCTAATAAAGATAACAAATCAAAAAGAAAAAGAACTACATAAAATATTATCTTTTAAAATAGAAGTTCCATTAAAGACAAGCAGCAAATTAATGAATAGTAAAATAGGAGAAGTTTTTTTAGGTAGATTATCTAAAATTATTTACCCTAATAAAATATTAAATAAAGATTTAAGTACTAAAGCAATTAGATCTGGAATCTTACTAAGTTCTTTTAATAATAACCAAAAAATTGATCTAATAGATTTTTTCAATGCATATCCAAATAAAAATGTTGCTATTGATCTAAACGCATTGAACAAGGCTCTAAAAAAAATAAAATCACTAAAAGAGTTAATCGAATTCTATTCAGATTCACCTTTTAAAAAACTGAAAGATGGAAGGTCTAGCACTTAGATTGTTGAAAATTGATTAGTTAAGCAGTGGCATTTACTAAAAAATTAAAACAACTTTTCGCTTCTACCCCAAAAAAAAGTAATTGGGATGGACTTATAGAAGAATACAAACCTTGGTTACCAGTAACAAAAAAAACGCCCATCATTACTTTAAAAGAAGGCGGAACACCTCTTATAGAAGTCAAATCAATCTCTGATCGAATTGGAAAAGAAGTAAAAGTATATGTCAAATATGATGGTTTAAATCCTACAGGATCATTCAAAGATAGAGGCATGACAATGGCAATCAGCAAAGCTAAAGAAGCTGGTTGTGAAGCTGTAATTTGCGCAAGCACAGGTAATACCTCAGCATCTGCAGCTGCTTATGCAAGCAAAGGAAAAATGAGATCTTTTGTTGTTATCCCAGACGGGTATGTAGCTCAAGGTAAATTAGCTCAAGCTTTAGTTTATGGAGCGGAAGTATTAGCTATTAAAGGAAACTTTGATAAAGCATTAAATATTGTTAGAGAATTATCTGATAAATATCCAATAACATTAGTCAACTCAGTTAATCCCTATAGATTACAAGGACAAAAAACAGCTGCTTTTGAAATAATAGAATATCTTGGAAATGCTCCTGATTGGTTGTGCATTCCAATGGGAAATGCAGGTAATATAAGTGCTTACTGGATGGGATTTCAAGAATTTTTTCAGGCTAAAAAATCCAAGCAACTTCCTCGAATGATGGGATTTCAAGCGAGTGGTTCTGCACCTTTAGTCGAGGGTAAAAGCATAAACAATCCGGAAACAATTGCTACTGCTATAAGAATTGGCAATCCAGTTAATAAAGAAAAAGCCTTTCTAGCCAAAGAATCAAGCAATGGAAAATTTTCCTCCGTGACAGATTCAGAAATAATTGACGCTTATAAAATTCTTGGAAAAGAGGAAGGTATTTTTTGCGAACCTGCTAGTGCAGCTTCTGTTGCTGGTTTATTAAAAATTAAAAATGAAGTTCCGAGTAAAGCAACTATTGTTTGTGTTTTAACTGGAAATGGTCTAAAAGATCCTGATTGCGCAATAAAAAACAATGATTCAATTTTTCATACAGGTATAGATGCAGAAATTAATGCAATAACAAAAATAATGGGGTTTTAAACACATATAAATATCCAAAAAAATAACTGTCTGTTAAATTCCATTATTAATCTTTATTTATACTGTGGAAAAAACATCAAAAGTCTTGAACAAATAGACTTCTGTTTTCCACAAGCAAAATCAATGGTTGAAAAGCATGTTTTTGTCCACAATTAAAAAAACTTTTCCACACTTAAAAAACCTAAGAAAGTCTTTTCAGAGCTATGTTTTTTGAATTAACCACAGAAACCACAAGAACTACTACTATTAATTCAATTTCATATCATGAATAAAGAATTAGAATAGAAGAGAGATGTGTTTATTTTTTTTACGGTATTGCTTTTTGGAAATAGCTATGAAATTCTTATATCAACGGATTTTTTTTTGAAATAACGGAATGAATCTAAATTGTTCTCAATCTGAATTAAATATCGCTCTTCAATTAGTTAGTAGAGCAGTTTCTAGTCGTCCGACACACCCTGTATTAGCTAATGTTTTGCTTGCAGCTGATGAAGTAACTGGAAAACTTCGTTTAACTGGTTTTGATTTAAGTTTAGGAATACAAACATCAATATCTGCTTCTATAGAAAGAAGTGGTGCAATAACTTTACCCGCTAAGTTGTTTGGTGAGATTGTTTCTAAGTTATCTAATGAGTCCCCTTTGATTTTGACTTCTGATGAAAATAACCATCAAGTTGAATTAACTAGTAAAAGTGGTACATATCAAGTGAGAGGAATGCTTGCTGATGATTTTCCTGATTTACCTTTAATTGAAAGTGGAACTTCACTTAAATTAAATCCATTAATGTTATCTAATGCTATTAAATCAACTTTATTTGCAAGTAGTACTGATGATTCTAAACAATTACTTACAGGAGTTAATCTTACATTTGATGGATATGGTATTGAATCAGCAGCAACTGATGGACATAGATTAGCTGTTTTAAATTTAAATAATATTTTATCCGATTCTAAAAATATAGATTTACCTAATAATATTGATAAATTTTCTATTACATTACCTTCAAAATCATTAAGAGAAGTCGAAAAGTTTTTAAGTAGTTGCGATATTAGCGAACCTATTAACTTTTTTATTGATAAAGGACAAGTAGTTTTTATATCAGTTGATCAGATTATAACTATAAGAGCTTTAGAAGGTTCTTATCCAAATTATTCTCAATTATTACCTGAAAAATTTGAAAATGTTTTAGAGTTTGACAGAAAAGAATTTATTGCTTCATTAGAAAGAATAGCTGTGTTAGCCGACCAACATAATAATGTAATTAAGGTGACTACTGATAGTTCTGCAAAATTAATTAAAATCACTACTGATGCACAAGATATTGGAACAGGTTCTGAGTCATTGCCTATTTCCTTTATAGGTGAATCTTTTCAAATTGCATTTAATGTTAGATATTTATTAGATGGGTTGAAAGTAATAGATTCGAAGTTTATTAAATTAAGTTGTAATTCCCCTACTACACCTGCAGTTTTTTCACCTGTTAACAGTGAGGTAAATTTTACTTATCTGGTGATGCCCATACAAATAAGAAATTAATTTTGGCTATTCCTAATAAATTATTACTTAGTGATTTATTAAAACATAATGTTCGTTGTGAGAATGGAATTGATCATGGTCCAGTTATTAGTCCATGGATGCATCCTCCTGTTCATAGAATATTAGGACTAGTAAGTCGCCCTTCTAATTTAAGACTTCAAAGAGAGGTTTGGAGGTTAGATCAAGTAAAAGGAGTAAATGAAAAAGAAGTTTACGTGAAAGGACTTTGCTCTATTTCTGAACAACAAACTTTAGAACGTTTTCCTACTTTAATGAATGCAAGTATTTTTAATCGAAGTGGTCAAAAAATAGGTTTAATTGCTGATTTTCTTTTTGAGTCTAATAAAGGAAATATACAATATTATTTAGTTAGTCGAACTAATCCATTAATACCAGGAACAAGTCGTTGGCGTCTATCAATATCTCAAATTAGTGATAAACAACCCGGCTCTATTTCTTGTAATATTGATACATTAGAAGATTTACCAATACAAAAAGCAAGTTTAAAAGAAGAATTTCTTAGCAAGAGCAGAAAATGGAAAAGTCAATTTCAAGACTTAACTTACAGCGCTTCTGGCAGGCTTGAGGGATGGATAGATGATCAAATTAGTGAAACCGAGAAGGACTCTCCTGATAATTCTTATGAAATTCCGAATGATTCCGATTCATATGATGATTGGATAGATAATTTAGATATAGATACTTCTGAAGAATTTAATAGAATGAATAAACGCAAGAGAAATACTAGTTCAACCAATGAAAGAGATCTTGATCCCTGGATTTAATTAATGAAATCTTTTTCAGAAAATAATGATTTTAATCAACTCATTAACTCACCAAATTTCTCTTCTGAATATGATGTACTTTCCTCTCTTAAGCAAGAAGGATTAAAAAAATCTGATTATTTAGAAATTTGTAGAAGACTTAATCGGGCTCCTAACAGAAATGAATTAGGTATGTTTGGCGTTATGTGGTCTGAGCATTGTTGTTATCGAAACTCCCGACCTTTATTAAAAAACTTTCCTACAACAGGTATTCGAATTCTTGTAGGTCCAGGAGAAAATGCAGGCGTAGTGGATATTGGCTTAGGTCAGAAATTAGTTTTTAAAATTGAGAGTCATAATCACCCATCAGCTGTTGAGCCTTTTCAAGGTGCAGCAACTGGGGTAGGTGGAATATTGAGAGATATTTTTACTATGGGAGCAAGACCAATAGCGTTATTAAATGCTTTAAGATTTGGCCCTTTAGATGATGAAAAAAATATTAGTTTATTGGAAGGTGTTGTCTCAGGTATTGCTCATTATGGAAATTGTGTAGGTGTTCCTACCATTGGAGGAGAAGTTGGCTTTGATAGTAGTTATTCGGGTAATCCTTTAGTTAATGCAATGGCATTAGGCTTAATGGAAACAGAAGAAATAGTTTGTTCAGGTGCAAGTGGAATCGATTTTCCTGTCCTATATGTAGGAAATACAACTGGTAGAGATGGAATGGGAGGTGCGAGTTTTGCAAGTTCTGAACTCTCTAAATCTTCTATAGATGACAGACCTGCAGTTCAGGTTGGTGATCCTTTTCTTGAAAAAGGATTAATAGAAGCTTGTTTAGAAGCTTTTAAAACTGGATATGTTATTGCTGCTCAGGATATGGGAGCTGCAGGTTTAACGTGTAGTTGTTCTGAAATGGCTTCAAAAGGAGACGTAGGAATTGAATTGAATCTGGATCTTGTTCCTGCAAGAGAGAAGGGAATGACTGCTTATGAATTTTTGTTGTCTGAATCACAAGAACGTATGTTATTTGTTGTGAAACCTGGTTCAGAAACAGAATTAAGAAAATTATTTATGAGATGGGGATTATATGTTGAAGTTGTAGGAAAAGTTTTACAAGAAAAAGTAGTAAGAGTTATACATAAAGAAAAAGTAGTAGCCAATTTACCTGCATCTGCACTTGCAGATGATACGCCTATAGAAAAACATTTATTAATTAATTCAATACCTGAATATTTGCAAGAACATTGGAAGTGGACAGAAGATTTATTACCAAAAAATTTAAAGAATGGAATTTTTCATATAAAAACGAATTTATTTATTAGCTGGAAAAATGTTTTATTAGATTTGTTGAGTACTCCTTCATTAGCTTCAAAAAATTGGATATATAAACAATATGATTATCAAGTGCAATCTAATACAGTTGTTTCTCCTGGAGAGGCTGATGCAGCTGTTATTAGAATCCGTTCTCAAAATGATTTTACAACTGCATCAAATCTAGATAGAGGGATAGCATCAGTAGTGGATTGCAATGATAGATGGGTTTACTTAGATCCTCAAAGAGGAAGTATTGCTGCTGTTGCAGAAGCGGCTAGGAATTTAAGTTGTGTAGGAGCTGAACCTATAGCGATTACTAATAATTTAAATTTTTCTTCTCCAGAGAACCCAGTAGGTTTTTGGCAATTATCAATGTCTTGTGAAGGTATAACAAATGCTTGTAAAGTATTAAATACTCCTGTCACAGGAGGAAATGTATCTTTATTTAATGATACTAAATTGCCTAATAAAACCGTTATACCAATACACCCAACGCCGGTGATTGGTATGGTTGGCTTGATTGAAGATATTAATAAAATTTGTAAAAAAGCTTGGTGTAAAGCCGAAGATGAAATATGGATGATTGGATTACCTTTAGAAACTAATAAAAATCAGGATAACAGAATTTCATTGGCTGCTTCAGCTTTTCTAGAGTACATTCATGGTTTAAAAACTGGAAGACCACCAGAAATAGATTTATATTTAGAAAAACAAGTTCAATCGTTTTTAAGAACAATAATTAAAAAAGGCATTATTAACTCAGCTCATGATTTAAGTGATGGTGGCTTAGCAGTAGCCATAGCAGAGTGTTGTATTTCTTCTGGATATGGAGCAAATATTGAACTACCTCCCAGTTTCACAAGATTAGATAGGCTTCTTTTTGCTGAAGGAGGAGCAAGGGTCTTAGTTAGCTGTTCAAGTAATCAAAGCATAGAATTAAAAAAACAGTTTAAAAATATTTTTTCACAAAAGACAAATCTCTTTTCAATATCTCATTTAGGTATTGTAACTAATCAACAAAAGTTATTAGTATATCAATCTGAAAATTTAATTATAGATGTTAATGTTTTAGATTTAAAAGATACATATAAAGATACCATATATAAAAAAATATCTAAATAAAATAATTTATGATTTATAATTTAAAAATTAAATTTATTTCACATAACCAAGGAATATAATTATGTGTGGAATTGTAGGTGTTGTTTCAACAGATCAATGTAATCAACAAATTTACGATAGTTTGTTATTACTGCAGCATAGAGGCCAAGACTCTACTGGTATAGCAACAATGGAAGGAAGCGTTTTTCATATTAATAAATCTAAAGGTCAAGTTCGAGAAGCTTATAGAACTAGAGACATGAGAGGGTTGATTGGAAAGATAGGGTTGGGACATGTACGTTATGCAACAAAAGGTGCTGCTCATCGAGAAGAGGAAGCACAACCTTTTTATGTAAATGCTCCTTATGGAATTATTCTTGTTCATAATGGAAATTTAACTAATACAAGAGAATTAGAAAAAGAACTTTTTAAAGTTGATAAAAGGCATACAAATACTTCAAGCGATACTGAGATGTTATTAAATGTTTTGGCAACAGAATTAAATACGGCAATAAAAGGAAAAGATATAAATCCAGATGATCTTTTTAAAGCAGTTAAGACACTTCATGGAAGAGTAGAGGGATCCTATGCTTCAATTGCTTTAATAGCAGGGCATGGTCTTTTAGCTTTTAGAGACCCTTTTGGAATTCGTCCTTTAGTTATTGGTAAAAGAGTAAAAGAAAATAATAAACCTGAATGGGTTATCGCAAGTGAATCATTAGTTATTGAAAATAATGATTATGAAATTGTTAGAGATGTGGAGCCAGGAGAGGCGATTTTTATAACTTCAGATGGTCAATTTTTTTCTAAACAATGCTCAAACAATCCTCAATTATTCCCCTGTTCATTTGAATATGTTTATTTAGCTAGACCTGATTCAATAATGAATGGTATTTCTGTTTATGAGTCAAGATTAAGAATGGGAGATTTATTGGCAGAAACTATAAAAAAACAAATTTCTCTTGGTGATATAGATGTAGTCATGCCAATACCCGATTCTTCGAGACCTGCAGCAATGCAAGTAGCAAGACAGTTAGGAATTGAATATAGAGAGGGTTTTTTCAAGAATCGTTATGTTGGTAGAACATTTATAATGCCCGGTCAATCTCTAAGAAAACGTTCAGTTCGTCAGAAGTTAAATGCAATGAGTACGGAATTTAAAAATAAAAATGTATTAATAGTTGATGATTCAGTTGTTAGAGGAACAACATCTCAGCAGATAGTTCAAATGGCAAGAAGTGCAGGGGCTAATAAAGTTACTTTTACATCTGCTGCTCCACCAATCAGATATCCACACGTTTATGGCATTAACATGCCAACTAGGAATGAATTGATAGCTTACAATAGAAATATAAATGATATAGAAGATAATTTATTTATCGATAAAATGATCTACCAAGAAGTAGATGATCTAACTAAAGCTATCACTAAAGGTTCTAAAGTTAAGGAATTAGATTTATCTTGCTTCACTGGAAAATATGTGACAGGCACAGTTACTGATGAATATTTAACTTGGGTTGAACAAACCTCTTTATCCTAATCGTTTTCTGGAATTATCATTGAAAAAGTAGATTCTATAAATTCGTTATTCTGTAATTCTATGCTTAATTTTTTCTCTTGTTTATATTTACTACTATTAATTTCATCAGTTTTTACTCTTTCATATCTTTCCTTATCAGTCTTAAGGTAGACGTATTTGTTATTTATAAAACAATTAATTACTCTGTCTTTTACTTTTTTATTATCTTTAAAATGGATTCCTATTGTACCCAACTCTCCTTTTTTTGATATTTTTATAGTTCTTGTCGAATGCTTTATGAAAGAACCTTTATTAGTTATTAAAATCAAATCTTGATCTTCTTCTTTAATACATAAAGCTTCAATTATATTTTCACCTGGAAACAATTTCATTACATTGGTTCCTTGAGCTAATTTGCCCATAAACGGGAAATTATTTTCTGTTACGCTAATTTTAATAATTCTGCCTATGTCACTCACTATATATAAATAACTATTTTCTTTACAAAGGACGCAAGACTTAAGTGTTATGTTTTCTTTTAATTTTAAAATCGTTGATGTCCTATTAGATATATCTCTAATTTCATTTATTGAAATTCTTTTAAACTTTCCATCACTGCTAATTAAACCTAAACTTATATCTTTTATGTTTGTTAATGGAATAAGATTAATTATTTTATCATTTTCTAATCCTGCAGGTAATAATTGTTCTATAGGTCCAGGTTTTTGTCCAGCAAACTCCCATTTAACAAGTCCTATTTTACCTTCTTGACTGACGGCTAATATTTTTGGTTCATCTTTAATTGGCCATATTAGCTTCGTAGGTAAAATATCTTTTCTTTCTTGATTATATTCTTTAAGTTTTAATTTTTTTATTGTGATTGAAGGGATTATTTTTATCTCATTATTTGATTGAATAATAATTTCAGAATCTGTAGATAATTGTTTAAGCGCATTTATTCTTTGAAGTTCTTTATTTGGTCTTTGATTCGCCATTCTTTCAGCTATAAGAGCATCTCCACCTTCTATTAATTTTGTTCTTCTTACACTCCCAAATCTTTTTTTAAGTTCTTTTAGTTCTTTAACCATAACTTTCTTTAGTTTTTCTCTGTCATTAATAATTAACTCGAGTTCAATTCTTTTATTTTTTAAATCGATTATTTCATTTTTTAGTGATTCTTTTTCCAAACTTGTAATTTTTTTTAAAGGCATACCTAAAATCCCATCGGCTTGTCTTTCATTTATCTTTAAGTTATTAATTAAATTATTTTTTGCTTGAGCTGTATCTTTAGATTTTTCAATCAAATCGATTATTTCTCTAAGATTATTTATCGCCTGGATCAGAGCCTCAACTATTTCTTGTCTTTTTTTTATATTTTTTAGTAAATAATTACTTCTAAGTAAAATAGTATTTTCTCTAAATTCTAAAAAATTATCTAATAATTTTCTTAATGTTAATTGTACTGGTTGGCCATTGACTAATGCAAGTAATATTGCACCAAAATTACTTTGCAAAGAAGTTTTTTGATATAAAAAATCTAGAATTTTTTCTGGATTAGAATCTCTTTTAATTTCTACGAGTATTCGCATTCCATCTCGATCACTTTCATCTCTAATATCAGCTATTCCCGAAACTTTTCCATTATTGACAAGTTCAGCTAATTTTTCAATCCAACTAGCTTTGTTTAATTGATATGGAAGTTCAGTGATAATAATTCCACTTCTTTTGTGTTTACCTTTTCCTGGATTAATTTCTTCAATATGAGCTATTCCTCTCATTGTGATACTTCCTCTTCCTTTTGTGTAAGTTTCTTTTATTCCATTACTTATCAAGATTTCTCCTCCTGTTGGAAAGTCTGGTCCTGGTATAAGCTTTAATAATTTTTCTTCGTCTAAAGAGGGCTTTTTTATTATTGCTATTAAAGCCTCTACTACTTCATTTAAATTATGTGGAGGAATGCTTGTTGCCATTCCAACGGCTATACCTGCACTTCCATTTAAGATGAGAAAAGGTAGTTGCGCTGGTAAGACATCTGGTTCCTGTTGTGATCCATCAAAATTTGGGGAAAAATCAACAGTTTCTTGATCTATTTCACTTAAAATTGCATTGTTAGATATTTCTGCCAGTCGAGTCTCTGTGTATCTCATTGCAGCTGGTGGATCATCATCAATGGAACCGAAGTTTCCATGGCCATCAAGAATTGGGTATCTTGAACTAAAAATTTGAACTTGTCTTACAAGTGCATCGTAAACAGCTTGATCGCCGTGGGGATGATATTTACCAAGGACATCGCCAACAACACGAGCGCATTTTCTATAGGGCCTATCGGGTGTAAGTCCTAATTCATGCATTGCAAAGAGAATTCTTCTTTGTACTGGTTTCAATCCATCTCTTGCGTCTGGCAATGCTCTTCCAACGATTACGCTCATTGCGTATTCGAGATAAGAACGCTGCATTTCTTGATGCAACGATATTGGTTTCAGGCGTTCCTTGGCCATCTTTAAGTTTGTAAGAGGCCTCTATATTTCTTTGTTTAGGCTACTAACTAATCTGTTAAAAACCAGTTTTTTGTTAAACATTAATTTATTGACTCTTTTTTTTAGCTTCTTTAACTACTTTTTTCAGTTCCTTGTTTTTAAATAATAGTTGTGCTGATTTTTGCAATTTCTTTCCCCATAATTGCATGGTTTGATAGCTCTTTAAAACATACTGGGGATTAGCTTTTAAAGCTTTTTTTGCTAAGTTTAATGATTCAATAGATTTTTTATCTGACGAATATAATGCAATGGCTAAAGCTAGCATTGGCTCAGCATTATTACTAATTTTTAGAGCGGATCTAAACCTTGATGTAGCCTCTGTTAGATTATTTAATTCATATAAAACAAGTCCTTCATTATTAATAGATTGCCAAAAATTTGGATTAAGCTCTGAAGATTTTTTAAATGCTGTTAATGCTGATTTATAATCATTTAGCATTATTTCAGCGTTTCCTAACTGAAAATATCCTCTCTCATTGTTTTTATTAATTGATAATGCTTTTTTGATAGAAATCTTAGCTTTTTTGGGATCATTCAGATTCATATATATAGAAGCTTGGCTGAAATATATACTTTGTTCTTTTGGTCTTAATTTAATTGCTTGACTTAAAGATAATAATGCTTGAACATTTTTATTTAATCTAACCTGAGCTTCTGCAAGACTCGTCCAAAGCTCTACCTCTTTAGGATTTAATTTAACTGCTAGTCTTAAAAGTCGGATTGCTTCATCGTTTTGACCAAATTGAATTAGTTGTATAGCTGTCTTTCCAATTTGTATCGAAGTAGACTCGAATTCTTGTTGATTTGGTTCGTTTATTCTAGGAAAAAAAGCATTTGATGGTTTAATTATAAGAATAGATTCTAATAGACTTAGGCAAAGTATAAAAGGATAAATTGTATAAATTTTTTTCATTATTTTTAATTATTAGATGATATTGAATTTATATTTCTGCGCCACATCCATGGTTTTATTCTTTTTAATGCAGAATCATTTAATTTTTTTTTCCATGTTGAATCACTCCATGATAATGCATCATTTTTTGTTAAATTTACTATCCATTCAGATGGCTGAAGATCTGGTTCAGATGTGTATGGGATATTTTTATGATTCCATGGACATACTTCTTGACAAATATCGCATCCAGCAATCCAATTACCCATCTTATTAATAATATTTTTAGGAAGTTTTTGGTCTCTATTTTCTAATGTATGATATGCCAAACATTTATTTGAATTTACAATAAATGGTTCTTCTATTGCTTTAGTTGGACAAGCTTCAATACATTTTTCACATTCACCACATAGAGGTTTCGATGGCTTGTCAGGTTCCAAAGCCTCAGTAGACAAAAGATGACCTAAAAACATCCATGAGCCGATTTTAGGATTAATTATATTGCTATTTTTTCCGATCCATCCAATCCCAGCCTCTTCTGCCCAAGCTTTGTCTAAAAATGCGCTTGTATCCACACATATTTTCCATTTAGAACCTGGTCTTTCTGTTTCTATAAATTTAGCAATTTTCTTTAATTTTTTTTCAATAACTTTGTGGTAATCTTGCCCCCATCCATATCTGGCAATTGATACATCTTTAGGTTTGCTATTAGTTTCTACATAGTAATTAAGTCCAACAGCAAGAACACTTTGTACTCCTTGAAGCATCTTCTCTATATTTTTTCTCCTTGGACTTTTCATCCATTCCATTTTTGCTTGATGGCCAGCCTGTAGCCATCTTTCTAAGGAAGCCGTTCGAAGTTTGATTCTTGAAGATCCTGGGACTTTGGCAATTCCTACTGCATCAAAGCCTTCTTCATAAGCTCTTACCTTAATTTTTTTTGTTAGTTCAATAGATTTTTTCAAGTTCACAAGTAGCTTTTCATAAAGAATTTTTTTACTTTTAATTAAAAGGTTAGACAGTTAATTGCGACATTATTGGGAGCTTCAAATGCCTTCTTTTAATGTTTTATTTCTATTAATAGCTTAAATTATTTAATTAATGCACTGAATTTGGTTAGATTGTATATATATACATTTTTCGGACTCTCTTTATTTGGTGCAGTCCTCTCCAAAGGAAGACCTGACTCTTGGCTCAAGGCTTCAGCAGGATCTTAAAAATGACCTTATAGCTGGTCTTTTGGTGGTTATTCCCTTAGCTACCACTATTTGGCTGTCTACAATTGTCAGCCGCTTTGTTTTGGCAATACTAACTTCAATACCAAAACAATTAAATCCTTTTATTACTCTTAATCCTCTACTGCAAGACCTTATCAATCTTGCTTTGGGTTTAACAGTCCCACTTCTAGGTATTTTGTTGATAGGCCTTATGGCCAGAAATTTTGTAGGTAGATGGTTACTTGAATTTGGGGAAGGAACTTTATCACGGATTCCTCTTGCGGGATCTGTTTATAAAACTCTTAAACAACTTTTAGAAACTTTTCTTAGAGACAACTCAACTAGATTTAGAAGAGTTGTGCTAGTTGAATATCCTCGTGAAGGTTTATTCAGTGTTGGTTTTGTGACTGGCATTGTTGGGCCATCCCTTCAAACAGAACCAAATCAACCTTTGTTAAGTGTTTTTATTCCTACAGCACCAAATCCTACAACTGGTTGGTATACCTTGGTTCCAGAAGATTCAGTTAAAGATTTAGACATATCTGTTGAAGATGCTTTTAGAACAATTATTTCTGCTGGAATAGTAAATCCTGATGATAGGAGTAACTCTACAAATACTTCTTTTTCAAGTTTATTTTCTCAGTTAAGAGCATCATCTTCGTAAAGTATTTTAGTTATAGCTATGCAATTAAAATCAATTTCTAGAGAATTAGCTCTCTTACTTCTAGGACAAATTAAAAAAAAAGATATTAACAAAGTTAATATTGAAAGTTTACTTAGTAAAGCGCTTGAATCTTTAACCCAACATTGGCGAGAACAATTAGATTTATGTGCATCAAAATTAGAAAAAGCTAATCAGGAATTATTAGATAGTGAATTAGAAGAAGATTCTGGGTTGTTAAAAAAATCTCGTAACCATTTAAAAATTTGTTTGATTGATTCAGAGAATATTCTTAATTCCTTATCAGAAAGTATCGAATTACCAAGATTGTTAGCACTAGTGGATCAAAAAGAAATACGTGAATTAGCTCTTAGACGTGTTAATTTAGTTATTGAAAAGCAAGATGAGATTGATAAGAATCTTGATAGTGTAATGGAAGGTTGGCGTTTAAAAAGATTGCCTAGAATTGATAGAGATATTTTGAGATTGGCATTGGTTGATTTGATAGATTTTCATACTCCTACGGCTGTTACTTGTAATGAAGCCGTGAATTTGGCTAATCGTTATAGCGATGAACAAGGACGAAGAATGATTAATGGAGTTCTAAGGAAACTTCAAAATTCTGCTTTAGTACTAAATTAAAATGAAAGACGATTTTTCTCAAGATGAAAAGAATCCTTCTAACATGAAGCAAATAGAAAATTCTTTATCAGTTAATGATGACTCTTTAGATTGGGCAAAACAAGCTTATTTGCAACTAAAGAAAAAGCAAAACGAAGAAAAAGAGATACGACAAAAAGAAACTAAAGAAAAAGAAATTATTAATACTAAAAATGATGTAAACGAGGATATGAAATTAAATATTTTGGCTGAAAATGTTCTTCATATAAATCAAGATTCAAAAGGAGAAGATGAGCCTCAATTAGGCGATTTTGACGATACTTTTACATGGTCAGCGGAAGTTTTAGCTGCACAAGGTAAAAAAATTGATCAATTTTCATTAGATGAAATTGATTGGCTCAGTAGGCTAAAACAAGGATTAGAAAAAACCCGTAAAGGTTTTGTTACTGATTTATTGGATAAATTAGGTGATGATCCTTTGACGCCTGAGGTTCTTGATGATTTAGAAACTCTTTTGCTTAGAGCAGATGCGGGAGTTTCTGCTACTGATCAAATTTTAGATTCTTTAAGAAGTAAGTTAAACGAAGAAGTTGTTGAAGCTTCAGAGGGTTTGCGTTTCCTAAAAGAACAATTGGTGAACGTTTTAGAAAAGCCAATTAAAGATAGTGGCGTTGATTTACTTTCTCCAAAGAAAGGTTGCTTAAATATTTGGATGTTGGTAGGTGTTAATGGAGTGGGTAAAACAACGACCCTAGGTAAACTGGCAAGTGTTGCAAAAAGAAGTGGTTTTTCTGCAATGATTGCTGCTGCTGACACTTTTAGAGCTGCAGCAGTTCAACAAGTAAAGGTATGGGGAGACAGAACAGGGGTTGAAGTGATCGCAAATGAATCTAAGAATGCTGACCCCGCATCGATAGTCTTTGATGCTATTGGTGCAAGTCAATCAAAAAATATAGATTTATTATTGGTAGATACTGCGGGTAGATTACAAACGAAAAATAATTTAATGGAAGAATTAAAAAAAATTAGAAAAATCATAGATAAACTTGCACCTCAAGCAAACGTTGAATCTTTATTAGTACTTGACTCTAGTCAAGGTCAAAATGGTTTAAGACAGGCTCTGGCATTTGCTGATTCAGCAGAATTAACAGGAGTAATTCTTACAAAACTTGATGGATCTTCTAGAGGAGGTGTTGCGATGGCTGTTGCATCGGAAGCGAAACTACCTGTTAGATTTATTGGGGCTGGGGAGAAAATAAGGGATTTGCGACCATTTAACAGCTTTGAATTTATTGAGGCACTTTTAACTAGTAGATGATTTTTAGAATTTTTTTGTATATTTTGCTAGGTTTTAATTTCTTTATTGTTGGAGAATGGTGAAAGAAAATTCTCCAATTTCAGATCAACAATATCAACAGCTAATTAATCCCTTATCAAGCGCTGCTTCTAAGTCTCTAAGAGAGTTGGTTGATAGTCTTTCTCAAGAGCAAATTGTTAGTCAAGATTTATTGCTTTCGTTAAGTTTTGCTTTGCGAAGTTTTACTAATTTACAGCGTTTTCTTGAACTTATTCCACTTCTTGTTACTCAACTAGTTGGTGTTAAAGGATCATTGTTAATTCCGTTTCAAGATAATGGGAGTCTTTGGCGCGAACAATTACAAATGATCCCTATCGATCAAGATGAGGAACTTTTTAGACAATTATTTCTTTTAGAGGAAGGTAAGAAAACTGGTTTTGGTATGCAGGAAAAGAATATTGCAATGTTAGATCACTTGGTTCAACGACATTTTCATTCTTCTAATGTAATTGCTACATCGATAGTTTCTAGAGGAAGACAACGAGGACGATTGTATGCATTTGATAAAAAAGAAATTGTTTTTGGAAGTAATGTTCATCGAAAACATATTCAAATAGTTGCCGATCTTACTGGAGTAGCTATAGAAAATGATGTCATATTTCAAATAATTCGTAATCATGAAAAAGTCGATAGACAAATAAGTATTGGTGCTGAAATTCAATCTCAATTATTACCTGATCAATGCCCAATAATTGAAGGAGTTGAATTAGCTGCTTGCTGTAGACCAGCTTTTCAAGTAGGCGGAGATTATTACGATTTTATGCCCACTCGCTCAGATTTGAATGAAACATCAAAATCTAATGGGCGCTGGGCTTTTGTGATTGGTGATGTTATGGGTAAAGGTGTTCCTGCTGGATTGTTGATGACTATGTTACGAGGAATGCTCAGAGCGGAAGTTTTAACAGGATTACCCCCTGATGCTATTTTGCACGACTTAAATCAATTAGCGCTTGAAGATTTAACTCAATCACATCGGTTTGTAACTTTGTTTTATTCGGACTTTGATGCGCAATCAAGAAAATTACGTTTTGCTAATGCAGCTCATAACCCTCCTTTACTTTGGAGCGCTAAGTCAAAATCAATTAATAGATTAGATGCTCCAGGTTTATTGATTGGTCTTCAACCTGATGCTGAGTATGGATGTGGAGAGATATTCCTTCAGCCTGGCGATGTTCTTCTTTACTACACCGATGGGGTTACTGAGGCACCTGGTATATCTGGTGAACGTTTTGATGAAAATCGTTTAATAACTTTTTTAGGTAAATTTGCTAGTGAAGGCTTAGGAGCTAAGCAAATATTAAGCAAACTTTTTGAAAGATTAGATGGTTTTGTTGATGTGAGTGATCATCATCTTGAAGATGATGCTTCAATGGTAGTTTTAAAAGTCAACGAAGAAGCAACGCTTCCTGAATTAACTTAGTAAATCTCCTGACAATTGCTAATAGTCTTGCTTTATTTGTATTAGTAAATTGGAAAATGCTGTGAGTAAAACTTGGAGCGATAGATTTGATAAAGGACTGAATCCTTTTATAGAAAAATTTAATGCTTCAATCGAGTTTGATATTTGTTTACTAGAAGAAGATTTGGATGGATCAATAGCCCATGCACGAATGCTCGGAATTCAAGGAATCATAACTAAGGAAGAGGCTATTATATTAGAAAATGGTCTTCAACAGATCAGGAAAGAAGCTTCTGATGGGTTATTTCAGCCTGTTGTTTCAGATGAAGATGTACATTTTGCAGTAGAGAAAAAATTAATAGATTTGATAGGCCCGGTAGGAAAAAAACTACATACTGGTCGTAGTCGTAATGATCAAGTTGGAACAGATCTCAGGCTATGGCTTAGAAAGCGTATTGATGAAATTGATATGGATTTGGAGCGTTTCCAGAAATCTCTTTTTTTATTAGCAGAGAAAAATCTTCATACGCTTATTCCTGGTTATACGCATTTACAAAGAGCACAACCTTTGTCTCTAGCGCATCACTTATTGGCATATGTTGAGATGGCTCAAAGAGACAGAAATAGACTAAAAGATGTAAGAAAACGCGTTAATATTTCTCCATTAGGAGCAGCTGCATTAGCTGGCACATCTATTTCTATAAATAGAAATATTACTTCTTCAGAATTGCACTTTCAAGATATTTATTCTAATAGTTTAGATGCTGTAAGTGATAGAGATTTTGTCGTAGAATTTTTAGGAGCCTCAGCGTTAATTATGGCTCATTTAAGTAGATTATCTGAAGAAGTTATCTTATGGGCATCTGAAGAATTTGCATTTATTCAATTAACAGATAGATGTGCTACGGGAAGTAGTCTTATGCCTCAAAAAAAGAATCCGGATGTTCCAGAGCTAGTTCGAGGTAAGTCAGGGAGAGTATTTGGACATCTACAAGCTATGTTAACCATGATCAAAGGATTACCTTTGGCTTACAATAAAGATTTCCAAGAAGATAAAGAAGCAATCTTTGACAGTGTGAAAACAGTTAAGAATTCGATAGTTGCAATATCAATATTGTTTGAAGAAGGTTTGATTTTTAGAAAAGAAAGACTAAATCATGCTGTTTCATCAGACTTTTCTAATGCTACTGATGTGGCCGATTATTTAGTGGCCAAGAACATACCATTTCGAGAGGCTTATCAATTAGTTGGTCGAATTGTTAAGACTTCATTAGAGGAGGGAGTTTTATTAAGTGATATTCCCTTGGAAAGATGGAAAACATTTCATCAATTTTTTGAAAAGGATATTTATGAAAAGTTGTTACCTTCAAGTGTGGTTGAGTCGCGTTTGAGTGCTGGTGGTACTGGATTTGAGAGAGTCCAAGAACAGCTTTTGTTGTGGCGCGAGAAATTATTTAAGTAAAAAAATTGTTTTAAATCTTTTTGAGGGCTTTCGGTATTAAAGTGTTTGATGATAACTCAATTTAGAGTTATTAATATTGGCTATTCGTAGCCTTTTAGTTACATTTTATTTTCAGTCCAATTTTCAAGTGAGTATTTTTGTCGGCAACTTACCCTTCCGCGCTGAGCAGGAAGATGTCATTGAATTGTTTTCTCCCTTTGGGGAGGTGGCAAATTGTTCTTTACCTTTAGAACGAGATACAGGACGCAAAAGAGGTTTTGCATTTGTTGAGATGGCTGATGAAGCACTTGAAGCTTCAGCAATTGAATCTCTTCAAGGCGCTGAGCTTATGGGTCGTCCGTTAAGAATCAACAAAGCTGAGCCCAGAGGCAGTGCTCCAAGAAGAGGCGGCGGCTATGGCGGCGGCGGCCAAGGTGGCGGCTATGGCGGTGGCGGTTACGGCGGCGGCGGCCAAGGTGATCAATCAGCTCAAGATAGACCTTCTGGTGCTAAAGGTTGGGAAGATCGAAGTCATGGCAATTCTTCTCAAGATGCAAATGGTTTTGATCAAGGTCGTAGTAGAAGAAGAAGAGGTGCTTCGCCCGACGGGGGAGACGACTCTACTGCAGATTATGGTGGCGCAGAATCTTAAAGATTTTGCTTTTCGTTCTTAATGCCCAGCATCTTCAAGTTGTTGGGCAATTTTTTTTAAAATTGAAACGTCAGCTTTTTGAGTTTGCGACTTCTCACTTAACTCTTGTCTCAATATTTTTGCATTAGGTATGTTTTCTATCAGATTTATAATGTGTTTAGAAATTTGCCAAAGTCGTCCTTCATTTTCTAAATGTTTTTGAGCAAAAGGAATAATTTTTTTAATGATTTTTGATCTAGATAAATACTCTTCTTCTTGCCCGTAAATAATTGAGTCTATTTTTGTCCAAAGAAAGGGATGTGAGTAAGCAGCTCTACCAATCATTACTCCATCGAAAATCTTTAGAGCTTTAATACAATCATTTATTGTATTAATTCCGCCATTAAGTTCTATAATTAATTTAGGTCTATTATTTTTTAATTTTTGAACTCTTTCATATTGAAGAGGTGGAATTGTTCGATTTTCTTTTGGATTTAATCCACTTAGCCAAGCTTTTCTTGCATGAATTATAAATCTGTCGGCTCCAGCAATTGAACAATTATCAACAAATTGCATAAGGTAATCATCATTATCGAGATTATCAATACCAAGTCTGTGTTTGACTGTTATTGGGATATTGCATGATTGTTTCATTTTTTCTATACAGTTAGCCACTGTTTTTGGTTTTCCCATCAGACAAGCTCCAAAATTGCCGGATTTTACTTTTGGACTTGGGCATCCAATATTCAAATTAATTTCGTCATAGCCCCAATCTTGAGCCATTTGAGCCGCTTCAGCTAAAAGATTTGGATTATCCCCTCCAAGTTGTATAGAAATTGGATGTTCAATCTCATCAAAATCTAATAATTTATTCCTGTTTTTGCTATAATGAAGTGCTTGGGCCACAATCATTTCTGTGTATAGAAGCGATTTTTTTGTTATTTGACGCATAAGGACACGAAAATGCCTATCTGTGCAATCCATCATGGGAGCAATACTTAACCGGTAGTTAGCTAATTCATTGTTTTGCAAAGTGTTGGAAATCATTTTTTATCAATAAATTTTTTTCTACTTTTAGGGACTAAATTTTATTAATATTTGAAAGAATTGAAAAATTTCTTTGAACCGTAGATTTTTAATGATTGGATTTTTGAATACTCTGTTAGGTTTTATTATCAAACCAAAAAGGGCTGATGCTGCTCCTAAACTTATGGAAGATTATAAAACTTTAACTGATACAGACTGGAAAAATCGTTTAACCAAAGATGCATTCTACGTGTTGCGTAAGGAAGGAACAGAGAGGCCGTTTTCAAGTCCCTTGAATGATGAAAAAAGGAAAGGACTTTTTAGATGCGCAGGATGTGGAGCTGCTTTATTTTCCTCAAATACAAAATTTGACAGTGGAACAGGTTGGCCAAGTTTTTTTGATCATTTACCTGATGCCATTGAGAAAAAAACAGACTTTAAATTAATCGTTCCTAGAACTGAATATCATTGTCGATGTTGTGGTGGGCATCAGGGGCATGTTTTTAATGATGGTCCAAGGCCAACCGGTAAAAGGTATTGCAATAATGGAGTCGCTCTTGTGTTCGAGGTTGATGTCTAAATTATTTTTACTATCTAATAGGTGTGGGCTTCCGTAGCTTGTACAAAAATCCCTTTGCTATCAACATATACTAAAGCTAATCAAATTATATGAATTCAGACGTTCCCTCCTCAGAAAATGAATTATCTCAGGATGGTTCATCACAAATTGATTCGATTGAAAACCCTATAGGTTCTCACATAACTGATGAATCATCTAATCAAGATGAGCTTTCTAATAATCCTGAATTAGCGCCTCAATCAAAAAATGATTCTGTAGATACAGCAAACGATCAATCATCAACTAGCTTTGATTCAAATATTAAAGTTCCAGATACTGAAGCAAGATTACAGCAATTAGAAAAAGAGCATGAAACTCTCAACAGCCAATATATGAGAATAGCAGCAGACTTTGATAATTTCAGAAAGCGTCAGACTCGTGATCAGGATGATCTAAAAATTCAATTGACCTGTAGCACTCTTAGCGAAATCCTTCCTATTGTTGACAATTTTGAAAGAGCAAGGCAGCAATTAAACCCTGAGGGTGAAGAAGCTCAAGCATTACACAGAAGTTACCAAGGACTTTATAAGCAATTAGTTGAAGTTCTTAAGCAATTAGGAGTTGCTCCAATGCGTGTAGTGGATCAGCCTTTTGATCCCTCTTTGCATGAAGCGGTTATGAGAGAGCCCAGTGATGAAAAGGCTGAAGATATTGTTATTGAAGAATTACAAAGGGGATATCATTTGAATGGTCGTGTTTTAAGACATGCCTTGGTCAAAGTTTCTATGGGACCAGGACCGCAAGCTATCAATGAAGAGATTTCTGATCAGAATGCTTCTAAGTCAGAACAAATTGAATCTTCAGATCGTTCAAATAAAGATGAGAATTAACTATATGGTGATCGAAAAGGAATTGAATTTGTTTAAATGGACTAATGGCTGATTTTTACGAACTATTGGGCGTTAGCAGAGATGCTGATGCTGACACTTTAAAAAGAGCTTATAGACAACAAGCTCGCAAATATCACCCTGACGTGAATAAGGAAGCAGGCGCAGAGGATAAGTTTAAAGAAATTGGCAAAGCATATGAAGTTTTAAGCGATTCTCAAAAGCGAGCTCGTTACGACCAATTTGGAGAAGCTGGTCTAGGTGGGGCAGCTGGTATGCCTGATATGGGAGATATGGGGGGCTTTGGTGATTTGTTTGAGACCTTTTTTAATGGATTCGGTGGTGCTAGTTCTCCTGGAGGTTCTCGCCCCCAAAGACGTGGCCCTCAACAGGGCGATGATTTACGTTATGACCTTACGATTGATTTTCATAAGGCTATTTTCGGTCAAGAAAAAGAGATCACTGTTCCTCATTTAGAAACTTGTGATGTTTGTAGAGGTACTGGGGCTAAGAAAGGAACTGGTCCAGTTACTTGCTCTACATGTGGTGGTGCAGGTCAAGTAAGAAGAGCAACTCGTACTCCTTTTGGAAGTTTTACCCAAGTCGCTGAATGCCCAAATTGTGGTGGGACTGGACAAGTAATTAAGGATCCTTGTAATTCTTGTGGTGGTAAAGGGGTGAAACAAGTAAGAAAAAAATTAAAAATCAATATTCCTGCTGGAGTTGATAGTGGAACACGATTAAGAGTTTCAGGAGAAGGTAACGCTGGATTAAAAGGTGGTCCATCTGGGGATTTATATGTATTTTTAAAAGTTAAAAACCATCCAAATCTTAAGAGAGATGGGTTGACTATTTTATCTGAGGTAAATATTAGTTATCTTCAGGCAATTTTAGGAGATACGATTGAAATAGATACTGTTGATGGTCCTACTAAATTACAAATACCAGTAGGAACACAACCTAATTCTATTTTGAATTTGGAAAATAAGGGAGTACCAAAGCTTGGTAATCCTGTGGCAAGAGGAAATCATCAAGTTTCAGTAAAGATTAAATTACCTACAAAATTGTCAGATTCTGAAAGAAATTTATTAGAAGAATTAGCTGGACATTATTCCGCTCGAGGAACTCAACATCACTATCATAAAAGCGGTTTATTTAGTAAATTATTTGGACAAAAATAGTGTTAGAAAATATATTAACTGATCATTATTTGGACTTGCGGGGTCTTGTTTGTCCACTCAATTTTATTAAATGCTGCTTGGCTTTGGAAAATTTATCTTCAAATGACATTTTAAAAGCAGATATAGACATAGGTGAAGCAGAAACTAGTGTTATAGATGGATTACAAGAGAAAGGATACAAAGTAAATATACTTTATAAAGATCTTAAAAAAGTAACTTTGATAATATCGAGTGAAGAAAAATAAACCTAAGAATATAAAAGGTATCGTTGTTGCACTTAAGGCAAGTTTTTTAATTGTAGAGATTGATTATCAAGATTTTAAAGAAGATTCATTTTATCAATTTTCTGAAAAAATCAAACTGCTTTGTACACGAAGAGCTAAGTTAGATTATCAAGGTTTATTTATCGATGTAGGTGATATAGTTTCTGTTGAATCTATTGATTATAACAATAAACGAGCTGTAATTTCTGATGTGGAGCCGCGAATAAGTTTTTTAAAACGACCAGCTGTCGCAAACGTTACATTAGTTGCTATTTGTATTTCAGTTGATCAGCCTTTATTTGATATGGAACAAGCAAGTCGTTTCTTATTAACAGCTGAATGTTCAAACATAAAAGCTTTGATAGTTTTAACTAAAATAGATTTAATTACAAAGCATGATTTGATCTTATATGTAAATAAATTAAAATGTTGGGGTTATGATTGTATACCAGTATCTATACAGAATTCTCAGGGCATCGATTTATTAATTGAGCAACTTAGAAAAACAAAATTAACTGTACTAGCGGGTCCCTCTGGAGTAGGAAAGACAAGTTTAATTAATCATTTAATCCCAACCGCTTCTTTACCTACATCACCTGTTTCTAAAAAATTAAAGAGAGGTACACATACAACTAGACACGTAGAACTTTTTGCAATTGGAGAAGGATCACTTCTTGCTGATACACCAGGGTTTAATCGTCCAGAAATAGTTTGTGAGCCATCTGGTTTTGCTTATTTGTTCCCAGAGTTTCGAACGCAATTAACTAATTCAAAATGCAAATTCCGTAATTGTTTGCATAGAGATGAGCCTGGCTGTGTAATTGATAAAGATCTTGAAAGATATTCTTTTTATTGTGAGAACCTTGAGGAAATAATTAATTCTCCTCTCCCATACCAGGCAGGTTAAGCTTGAATCCACCGGTTAAATCTTCCATTCGTTCTTTCATCGTCGAAGTTGAAACTTCGTGAGCAGATTTCATCGCATCTAGTATTGCGTCTTCGATTATTGCTTTTTCTTCAGAGAGTAGAGATTGATCAATTTCTATTCGTAAAGGCTTTTGATTACCTGACATCCATATTTTTGCTCGATTGTCATTATTTGATCCCTCGATTTCCATAACCTCAAGCTCTTCTTGAAGTTTTTGAGCATTCTGCTGAATTTGTTGCGCTTTTTTAAACGCTTCAGTGAGTTGTCCAAAATTTGGTAGTCCGAATCCAGCCATGATAATTTCCTATTGTTATTGATCTTAGGGTTTAAATTTAAAAGCCACATTGTTTGACTTCTGTTTCTAACAAGATTCCATAAGCATCCAAAACTTTTTTTTGAATATATTTAATTAATTCTCTGACGTCACAAGATGAAGCTTTGTTTGCGTTAATTATAAAATTTGAATGTATTTTGGATATTTCGGCTCCACCAAATCGAAATCCTTTTAAACCAAGTTCTTCAATTAATTTTGCAGCTTTCAAAGGTTCTGGATTGCGAAAAACACTACCGCAGGTTTGGGCTGTATAAGGTTGAGTTTTTAATCGATGACTTAGGTTTTCATTTGTGACCTGTCGAATTTGTTCTGCATGACCTAATGTGAGCTTGAGTCGAGCAGATATGACAATTAATTTTTCATCTTGAAGAAGACTGTATCGATAACCAAAATTGAGATCTTTCCCTTTGAGGATTTTGTATTCACCTGTTAAAGATAGCGTTGTAATACTTTCGAGATAACTAGATATGCAATTTTTTTGTGCTCCTGCATTCATAACTATTGCTCCACCTATTGTTCCTGGTATACCTACCGCCCACTCGAGCCCATGAAGTCCACTTGCAGCTGCTTTTCTGGCCAAAGTTGGAAGCATTTCACCGCTTAAGACTTCAATAATTCCATTGCTTTTATCAATTTTAATTCCTTTGAAATTACGCATACATAAGCTTAAACCTTTAATTCCTTTGTCATTGATTAAAAGATTTGAGCCAGCACCAATAATATTGCAGCTAATTTTTTCCTTATTTATCCAATTAATTAAATATTGAATTTCTTCAATATTTTTTGGCTGTGCAATCCATTCTGCAGGACCTCCTATTCTCCAAGTAGTAAAATTTGCTAATGAAATATTTTTTTCTAATTGAATTGAATTCATTAATTAAGCGGCTAAATTACTTCTGATTGATTTATTATTGATTAATTCCAAAAATAGATTTGCGCATATTATATTAATATCTCCTGCACCCATAACTAAAATCAAATCTTTTTCAATTGTATGTTCTTTAATTAGCTTTATTAAATTTTGATTATTTTCTGGAGTATATATTTTTAGATTAGGTTTTAATTTTTTTAATTCATATCCAATAGACTTATTATTTATTCCTTCAATTTCATCTTCTCCAGCAGAGTAAATTGGAGATATGAATACTAAATCAGATTTACTTAGACTTTTTGCGAATTCTTTTTGAAATTTTTTAGTTCTACTAAACCGATGAGGTTGAAATATTGTAACTAATCTTTTAGGTGATATGTGTGAAAGTTTATTTTTTGTGTTAATAATAGTAAAGGCAATTGATATTGCGGCATCAATTTCACTTGGGTGATGAGCATAATCTTCAACTATTAATCTATTTTTCCATAACCCTTTATAGTCAAATCTTCTTGTAGGTAGCTGTAAATAATCAATTCCTTTTTTTATGTCTTTAAAAGGAATACCAGCTAATCTACATGCTGCAATTGCAGCCAATGCATTACTTAAGTTGTGTATGCCAGGAACAGGTATCTTTATAATTTCAATAAATTTCTCTTTTTCATAATACTCAGCAATAATTTCACATCCATTACATTCTTTTGGAATTAGAGCAAAATCTATATTATTAATTTTTTTAATCGAAAATAATTTAGAATTTTGCATATTATTTTTAAGATTTTCGCAGTCATAATTTGTAACTAATGATTCACACTTTTGAGCAAATTTCTTCATTGTTTTTATTAAATCCTTTAGATCAAAATAATGATCAACATGTTCGAGCTCTAAATTTGTTATTACTCCAATATTTGGATTAAATTTGACTAAAGATCCATCCGATTCATCTGCTTCTGCGATTAATAATTCCCCATTACCAAAATTATAGTTTTTTTTGTAAAGAGGTACAATTCCGCCAATGATCGCGGTTGGACTTCTTTTTGCATAGGAGAGTAATGTTGTAATGAAAGTACTTGTTGTTGTTTTACCATGAGATCCGGAGACGATTATTGATCTTTTTTGTTCAATTAAAAAGGCTAATATTTCAGAACGGTGATTGATAGTTAAATTATATTTTTTTGCTTTATATAATTCTAAATTATTTTCGCGTATTGCTGAACTTCTAACAACTAATATATTTTTTCCATGTAATTTAAAAATTTCGTCAATATTTGATTCTTCTTGAGTATGAAAAATTTGAACTTCACTTTCTGCTAATTCTTTTAAAGTCTGGCTTTTTTTTTGGTCAGAGCCAGATATAGAATATCCATTTTTAGCGAGAATCATTGCCAGAGCAGACATACCAATACCTCCGATTCCAATAAAGTGAATATGATGTGGTAATTCGTTTGTCTTCTTCAATTTCGCTTCAGTGTCGAGTGAAAGATAACTCTTCATCCATCTAAAGGCACATTTTTTAAAGAATTAGAGAGTTTTTGTACTTTTTATGTCTTTAACACTTCAATTCTTTTTCAAAATGCACAGAAAATGATCATCGTTCTGTATGATCAGCGGCCAGTAGCTTATGCGGTTTTACCGTTTTTGAAATGACTTTGCGTGTTGCGATTAATGGATTCGGAAGAATTGGACGCAATTTTATGCGTTGTTGGCTGAGCAGGGGTGCAAATACAAATATTGAGGTCGTTGGTATCAACGTCACTTCTGATCCAAAAACTTGTGCTCACTTGCTCAAATATGACTCTATTCTAGGTGCTATAAAAGACGCCGAAATTTCACATACAGACGATACATTTCAAATTAACGGTAAAACCATTAAATGTTATTCAGATAGAAACCCATTGAATCTTCCTTGGAAAGAGTGGGGAATTGATTTGGTAATTGAGTCAACAGGTGTATTTAATACTGATGTTGGAGCTAGTAAGCATTTACAAGTTGGAGCTAAGAAGGTCATTCTCACTGCACCTGGAAAGGGTGATGGTGTAGGTACTTATGTTGTTGGTGTTAATGCTGATAAGTACTCTCATGAAGACTTTGATATTCTGAGCAATGCAAGTTGCACCACTAATTGTTTAGCACCGATAGTTAAGGTTTTAGATCAAAAGTTGGGTATTAATAAAGGTTTAATGACCACAATTCATAGTTATACGGGAGATCAAAGAATATTGGATAATGCCCATCGTGATTTACGTCGTGCAAGAGCGGCCGCAATGAATTTGGTCCCCACTTCAACTGGAGCAGCAAAAGCTGTTGCACTTGTCTATCCACAAATGAAAGGCAAACTAACTGGTATTGCTATGAGAGTCCCTACTCCTAATGTTTCTGCAGTTGATTTGGTTTTTGAATCAAGTCGTAAAACTAGTGCTGAAGAGGTAAATGGATTATTGAAAACTGCTTCACAGGGAGAAATGAAAGGCATAATAAAATATGGAGATTTGCCTCTGGTTTCTACTGATTATGCGGGAACTAATGAATCAACTATTGTTGATGAAGCATTAACAATGTGTATTGACGACAATATGGTGAAAGTTTTGGCTTGGTATGACAACGAGTGGGGTTATAGTCAAAGGGTTGTGGATTTGGCTGAAATTGTTGCTCAAAAATGGAAATAAATTTTAAGTTCTATAGTTAAAAATGTCTAAAAAGACTTGATTCTTGAATATTAATTCGTTCTAAGTTATCCCAGAAAATATTAGGTTTACCTTCTTTTATAAACCCAATAATTTGAGCAGATTTCAATGTTTTGCAAATAGCTTCTGCCCATTCTTTAGGAAGGCTCAGTATCAACTCATAGTCTTCTCCTCCATTCAGAATCCATTCATCCCAACATGAATCTTCTGGCCAGTCAGGATATTTAAGAACAGAATTTTTTGATAAAACTGCTTGGCAATTACTGCTTTGGCAAATTCCCCTAATTGATTCAATAAGCCCATCGCTGCTATCAGTTCCTGCAGCTCTCCAATTCGTTGATTCAGGCTTGCACTGTTTCAATGCTTGGAGTGCGTTAACAGCCGGATATGGACGTTTATGTGCATTGATAGCTCTTTTAATAAGCTGAGGGCTTATTTGGGCTTCACTTGGTAGTTTTTCTGATGTTAAAAGTGCTAAACCTAACCTACTCAATCCATGATATCCAGTACTAACAATATAATCTCCAGGTAAAGCATTTCCTCTATGCAATCTGAGTGAGTTCTTTTCTCCAATTGCCGTAATTGAAATCATTTTTTCCTTTCCACACGAGCAATCTCCACCAATTATTTCTCCTCCAAATTCTTCCATCGCTTCCATCATCCCTTCATATAGGTTTTCTACCCATTCCCAATGTGTATTTGGTGGTAAAACAAGCCCAACATTAAAGGAGATTATATTTTCTGAGCCGCTGCAAATAAGATCAGAAATATTTGTGGTAATACATTTCCAGCCAATATCTTTAGCATTAGATATTTCATCAGAAAAATGAATTTTCTCTACAAGTAAATCAGTATTAATCAATAAACTTTTGTTGCTTGAATTGATTTCTGCAATATCATCATCTATCTGACCATATCGCATAAATTTTTTTAAACGATTAAGTAATTCTATTTCACCTAAATCTCGAATTGTAGGTCTCACTTTTTATAAAAATCAAGCTTTGAGTTTTAGATTCTCTGAACCATTTAATACTTTAATTGAGATAATTTTATCATCTACTCCAAGTTTATTTAATATTTCAGAACCTTCTATTACATATCCAAAAGCTGCGTTTCTTCCATCAATAAGATTACGTCCAGCGGGATTTAATTCAGCTTCATATAAGAAAAAGAAAAACTGAGATGAACCATCATTTAAATCTTTGTCGGAGTGAGCCCAGCCAAGTGTTCCTAAAGTTGCGAATGGAAGGACTGGGATTTCAGTGTAAAGTCCAACATCTTCGAAAGTCTCACCATAAAGTGTATCTTCAAAATTAGGTGTTCTTATTTCTAAAGGAACTCTTCTTAACTCATTATTGTTAGGGTCTATATATCCAATTGCTTCTCCTTTAGGATCACCAGTTTGAAGAATAAAAAATTCTTCAGCTCTGTTAATTGCTAAACCATCGTAAAAACCTTTCAATGAAAGATCTATAAATGAGCCAGCTGTTAAGGGAGCATTATAACCATCAATAATTGCAGTCATATTTCCTTTTGATGTTTTTATTTCTACATTTGCTCTACCTAAAAGTCTTGGTAAATTGTCGTATTCACTGGGTATTTTATATGGGAAGTTATTTGTGATTAGTAGAGATTCTAGATCATCAATTGTTTTTAAACTTTGACGCCTTACGTCAAGAAATGAGACTTTATTTTTTTCGTTCGCTATTTGCCCTAATTCATCTAGCTCTTCTTTCAAATTAGAAAGCAGATTAGCTGCTTTTTCCTGATTTTCCATTGGGATTGAGTCAAGAATTTGATTTTTTCTGTTACTTACTAAGAATTGACTTCTTGAAGTCGCTTTGCTGATAGCTGACCATCTGCTTCCGCGAAGATCTTCACTAGTATC
Source organism: Prochlorococcus sp. AG-436-C14 (assembly GCA_003209755.1). GTDB lineage: Bacteria > Cyanobacteriota > Cyanobacteriia > PCC-6307 > Cyanobiaceae > Prochlorococcus_B. The sequence goes on from QCPD01000004.1 coordinate 122,099, forward strand.
TTCTAGTTTGTTTTGTAATTCACGTAATTCTTTTTGGTCAATTGGTAAAGATTTTCTTAATATTGCATATGGATCTTTCAATCGATTACCATTTGGAAGGCTTGCTACTGCAGGGTCAATCCATGGAGAGCTCAAAGAAAACAGGATTGTTATCAGGGCAAGAATGCAAATCTTTTTCGCCATGTTCATTCTATGTTTTGCATGACTTTGGCACAGACTTATGATCGATTGGTATCTTTTGTGTGAATGATTTCAAGTAACGACTTTCGCACTGGCACTACGATCGAGTTAGACGGTGCAGTTTGGCGTGTTATTGAATTTTTACATGTCAAGCCTGGTAAGGGTTCTGCGTTTGTTAGAACTAAATTAAAAGCTGTTGTGAGTGGGAGTGTTGTCGAAAAGACTTTTAGAGCGGGGGAAATGGTTCCACAAGCTCTTTTGGAGAAATCAAAGTTGCAACACACATATATGGACGGAGATGATTTTGTATTTATGGATATGACTTCTTATGAAGAAACGCGTCTAACAGCTAAACAAATTGGCGAAAGTAGGAAATATCTTAAGGAAGGGATGGAGGTTAATGTAGTGTCTTGGAATGAAAAACCCCTTGAAGTTGAATTGCCAAATTCAGTTGTTTTAGAAATAAAAGAAACTGATCCTGGCGTCAAAGGTGACACTGCTTCTGGAGGAACAAAGCCTGCAATTTTGGAAACAGGAGCCCAAGTAATGGTCCCATTATTTCTTTCAATTGGTGAGAAAATTCGAGTAGATACTCGAAATGACAGTTATCTAGGCCGAGAAACACAATGACTATGAATCTTGATCACGAAGAGCTTCATCGCTTATTGGCAACTTTAGCTGAAAGCGATATTCAAGAGTTTCGACTTGAGGGAGAAGATTTTTGCTTGGAAGTTAAACGTAATCTTGGGATTTCTTCAGAAGCAATAACTTCTAATAAGAAAATTACTTCCGAAGAGATTGATCCACCACCACTTCAGCGCAAAATTGAGGCCTCTCCAGCACCTAGTACACCTCCCCCTTCGGTACCAGGATCACGTTCTGACTTGGTTGAAGTGACTGCTCCTATGGTTGGAACCTTTTATCGCGCACCAGGCCCAGAAGAGCCTCCTTTCGTGGAAATTGGATCGAGAATCAGTGTCGGCCAAGCTGTTTGTATACTTGAGGCAATGAAATTAATGAATGAATTAGAATCAGAAGTAAGTGGAGAAGTAATTGAAATTCTTGTTGAGAATGGAACACCAGTTGAGTTTGGTCAAGTTTTAATGAGATTAAAACCTGTATAGAAGTTTTTATTTATCGAGAAAGCAGCCAAGCATTATTAATTGCAGCAATCATACTTTTTTCTCTTGCTTTGAACTTGCCTGCAATATCAAGTGCAGTGCCATGATCAGGAGATGTTCTTACAAAAGGCAATCCAAGCGTTGTGTTAACAGCTTCATCGAAGGCAATCAACTTCACAGGTATGAGACCTTGATCGTGAAATAAAGCAAGTATTCCATCAGGTGCGTTATTTTCACTCGATGCTCTATTCCATGCATCTAATGATGAAATCCAGCAGGTATCGGGAGGTATGGGCCCTTCAATTTTGATAGCTGGATTATCTAATTTCCATTCATTTAAGACAGGAAGAACTAAGTTTTGTTCTTCTATTCCAATTTTTCCTTCCTCTCCAGCATGTGGATTTAATCCGGCTATTTGTAATAATGGATTTTCTTTGAATTTACGACAGAAACTTAATAGGCTATCTAATTTATACCTAATCAATTCTTTTGTTAAAGTATCATTTATTTTATTAAGAGGTATATGTGTTGTAGCTAATAAAGTATTAAATCTCCATCCATTATTTGGTGAAACTGCTGTAAAAAGCATAGATGTTTTTTTATTAGTTAATTGTCCTAATAATTCAGTTTGTCCTGCAAATTTATGACCAGCTTTGTACCATGCAATTTTTGAAATAGGTGCAGTTACTAGAGCATTAGCTTTACCTTCTGAAATTATATTAGTTGCATTTAAAAGCCATTTAAAGCTTGCTGATCCTGTAGATTCATTAACTATTCCTGGAGTAACTTTCTTTTCTAAAGGGATATCAATAATATCAAGATTATTTGGATCGGGAATATTATTTATTCCATGTTTAATTAACTCTGAGTAAGTTTGATAAATATGTTTTTTGCACCCTACTAGCAAAGGCTCTATATTTTTATTTAAGCAATTAGAACCAAGAGCTTTTAATGTTATTTCAGTTCCTATTCCTGCAGGATCACCTAGTGAAATAATAAGCTTATTTTTATTGTCTTTTGATGTTTTAAATTCTTTCATTTTTAATGTGATTTTAGGGTTTATTTTTTTAGATTAAGTAAAAACTATAGCAACGTTTGGTCTAATAAATCTGTGCAAGTTTTTTTATGATAATAGATAATTACATTACTAGAAAATAATGAGCTATTAAACTTCTTTGAGCTTTTTATAAGAATAATAAATAGAGATAATCCCAAAATAAAAACTAATAATTCATATTTAATTTTGAGAAACAGTTTTTTAATCCAGATTTAAAATCAGGATATATCAAAGAATATCCAAGTGTTTTGCATAATAGCTTGTTATCAACTTTTCGATTTTCTTTCCAAAAAGATAGTGCCATTGAGCTCATAGTTTCTTTTGCAATTTCAAAAGGTATCGTTGCAGGTAGAGATTTTTGAGCTAATTTTGCTGCGAAAGCAATAACTTCAAGATTATTTGTTGGTAAGTTATCAGCTACGTTCACTATAGATGGATTCTTTCCTTGTGAATAGAGATTAATTAAAAAAAAGACAGCCCCAGCAATATCATCGACATGAACTCTCGAAAAAACCTGACCAGGCTTATCGACCATTTTTGTTGTCCCTGCAAACAGGCTTTCAAATGCAGATCTTCCAGGGCCATAAATACCTGGTAACCTAAGTATTTGGACAGGAAGCTTTGTAGCTAACCATTTTTGTTCGCAGAAAAACCTGCGAACACTTCTTTTTTGTTGAGGATTAGGAGATGTATTTTCATTAACCCATTCCCCTTTCGTATCTCCATATACACCAGTAGTTGATAAGTAACCAACCCACTTTAAATTTTTTGAATTTAGTAATTGAGTTTTAAGTTTATTAAGTACAGGGTCTTCTCCATTTGGCAAAGGAGGAATACAACTTAAGACATGAGTTGCTCCTTCAAAAATTTCTTTCGAGACTTCTTTGTCGGTATTAAATATGAAATCAGCTCCTTTGCTATTTTCATGCCTTCTGCTGCACAAAACTTTTATTCCTAGATGTCTTCCTAGACTTGCGATTTTTTGACCACTGAATCCGCCACCAAATATGATTAATTTTGATTTAGAAGGTAGAGGATCCAATTGCTTGACAATAGCCTGAAACATTAGTACAAATGTATTAAGTTAATTATTTAGCAATGATTGCTTCTTATATAAAGCCTAGTCTGAATTCCATGAATGGCACTGGCAATTTATGTAACCATAAAAGGTTATTAATACAAAAAAGAAATCAAAATTTGATAAAACCTTTTCTTGCTTCAATTTTCTTTCTTCTTTGTATCATTATTGTGCCCGAAAAGCAGTCTAATTCAGCTTCGATTTGTGAAAAATATAATTCTTCTCTTGCTTGTCAAGTCTGGTAGGTTTTAAGCAGCTTGCCAAGAGTAATCTTCATTTAATTTTGAGTCTTGCTTCTCAAAACTTTTACTCTGTTTAGGTTCTGCCCATTTTAGAAGTCTTAGAGCTAAGCGTATGTCTCCCTCCGTCCATGCTCGTATAGCCATAGAACGTCTTGGGTCGTAAAAACGTTGTTTTCTATACCATTCAAAAGCATCATTGTCTGTTTTGCTTCCATTACATGAGAGGCAAGCAGGTACGCAATTTTCAGTGATGCTTAATCCCCCTTTACTGCGTGGTAAGACATGATCAATCGATTCTGAATTTTTTCCACAATAGATACAGCTTTTACCAGTGTACTCATGTAATGATTTGCGCCATCTTCGGTCATGTAACTTTGGACAGAGATCTTCCAAGAAAACCGCGTCCATGTTGTGCATATCTATCAATTAATTAAATCAATTTTGCCTCGACATGACAATAAGTCAATGTATCGAAAATTGCATTTTTAGATTTTATAATGTTTATTTTTTAATTGATTTAAACATAATTTAATTAATAATCATAACGATCTATAATTTTACCTTTAGGACTTTTTTCTTTACTCTCAATTAATGAATTTACTTCATTTTCTAATTCTTTATCGCTATTAACTCCTATTGAGCTTGAGTCCCCTGTATAAAGATCTCCTAAATAATTAATGCAATCTTCATATTTTTCAGGATCTTGTACTACTTCTTCAACAATTAAAGTAGCCGCTTGTTTCGGAGATGTTTTGAATAGACCTTGTTTTTTATTTTTTATAAATTGATAAGCTGCTTCCCAGCTGGGTTCATGAGTGTTGCCCCCATTCCTCATAAAGCAATATATATCTGCTCCGTTTGTGACTGCTGCATTAATTTTTAACCCTAAAGTGGGCCCGCAGACTAAACAAATTATTGAAATTGGTAAGAAGTTTCGCTTTATCCCAATTGGCATGATTTTAAGAGAACTATCAATTTTAAATTATCTATTTTTCTATCTTCTGTCTAGCTTTAGCTTGTATTAGTGTTTTCGTTTTATTACCTAACTTTTATGATTTTTGATTTAAAAAAAATCGTATCGAAAATACTATGAATCTAATTTTTAATTTTGATCTCACTTATTTTTTTAATATTACTAAAATAACTATCTTTTGATATAGTGATTCGATAAAAATGTTTGTACTAACAAATCTATTAATGAATACTGTACAAGTAAAAAAACAAGAATTTTTAAAAGAGGCAGGTTATTTCTTTAAGAATGCATCAGTACATGCAGATCAAGGAGATTTGCAATCGTGTGCTGGTTTGATTTTGAAAGCACTTGATAAAGAGAGAAGGGCTGGTAGGGTTGGGCCTCAAGTGCTTCATCTAATTAAAACTAGATAGTGATTTAATCGATTTTTAAAATATTAATCGTTATTTAGGACTGAAATTGTTTTTGCAATACCCTGCCCGATCGGTACATTTAGTTTGCCCATTTTATCAAGGGTGCATTCTAAAGCCGATATAACACTAATAATATCTCTATCATTTACAAACCCTAAATGACCAATTCTAAAGATTTTTCCTTTTAAGTGATCTTGTCCTCCAGCAAGGAGTATGTCAAAGTCACTCTTAATTACTTTTCTTATACTTTCTGCATCTACATTTTTAGGCTCAACTGCTGTAATTGCTGGACTACCAAAACTTTCTTTTGTAAATAAGTTTAAACCCATTGCTTTTATTCCTTCTTGAGTTGCTTTTTGATGACGAGCGTGACGGGCGAATATATTATTTAACCCTTCTTTTTGCATCATTGTTAGTGATGCTTCCAATGCAAAGTATAAATTTATTGCAGGCGTAAAAGGATTGCTATTTTTATTCACTGTTTTTAAATATTGTTTTAAGTCTAAATAAAATTTAGGTAAATTCGATTGAGCATTAGCTTCCCACGCTCTTTTGCTCATGGCGACAAAACTAAGCCCTGGTGGAATCATATAACCTTTTTGAGAACCTGAGGCTATTACATCGATCCCCCATTCATCCATTGGTATATTGCAAGCACCAAGGCTTGTTACACAATCAGCAATAGTAATAGCTTTCCCATGGTTTTTTACTTCGTTATTAATTGCTTTAAGATCATTAATCACTCCTGTTGAAGTTTCTGAGTGAGTTAAAATCACTGCCTTAATTGTTTTATTAGTGTCCTCTTCAAGAATCTTCTTGAATTGATTTGGATCAAGAGGTTTTCCCCAATCAGCTTTGACGATATTTACATTTAGCCCATATGCTTTTGCTACTTTTACCCATCTTTCTCCAAATTTCCCATTATCGCCGCAGATGACTCGATCACCCTTGCTTAATGTATTAATTATTCCTGCCTCCATTGCGGCAGTCCCACTGCCTGTAATTGTTAGGATGTCAGCAGTTGTTTGATGAAGCCATTTAAGCTGCTCGGTTGTTTTTTGAACAATTTTTTGAAAATCTCCACTCCTATGCCCGATGGGGTGTTTACTCATACAATTCAAAACATTTTCTGGAACAGGAGTTGGTCCTGGAATCATTAGATTGAGTTTGTCTTGCATTTACTTATTTAAATCTAGATTATTATTATTTTAAAAAATTATTTAGGGAATTTCTTCTATCGTCAGCTCTTCCAATGATTTGCATGAATATACTCTTCCAGTTTGGGTAGTTGCAGCTGCAAAGTCTGCAACAAACATTCTTATTGGAAATAAATTTAAAGATACTGAGATAATTGATCTACCAAATCAAAAAGAATCGATTAAGGTTCCCGTCTGTTCTTCTGCATTACTTGATAGTGGTGAAAGATCTTTAGCAGTCAGTCGTTGTCAATCTGGATTGCCTCTTGATGTAACAAGAGGACTAGAAATTTGGGCATATATTCAATTTACGAATGAAAGTTTTCAATCTGGAAAGATAGTTGAAAATGGTTTTCCTAATTGGCTCGATTTCCATGCTGGTTATGGAGTTGGTAAATTCGAAGCATCTGGTCAACCATGCATATCTAGGTTTGCACGTGATTTGTTATGTATAAATCTGTACCCCCTTTTACCTAAAGGAAGTTCAATCAAAGTAGAGATTGTTTTACCTGAAGGGAAAGATCGTGCTTTAAAGACTAGTAACGAAGCCTTTGGAGTTGTAGACGGTTTGTCCCTCATTGGAACACAGGCTGAGGTCCAAATTAGTGCTTCTCCTGATCAGTTGAGAAATTGCAAAGAGATTTTGCAGAACAAATGCTCTAAATCAACATTTGATGGATGTCTGACTTTTGTGATTGGTGAGAATGGAATGGATTTAGCTTTAAAATTCGGACTGCCAGTTAATCAAATTATTAAAACGGGCAATTGGTTAGGCCCTCTTCTTGTTGCTGCTGCGGAAAATGGTGTAAAGAAACTTTTATTATTTGGTTATCATGGAAAACTAGTAAAACTTTCTGGTGGTGTTTTTCACACTCATCATCATCTTGCAGATGGAAGAATTGAAATTCTCACGTCACTTGCATTTAGAGAAGGCATTTCTTTGGATTTGATTGATTTGATTAGTAAATCAACGTCGGTGGAAAATGCTTTATTAACCCTTGAATCAAAGAATCCAGAGAGTGTAGCTCTGATTTGGGGCAGAATGGCTAAAGAAATTGAAATTAAAAGCTTGAGTTATGTGAATCGATATTTGTCTTCATCGATGGAAATAGGATCTTTATTGTTTGATCGTAAAAGACAAATTCGTTGGGCTGGTTTGCAAGGTTTGAAACAAATTAATTCTTTGGGGTTAATTCTTAAGTCATAGGCATATTCCCATGCTCTTAATTAGTCTGTTTGATAAGAATGCTTTAAAAGGATTTATCAGGTTGATATGGCTTCAATGAATTCAGAGGAAAAACGTAATCCAGCAATTGTAATTCTCGATTTTGGTTCTCAATACTCAGAATTAATTGCTCGAAGGATTAGAGAGACAGAGGTTTACTCATTAGTTATGAGTTACACAACTTCTGCCAACCAATTACGCTCGCTTAATCCTAAAGGAATTATTTTAAGCGGAGGACCTGGTTCTGTTTACGAAGAAGATGCTCCGTATTGTGATCCAGACATTTTTAAGTTAGGTATTCCAGTACTTGGTGTTTGTTATGGAATGCAATTAATGGTTCATCAGCTAGGGGGATCTGTAAAACCTGCTACTGGAAAAGCTGAATATGGGAAGGCTCCTTTAGAAGTTGATGATCCAACAGCTTTATTAACTAATGTTATGAGTGGATCTACCATGTGGATGAGTCATGGGGATTCAGTTCAAGAATTACCAAAGGGATTTGTCACACTAGCTCATACTGCAAATACTTCTGAAGCAGCTATTGCTTTGCATGCGAAAAGTTTTTATGGAGTGCAATTTCATCCTGAAGTTATTCATTCCACTCAGGGAATGGTTTTAATAAGAAATTTTGTTTATCATATTTGTTCATGTGAGCCAGATTGGACAACAAATTTATTCATAGACGAAGCTGTTTCTCAAGTACAACAACAGGTTGGAGATAAAAAAGTTTTATTGGCTCTTTCTGGCGGTGTTGATTCATCAACTCTTGCATTTTTATTAAATAAAGCAATAGGGTCTCAATTGACGTGCATGTTTATTGATCAAGGTTTTATGCGTAAAGGTGAGCCTGAATTTTTAATGTCTTTTTTTGATGAAAAGTTCAAAATTAATGTTGAATATATTAATGCTAGAGAAAGATTTATTTCACAGTTAAAAGGGGTAACAGACCCTGAACAAAAGCGTAAAATTATAGGTAGAGAATTTATTAGGGTTTTTGAAGAAGAAAGTCTTCGGTTGGGTCCTTTTGATTACTTGGCTCAAGGTACACTTTATCCAGATGTTATTGAAAGTTCAGGGACAAATATTGATCCAAAAACTGGCGAACGAATAGCTGTAAAAATCAAAAGTCATCACAATGTAGGTGGCTTACCAAAAGATTTACAATTTAAATTAGTTGAGCCTTTGAGACGTTTATTTAAAGATGAAGTTAGAAAGGTTGGTAAATCATTAGGATTACCAGATGAGATTGTTCGAAGACATCCATTTCCAGGTCCAGGATTGGCAATAAGAATTTTAGGAGAAGTTACTCATGAAAAACTAAATTGTCTAAGGGATGCAGATTTAATTGTTAGAGAAGAGATTAATGATTCTGGTTTGTATAATGATATATGGCAGGCTTTCGCTGTCTTGCTCCCTGTATATTCAGTTGGAGTGATGGGCGATCAAAGAACCTATGCATGGCCTATTGTTGTTCGGTGTGTTTCAAGCGAAGATGGAATGACCGCAGATTGGTCTCGCTTACCATATGGAGTATTAGAAAAAATCTCTAACAGGATAGTTAATGAAGTTGAGGGGATTAATAGAGTTGTTTTGGACATAACAAGTAAACCCCCAGGCACTATTGAGTGGGAATAGTTTAGGGCAGTAAAACCCAGTCCACCACTCAAAAACCCACTTCCACACCACTTCCACACCAGAATTGAAGTGCCAAGGTGACAGGGATTTCAAATGTCACTTCCACACCACTTCCACGTGTCACCTTGTCACCTTCTCTGTAAAGACATCGTAGATAGTTCATTTTCTCTACACCTCAACCGTAGAGAACTTGTAGAGAAAACGTTGGAGAGCAAATACTTTTTTGACATACTACTTTGCGATATAAGTTTCTAAATTGACTACTTTTATTTGACAATTACTTACTCTTTCTCAGAAATTTACTTTGTCCTCTTTTGAAATGTCTATTTGATACAGAATAAAACTTGACTTCTGCTCCAATCAACTATGACATATTTTTTGTAGAGAAGTCGTAGGATATGGTGTCCTTTTCTCATAGATTAAATATTTTTATGGTGCGGCAGTTGTCAATTATCCGTTTTAGAAACCCAGAACTGATACATTGTTTCGAAAGTGTTGGGGTGCTTTTCTTTACATATTACCCAGTTTTGTAAGTTCTTTTGCTTCTTATCTTCTTGGAAATGCTTCCTATAAAGAGGGATTAAATTTTTGCATTGGAGGTTTGCTGGGAGTAAAGTCCCTGTTCAAATTCTGGAACAAATCGGGTCCTTTTATTTGTTCATTAGTAATTCTAATTACACTTTTATCTCCTATCTTTTGTGCATATGCGATCCAGTTTCTCATTATAAGAAAGTTATTTAAATTAAATCCCTCAATGCTTTTGTATGATGTACCCCAATCTTGGTTATCTTTATCTATTTCTTTTTCGATGCTTCTCCAGTTTTCATTATAATTCATTGGTTGATCACCAGACGTGCTTATCTCTTTATATTTCGGGTACTCTAGTGGATATTCAGAACATCCTCTTTTGACTTTTGACATTAAATCAATTCTAATATTATTTTGAATATGAACATTTAACTTTTTAGATATTGCTAATGCTTCAGTTAGACTTAAACAATATATAAGTCCTTTATAAAATCCTGAGATATTATTTCTTAACTCGATCATACATTTTCTAGTATTGCTATTCTCAAGTTCTAGAGTATTGAAAACTAAAAATAGTTTGATTAATTCAATTATTGAATTTACTTCAACTTGAACTTTATAACATCCAAAGCAAAATTCAGGAATGATTTTATGTTGATTAAAAATCATCATATGTCTTTTACAATTTAAATTTATTTCATTTGTTTTATAGACTTGAGATAAAGATATTTCTAGATCCAAATTATATTTTCTATAAATATTTAGTCCATCCTTGTATAGTTGTATTGCTTCTTCATCAGTTATAATATTGTTATCTTTCTTGCGAAGACTGAGATTTCTGAATTCTTCGTTTATTAGATATAATGGATTTGAACTAATGATTTTAGGTTCGTATATAGTGAGTAAAGTTATTAA
>QCPD01000005.1 GCA_003209755.1 Prochlorococcus sp. AG-436-C14
ACGACCAGGAGTTGTTCCAGCTCCTGTTGAGCCAGGCAATCGATGATTCTTTGAACCGTGACTCATAGGACCTCGGCTAAAGCCATGTCGCTTTTGATAGCCTGCGAATCCTCTACCCATAGTGTCGCCACTAACATCAACTTTTTGACCTTTTTCGAAATCATCTACAGTGATTGCAGCTCCAAGTTGAAATTCACCAGAATTTTTTACTCGGTACTCTCGAAGATGACGCAAAAGATCATCTCCTGATTTTGCAAGATGACCTTTTGAAGGCTTGTTAATAAGTTTTTCACGAATCAACTGAAAACCTATCTGTACAGCTGCATAGCCATCCGTATCTGCAGATTTCAATTGAGTGATTCGACAGGGACCCGCTTCAATCAAAGTGACTGGAACGGCTCTGCCTTGATCATCGAAGAGTTGGGACATCCCCAACTTCTTACCTAGAATTCCTAAAGACATGAGTTAAATAAACGCCAGCTAAAAGGTCAATCTGTAAATAGAAAGACTTGGAATCTGAATTAAATCGCCTATCTAGCCAAAAAAGTTGAAGTTAATTGAAGTTCAATTTATTTGGAAATGCTAGCGATAATCAGCTGGCTGAGACTTTTTCAAACTTTTTAAAAAGTTCAAAGAGTATCTCGACAAAAGAAAATAAATTCTTCTGCACTGGCCAAAAAGACTAAACGCAAACGCTTAGTCTGCTCAAGCGTCTAGAGGCCCGGCTAGCGGGCGGGCATAGAAAAGCTTTAGCAACTTAAAAGATTACACTATTAACACCCATTTTGTGTGATGCTTCACTTGAATAAGATAAAGAATTTGATTTAAGGATGCCTTTAATACTCTCTGGTCAGAAATTTCGCACTGATCTTGAATCATTCGGCTGCCTTGCCATCCTTAGCCCATTAGAAGGTGGAGCAGAAACTCGTTTACTTCGAAGACTTCGAGCTAGCGGATATCAAACACAGATAACTTCCGCTAGAGGATTAGGAGATCCAGTTGTCTTTCTTACCCAATTACATGGAATCAGGCCACCACATTTGGGACATCAAAATGTTGGGAGAAATGGAGCATTAGGGGAAGTTCAACAAGTTATTCCTCAATTAAATGAATTGTTGGTCGAAGATAAACCCTTGGTTCTATGGTTATTAGAGGGTCAAGTCCTATCCAAGTCAGAACTATTAGCAATAAATAATCTCTGCCAAAAGGAACCTCGAATCAAAATTGTTATTGAGATGGGAGGAGCTCGAAATATTACATGGCAACCATTAAATGAATTCATCAATAGAGATTAGAAATTCATCAAGATGATTACTCAAAATTCGATTTGCAATTCTGAAGCTCTCAAAAAAGGTAATTGGGTAAAATTAATTTGTGGCGCAAGTAATCAAGACTTACCTGCAATAAATGATCTTTGCTCAATTTATGGAGCTGCAGGGGTGCATTGCATTGACCTAGCTGCCGACGAAGCTGTTATTCATGCAGCTCGCAATGCTATTGATTGGGTTTTCGAAACTTATGGGAAAAAACCTTGGCTGATGATCAGCTTAAGTGATGGAAAAGATGCACATTTTCGCAAAGCTTGGTTTAATCCAGACCTATGTCCTTCGAATTGCTTAAGACCCTGTCAAAGCATTTGTCCAGCTCACGCGATTGAAAACGAAGGTGGTATAAAGACTAATAAATGCTATGGATGTGGTCGATGTATTGATACATGCCCATTAGGAATCATTCAAGAAAAGGATCGTAGATTAACTCTGAAAGATTTTGCTCCATTGTTAAAAACTATCAGACCAGATGCCGTAGAAATTCACACTGCTCCAGGAAGAGGCCAAGAATTTGAAAAAACAATCAAGGAAATTTTTAAAGTCGATCTGAAGCTACAACGATTATCTGTCAGCTGTGGTTTACAAGGGCATGGAATAAACCATGAAGAATTAGCAGAAGAACTTTGGTTGCGACATAAATTCCTGAGAATTCATAATCAAAAACCTCTTTGGCAAATTGATGGGCGTCGAATGAGTGGAGATCTCGGAGCAGGTGCGGCCAAAATTGCAGTAAAACTCTGGGAAAGAATACGCCCAATAGCTCCACCAGGTCCATTACAACTTGCTGGAGGGACTAATGAATCGACCATTAAGTACATACAAGAGATTAAGGGGCCTGAAGGAGTTGCTTTTGGAGGGAAAGCAAGAAAGATAATCCAACCATGGTTAGAGGAGGCTCAACGGAAAAGAATTAGTCTTAAAGAATGGCCAGAAGGCTGGGAGGCGGCTCTTGCAGAGGCAAAACGACTAATTAATCCTTGGCTTGTAAGAAAATCTTTATAATTGGATTTCACTAGCTAAATCAATCATTCGAAAGCCCGCGTTGAGCAGTATTAATGAAGAAATCTTCCGATTAACTAAAAAAAACTGGATAAAGACATGACAGGATTGAATCAAATATGCAATTATCTAAGAGAAAGAATCCAAATCTATGTCTTTCAATTGCAAACATAGATCTGGAACAATGGGCCGTCGCCAAGTGGTAAGGCATCGGGTTTTGGTCTCGACATTCCTAGGTTCGAATCCTAGCGGCCCAGTTTTCAATAGTTAGTGACAGAGAAACCTCTACTTGTTCTTGATTTTGATGGCGTCATCGTTGACGGCATTAAGGAGTATTGGTCAAGTTCTCGTCAAACTTGTCTAAATATACTTTCTGCCAAAGAGAAAGAAATTATTTCTTTTCCTAGTGAGATTCCCAAAGCTTTTAAGGCCATGAGGCCATGGGTTCATCATGGTTGGGAAATGGTGATTCTGGCTGCTGAATGTTCAAATAAAACTAGTCAATTAAACTTAAAAGGTTTACAAAATTTCTCAAGAAATTATCAAATAGAATGCTCCTTAGCTCTTGAGAAATGGGGTTGGACACCTTTTCAATTACAAGAAGCTTTAAATCAAACGAGAAGAGAAGCAATATCAAATAATTTCAATCAGTGGTTAAATTTTCATCAGCCTTTTTCTTTAGTCACTCAACGCCTCAAGACACTTGAGGAGGAAGGCATTGAATTTGCTGTTTTAACAACAAAAAGTATTGAGTTCACAAAAAAACTTTTGGATTGCTTCGATCTTCAGCCAAAGCTTGTTTTCGGTCATGAATCAGGAAGTAAAGTCGATGTATTGAACCAACTCTTACAGACAAGGATAATTCAAGGTTTTATTGAAGATCGAAGAACTACCTTAGAAAAAGTCTTAAAAGATCCAAAGCTGAAATCTATCCCTTGTTACTTAGCAAGCTGGGGATACTTAAAACCTCAGGATAAAAATAATCTTCCTTCCGGTATTAAATTATTAAATTCAGATACTTTACGAGAACCTATTCCTAAGTGGTCTTGACTTAATAGCGTACGTCTGTACTATCGGTTTAATTCCTATTCGTTGAGGAACTGAGTATTTCATTATCAATCCCAACGTCTGTTGTTATCCCTCTGAATTAACGTTATTTGTCATGTCAAACGAAGGTAAGTCACTCCAATTAACTGAATCTAAGAAAATAGACGCAAAATCTGGAGAAAAAGAAAAAGCATTGAGCTTAGTGGTTGGGCAAATAGAACGCAATTTTGGGAAGGGTTCGATCATGCGCCTTGGGGACGCCTCAAAGATGCGGGTAGAAACAATATCTACGGGTGCTTTAACTCTTGATTTAGCTCTTGGTGGCGGCTATCCCAAAGGACGAGTAATTGAAGTTTATGGTCCCGAAAGTTCTGGAAAAACAACGCTGACATTACATGCGATAGCTGAGATTCAACGTAACGGCGGAGTTGCTGCATTTGTAGATGCGGAACATGCTCTTGACCCAGTCTATGCAGCTTCTGTTGGTGTTGATGTAGAGAATCTTCTCGTATCTCAACCGGATACAGGCGAGATGGCACTGGAAATCGTTGACCAACTTATTAGATCTGCTGCAGTCGATCTAGTTGTTGTTGATTCAGTTGCTGCACTTACACCCCGTTCAGAGATAGAAGGAGAAATGGGTGATCATTCAGTAGGTGCTCAAGCTCGTCTAATGAGTCAAGCAATGAGAAAAATTACTGGAAATATTGGGAAGTCTGGTTGCACAGTAATTTTCTTAAATCAATTACGTCTAAAAATTGGTATTACATATGGGAATCCAGAGACAACAACTGGTGGGAACGCTCTTAAATTTTATGCCTCTGTACGATTAGATATTCGTCGTATTCAAACTTTAAAGAGAGGAACTGAAGAATATGGAATTCGTGCAAAAGTGAAAGTCGCAAAAAACAAAGTTGCACCTCCGTTCCGAATAGCTGAATTTGATATTCTTTTTGGAAAAGGAATTAGTACTCTTGGTTGTCTTCTTGATTTAGCAGATGAGACTAATGTCGTTACTCGTAAAGGAGCTTGGTATAGCTATGAAGGTGACAATATTGGGCAAGGGAGAGACAATACCATTACTTGGCTTGAACAAAATCCTGAATCAAAAGAAATAATTGAAAAGTTAGTTAAAGAAAAATTAATTGAAGGCTCAGAAGTAAGTGCTAATTCAATGAGACCATTAGCGGCAGCTGCTCGACAGGCTTCATCACGACCAAACCTAAGCCAAGTCTCAGCAAACGGTTAAAGGTAAAACTACTATGCTTTATCTGATATCAGCAGGAATCCACCACCCTGCAGCAGGTCCAACAAAGCGAACAATGATCCAAAGAATAACTAAAGCAGCAATTCCTACCCATCCAGCACGAATACTTAATTGTATAAATTGATCTCTTTGCGCTTGCGTAACAGGAAACCAAGAAACAATACGAGGTGACTCATTCCTTGAGTTTTTCTTATTACGAGGTTTTAAGCCTTGCTCAGATCTTTGGCGTGCTTCTCCCATTATCAAAAAAAATATTGTTTAATCTAAGAGATTGATTTTAATAAGGCAATAAACGCTCTAAAACCACCCATGGTTCAAGAGCTTCGAATATTAGTTTTCCCCAACTTCTATAGTGCATACGGCCGTCAAGTATGGCGACTCGAACATCTTTACCCCTAATAATTGCAAGCGATTTAAGAAGGGTAGTAAGCGTTTCTGGGAAAAGAAATTCTCGAAACCAGTCACGACCTTGATGCTTAAGCATGTCAACTTTAGCGGCAATCCAGGGTGATTCTAAAGTAGGCAATGGAATTACTGGGAAAATTAATTGATCTGGAGTAGGCAAATTGTACTGATTAATAATCCACCAATTACAGCTACAACAAATAATCCCATTAGTCTCAATATTAATAGTTTCATGAACGACTCTCAATCCAAATTCTCCAGCTAATTCACTAGTTATCTGCAGTCGTAATCGCAAATCATCTACCAAAACAATAGTTGGATGAGTACGTCCAAGAATTAATCTTTGACACTGTCTTATAATATGACGATAAAAATGAGACGTATTTGGCAAAGGTTGTCTTTTAGGAACAAATAAAGGAGTAGGTTCTTGATCATATTTATTTCCTAAATTCACCTTCACATTGAAAGTAAATTGTTTATTATTTAAATCCATAAAGAAAGAATCGCTTTGACCGGAGTTATTCAGCATCAAAAGAGTATTTTTGGATAGCAGACCTGAGAGAATTTGCAAAGGAAGCAAAGGTTGGATATACCAATCCCAACTAAGTTTTCGATTATCTAGTTTCGCCCATGTTACCCATTCTTTGTTGACGATATTAAGAGCTCGTTTCCAAGGCATTGCTGAAGGCAAGTCATCTTTGAGAATTTCTTTTAATGCTAAAAATTCCCTATAGTCAATTCTTATAACAGCATCAGAATTTGCGGAATGACTGAAAAGGCTTCGACTTAGACGCTCATGAAATTCCATAATTTGAGCTTCAAAACGTGAGTGAGAAGCAATTAGATTCTCCCAATTTTTCGGAGTAATTTTAATAGACATAGATTCTCTTAGCTCACTAGAAATAAACTCAGATTCAGGAAAAATTAATTGGCGATTATTTAATAAATCTTTTTCATTTGCAAAAATAAGATCTTGGTATCTTAGAACCCAAATTTTTTTATCTGAAGGAATTACTTCAATTCCTTCAACACAATCAAAACCTAATCGACTAGATCTTAACTTTGGTAATTCAACTTCAAACAAGAGTCGATGTTGTCTTTCTGAAAGAATCAGCACAATATTATTATTATGCAAGGAAAGTGGAATCAAAAGGCCAGGCCACCAAAAATTTTTACTGTCACTTGATAATTGAATAAAAGTATTATCTTTACGACTTAAGCTTCTAGAGATCAATCTAGTTAAAGTCAAATTATGAGGCCATAGAGCAAGATTGTTTTGATAGTATTTTTTTAAATATTCATGTGAATTCACCTCAAGCATTAGTAGTACCTTTTATCAATAAATTCTTTTAATCATGTTGCTCTATCAATAAAGATATAGAACAATACTATTTATGGATCTTAAAACAAAACCCTCTGAAAATATTGGAATTGTTGGATTAGGTCTAATTGGAGGCTCTTTAGGCTTAGATCTCCAAAAGCTTGGATATCAAGTTTATGGGATTACTCATCGAGAAAAAACTGCGCACAAAGCCAAAGAAAGAAAACTAGCCCAAATTGTTAGTACTGATCCAAGTGTATTAAAAAATTGTTCTCTTATTTATCTTGCTTTACCACTTGAGCAACTCCTAAATCCTTCATCCGCTTTAATCAATGCCATTCCTAGGAATGCTGTTGTTACTGATGTTGGATCTGTAAAAGTCCCTATTTTAAATACTTGGAACAAGCTACATCCGCGTTTTGTAGCAAGTCATCCAATGACAGGAACGGAAGAATCTGGTGTTAACGCAGGTCAACATGATTTATTTAAAAATAAGCCATGGGTAGTTACTCCAAATAAAAAAACTGATCAAAAAGCTCTCGAAATAGTTCACAAAATTTCTTTATTACTTGGGAGTAAATGGATAAGCTCTGAAGCTCAAATACATGATGAAGCTGTTGGATTGATTTCACATTTGCCAGTTCTAATTAGCGCGGCATTGCTCAATACACTCAGTACAGATGTAACGCCTTCCTTATATTCACTTGCAAAAAGTATTGCATCCAGTGGGTTTGCTGACACCTCCAGGGTTGGAGGTGGCAACCCAGCGCTAGGAGTCTCAATGGCAAAATTGAACAAGAAAAATATAAAAAGACATTTAGCATCTTATAGATATTCTCTAGATCTATTTGAAAAATATTTACTTGAAGAGAACTGGGGTGAACTCGAAAAATTACTAGTTAATACACAGGAAGAAAGACAAAATTTCATTATGAAACCTACTAATTAAACAAAGGAATATTCAAATGTCTCCCTTTAGATTCCATTAGTTGTCTAACAACCATCATGGCTGATTGGCTTACGCCAGCTGTACCTTCGCCGGGATAAATTGAATCCCCACAAAGCCATAAACCCCTGAGAGGGGTTCTACTTGAAAAGCCAAAAGGACCAAATTGATCTGGATGTTGACCAAGCCCTCCGACTATTCCACCAGGACGTCCTGTCCACCGTTCAAAGCTTCTTGGGGTTGAAAGTTCTTGATGATCCCAACTCGTCTCTAGCAAATTAAACTTTTTATTTAAAATAGTTCTAATCTTTTTTGCAAAAATATTTTTTTTCATGGCATAGGATTGACTATCTAGATTAGACCATTGATCAATATCAACAAATACACTTGCAATTAAAGTAGCCATTCCAGTTGGTGCACGCTGATCATCTTCCATACTTATTGAAATAAATAAAGAACCAAAATCCTCATCGAATATTTGAATATGCGCTGGGCAATCAACTGGCAGGTTAGAACGACTAAGAGCTCCATAAAATACTAGGGCACCACTAGGTTTGGGTAATTTTTTTATACTTTCACGGTATGTTGTGGATAAACCTCCATCAATAGGAATTAAATCTAAAAGAGATTGAGGAGGCAAGCTAAAAACAATATCTGATGCTTTCAGACGTATCAAATTCTTTCTGCTATCAATTACATTGACATCAAAAATATTTGAATTTTTTTTATTTAATATTTTGGTCACTCTATGCCCAATCAAAAGGTTTCCACCATCTCTCAAAAAACTATCTTTCAACAAATCGCTAAGGATTTGCATTGATCCATAAAGATGCCATAGGCCTCTAGGGTGTTGGGCCATTTGAAGAACAGTTGCACCGTATAAAGCTGCTGTTCTACTTGCTGGCTCTTGAGAGTAAAGTTTTAATTGAAGATCTAGGAAATTAAGTAAACGTCTATCTTTCTGACAACCAGTTAATGCAAGCAAGTCTGCAATAGTGAATTTACTCAAAAAACCTGTTAAAAGATTTGAAGGACGTATGGCTTTAATTAATTGACTTAAATCCCAAAAATTTCTTACCGGAAGTATGGGATCTCTTCCAACAAATCCCCAGTTACTTTCGTGAATTTTAGAACATAATGACCAGAAGAGCTCACTCCCAGGAAACTGTTCTTGTCTTTCTTTCTGCCATCTAAATGGATCATGCCAAAGATTGATTGGCCTACTCCCATCACCTAGAACAACTGAACATCCAGGATCTAAAATTTGCGCATCAGGTAACGGAATATCTAAATAATTAAATAAACGATGATGAATTCCTCCACTCTCAAGGCCTGCAACTTGGGTCGCGCCTACATCAAAAGTATAAGAACCCCTTTTAAAAGTTCCCGCACAACCACCTAATTGACTATGTGATTCGACCAAAGTTACCTGATAACCCTCTTTAGCGAGAAGAGCAGCACCTGTTAAGCCAGCTATTCCTCCCCCAACAACAATGATAGATTCTTCAGACATAAAAAATTATCAAGCGAGAATAAAGTAAATGGAGGAATTAATACAAAAGGCTCTTTCTAGTTCAAATAAAATACGCAACAACTCATTAATAGAAAAAATAATTCCTATAGGCGGAGGTTGTATCCATAAAGCTTGGTGCATTCATTTCCAAAATGGCAAGAAAGTTTTTGCCAAATCAAATCACATTGACAATATTAATATGTTTAAGTTCGAACGTGAGTGTCTTTCAGTTCTAAAAAAATTTGCCAATAAATCATATATCTGCGTTCCTAAAACACTTGATCTCATAAGTTATCAAAATATATCTATACTTTTTTTAGAATGGATAGATTTCAAACAATCCCAACAAAATCTCCTTGGGAAAGGCTTAGCACTACTACATAAGTCTTCGAGTGAATGGAGCCAAAAAAATTTCGGATGGGAAGAAGAAGGTTTTATAGGTTCTAATATCCAAATAAGAGGGTGGGAAAGTAACTGGGGAGAATTCTTTGTAAATTATCGTCTTAGACCACAACTCATACAAGCAAAAGCATGGGGGGTTAAAGTTGATGATTATGAGGATGTTTTAATATATTTAAGCTCATATCTAAATGATCATCACCCAAGGATCTCAATAGTTCATGGTGATCTATGGTCCGGTAATTGTGGAAGTACTAAAAATGGTTTAGGAAGTCTTTATGACCCTGCCAGTTATTGGGCTGACAGAGAAGTTGATATCTCAATGACTAAACTATTTGGTGGTTTTAATAGAGATTTTTATCAAGGATATGAAGAAATTTGGCCACTAGATACATTTTCAAAAGATAGAACTGATATTTATAATCTTTACCATTTGCTTAATCACGCAAATATTTTTGGTGGATCCTATAAAGAAAATTCACTAAAAACACTAAAAAATCTGAGATCTCGCTTGTAACGAAACCTCAGATCAGATGTTCTTTCTCTTATTAACTTATCCTAGGTACTCTTTTTTAAGATTTTGAACTTTGTCAAATACAGCTGTTCTTTTTTCACTTGTTGTTAAGTTCTGCCAACTCCATTGGCCTAAAACCACAATTCCAAGAAGTTCTAACAAACCAGGAAGAATTGGGAAAAAATTAACTGTATCAATAACAACCTTGATTAAAACTTGAGCTAAAACAACAACGGCAATGATCCCTGCCGCCTTGCCATACTTACCCATTTGAGTCCAATCAATTTTGCTCAAAGATTCATTAACTTTTCCCATTACGTCACTGTAACGTTCTGAGAAATTAACACCTTCTGTTTTCCCTGCCTTTGATTCATCTTTAGAATCAGGATTTACATCAGACATGAACACAAGCTACTAAGCAAATATGGACTGAGCGTATCGAATTAATTTAATAAATGCCATAGGCTTAATAGAGATAAGTCCGAACCAAAATAGAGAGGATGCCGAATCAAATCATTTTTTTTATGAAAATCCCAAATTATATTGAATTCCATAACGAAACTAATTTTGTTCTCTCTAGATTTTTAAAGGCGGCAGAGCCAGAGGAAGGCTGCTGTATATTAATTGGCAAAACCAACAGCTCAGCTACAGATCACAAAAGAAATATTTGGGAGGTAACTCACATCTGGAATTGTCGAAATATTTGGGGAGAACAAGAATCGAAATTAATTGATCAAAAAATAAGAGCATTTTCTAATCAAAAAAATATGCAATTGTCCAAAAAAAATCGCTTCGAAATAGACGCTAAAGATCTAATTGCATCTCAAAAATGGGCAAGAAAAAATGATCTAGAAGTTTTATGTTGTGCTCACTCTCATCCTTCAGGTGAAAACCAACCCTCAGAAGTAGATTTATTTTTTCACCAATCTCCTGGTCTTATGGTTATTTCAAATAAGGATAGAGATTTAAAAGCATGGTGGATTAAAAATAAATTAAACTTTAATAGCGTGAAAATTAAAATTTTTTCTTTAACGTAAATTGATGATTAAAGGTTTGATTAATGGAGTATAGCAAGAATGAAGCAAATTTAAGTTCTGAAGAAATTGCTCGCTATGCAAGACATATAAGTCTTCCTGAGATAGGTATCAAAGGCCAAGAAAAATTGAAGGCGAGCTCAGTTGCTTGCATTGGGACAGGAGGGCTAGGATCTCCTCTTTTGATTTATCTTGCAGCAGCTGGAATTGGACGTATCGGGATAGTCGATTTTGATGTCGTTGAATACTCAAATTTACAAAGACAAATCATTCATACAACAAATTCAATAGGTCAATTAAAAACAGATTCTGCCAAACAGCACATACTCAAAATAAATCCTTCTTGTCGAGTTGATTTATTCAATCAAAAGCTAACCAGTAGTAATGCTTTGGAAATACTTAGAGCTTATGATGTGATATGTGATTGTTCAGACAATTTCCCAACGCGCTACCTAATTAATGATGCTTGTCTAATACTTAATAAACCTAATATATATGGTTCTATTGCAAGATTTGAAGGCCAAGTAAGTGTATTTAATTTCAAAGAAGATAGCCCCAACTATAGAGATCTTATACCCACACCTCCTCCAAAAGGATTAATTCCATCATGCTCTGAGGCAGGAGTAATGGGAATTCTTCCAGGAATTATTGGTACAATTCAAGCAGCAGAAGTAATCAAGATAATAACAAATATTGGATATCCACTAGACGGTAGGCTTCTCATTTTTAATGCGTTAAAGATGCACTTCAAAGAGCTTACACTGAAATCCAATCCAGAAAATAAAAATATCCATAAGCTAATAGATTATAAAAGTTTTTGTTCAGAGATTAAAGTTAAAAATGATGTAGATTTTGATATAAAAAGTATTTCAATTAAGGAATTAAAATTACTACTTAGACAATCATCAAAAGAAATAGTATTAATGGATGTTCGCAACCAAGATGAACACAATCAATGTTCCATTTCTGGTTCAACGCTCATACCCCTTAGCACCATTGAAAGCGGAGAAGCCATTAATGAAATTAAAAGTCTTACAGCAAAAAAAAATCTTTATGTCTTTTGTAAAAGTGGAAAAAGATCAGTGCTCGCCTTAAAGCATTTAAATAAATTTGGAATTAAAGGTATTAATGTTGAAGGAGGTATTGACTCCTGGAATAACCAAATTTAATTAATTAAAACTAATAATCAACTCCTCTTTTTAAATCAACTCCTTTTTCTGCATAGTGTTTATGACACACCATCTCAGAATGAACACTTGCCAAATCAAAATATATAGGCTGATTTTTACATCTTCCTGTAATGATCACCTCAGTCTCTGAAGGCTTACGAAGCAATGTTTGAACAATAGGTTCAACTGGTAGGAGTTCCAAATCAACGGTTGGATTTAACTCATCCAAAATTACAGTCTTATAAAGACCACTTGAAATCGCTGCTCTTGCAATTTCCCATGCTCTTTCAGCCTCTACGTAATCAATGGGCTTTTGCTGGCCCCTCCAAACAATCGCATCTCTACCTGATCGCAGATGGTCGACTAAATGAGGATAACTTTCTCGAAGAGCTGCAATAGCGGCATCCTCTGTGTAACCACTACCGCCCTTAAGCCATTGCAAAATTAATACACGATGACTTTTATCCTGACTAATCCCTCTTCCTATAGCTTGTAAAGCTTTACCCAAAGCACTGGTTGATTTACCTTTACCTTCCCCGGTATATATCTCAATTCCACCAACATTTGTCTCAAAAAGAATTTCATCATTATTCAACTCAGGTCGTCTGTGAGCTCTCATCTCAGAATGAAGTTCCGCAACTTTAATCAGAGGATTCGGTGCGGCTCTCCCAGTCACGATAATTTCCATACCGTTTGGTCTTGCAATGAGTGTGTTAACGACTTCTTCAACAGGCAATAATCCCAAATCTAGAACAGGATTCAATTCGTCTAGAACAACAACTGAATACAAGGCACTCGCAATTGCCCCCTTTGCTATATCCCATCCTCTTTGAGCTTCCTGATAATCAAATTTAGTGGATTGATCAGCGGTAAAAAATTCGCCCCTACCAGTCCTAACTTGATCAATCAGGTGAGGGAAGCCTTGCTGCAATGCATCTATAGCTGCATCTTCGTCATACGACCGACCAGGGCCTTTCAAGAATCTAAGAAGTAATACTCTTGTTTGTCTTTTCTCACATATGCCCAGACCTATTGTCCTCAAGACTACTCCCAAAGCTGCCTGACTCTTCCCTTTGCCTTCTCCATCATAAACATGTAATTGTCCGTGACTACGTTCCTGGCTTTCCGATGCTGTCGCAATTCCTATACCGTTTGATACCACGATCGATAATTCTGCTTCTTATGCATGCAACTTAACTTCTTCTACATTAGACGTCATAGAATATGCAAAATACATACAAAGATGAAAGAGCGTAGAAGTCTCAATTCAATCAAATTAATGATCTTTTAAAAAAGTGTTTTTTAGTCAACTTGAATCTTTAACTGACTTAGAACTGAAGCAATTAAAGTTGTTAAGGGAGTTTATTAAAGATATAGATCATGCCTGTATTGCTTTCTCTGGAGGCGTTGATAGCTCTTTAGTAGCAACGATAGCTCAAGAACAACTAGCTTCAAAAGCCTTTGCTGTTACTGGCGTTTCTCCTTCCTTGGCTCCATATTTGCTTAAGCAAGCACGTCTGCAAGCGGCTTGGATTGGTATTCATCACGAAGAATGCCAAACGAATGAAATCAATGAACCAAATTACTTTAAAAATCCTGAAAATAGATGCTTTGCATGCAAACAAGAATTGCATAAACATTTAATTCAGATTTCAAAAAGATTCCATAATGCTCAAGTCCTCGATGGAGTGAATTATGACGATCTTCACGACTTTCGACCAGGCATTAAGGCATCAAATATGGCAGGAGTGAAATCACCTCTAGCTGAACTAAAAATAGATAAAAAATCAATTCGTTCAATCTCTAAATCATTAGGTTTACCCTGGTGGGATAAACCCGCTCAACCATGTTTAGCATCTCGTATTCCTTTTGGAGAGGAAATAAGTTCAAAAAGGCTTGAGAGGATTGCTTTAGCAGAAGAATGGATTATCAAACAAGGTTTTTCAAAAGTACGTGTAAGAAGTCAAGGCCTATCAGCCAGAATCGAATTACCTGCAAATGAAATAAATAACTTCATTAAAATAATTGAAAAAAATAAATTAATTAAATATTTTTTAGATTTAGGTTTCCATTCAATAAGCTTAGATCTTGAGGGTTTGATTAGTGGCAAACTCAATAGAGACATAAAAACTACTTAAAAAAATCTTATGGCGAAATAATTTTTGATTTGTTTGAATTGTTCCTTTAATCAAGGTTCACGATACAAAGTTTGAATTCCTGAAGGGATCACTCTTGAGATGTTTTTAAAAGAAAAATCCTTAGCCGAAAAATCTTTAAACAGAAAATTGCAAGCTTTTTCAGGCATTGTATGATCACCACAAGTGAAAACATCAATAGCTGCATAACCTATCTCAGGCCATGTATGTATTGAAATATGAGATTCAGCCAATAAAGCTAGTCCCGTAACTCCCTGAGGTTTAAAGCTATGTGTTACTAAATTCAAGAGAGTTGCACCAGCAATCTTGGCGGATGATGTGATAGTTGTCCTGATAAAAGCTTCATCATTAAGCTTCACATGATCACATTGGTAAAGTTCAAGTATGCAGTGCCTTCCAATGTTTTCTCTAGAATTTTTATCTATGATTTCTATATCTTTTGACTTGCAAGAGTCACCCCATCCAGGATTTGGATGCAACTCTGGGAAAAAAGGTTCCATATTATCCAAAAATCATTTCCACAATAACCGACCAATAGTTTCAACCAAAAAAATCCAATTGCATTAATTGTGAGTTGCGAACCCATTCACCTTCAAAAGATCCTATATGTGTTGCACTGATTAAACACTGATGTTTTTGCCCGACAGCCTCTAAAAGCAATAACTGTCTTTTGGGATCTAGTTCAGCCAACACATCATCTAAAAGCAAAATTGGAGATTTGCCGTAAACCATTTTAATTAATTCTAATTCGGCTAATTTCAAAGCCAACACAATAGTCCTCTGCTGACCAGCCGAACCAAAACGTCTAGCATCCACCTCATTTACTAAGAACTGCACATCATCACGATGAGGACCTACTCGACAATTACCCGTCATCTCTTCCTCAGACCTCATTTCTAAAAGTTGACGTTCAATACTCTTCCTCCATAGGCTCTCATTTTCCTCACCCTCAAGTTTACTACCTGGCAAATATGTAATATCCAACTTCTCTTTACTATTACTTAGATGTTGTTGCCAATTTGAAGCTAAGGGAAGTAGACGATCTAAAATACGCCTACGTCTTCGATGAATTCTTGTACTCACCAAAGCCATTTGCATATCATAAGAATCTAATAGAATATTTTGATCCTTGCTCGACTCAACACTCAAATTACGCCAAAGCTGACTCCTTTGTCTAAGCAATCTAGAAAATCTGCCCAGCAAATCAGAATAAATAGGTTCAAGTTGCTGAACAATTCTATCCAGCCAATTTCTTCTAAGAGAAGGTTCTCCTCTCATTAAGTTTAGATCAAGCGCACTAAAGCCTACGCTTCTCATCGGTCCAATCAAATCAATTTGACGAGTTAAAAGTTTTTCATTTTTGTAGGCTTTTCGACCACCTTTTCTATTGAATTCTAAAGAAAGTTTTTGATCATCTTCAATCATTGCAGATAACCAAGCCTTTTCTTGGTCCCAATAAATTAAATCTTGATTTCGATTGGATCGATGAGAACGTAAACTAGACAGGAGTTCTACAGATTCAAGAAGATTAGATTTACCAACTCCATTTTGACCTATTACTATCAACCTATTTTCAGTTAACTCAAGCTGAAAGCGTCGATAATTTCGAAAATTATTAAGTTCTAACTGATGAAGTTGAATGTTTCTTTATGGAATTTGTATGTAAGCTAATTTTAATAAGGTCTCAGCATTTGGCCTTTTTTAATAAAACCCCTTCGTTGGGCATGTAGCTCAGTTGGATAGAGCATCAGATTCCGGTTCTGAGAGTCGGGGGTTCGAGTCCCTCCATGCTCGTCAATTTAATTTTTAAAATCTAAATCCCATTGTTTTAATACCATTTGGATCTAATAAAAATCCATTAGCTTTCAATGAGTTAATTGAAATCAATGGAGCAGCAACAGAAATGCTACAGCCTGGTAATTCCCGTCTAATTATTTCAATTGCCTTAAAAACTACAATAGACATGTATTCTTCTTGTTGATTGCCAGGCTCTGCAGCTAAATCCCACAAATTTGCATTTAAACCTTTATCACTAGTCACACGAACAAACCCTAAAAGATTTTCAGAAGTCTTTTGAAGGAGAGTCAAATAAAAATCACTATTGTTCAAAGCTAATTCTAACTTCTTTGGTTGATGAGTATCTTGATTACATCTTGATAAAAGCCTATTTATTTTACGTACAGATATGAGTTCATTCCGAAGGAGAACTATGTCTTCAGGAATTTGAGGACATTTATTTGCTGAATTCAATCCAAGCATGTCATCCGGTATTTCTCATCCCTGCAGCAATGCCATTGATGGTCAACAATGCACCACGCAATAATTCACTACGGCTATATGTACGTGAACTTTGACTAGAGTCAATACTCAAATCTTCACTAATTGGTGGTTGACGATTCTGATCTCTTAATCGCTTGAGGAGAGCTACTTGTAAAAATCCTAAAGGGACAATAGTTCTATTTCTCAGATTTACAGACAATTGCAAAGCTGGGTCTGCGCTTAATAGTTTTGACTTATCAGTAATTTCCAAGATTAATTTCTTCGTCAAGCTATATTCACTTGATATAATCTCGAAAATGCCAGCGAAAGCATCACGATTATCATTTCCACCTAAACTAACCATATAGTGGTGGGCAACATCTAAATCAACTTTCGATAGTGTCATCTCTACTTTAGATATTAACATTCTAAAGAATGGCCACCTCTGATTCAACATTCTCAACATCTCCATTTTATCGGGGTCTGTCTTTAATTCAGTAGCTAAAGCTGTGCCAACCCCAAACCAACTCGGCAAGAGAAAACGACTTTGAGTCCAACCAAAGACCCATGGGATAGCTCGAAGACTTGATAGGTCTTTTGCACCACTCTTCCTTCTAGCTGGACGACTAGAAATTTGTAACTTACTTATTTCTTCTATTGGCGTAACTACTTGAAAAAATTGAACCAAATCGGGATTATCATGTACTAAAGCTCGGTAATGCTCCCTTGAACGAGCTGCAAGTCTGGTCATCAACTCATTCCAACTTGGCGTAGCATCTAATTTATTGGTCACTAAGCTGTTTTGGATAACAGCTGTGGTTACAGTTTCTAAATTATATAGAGCTAATTCTGGAAGACTATATTTTGAAGCAAGAACCTCCCCTTGCTCTGTAATCTTTATACGTCCCCGAAGTGTACCACTTGGTTGAGCCAAAATAGCTTGATAAGCTGGGCCACCGCCTCTTCCTACAGAGCCTCCTCTACCATGAAAAATACGCAATGCTATTCCTTGTCTACTAGCAAGGTCTTGGAGTGCTATTTGTGCCTTATGAATTTCCCAATTACTTGAAAGGAAACCAGAATCCTTATTACTATCAGAATATCCAAGCATAAGTTCCTGAAGTGGTTGATTTTTCTCTCCTACTCGTGGAAGTAATTCGCGATAAACATCTTTCTGGAGCAACGACTCCATTACAGAAGGTGCATGCTGTAAATCCTCAACCGTTTCAAATAATGGAACAACTAGAAAATCAGCAGCTCCTAAAGTTGGATCAATTAAACCTGACTCTTTGGCTAAAAGAAGAACTTCTAATAAATCCGATGCAGTATGACTCATTGAAATTACATACGAACGACATATACGAGTACCAAATTCTTTCTGAAGCCTATGAAGCATATGAAAAACCGCGATAGTTTCTTGAGTACTTTTAGACCACTCAAAAGCAGGAGGAATAAGTGGTCTCCTAGTCTTCAACTCCTTCATCAACCATTTGACTCGACTTTCCTCGTCCATCACTCCGTATGACTCAGGCAGATCTAAATAGCGAGTGAGTTCATCTAATGCATCACTATGTCGCGTGCTTTCTTGCCTAATATCTAGGCTAGCCAAAGAGAAGCCAAAGATATGAACTTGATTTAACAAAGTATCTAAAGGTTCACACGAAAGATCTGTACTGACCAAACTATTTCTAATAAGCTCTAATTCATTTTTTAGTTCATCTACAGACTTATAGTGGAGAAACTCATCAAAGCTATTATCAGTAGATATTAAAGGCTTTCCTTCCGGCGAGAATTGCCATCCAGCATCTGCAAGCTGCTTGTTACGTAGCTGAGTAAGTCGTAGTCTCTCTAATGTATAGCTAAGTTTCAAGCGGTAAGGTTCTAATCGATATCTAGCAGCTCTTTCCTCATAAACCTCAGGGAAACGAACTCTATCCATTTCTAATGACTCTAGCAAAGGAGAACTTACTTGACTCCATTGCATTGAGATGCTCAGTTGATCTCTTAACTCTTGAACTGATGCGATATATCTATCAAGCATTAACTGTCTTTGATAACACGCTGTTCTCCATGTAATTTCAGGAGTAACAGATGGATTTCCATCACGATCTGAACCTACCCAAGAACCAAATGTACAAAAAGCCTCATTAGGAATCTCTACGTCTGGATAACTTGAGGCCAGTGCCGTAGTCAGTCTCCTTCTTAATTGAGGCATGGCATCAAACAAAACCTGCTGAAAATAATGAAGCGCATAGTCAACCTCATCCAGAACAGTCGGTTTAAATTGATGAAGCTCATCAGTTCTCCACCAAAGTCTTATCTCCTCCTCTAATTGCAACCTAAAAATTTCCTTCTCTGATTCAGAAATTAAGCTATTAGATTGAAGTTGCTTTAGAAGAGAGGCCACCCTGCGTTGCTTGTGTCGAACAGTATGTCTAACTATTTCAGTTGGATGCGCTGTAAAGACAAGACGAATATCCATTTCTCTCATCAAAGCATCTAGCTGAGCTGGAGGGACATTCAAACGTCGTAATCGCTCAAATAATTGTGTGAATGTCGCTGGGGCAGTCTGACTTGCTAAAGCTGGTGCAAATGGATCTATTTTATTATTACTATTGTCTAACTTCCCTTTTTCTATACTGTCTAAATAACTATCTTCTTCTATACGTTGCTCAAGAATGTTTACCAACTGAAAATAAAGAGAGAAAGCTCTAGCAGCAGATATCGCCTCTGCTAAATCCATTTCTGTAATCAATTGAACTATTGCCTTTGAGGAATTGTCTGGATTCGACTTACTAGGGTCGCTTAATTGTTTTAATCGCAATAATCTATCTGTTTGATCAGGAGGACATTCACTTTTGAGAACTGTTTTCCATAGATCCTCAACTAGTTCAAGCCTTTGTTGTAATAAATATCCAGGATCTTGATCCTCAACACATGCTGTCGAGTGATTCAAGATATTTTCGTTAGGAGGATTTTTCAACATAAACGTATTATGAGGCAGTTCTACCGACTTAGTCACTAATAGGTAGATTTCATTTGAATGAAATTGTTCTCCTCTTGCTCCATTTCGGTAATACCTCTCTGTAACAAAGACTGAATTGAAACTCCCTTGGAATAAGAATTAAGCCACATCATTGATTGGTTTCCATTTATCAAAACAGATTCAATAGGTTGAAGTAGCTCAAACATATCAAGCTCCTTGGCCAAAGGAGTTACATCTAAGAGAAGTTCCTTTATCCAATCACGGCATTTTATTTGTTTCCCATTTTCCCAATGAGATAGATTTGCATCAAGACTTGATTTAGCTGCAATCAAATCATTCTCATCTGCCAAAAGAGCCAATTCTTCTTGTGTTTTAGAGCTTGCCTCAATTGGATCAAATTTTTTCATATTATTTTTAAGATTAATAATTCTGAGCTCAAGTAACGCAGTAATAGCTAAAAGCAAATCAACATCAGTGACTAAATCACAAATCCTTAACTCTAATCTATTTATGATGTAAGGCCTTTCTGGACCATTTGGCCTTACGGATGTCCACAAATGTCTTTCGTTTTGCATATTGCCCTGATCTAGTTGATCTTCAACCCATGCTACATAGTGTGAGTGATCCACAAACAAAGGTACATTGGAGGGGGTTTTAGGGAATTGAACCCATCTTTGAGAATGAGCACCTGTTGCATTTCCACCTACAAAAGGAGAACTAGCACTTAAGGCAAGAAATAATGATGCCTCACATCTAACCAAGCGAAGGGCCGAAAAAAGTAAAGATAAATTTTCAATACCTATATTGATGTGAATACTTGCTGTTACAACATTCGTCCCATAGTTTTTTTCTATAAATGAGTGATAAGAATTTTTTGAATCTGACCTTTCAAAAATTTTTGTATTGCCAAGACTAAGTGTACTTCCTGGCAGAATTGTAAGTTTTTGGCAATCAAGCCATTTCCTAAGTTTTTGTCTTGGTAGTAATAGTGCATGTTTTAAAACATCGTATCTTTGATCTGGAACAGTTATGTACTCCAAATTTCTTTGATCTGGTTCTTTAACGAAATCTGATAAATCTTCAGTAATAGCTGAAGCAACCCCTACATTTTCACCAGCATATGTGCCAGTAAAAAGCTCCACTTCAAACCCCTTGAAAAGCATAAAGTTGGTCATAAATCTTGGGGTTCTAAGCAAGCTAAAGCAGTAAACATCCCTTTCGCTTTATTTAAAGTTTCTTGATACTCATTAGCAGGAATAGAATCTGCAACTACCCCTGCCCCGGCTTGTACTTGAACAGTAAAGTCATTTTTATTTTTCTTACGAACAACCATTGTTCTAATAGTAATAGCTGTATTCAAAGCTCCATTTAAATCAATAGACCCATAAACGCCTGAATAAGGACCTCTACGTTGTTTTTCTAATTGATTAACAAGTTGCATTGCTCTGATTTTCGGCGCTCCACTAACTGTTCCAGCGGGGAAAGAAGCAATTAATAAGTCCCAAACATCCTTTCCTTTTTTTAAAGTGCCTTCAACCTCACTGACTATGTGCATTACATGCGAATATTTTTCAATAACCATTAATTCTTTAACGAACACACTCCCTGGAGTACAAACTCGACCTAAATCATTTCGACCTAAATCTACCAACATCACATGCTCGGCTCTTTCTTTGGGATCTTTCAAAAGATCTTTCTCTAGAACTGCATCTTCCAAATCATTTTTGCCTCTAGGACGTGTACCTGCAATTGGTCTCAAATTTGTTTGAATACCCTTTTCTGTTTGTTGGGCCTTAACCATTACCTCTGGACTAGAACCAATTAGTTGCCAGTCTCCAAAGTCAAAAAATGCCATAAATGGAGAGGGATTAACCATCCTAAGACTTCGATATAGTTCAAAAGGTTTTTGCATCACAGTCGACTCCAATTTTTGACTAAGAACTAACTGAAAAACATCACCTCGTTTAATAAATTCTTTTGCCTCCTCAACACTATGTTCATATTCTTTTTTTGATGTATTAATAGTCATATCAATAGATCTGTTAGCTTTTTGATTCCACTTTAAAGACTTTATAGGCTTTAATGGAGAGGCCATTAAAGCTTGAAGTTCATTTATTTGTTTACAGGCAATTTCATAAGCTTTTTGCGAAGAAACTCCATCACTTAGATTTCCATATGCAACAGCTGTTATAAGGCGCTTAACTTGATCAAAAATAAGAATTTTATCCATAAACATCCAAATACCATCAGGTAAGTCTTGATCTAATAATTCATAGGTAGGTACTGAGGGCTCAATCCATTGAATTAGTTCATATCCCCACATTCCAAAAAGCTGTCCCAGTTGTGGCAAACCAGACAAAGAAACAGATTTATAAGGCTCAAGCATTTGTCTGAGTATTTCAATTGGATTTCCATGAAACTTTTCTTGTGTTCCATTTCTCCAGCACCTAGTCAATTCATCACCTCTTACTATTACCTTCCATAGAGGATCTGATGCCACAACACTCCATCTTCCTAGATTTTCTCCACCTTCTACTGATTCAAGTAATACTCCTGGAGGGCTATCATTTCCAACTTTCAGCCAAGTTGTAAGTGGAGTTTCTAAATCTGCAGGCCAACTTTTTGCCAAAGGGATGTAATTGGCCCCGTTGGACGCTGATAAAAGAAATTCTTCCTTATCTAAACTAAGCATGACTGCATAATGGCAGCCCAATATATAGATTTAAAGGGGGCAAAAGTTTAAATTGAATGACTCATGCATCGTAAGTTTTTTTACCGCTAAATTTCAAACTTGCAGGATTTGGATTTTCTCCTATCCGTCTATTATTGTAACCCTCTTTCATGCGACCTTCATTAGGCTTCTCTGAGAAGACCCCATCTTTAGGGAAAAGTAATTCTCTATCTCCTCCAGGATAAATTCTATATATTTTACTTGTTTCAATTCTTGGTTTGAATCCCCTCAATTGAGTATTCAAAGCAAAACACTGTTCTTTCCTAGCAAAATACATGAGATTATCACCCTCATGCATCACTGCAGCTCCTCCAGTTGGCAGTTCAAAAACTTCAGACGTTTTACTTGTCCATGTAATTGCATATTTTTCTTCGGTTTCAGCCGAGTTTAATAAACCACCAGTGCTACCAATGTGCTTTGGAAGTGTCCCAGGTAATACTTCGGTCATGTGCTCAATTAAATCAACTTATTCTTTATATTTTTTAAATTAGCACTTTATTTTGTGCCTTTTGACTCATTTCACCTCAACTTCACACGCGTCAACATTAAGTCCCAAGATCAAATTCTTTTAATTCAGAAATAGGAAAAAATATCGTAATTCCACTATCTCGTCTATTAGTAAGACGGCCTCCAAGACTTTTTAAAAGTCTTTGAGTTGCAGCATGACTAAGCTGCAAATTACCAGTTGCGGGATTCCAACTAAGTACTGGTCCAATTTCTTCATTGGAAACACTTTCTGATATTCCAGAATTAGTAGTTGTGGAAAGATGAGTTAAGATTTGAAGCTTTAGTCTCTGTCCAGCTGGTCTTAATTTCAAAGTTAATTCTCCACCCGCTTGCAATCCACGACTATTCCTGTCAATAAGACCAGTCAACATTAATTCAAGCCCTTCTGAGTCACTCAAAACTTTTGGTAAATCCGGTGTTATGTCAAGAATAAGTTTCAACCCTTTTCGTTCTAACTGATTATTCCAGACTGGAGAAAGCATTGTAAGCATTTCACCTAAATCAGTTAAAGCTAAATTTGTTTGTTCAGGCTTGCTTCTCTCTAGCTCCACTGCATTGAAAATCAAACCAAAACGATCAATTTGTTCTGTACATTCAATATCTATTTGCTTCAAACGTGTTTCAACTATTTTAGGTAAATCTTGCTTTCTTAAAAGAGATCTTATTAAGGTTCTTATTGTCGCTAATGGAGTTCTAATTTCATGAGTTAAAGCTTCTAACAATGAAATCTCACTATTTTTTGAACTTGATTGATGATCATTAATTAAGCTATCTGGCAAAGGTTGAATATTCAAACTTGGTGCAATATCTGCGAGACGTTGAGATAGTAGAGGCCAAAATACTTTAGATAAATCATCATTTGTTTTCAGCTGTCCCATCTCTCCAAGTGCGTTTCGGAGATTATTTGCTTGTTCAATATTTTCTGTATTCAATCTATTATCAAGTAATGTCAAAAGATCACTCAAAGTCTCAGGATCACTTCGCATTAATAATTTTCTTTCCTGAGATTTACCTTCCAGAGCTAAAGCAATTTGAATTTCAGGAGTAATAACAATTAGCAATGGATCATTTCCATCTTCCTCCAAAAGAGTCAATCGCTCATAGCCTGAAGAATCATCGTGAAAATCCATCGAAACTGATTGACTTGGAGGCAGCATCCCAATAGAGGGATTTGCAAGATTTAACAAATCCTTTGGGGCCCAAACCCAACCTTGAAATTTCTTGAGTAATTTAGGCTCGTATAATGCTGGCAAAGGGGATGACAACCATAAACCCCTTGTGAGGTTCATTGGTAGCAGGATGTCTGACTGAAGGGTATCAAGAGCTGCCCACCACATTCTCCTGACTGCAGACTCACTGCAAGTGGCGTGAGGAACACCTTCAGCCATTCTTTCTTGTAAAGCTTTAATAGTTACAAAAGGCGCGGTCACGAAATCCTCCGAACCTCATACAAACCTTTAAATCCATTTGATTGATTAGATTTTAAAGGATGAAAAAGCATAGAAAGTAAAGTTCAACTCGTGAAGGTGCTTAGCTGACTATCTCAAATAAATTGATAGAAAATTGCAAAGTCAATCTCAATCAATCTATTTAAGAGGCAATAAAGACTCTCTGAACAAATTAAGTTCGTCAGAGTTAATTCGTCTATGAGCCAGGATTAACAAGGAGAAATGAAGCCCTTAAACCCAAGAGAACATATTAACTAATACAATGAAACTAATGTTTAATCTAAAAGTGAGGATTCCTTCCTTTACATAGATGAAAAACTTAACCCCAAGATGGTATTTAGTTATTAACTATGTATGAATCTCAAAGCTCAATTGCGACTAAATTAATATTTTGAAAAATAAAGATACTCTAAATTATTTAATCAAAGGTTTTTTCTTATAGACTGACCTCTTCTAGAGACAGATAAACATAAGCCCAGACTTAAAAAATTAACAAATAACGCTGTTCTTCCATAGCTCATAAAAGGCAATGGGATGCCAGTTACAGGGCCTAGACCAATAGTCATGAATACATTCACCATAATTTGAAAGATAAACATTGAGGCTATTCCGATAACGATCAGAGATTCAAAATTAGTTCGCGCCTCAGTAGCTATCTTTATTAGTCGAAAAATTAGAATAAAAAATAGAAATAAGACGAATAAAGTACCTAAAAAACCTGTCTCTTCGCCAAGTGCACTAAAAATGAAATCAGTATGTTGCTCTGGAATAAATTTTAATTTAGTTAATTGACCTTGCATCAGACCTGATCCAAGCAATCCACCAGATCCAATGCCTATTTTGCTTTGAAGCATATGATATCCACCACCTAAAGGATCTTGGCTAGGATTAAGAAAAAGAATTAATCGATCTCTTTGGTAATCTCTTAAAACAGTTTCCCAAAACCAAGGCGATATTTTAGCTATTAATAAATGAAAAAAAACAACGACTAATGTTAGTAATTGTTTTTGATTAGGAAGAGACTTATAAGACAAAAAACCAATTATTGGAATCCATATCAACAGTCCAAATTGATATGAGTATGCTAGTAATCCTGTAAACAAAGTAGCCAAAACAATAAATGCCCACTCATATGGCATCCCTGACCAATACAACATTCCAAGAAGTATCGCTCCAAAGACAAGAGATGTACCAAGATCAGGTTGTATAAACACTAAAATCCAAGGTAAGAAGGAAATCAATAAAGGTTTAATTAAATGAGATAAATCAGAAAACCTTTTTCGATCTAAAATAGAAGCTAAGATAAGTATTAAAGTTAATTTGGCAAATTCCGATGGTTGAATATACAATCCGGCAAAGCTCAACCATCTTTGTGCTCCCAATGCAGAAGTACCACTAAAATTGACATACAAAAGTGTTAAAATAGTCAAAAAATATATTGGTAAAATATATTTTCGTATATTTTGTAATGGAAATTGAGCTAAAAAACAAACAATTAAATACCCTATATAAGCAATAATTGAATGTTGATACCAATCTGTAATTCTAAGATTTCTTTGAGTACTTGCAATCAAAAAACAAGATAAATGTACTAAAATAAAAGGTACAATCCAAATAATTAAATCTATATCTTTCCAAATTTTTTTATTTCTAACTATTTTAAAAGTAGATATTTTATTGCGACCAAAACCCATAATTATATTGAAATCAATCTATAACAGATAAAGTCTTACATAAAGTTCCAGCCAGTTCTAAAAATACTTTTGCTGTTATTGAATCTCGAGATGTATGAACTACTGGTAGATCCTTACCTGTACCAGAAAAAGTATCTGATTCTATTGGTATTTTAGAAAGTAATGGGACATTATTTTCTTTAGCTAATTGATTACCTCCTCCTGAACCAAAAATCTCATATGATTTTTGTGGTTGATCTGGAGGGATAAAACACGTCATATTTTCGATGACTCCGAGTACAGGAATATTCATTTGTTTAAACATTGCCAACCCCCTTCTTGAGTCTTGAAGAGATACATTTTGTGGAGTTGTTACTATTACCACTCCTGCCATCGGGACTGCTTGAGCCAAAGAGAGTTGAGCATCGCCAGTGCCGGGAGGAAGATCTACTATTAAAAAATCTCGTTCACCCCAAGAAGCTTGATATAAAAATTGTCTAATAATTCCATTAAGCATTGGGCCACGCCAAATTACTGGCTGATTTTGATCAATCAATAATCCCATTGATACCATTCCGATTCCACATGTTTCGATAGGAATTATCTTTTGCTCTGCACCCGAACCACTGACTTCAGGAGTTATTTCGCTAACACCGAGCATATAAGGCGTATTTGGTCCATAGATATCAGCATCAAGCAAGCCAACCTTGAAACCCTTTTGACTGAGGGCACAAGCCAAATTTACGGCAACAGTACTTTTACCGACACCACCTTTACCGCTACTTATCGCGATAACATTTTTCACTTTTGGTATTGGAGTTAATCCCTGAGATTGGCTACCATGTCCAGCTTGACCAATAGGAGACTCTTGAGATGGTAATGAATCACCTATCTCAATTTGTACTTCTTCTATATCTTCCAATAACGTAATGCTTTCCCTAATCTCATTTGCTATTTGACCTCTTTGAGCTACAGCAAAATTAGGGAGAGACAGTCTTACAACAATTTTCGGTGGCTTCACTGAAACTATTTCCAACCATCCAAGTTCAACAATAGATCGTTCACTCCCGACATCTTTGACTGAATTAAACGCTTTTAAAATCTTCTCGTTGGTTTCCATTCTTAATTTCTATTACATTCGATAATAGTAAAAAAATGGACACATATTCCAGCTGATGATCTATTGATATTGCCTTTAGTAATAACTAAAAACTATTTGCAATACAAACTTTTCCAATATTGGTGTGAAAATTGCATCATTTGAAAGTATTTTTTAGAGAAATCAAAATACGATTAATTTGTCCTCCTCACAAGATCAAGCCAATTTACCGGCAAAAAACTCAAGAGATCGAGCCAAAAAGCTTGTTTTAGGGCTTCAAGATGAAATTTGTTCTGGCTTGGAGACTATTGATGGAGAAGGCAAATTCATAGAAGAATCTTGGGAAAGACCAGAGGGTGGTGGTGGACGCTCAAGAGTCTTGAAAGATGGACAAATCTTTGAACAAGCAGGGGTGAATTTTTCTGAAGTACATGGGAATGAACTTCCACCCTCAATCATTAGCCAAAGACCAGAAGCAAAAGGTCACTCGTGGTTTGCGACAGGAACCTCAATGGTTCTTCACCCCAAAAGTCCCTATATACCAACTGTTCATCTTAATTACAGATATTTTGAAGCAGGTCCTGTTTGGTGGTTTGGGGGAGGAGCAGATTTAACTCCTTTCTATCCGTATCTATCTGATACGCGTCACTTTCATTCATGTCATAAAGCCGCATGTAACACAATTAACGAAGATCTTCATAAGGTTTTCAAACCATGGTGTGACGAATATTTCTTCCTAAAACATCGAAATGAGACCCGAGGAGTTGGAGGTATTTTTTATGACTATCAAGATGGATCAGGTTTACTTTATAAAGGGCAAAACTCCAATGGGATGGCATCTAAGATTTCAAAAGAACTAGGAAACTATTCTTTAAGTTGGGAAAATCTTTTTTCACTTGCCAAAGCTTGCGGACAGGCATTTCTGCCCTCCTATGAGCCAATAATAAAAAAACGAAAAAATCAAACTTTTTCAACCAAAGAAAGAGACTTTCAACTATACAGGCGAGGTAGATATGCTGAGTTCAATTTGGTATGGGATAGAGGAACCATTTTTGGATTACAAACGAATGGAAGAACGGAGTCAATATTGATGTCATTACCGCCCTTGGCAAGATGGGAGTATGGATATAAGCCAGAGACAAATTCACGCGAGGCACTGTTAACAGATCTATTTACAAAGCCTCAAGACTGGTTTACAGATAAATCACTTGAAGAGAGGTGTCTCTCTCATCAAGCATTGGATTAGATGTAGAACTTCTAAATTATTCCATTTAAAAAAGCCTGAACTATTTCATTTGCTATGAACTTTATTGTTCTTTTCCTAGTTTTTAAATTTCTGAGATTTTTTTCTAGCAAACCTTCTAGTTTCCCAATTTCCAGAATCCTGATTTGCCTTCTTGAAGCACCTAACCCTCCTCTAAATAAAACAGGAAACCGTCCAAATGTTCTTGCGATTGACTCATCTATTTTATTTGGCGTACCGAAAAAAGGAGGGATCAAGCCTGAACCAACTCCATACTTACCATATGCATCAAAATGAATCTCAAGCGCATACCCACCATTCTTCACAAATTTCCTCCCTACTGACCAATTCGTTCTTGGATCATTAGCATCATCGATATTTCTTATCCCTGGGTCATAAGATCTGATATCTAAACCTTTCTTTTTACCAAGTTTTACAATTGATTCTTGTAATTTTAAATTCCAAAATAGTTCGTCACTAATTTCAGAATGCATGGGATTCAAACCAAACTTATCAACAGCTTCACCAGGAGTTCCAGCTCCAGCAAATCCCTGAGAGTCAGCATGCCCGGCTAAAATTAAAATAGGAATATTTCTATCTACATCTTTACTTCCGACCCAAGTTGCAGGAATGTTAGATCTTTCTCCAATAATTAGATCAAGATCTTCATTGATATTTAAATTCCTATTGCAATATACTTGAGAAAAAGCATAAAAAAGAATTATAAATGAAATAAACCTAAAAGTATTTGATACTTGATTTTTCACCAAAAAATATTACTTAAATCGGGGAAGAAAGTAGAGAATTTTCACTACTAAGTTCAAGAGTTTCTGATAACTCTAATTGAATTGCTATCAGTTCATCACGATGAGCTTTTATTCGTAAAATACAGGTACTTGATATATCTGAACTTAATAACTTAACCTCCAATGATTCCTCTCTTTTAGATTTTTTACGATAAATCATGCCAGTCAAAGGTGCACCTATTACTGCAAGTAGCAAAGGCCACCAACTCAAAGCAGGGTAAAGCTGAATCAAAACCAGACCCAAACAGGCTGAACCAACTCCTCCGAGGCAAGATAAAAAGATCGTCAAAAAAGTACTAGCAGCAACATTTCCATTAAAGATCAACAGTTTTTCTTGAGCATTACCTCCATTTTTTTGCCAACCACGCTCTTCCAACCACAAACTAACTCCGTTCAAGACTTCTAGAGGAGGCAAAGGAGACTGAACATCTACAACCGTTGTTCTGTCCTTACTTGCCGCTCGCAAAAAAAACCCCAAACCTATCGCCAATAAGATAGTAAGAAATAAGGTTGAGGAGAATGCAGATTGCATCTCAAAAATCCGACCTATATTATTTTACTTGTTATGGCAAACATAGCTACAAAAGTGAGCTAAAAAAATTAAAAAAATAAGTAAAGGTAAAATCGTTCAATTTATTGAATATTTTTTATCATTTAAGGCATTAGAATTAGATCGTACAGAATAACTCAATCAATTAAATTCCCAGTAAATTTGTTATGCCAAAGAAACTTGATGATCCATCAACTTTTACGATCTTTGATAAGGACATTGATAATGAAACTCAAATTGCTTTGAGCTCATCTTTAGCTTTAGCAGTTGATACCGAAGCCATGGGATTAATTCATGGTAGAGATAGGCTATGTTTAATACAAATATGTGATGAGTTAGATAATGTTATATGTATTCGCATAGCAAGAAATCAATATTCAGCACCCAATTTAAAAGCTATTCTTGAAGAAAAAACAATCGAGAAAGTCTTTCATTTTGCAAGGTTTGATGTGGCAGCATTAGCAAGTAATCTTAATATTCAAGTTAATCCGATTTTTTGTACAAAAATCGCAAGTAAAATAGGCAGAACTTATAGTCCAAGGCATGGATTAAAGGAAGTAGTTTTGGAGACTGTTGGAGTTGAATTAGATAAGCAAGCTCAAAGTAGTGACTGGGGAAAAGTTGGAGATTTAACTCAAAGACAACTTGTTTACGCGGCAAATGATGTTAGATATTTACTAGGAGCCAAACAAAAACTTGAAGAGATGTTGAAACGTGAAGAGAGATGGGAATTAGCCCAAAAATGTTTCCAATGCGTACCAATTTTTTCCGAACTTGATAGAAGAAGATTTACAAATATTTTTGACCATTAATTTTTTCAATCTAAAGAAATATTAATCCTCAAGCATAAAATTCTCATCTTCTTTTAGAGCCTTTAATAATTGATCAAATGATGCCGAGGCAGATAAACTTTGTTTTTTATCGTCATTTAAAGTTTGCTCAAGGATCTTTTGAGCAATTTCTTTTCTCGATTGCAAATCTTTTTTTCCCTCTTTAGCTGCCGCAACCTCTACTTTTCGTCTTGCGGCTGAAATACTAATACTTAAAGATGATGCTAACTTAGCACAAGTTTTAAGATAATGATGATCTTCAATTAGTGGCATATGCAGTAACTTAAATAGAAAATCTTCTCAATAAATCTTCTACTAGATTACACCTCACTATAAACCCTGGGACAAGTGAGTCGAAATACTAAGAGCTATTGCTTGACTCCCGCCCTCAGGACCCATTCTTCTAGATCCTCTTAATCCAATAATCTCTCTATCAAAATCAGAATTTAGTAAAAACCCAACTTGTTTTGCGAGAGTTTCATAACCATTAGAAATTGCTACCGCACCTCCTAATAAACGACTTTGACGCTTAGCAAAATTGAAATTAAATTGAGGTCCTTTACCTGGCAAGGACACACATGGGATACCTAAACCTACTAATTGCTCTGTAGCTGTACCTGCATTTGCTACACCTACTTCTCCCCACTTTGCCCAAGATGAAAATTGATTAAAGCCAATCAATATAAGTAAAGAGTTTTTTTTCCATATTTCTGAAATTCCTATTTCACAAATTGATTGATAAGTAGATTTAAAACCTAACTCAGCCAATATCAATTCTATTTTTTTTCTCATTGAAGAGGAACTTAAAGGCACAAACACTGCAATGGAAGATGAAATTTGAATAAGCTGAATTGCAATTAAAAGTTTTTTAAAATTCTGATAAGCCTCAGGCAAGCGACTTCCACATAACAAAATCAAACGTCTATATTTTTCAAAACCATTAGGACATTCTGTCTTAGCCATACCATCCATCATTGGATTTCCAGGAGACAGTGCCTTTACTCCATGCTTTCTCAAACCTCTAGCAGTAATTTTGTCCCTTACTGCAACCATCTTGCAACGACTAGATCTCATTAACCAATATTCCCATGGATCCCACTCAGTGCCTTTCAATCGATGGTAAACATCACTCAAAGAGGATCTTGGGCCACTCGCCCAAGTGTAATCACTTTTAGGAGTGCCAATAAAAAAATAATTTGCCCCACTAGCCCAAGCGAGAAGAAGAGGTAATAAATCTCCAACTGCAACGATTATTCTTCCTGCTCTGGCTGATCTTTTAATCAAAGTCCATTGCCTCCAGAGACTTCCTAATAATCCAGCTTTTAAATCTAAAACCAATCCACTAAAACTCTGATTACTAAATCCACCGCTTGGCAAAAAAGTTGAGGGACCAATCTTGGCAAGCCAGCCATCTTTTAAAAGCTTAGTAAACGCTTTCCCATCTCCAACCATCGGAAGAACTTCATGAGAAATATCTGGATTAATTTCATGGAGAGCTTCTATCACTCTGCAAGCAATCGTATCTTCTCCATGTCCATTACAAAGAAACAAAAGATTTTGTTCAGTTTGACTGATACGATTTGAATTGGAAATGAAAATTCCATTTCCGGCGGCATGGCCAAGTGGTAAGGCAGAGGATTGCAAATCCTTTATCCCCAGTTCGAATCTGGGTGCCGCCTTTATTAATTTGCGCTTGAATTTCTTAAGAACCTTTGCTAGCACTATGCTCCAAGTGTAGCGAGTAGCAAGTTTCAAAGAAAATGATCGATAGGGTAACGGAAGGGTAGTCGGATTTTCATCTGACTAACTCTAATTATCACTTAGTTCCCCTACTAAAGCATCTTTTTAAGGAACCATTCCAGAATAGAGCTCCATAATGCTCTACTCAATTAAATTGGTTTATCCGATTACCAGATCGTAAATCTAATTCATTATTTTTATTGACCATAAAGGTTTGTCTAGCAAAACCGCTGAAAAGTCGTTAACTGTTTTAAGCAATATATCCCAGTCCTCTTGTCAAAAAGGAGAAACTTATCCTGTTTACTTTTTGATCATTGGGAAAAATGAAAACTGATTAAGAATCAAGTCCTCAGAAGCAAGTTTCAAAAAGATTTAGAAATTATAAAATTGATTTGGTAGTAGATCAGAAAATTGATCATATGTCCCTTCTTACAGTTAGCTCTAAAAGAACCAGTAGTGAAAAACTTGTAGGTAATCAACATGAAAAATATTGACATCTTATTTTCACTACTTGATTGACTATTTTATGCTGGTCTAGTAAAAGTTTTTTTTCATTACAATTAAACAGAATCATTCACATAGATTCATTATTCATGAATTAATATTAATTATATTAAACAGTAA
The DNA here is from genome assembly GCA_003209755.1 of Prochlorococcus sp. AG-436-C14. Lineage (GTDB taxonomy): Bacteria > Cyanobacteriota > Cyanobacteriia > PCC-6307 > Cyanobiaceae > Prochlorococcus_B. The sequence continues at coordinate 32,595 of QCPD01000005.1, forward strand.
GAACAGTGACTGATCAAATTGAATTTAGTTCTTTTTATAGATTATTAAATTCAATAAAGGAAGGCGAATCCGAACAAATATCTTTATTAGATGAAAAAATTAATGAATTCAAAAATGGTAATAATTCAAAAAATTTTCTTGAGGAATTAGGATCTCTTTATCTTTCTATTGGTGTAACAGAATTATATAATTTTACTAATACAAAAGATCTCCATGCGATTGGTCTTATAGATAAAGAAGGATGGGAAACTTTATCGTCTGAAAATCAACAAGAATTACCAGTATTCCTAGCAAATAAGATGATTGAGTACATAAAAGAGAATAAAAAAGTAAAGGAAATGTCTAATAAGTGGAATATTAAAGAAGGAGAAATTAGAAAACATATAACCAAAATGGCAAGATATATAACTGAGGGGATTATTGATGTAATTGAATGAAATAAAAGCCAGATCTATCATTTATATTAATAATATATTTTTATATCTAACCAAGTAAATGATTAATCAATAATCATTATCTGCCACACAAAAGCCTAGACATCTCATTCCGTTACTAGCAGTTCTTCCGCAATATTTACATAGAACTTTTTCTAATTGATCTTTACTTTCATTGTTTTTTAATTTTTTATCATCACGATGATTTTTTTCAAAAGGAGAATCTTTCAAAATATTTAATTTATTCATGTAAGATACTGATATTAGTTTTCTTTATTTGAAATAACATAAATGAAGTCATGAATAAGAAACAAATTGGAATTGGTTTTGGAACTTGGGCATGGGGAAATAAGCTTGTTTGGGGTTATAAAGCTGAAACAGATGATATTTTACTTAAAAAAACTTTTTTTGAAGCAATAGATGGTGGATTAGATCTTGTGGACAGTGCAGATTCATATGGAACTGGAAGTTTATTTGGACAAAGTGAGAAGCTGATTGGTGATTTCCTGGAAGAATTACCCAAAAGAAAGCTCAAAAAAATTACTATTGCGACAAAACTCGCACCCTTTCCATGGAGAATTGGTCGCAATGGTCTAAATAAAGCTTTTCAAGAAAGTAATAAGCGGCTGAGAGGAAAAATGAAAAGAGTCCAACTTCATTGGAGTACTTATCGTTATGCACCTTGGCAAGAAGAGCAATTACTAAATGGCTTAGGAGATTTATATGAAAAAGGTTTAATTAAAGAAATTGGGCTTTCTAACACTGGTCCAAAAAGACTAAATTTTTTATATCAAAAGCTGAAAGAAAGAGGAATAAAAATCAATAGTATCCAAATGCAACTTTCGTTATTAACCAAACCATCTTTAGAAGATAAAGATATCAAAAATATATGTAATGAAAATGACATTGAATATTTAGCTTATAGTCCATTAGGATTGGGAGTCCTCACAATTCCACCTAATAAGAGTCCCAAGCCTTCAACGTTCTTACGAAAAAAATTATTTCAAAGGATACTTCCAAAAACGATAGAGTTGAGAACATTAATAAGTAATATTGGGAAAAAATACTCAGCCTCTCAGGCACAAGTTGCATTGAATTGGGTAAGGTCTCATGGAGCCAAACCAATAGTTGGGATTCGTAATCCATTACAAGCAACAGATGCAATTTCTGCACTAAATTGGTCTTTAACTAAAAGTGAAAAAGAAAAACTAGATTTTCACAGAAATAAATGTCTGGCATATATGCCTCGAAACCCTTTCACTAGTCCATAAAACAAACTCAATTATCTGGACTGACAATAACTTTCATTGAATCTGAAGAGCTAGGAAGACTAATCACTTTTGCTGGTGGGATAGGCTGTGAATTTGTGTTTTTTTCCATTATTTCTTTCTCAGGTTCTTCTCCATCTTTGGCACAAGCTTCTAATGCTTCTCTCAACAATGAGTCAAAGGTTGCACCTGGCAATCTATGCCTTGCTACCTCAAGGAATGTTAGTGGTAAAGACTCTGATGCCGCATCTTTTAATGCAGGATTATTTTTTCTATGTTCCTGTTCGTCTTGAATGGCTCGAATAAATCTGAGAGTGACCTCATGCTTAGTGGAGGCTTTAATCAAAGTATCATTATCTTTTTGCCCATGAGTTGCTTCTCTTTCTAGATCATTAATTCTACTCTCCAAACTAGTAAGCACTTCATCAGCTTCTTTCCCAATGTGAGATAGTTGCCCATCAGACAAGTTAGGTAAATCAGCTACATAAACTTTTCCATGATCTCTAAGGGTTAAAAAAGTTGGTCTTGGGCCACTATTTTGTCGCATACCCGAATCTGCTTGTCCTCCTAGAGGCTTTCTAGGAGGTGTTGGACCTGCAGAACTTCTCCTACGCGTCAAACGCTGTTGATTTTCAAAAGGCATAGAGCTAATTAAGATCTAACTTCGCATTACCCGAACTAATATCCGGCTTGCGTTTTTTTACATCTTACTGTTTTTTTACCGATATAGAAAATCTTTTTCAACCTTCATCTAATTTGTTCGAAAAACTGTACCGCAGAATTTTATAAAACTAAGCTTAATAAACTCAACTAGGTATTCCGATAATGTCTACATGCTTTGAATGATTCGGACTTTCGATAACTTGGCCTATATTCCAAGCTTCAAAATCATTTTTGGTACATATTTCTAAAGCAGAATTGACTGCATTTTTTGGGACAATTAGACAAAAACCTATCCCCATATTGAAGGTATTCCAAAGATCGATTTCAGGAATATCTCCTGCGTTTTGTAACCAATTAAAGATTTCAGATATTTTCCAGCATGTTATATCTATATGTGGCAACAATCCAGACGGGAAGATTCTAGGGAGATTCTCTGGCAAACCTCCACCTGTTATGTGAGTCATTCCATGAATTGGTAAATTTTCTCTCAACAATTTGTCAACAAGTTGAACATAAATTGCGGTTGGTTCTAGCAAAGATTGAATCAAGTTCCTCTGGTTTTTACCATAAAGAGTATTTTCGTCCACATTCGCCTTGGCAAGTACTTTACGAACAAGACTAAAACCATTGCTATGCACACCATTACTTTTTATACCAATAATCTGATCTTCAGAATTAATTTGAGTGCCATCTATTAACTGATCATATTCAACAATACCAACACAAAAGCCTGCCAGGTCATATCTTCCATTGGGATAAAAACCTGGCATTTCAGCAGTTTCACCTCCCACAAGAGAACAATCAGATTGACTACATCCTTCAGCAATTCCCTCTATCACTTCAGCCAAAGAATCGGGAGTCAAGTTTCCGCTTGCGATGTAATCGAGAAAAAACAAGGGTCGCGCACCATTAGTTATTACATCATTTACGCACATTGCAACTAGATCAATTCCAACTCCAAAATGGCAGCCATATTGCTGAGCTAATTCTAATTTTGTACCAACTCCATCAGTACCAGATACCAATACTGGACTTTCATAGCCTTTTGGAATTTTGATACACCCTCCAAAGCCACCTAACCCTCCAATCACTTCACTTTTATGAGTTTTTTCAACGCATGATTTAATTCTGTCCACAAAGGCTCTTCCAGCAGTAACATCAACTCCGGCAGTTTTGTAATCCATCAGTAAAAAGCTTTCTTTTTCAAAAAAGACCTACCCTCATATGAAATCCATATGTGATAGGTATGCAATCAACCTATTTCATTTCAATCATAAGTTGATGAAATTAATTTGTTTAACAACATAGTGGGACAGAAAATCATCAAAACTAATGCTGAATTAACAGATTGGCTTAGTGAACTAAATTCATCAATAATTTTCATCCCTACTATGGGAGGACTTCATGCTGGTCACCAATATTTAATTGAGAAAGCAACGGAACGGAAAACAAAAACAAACCAAATTATTCTTGTAAGTATTTTTGTAAATCCATTGCAATTTAGCAAGGATGAAGACTTCAAAAAATATCCCAGAGATATAAATAGAGATGCTGAATTAGCTTTTAAAGTAGGAGCAGATGTAATTTGGGCTCCAGATTATTTTGAAGTTTTTCCTGGAGGAGAAAATTCACATTTTAAAATCCAAGTTCCTGAAACATTGCACAAAAAACTATGTGGTGAAGAGAGATCAGGGCATTTTGATGGGGTTGCGACAGTTATTATTCGTCTTATCAGAATTATCAGACCAGAGAAACTTATTCTAGGAGAAAAAGATTGGCAACAATTAATTATTATTAGAAGGCTATTTCAAGATTTATCTATACCTGTAAATATTGAGTCCTACTCCACACAAAGGGATGAAAATGGATTTGCTTATAGTTCGAGGAATTCTTATCTGAGCGATTCTGAAAGAGTCAATGCTCTGGCATTACCTAATGCAATTAAAGAGGCAAAAAGAGAATTTGAAAAAAAGAAAATAATAAATCTCAAAAAAATAGCTTCAATACTTAAAGAAAATAATTTAAAAATAGAGTATCTAAAAATCGTAGACCCATTTTCATTAAAAGAAAAAGATAACATAAATGGACTATGCCTTTTGGCAGTAGCAGTAAAATGTGGGTCTACAAGGCTAATTGATCACACTTTTCTTATGCATCGAAAACCAATTATTGCAATTGATGGTCCAGCTGGTGCCGGTAAAAGCACGGTAACTAAAGCATTTGCCAAAAGACTTGGTTTTATATATTTAGATACTGGCGCTATGTATCGAGCGGTGACTTGGTTAATAATAAATAATTCCATTGATCCAAGTGATCAAGTGGAAATCAAAAATATATTGAAAGATTCAAAATTAGAATTTAAAAATGCAAGAGGTGTTGAGCAAAAGATATTCATTAATAATATTGACGTAACTGAAAAGATACGTTCCCCAGAAGTGACTTCAATGGTTTCTGAAATTGCCAAACAAAAATTTGTAAGGGAATTATTGACTCTAAAACAACAAGTAATTGGAAATGATGGTGGCTTAGTTGCAGAAGGAAGAGACATAGGCACAGCTGTATTTCCAGATGCAAATGTAAAAATTTTTCTTACTGCCTCTCCAACAGAAAGAGCAAAAAGAAGAGCTATTGACTTAAATAAAAGAGGTTATGAATTCTCAAGCATTGAAGATCTTGAACAAGAAATTACAGAAAGAGATAAAAAAGATAGTGAAAGAAAAATCGCTCCTTTAAAAAAAGCTCAAGATGCAATAGAGCTAGTAACAGATGGGATGAATATTGAAGATGTTTTAAAAGAACTGATTTATATTTTTAGATCAAAAATTCCCGAAGAAGTCTGGCCTACTCCTAATCTATAAGACTATCTATTAATCCATCTATAGCATCATCAAGTAAATCTAAAACTTTATCAAAGCCATTTTGTCCTCCATAATAAGGATCAGGAACTTCATCTAATTGAGAGTCTTTTGAATAAGTGAGAATAAGTTTAATTTTAGAATTTACAGGATTCATAGAATCTTTAATTAATGATTTAACAGCATCAAGATTATCTTGATCCATAACAAGGATATGATCAAATTCATATAAATCATTTTCTTCGATTTTTCTTGATCTACTTGTCAGTTCTATACCTCTTGATAATGCTGTTTCACGCATACGTGGATCAGCAAGATTTCCAACATGCCAACCACCAGTTCCTGCAGAATCAACGACAAAAAGGTTTTCCAAATCTCTATCTTTAATCTTTTGCTTAAAGACGCCTTCGGCTGCAGGAGATCGGCAAATGTTTCCTAAACAAACAAAGAGGATTTTTTTTACCATAATCTTCAAATCTAAACTTTATTGTAAGTCAAAAAGAATATTATTTATATAGCTTTCAGTCCATAAATTACCAAAGAAGCCTCGTAACATTCCTCTTGCAGGATCTTTTTCGGCGCGATATTGCATATATTTTTTCTGGCCAGTTAGCACCTTTAAAGACCTTTCGGGTGAAATCCTTTTTGCTTTAGTCACTAAATCCAAGAACAAATTCAAATAATCATCAAAAGCTGGTTTAATTACCTTACTAATTAATTTATCCCCTTCTGTTCCTAGGGGAATCCTAGACCAAAGAAAACCTTGAGAAAAATATTTTCTAGCCTGCGATGGGATATCTCCTCCTAGAGGAAGTTTAGATTGCCAATTTTCGTGTATAGATTTTAACTTTCCTGAAACATATTGAGTATGAATCATGTCATCTTTTAATGCAGGTTGAAGATCTAATGCAATAAGATGTCCATTTGGAAGTGTTACGAAATCGGCTCCAAAAAAAGGCAAATCAAAATAATTGAAAGGTGAAATCACCAAATTCATGACAGAAGTATTTTCATCAGCTTGTAGACAAGCACATCTAGCCTGTCGTATTTTTTTTGTCTTTAGACCCCATGTTTCCAAAACAACTTTTTTAGGATTCGAACTTGAACCAAAAAAAGATTCTCTAAAAAGAAAATCATTTTCTATTGGATAAGGTCTAGGTTGAAAAATAGAAAACGCATTAATAGTTTCATCTAAGAAATAAGCCCAACGCCAATTACTTATTGAAATAGGTTCAAGACTATTATTTCTTTTAATTTGCATTTAAAAAACTAAAATGAAGAATTAATGTTTTCTAGGCTTAAAGGGAATAAAAACTCTTTCATATATTTCTCTGACCATTCTTTGCCAAAAAATCCAGAAAATAAACTATGAGCAGGGTCTTTCTCAGCACTATATTTATCATAATCTATGTGTAACAAGCTGACCACTTGAGATTTAATATGATTTTCATTAGCTTTAGATAAATGAAGATTTACCCAATAACATTTAAGAAAAGAACTAAAAACTTTTGGTAAAATATTTTCCGCCTCAAAATCACCACCTTTGCAAAATAGAGCCCATGGAGAGAAATACTTACTTGGATCATATATATTACTTTTCATATCAGTATTAAACTCATTAAAACATTTTTTAAGGCTTTTCAAGCCATCAAAGTATCTATCAAAATATTCTTTATCTTGAACAAGAGGCTGAAAATCAAGAATAGCAACTAGCTTTTGTTTTTTTTCAAACCATAAAAGATCAATACCCAGAATTGGCATATCATGTTTCTCATCAGGATAAGCAACTGAATTTAATACTTGAAGACGGTCTCCAGCATCCAATCTGGTCACTCTCCATCTTCGAAATTCAGGAACATCCCATAACCAGCTATTTAGTTTATAATTACCGTTTTTAGAAACCCGTTCAAAAAATTCATTCGGAACAATCAACTTCTTACCGCCATGTTCAAGAATATTTTTTGTTAACTCATCTAAAAGATCATCAAACATATACAGTCATCTCCTTCGAGCATTTACAAACTTAATCTTACTTAAAGTCATTAAATCAGTCACAAAGAATAAATACAAACCTTTTATACTATTGTAATTGACATCGTAATAGAAACTGAATATAAATAAAGCAATAGTCTTGAGAAAATATCAATTTCATTACTCTGTACTACCTTTTCGCTTTTTATTTGCAAAAAACCTAAATAAAACTTTTCCAATAGCAGCAATTAAATTTCCTTCCAATTCATTAAAAATATCCATATTATATTTAAAAGATCTATTAGCTTCTTCAATAATTGAATCTGCTATCTTTTGATCAATGGGAAGATTATCTAAAGTATTTCGATACTTGATTTTAAATTCTTTCTCATCTCTAATTTCATCAAAAATATAAAAGCTAAGTCCCTCATCATCAGGTAGATTCATAGCTTTTTTAGTGATGGTTTTCAAAAGCTGTCCACCAGACAAGTCACCTATATATCTGCTGTAATGATGTCCGATTAAGAGTTCAGGGTTATCTTTTGCAATTTCTCTAATTCTTGCTTCATATTCAACAGCTGGCTTAGAGGGCTTTACCAAGTCAGACCACTTACTACCAAAGTAGAACGACAGGTCTTGTTCCAATTTTTCCTTCCGAAAAAGCTCTTTGAATCCAATTGGAGAAATTATAGGATGAGCATTTTCACAAAGTTTTTCTATCTCTTCCTCCATCGCAGAGTAAACAAAATATAAATCAGCTAATAAATTTCTGTATGAGGACTTATCAACTACTCCCTTGAGAAAACAACTTATAAAACCTGTATTTTCAGCCATCGTATGAGACTTTTTAGTCCCTTCCCGAAGTTGCCTAGCCAAGGCTACTGCCATGAGTTCAAAATCATTTAATCAAAACTTACCACTTAGACATAAGCTCAACATTAGATCTATTAATCGCTGAATAAAAATTATGGCAAATTTTGAAAAGCTCACTGCTCCATCAAAAGGCCAAAAAATTACTTTTACTGATGGAAATCCAGTAGTACCAAACCATCCAATTATTCCATTTATTAGAGGTGATGGAACAGGAATAGATATTTGGCCTGCTACACAATTAGTAATCGATAAAGCCATTGAAAAAGCTTATGGGAAAAATCGATCCATTGAATGGTTCAAAATCTATGCAGGTGATGAAGCTTGCGACTTATATGGAACTTATCAATACTTACCAAACGATACTCTTGAGGCGATACGAACTTACGGGATAGCAATCAAAGGACCTTTAACCACGCCTGTAGGGGGAGGAATTAGATCTTTAAACGTATCTCTAAGACAGATTTTTGATTTATATTCATGCGTTAGACCTTGCAAATATTACGAAGGGACTCCAAGCCCTCACAAAAAGCCACAAGATTTAGATGTCATTGTTTATCGAGAAAATACTGAAGATATTTATATGGGTATTGAATGGGAATCTGATGACCCCGAATGCATCAAATTGATTGATGAACTCAATAATGAAATAATTCCAGCCAGCCAAAAACTAAAAAACAGGAAGATTCCTAGCGGAGCAGGGATAGGCATTAAACCAGTTAGCAAAAGTGGTAGTCAAAGGCATATAAGACGAGCAATTCAACATGCACTCAAGCTTCAGGGGGCCAAAAGGCATGTGACTTTAGTTCATAAGGGAAACATCATGAAATTCACTGAAGGAGCTTTCAGAGATTGGGGATACGAATTAGCAACCACAGAATTTAGGAATGAATGCGTAACCGAGAGAGAAAGTTGGATTTTAGATAATCTAGAAAAAAATCCTCTCATCACCTACGAGGAGAATGCTGAGTTAATTGATCCAGGTTTTTCATCTTTAACAGAAGAGAAAAAGAAAGCTATTTGTGATGAAGTTTGTTCCGTGATTACAAGCATTGGAAGTAGTCATGGCCAAGGAAAATGGAAAGGTATGGTCATGGTTGATGACCGAATAGCAGATAGTATTTTTCAACAAATTCAAACACGACCTCAAGAATATTCCATACTTGCAACTCTCAATCTAAATGGCGATTATATATCAGATGCGGCCGCTGCAATTGTTGGTGGACTTGGGATGGCACCAGGAGCAAACATTGGAGATACAGCAGCTATTTTCGAAGCCACCCATGGAACAGCTCCGAAACATGCAGGTTTGGACAGAATAAATCCAGGTTCCGTAATACTAAGTGGAGTAATGATGCTGGAATACTTGGGGTGGAATGAGGCAGCAAAATTAATTACAAATGGATTGAGCAAATCTATTTCAGATAAACAAGTTACTTACGATCTAGCACGATTAATGGAACCACGAGTAGAGCCTCTTAGTTGTAGTGATTTTGCTAAATCAATTGTTGAAAGATTTTAATTAAACATTCTTTAGAGTCTTTCAATAATTAAAAATTTGACTCCATTAATCTAAATGATTCTAGAAGTGTTTTCTCATTGCCTAGATTACCTGGGAAAGTAACTACTGGTAAATCATATTGATCAGAAATACCTTTTACTATTGACAATCCTGGTAATATTTGGCCTCTTAAATCTACTTGATTAAAATTCAACCCCTTTTGAAGCAAGAGTTGTGTAGTAATACCTCCTTTACTAATAATGTAACCCAACTTATTAGTTATTTTTCTAACTAGAATTGCCATAAACTCTGCAAGGTCAAGTCCAAAATTCATTCTTTTAGAGTAAGAAGAGAACTTCATTTCTTCTCGAGTAGTATATAAAACAGGTACTTTTTTTATATGCAAAATATCATCTATTTTCGATAATAAAATATCCTCAAGCTCTAAGATTTCTTTTTGATAATCTTCTAAAGCAAAAATATCAGCTAATTTACTGACTGGTATTTCCAAGCCTTCACAGGAATTATCTTTTAATAAAACCTCTAATTGATCTGTCGCTAATTTCACATGAGAACCAACCATTATCAAACCTGGCTTATAATCAAACTCATTATTTTTAGATTTTAAAGATACTAAATCTGCAGTATCATGAGGGTTAGATGGCAAGCCAGAAAGGGAATTTATGAAGCTTGCTGCTGTTCTGAAAAGAAATCTTTTTTCTCTAGAAACTATTTTTATTGCCCTTGCCAGTGTTTCTAAATGATGAGGTAATTTAGCATCAACAACTACTGAAATATTATTTTCTAATTTAGACAAAAAGCTTAAAAGAGATTTGAAACCATCTTCATTATTAAAAGCTATATCTAATTGTTTAATTTCAACATGCAAGATATTTTCAGCCTGTATCTTTCCAAAACTTTTTTCTTCAATCCATTTAGCTAAATCACTAGTAGAAAATCCAAAAATATTATCACTACCAAAATCAGTAGTATGTACAGGTATCCCATTTAGATAATGAATACCATTTTCAGTTGTTCTTCCTCCTTCCAAAAAAGCTGGAATGTGAAATGTTGCATGAAATGGTCCTAATTCTTCAGCAAGAATTGCAGGTTCTAAAACACCATGACCACGTAATGTTGAATCACCTCTACTAATATAAAAATAATCATCTTTGGAATATCCTTGTTTTAAAAAAAACTTCTTAATAGATGAGCATATTTCTCTGGTTTTCTTAACAGCCAAAACAGAAGACAAAGATCTTGTGTTCGAAAGTATAAATATTAAAGGCGAGGATTTTATAAATGCTTTCTCTAGAGTTTTTTCATCCCAATTAAATAATAATGGGCATCCATAAACAGTTTGAGATCCAGTTGGATCATCATCAAAAATAATTATTTTCATAAAAAAGTAATCTGTTACTTAATTAACAATTCATTCGAATCTCTCCCAACTTTCAGGAACTTGAATATAAGATTTATTTAGATCAGCAACAGACGCACATCCCAATAGTTTCATAGTTCTCACTATATCCGTTTGAAGAATTTCTATAGCTCTGGCAACGCCTTTCCCTCCTGCAGCAGCAAGTCCATACGCATAGGCTCTACCTATTAAAACTCCCTTCGCGCCAAGACACAATGCTTTTACGACATCACTACCCCTGCGAACACCTCCATCTAGCAACACATCTGTTTTCCCATTTACTGCAGCTAAAATTTCAGGCAAAACACGGATAGTAGGAGCAACACTATCAAGTTGCCTAGCTCCATGATTAGAAATAACGATCGCATCAGCTCCTAGCTCCACCGCTTTTTTTGCGTCATCACCAATATGTATACCCTTAACAATAATTTTTCCACCCCACGCCTCGCGTATCCATTGAAGATCCTCCCAAGTAACAACTGATTGTTCTAATGCAGGACCAATTGCCGTGTATCCCATAGGACCATCATCAAGTTGAACATTTGGAAAACTCATTAAGCCTCCATCACTTAACCATTGAGTCAACCAGCATGGTTTAACTAGCATTTGAGGAATATAAGGAAGCATCTCAAAAGGATTCATAGATAAAAGCTGTTGGGTTCCTGATCGCATATCTCGTTCCCTCAAGCCAGATACAGGCGTATCAATAGTTACAACTATTGCTGAGAATCCTGCTTCTTTAGCTCGAGCAATTGTTTTTAACGCGACTTGTTTACCACCAAGCAAATACAGCTGATACCAAGCTGGTCCGTTCGTAGCAGCTTTAACATCTTCTAATAAACAACCAGAGAGAGTCGACAAAGTATATCCAGTTCCTGCTTTTCCTGCCTCTCTAGCTGCAACGACTTCTCCCTGGGGATAGAACATTCTGCTACTCCCTACTGGTCCCAACAAGAAAGGAAGTTGAAATTTCTGGTCTAAAACAGATATTCCAAGATCACACGATGGAACAGAGACTGCACATCTAGGTCTAAATAAAATTTCGTTATATGAGTTGCAATTTTGTAAAAGTGTTTGTTCTCTATCTGCACCACTATCTATATAGTTAAAAACCATTGCCGGTAGACGATTTTTAGCTATAGACCTAAGGTCATCAATATTAAGTACGCCCGGAGAGGAAACATCTGCTCCTAACATTATTCATCACAAATTCATGAATGACGAATCTATAATATATTGATCATAGATGCAAAAACGAACAAAAAATTGAAATATTTGTCATACAAAAATCCACTAATTAAATTTAATTAGTGGATTTTTAAACTCCTAAAAAATTTAAAAAAACTAAAAAGAATTATGCTTAAAAGTGGTAAATAATTCTATATATTCTTCTGGTTTAATTTCAAGTTTTCTATCTCCAGTAACCATTGAATTCCTTGGGCTGGTCCAAGGCTCAAGACAAACCATTTGTCTTGGAGGATCAGTCCATATGACTGTTGTATCCATTGGCTCTTGATGAATTAATTCAATTACATTCCCAGATAAAGAATCGAAAAGTTTCACCGAACGAGAAGGATAAGAAAGAAAATCAACTCCTTTATCTAAAATTCTTATTTGGTCAGAGGCATTAGAAATTTTCATATTAGTTTGATCTATGCATTTTTCAGGCAAGCCATCTATCTTTATTCTTTTTGTATTTGAAACTTGGAAATATGGATGCAAACCAAAACTAAAAGGCATAGAATCTTGACCCTGATTATATATTTTAACAGATATTTGAAGACTTTTTTCTTTCAAGCAAACATCCATCAAAAGAGTAAAGAAGAACGGAAAACAAGAACGAGATTCTTTATTATCACTTAGTTTTAACCTAATTCCTAATTCATTTTTTAATAAATTAATTGACCAAGGTAAATCTCTTGCAAAACCATGCTGTTTTAAAAAGTATTTCTTACCATGAATTAAATAGTCTTCAGACAAATCACCGCATATCGGGAAAAGGATAGGTATTCCTCCTCTGACACTTTTATCTTTATCTAGAAAACGCTCTAAATCAAAGTACAAAAGTTCTTTCCCTTCGCTTAACCATTCAGTAATTAATCCTCCTCTTTCGGGAACAATTCTTATAAGTGAATTGAATTCAGGATTTGAATATTCCCAGTGAGGGTAGGGAATCGTCTCTTTTTTAAAACTGACGGTCATCAATTAAAGCTGATTTATCCATTCTAAAAGAGCGGAATTAACCTGATCGGGAACTTCATCATGTGGACAATGGCCAGCATCTAAAACAACTTCTTTTGTATTTTCAGGAGTGTGTTTTTCATAAGTAGCCCTTTTACCAGGCGCATTCATCCAAGGATCTCTATTGCCCCAGATCAATAACAATGGTGCTTTCAGCTGAGAAAACAACTCATCAAGTGGTCTTCCCTGAGGTCCTGCGGGATCAAAAACACTTTTGAAGACATTAAAAGCACCAGCATCCAAAGATGGTTGTCGGATCGCTTCAACTAATTCATCATCGACGTTTGATGTATCAATATAAACTTGATTTAAAGTACGTTTAATTGTTGAAGGCTGTCTAAGGTTTTCAAAAATTATTCTTTGCAATAGAGCATTTTTGAGAAAGATACCAGCAATAGTTTTTCTGGCGGTAGCCCAAAATCCTGTAGTTATTTTTTTGTCTTCACTAAAATAACCAGCAGCATTTAATAAAACCACACCCGCCGCCTCAGAACCCAAAGCAGCACCACTAGCAAGCGCGGCATAACCTCCTAGAGAGTTACCTACTAGTATTGTTGGTCTCCCAATGTTTTCTTTAACGTAGGCGACTATTTGATCTTTCCAAAGAGGGCCACCATAAGCAAGACCACCCGGTTTAGAACTTTTACCAAAGCCAAGCAGATCTAAAGCGTGAACTTCATACTGTTTCCCAAGTACTGGTAAGTTATGCCTCCAATGCCTTGTAGAGGCACCAAAGCCATGAATTAAAAGAATTGCTGGACCTTTCTCTTCATCGGACATATTTTTATGATCTTCAGGAATAATGCTCAAACGGTGAACAGAATGACCTAAGAATTTCCAATCAGAAAGATTTGTTTCTACAACTGAGGAAACCATTTAAGAATAAACTTACAATTACAGATCCTAGTAAATCATTGATAAAAAAAGATTAGTGGTTTTATTTCTTTTTTTCGAAATTTCCTCACCTTTTTGAAAAAGAATTTTAAATAATTTCTAAACTAATCCAACTGGATCAGCCGCAATCTCATCAGGGATAGCATTACCTCCTGAAGGGGGTTTATCTTTCAAAACAACTCTTAGTAAAACAGGAGCTAAAAATGTTGTTCCAATAACCATTAACAATATTGCTGCCTCGAGGGAAGGGGTAAGCAAACCAGCACTTGTTCCCAATCCTAGAAAAATCAATCCGACCTCACCTCTAGGCATCATTCCCAAGCCAACCACTAATCTGTTTGTTGGTTTATCAATTAAGAAGCACCAGCCAGCAGCAATTTTTCCAACAATTGCCACAATAAATAAGAAACCAGCCACAATTAGAGCAGATCGACTCTGTGGATCTAAAGGATTTATTACAGAAAGATCCATACCTGCTCCAACAAGCACAAAGAAAATAGTTGCGAATAGCGATACCAAGGGCAAAACAGATTGTTGAATTGCGTGATTATTTTTGGAACTACTAAGTATCAATCCAGCTGCAAAAGCACCCAAAGCAGCTTCTAAACCAATAGCAGTGGCAACAAAACAGCTTAAGACTAAGATGACGAAAGAAGCCACAACAACAGCTCCAGGAGCTTTAAGTCTTTCAAGCAACCAATCAAAGGCTGGAGCAGCTGTTCGACTCAAAGCAATTGCAGCAAATACAAAAACAGTTGCAGCTAGTACTAATTTGACAATGGGAGCAATTTGCAATGATCCTCCCGTAGCAAGAGCTACTACAACAGCAAGAATAACTATTCCAAGTATGTCATCTAATACTGCTGCGCCAATAACAATTTGCCCCTCACGAGTTTTTAAATATCCAAGCTCACCAAAAACACTTGCAGTAATACCTATACTCGTAGCTGTCATAGATGCTCCAGCAAATATCGCAGGAATGATATCTACTTGGAAAATAAACATTAATCCAAAAGTTCCAAAAGCAAATGGCAAAATCACTCCTGCCATTGCGACAGTGAATGCTTGCGCTCCAACTGCTACAAGCTCCTCTAATTCGCTTTCCAGACCGGTTAAAAATAACAACGCATATAGTCCTAAAGTTGCTACGGCTTGCAATGAAGGAAAAGTTTCAAAATAAATATCTGGTACTGCTTCTTTGGGTACTGAAGCAAGTGTGCTGATAAGAGAAACAAAACCTTGATTTAATTCTGCATGAGCACTTGGCGGCAACAAAAGATGTAATCCTGAGGCGCCAATTAAAACTCCCGCAAGAAGTTCACCGACGATTGTAGGCAAACTGAGTCGAACCAGGATTTCAGCCAAAGTCCTTGCAGCAACGAAGATCATTAAGAAATTAATGACACCTATAAGTGTTTCCGCGACCTCAACATCATGCGTATTTAGGGCTGAGACTAAAGGAATTAATACCATCAGTTTTTCTAGAAAAGCCTTTTCTTTAAGACATAAATTACCTAATCAAAGGGCATATTTGGCATAAGTATCAAAGGTGACTTAATCAATAAGGTGTGGATCTGAAGTTACTAACTGATTACTAAGGCTTTATTGGCTAGCGTCCAGAAACATTTGATGCCTTTATGAGCAGCTCCCAGTCACTAGACCTGCGTCTGCCTACCCCAGGATGCTATGCGGATCCTGTTCGGGCTGGCATGGATGCTGATGCAGTTTTCGATGGAATGACTGAGCATCTCTTTTTTACTCTTGGCAAACTTGCTACTTCAGCAAGTCTGAGAGATCTCTATATGGCTTTGAGTTTTGCTGTTAGAGACAGATTGATGAGTAGATATCTAACAAGTCAAGAGACAATTAGAGCAAGACCTCAAAAAACAGTTGCTTATCTTTCAGCTGAATTCCTAATAGGGCCTCAACTCAATAACAATTTACTAAATCTAGGAATTAAAAAAGAGGCAGAAGAAGCTCTTAAAAGGTTTGGGATTGAATCTCTAAATGAAATACTGGAAGTAGAAGAAGAGCCTGGTCTTGGGAATGGAGGATTAGGGAGACTTGCCGCTTGCTATATGGAATCACTGGCAAGTCTTCAGGTTCCTGCAGTTGGATACGGAATAAGGTACGAATTTGGTATTTTCAACCAATTAATTAGAGATGGTTGGCAAGTAGAAGTTACAGATAAATGGCTTAAAGGTGGATGGCCATGGGAATTACCCCAACCAGATGAAGCTTGCTTAGTCGGTTTTGGAGGCCAAACTGAGAGCTATACAGACGATAATGGAAACTATCGCTCTCGATGGATTCCAAGCGAACACGCGATAGGTGTTCCACATGATGTGCCTGTTCTTGGATATCGAGTAAATAGCTGTGATCGATTGAGATTATGGAGAGCTGATGCGACTGAAAGTTTTGATTTCTACGCTTTCAATATTGGCGATTATTATGGTGCTGTGGAAGAAAAAGTTGCATCAGAAACTTTGTCAAAAGTTCTTTACCCAAATGATGGAACTGATGAAGGAAGAAGATTACGTTTAAAGCAACAACACTTTTTTGTAAGTTGTTCTTTACAGGATATGCTTCGAAGTTTAGAAAAGCGGTCAATAGCTGTTGAGGAATTCCCAAAACACTGGACAGTTCAACTGAATGACACTCATCCAGCTATTGCAGTTGCAGAGTTAATGAGACTCTTAATCGATCAACACAGATTGGATTGGGATAAAGCTTGGGAAATCACCAATAGATCAGTAGCATATACAAACCACACTTTGTTGCCCGAAGCTCTCGAAAAATGGGATCTAAGCTTGTTTAAAGACTTATTACCTAGACATTTAGAACTTATCTATGAAATAAATAGAAGATTCTTGCAGCAAGTAAGACTCAAGTATCCAGGTAATGACTCGATTCTAAGGAAGCTTTCAATCATCGATGAAGAAGGTGGCAAAGCTATACGAATGGCACATTTAGCGACAATCGGAGCACACCATGTAAATGGTGTAGCTGCGCTTCATTCAGATTTAATTAAGAGACAATTACTACCTGAATTTGCAGAACTCTGGCCTGAAAAATTCACTAATGTCACAAATGGAGTTACTCCACGTAGATGGGTAGCTCTAGCAAATCCTGAACTTTCAAAACTTCTTGATAAAGAGATTGGTCCCAATTGGATTACTAATATGGACCTTTTACTAGAGTTAGAAAAGAAAGAAAATGACTCAAATTTTTTAGATCTTTTTGCATCCGCTAAGCTTTCTGGCAAAAGGAAACTTGCTGGTTATATACACAGACAAACTGGCGTTCTAGTAGATCCCTCAAGTTTATTTGATGTTCAAGTTAAAAGAATTCATCAATATAAAAGACAGCATTTAAATGCATTGCAAGTCATTGCACAATACCTAAGAATAAAAAATGGAATAACCAAAAACATTGCGCCTCGTACAGTTATTTTTGGTGGTAAAGCTGCGCCAGGTTATTTCATGGCGAAGTTAATGATTAGATTTATCAATGGAATAGCAGATGTAGTTAATGCCGATCCTGATATGGATGGATTATTAAGGGTAGTTTTTCTTCCTGACTACAATGTAAAACTAGGTGAACAAGTCTATCCAGCAACTGATCTTTCTGAGCAAATTTCAACTGCTGGTAAAGAAGCTTCAGGTACTGGAAATATGAAATTCGCCATGAATGGTGCATTAACAATAGGAACACTTGATGGAGCCAATGTAGAAATCAGAGAAAGAGTTGGTGCAGAAAATTTCTTTTTGTTTGGAAAGACAGAATCAGAAATCATGGAATTAAGAGATCAAGGATATAGTCCAAATAGCTTTATTACAGAATCCAATGAACTACAAGAAACTCTTAATTTAATAGACGTTGGGCATTTTAGTAACGGTGATAGTGAGCTCTTTAGACCAATAATAAATATTTTGACGGGGAATGATCCATTCTTTGTTATGGCTGATTTTGATGATTACCTTCGTGCACAAGATGAGGTTAGTAAAGCTTGGAAAAAAAGTAAAAAATGGAACCGTATGGCATTATTAAATACAGCAAGATCGGGTTTTTTCTCATCAGACAGATCAATAAGAGAATATTGTCAATCTATATGGAAAGTTAAACCATTACCTGTAGAGATAAGTTGTGAAAAATAAAGAGCTACTTATCAGGCAAGTCTGGTGTTTGATGTAATAATCTATTTAACCTTAAGCGATCAATATTTAATGGATCTGGAGCAAGTTCACCAGCAATCTCTCTAAATGTATCTTCAACTTCATTAGAAACTTTGACATCAAAAATTCTTTCCATTAGGGCTTCAATAGAATATAAATGTGCATTAATATTTTCAAGTTCAGATATTACTTGAGTAATAGATTTTTCTTTTTTCTCAATAGGTCCGATTTTACAATTCTCTTCAGATTGATTAAATGAATTTGAATTAAGTTTCTTTTGTAAATCTTCTAAAACTCGTCCGCATAAAGTTCTAAATGATTGAAGAGCAGCCCAATTTATCTCTTGTTGTTTCCGCAAAGTGGGAAACTCTCTAATTAAACGATCATGTTCCCTATAAAATCGTTGGCAATCTGCGCATTGGCATGGTTCTTCAGACACCTTCCTCGAGGCAGCTTAAAACCATCATTGCATTTCTTAGGCCGTCATAGGGGGCTCACCATTAAATAAGTCTCCTCCTCCTTCATTACCATCCAAATCAGAGCTTTCAGGTAGTGGGATTTCAATACTAGTAACAACTTGAATAACATCACGTAATCTCATTGAATCGGCAAACCAACCCATTGCTTGCTCTGTATCACCTCTTCCTTCCGCATCATTAGCTTGATCTTCGTGTGCTTCGGCTAGAAGTGTTAACCAACATAAGCATCGCGCTTGAACAATTGATAAATCCAACTCACTTGGTTGAGAGTTCGATATATGCTCACTCTCCTGTTGAACAAGTAATCGTAAGCGAAGATCGTGAAGCTGGGCCATGTTGACTTATTCACTGCACCAACGCTAGCGAGAGAGTAATGATTTTGCACACCCACCACATATAGGACTACATATTTTTAGTTTTAATTCGTTTTTCGCACGGGGCTGGCGGGACTCGAACCCACGACCTACGGTTTAGGAAACCGTCGCTCTATCCAACTGAGCTACAGCCCCCTGAAATTAATTATGCCTTGAGGCATGATGGTGTTGAAAGCAGGGGAGGTGATCGCAATTGAACTTCAGCAAAAGCTGAAGAATTCTATTGAGGAAAGTCCGGGCTCCTATTTGGCCAGGCTTGCTGGGTAATTCCCAGTGCGGGTGACCGTGAGGATAGTGCCACAGAAACACACCGCCTAATGCTTAATGGGGAAATCCCAACAAGCGCGGCAAGGGTGCAAAGGTGCGGTAAGAGCGCACCAGCAGCATCGAGAGGTGCTGGCTAGGTAAACCCCGGCTAGGAGCAAGGCGAGGGGCAATGGATGGCCATAAACCTTGTCCCCAAGGAGAGCCGCTTGAGGCTATCGGTAACGTTAGTCCCAGATAGATGATTGCCCATTCCCTTTCTAAAGAAAGAAGAATGAACAGAACCCGGCTTATGACCTGCTTTCACTTTATTAATTTTACACAAAAAATTACAGTATAAATTTTATTTTTATCACTTAGATTATATGCTTTAAATCATTATGAAAATCTCGAATCAAAGGATAGAAGAAATAATTAATTTCATCAAAGGTCTAAATTTAGATCAAAAATATAAAAAGGAATTTACTAATAAAAAAATAAAAAATATATTATATATAAATGAATCACTTACTCATAGTTCGGCAAATAGTGAAATTAATTATGAAAATCTTGAATTTCTTGGAGATGCAGTTCTAAGACTAATTGCATCAGATTTCATAAAAGATAAATACCCATATATGCTAGTAGGAGAAAGATCTGAGCTTCGTTCTCATCTTGTCAGTGATCAATGGCTTGAAGAAGTTGGTAAAAAAATAGAAATCAGGAATGTATTAGTAATTGGGAAAAAAGCCCTGAGTGATAAATCCGCTAACTCCACTATTCAAGCAGAGGCAACTGAAGCATTAATAGGAGCTTTGTATGAAAGTCTCAGTATATTAGACCCTATAAAAAATTGGCTTATTCCATTCTGGGATGAAAAGAGCAAAGAAGTTCTAGCTGATCCTCATAAGAAAAATTACAAATCAGCACTTCAGGAATTGACCCAAAGCAAAAACTTGTCAATTCCTGAATACAAAACAATTGAAGTCAACAAAAAGCATGACGATCCAAAACGATTTTTTTGTACTGTTTATATCAAAAATCGACCATTAGCTGAAGGCTGGGGTAAGTCAATGAAACAAGCAGAAAAAGATGCCGCAAGTAAAGCATTGAAGTATTTTAAAAATAATATAATTGATCAATAATTAGTTTATTTGGCAAAATGATTCATTAGCTTTTCATTAGATCTTTCAAGGGTAGTGTTAATAATTTATCCCAATTACCTCCTTCAAAAAGCACTGCTGCTTTATCACCACTTATTCGTTGAACAAACCCTTCATAACCATTGTAAATTGACTCTTGGTTATTAACAGTTACTGTCGTCCCAGGAAGGATAGGATCTTTTGAGTCAGTCATAATTAAACATCTTCAAATAAACTGTCAAAAAAATTCTACTCATAAAAATGACCGAGAAAGATAAATGGATGTCAATAGGTGAAATTGTTGCTCCGCAGGGTTTAAGAGGAGATATTCGCATTAAGCCTACCAGTGACTTTCCTGAAAGATTTACAAAGCCTGGAAAACGATGGATTCAAAAAGCTAACGAATTGCCCACTGAAATCAAATTAAAAAAAGGAACACTTATTCCAGGTAAATCAATTTATGTACTTTCTATTGAGGGCGTATCTAATCGGAATTCTGCAGAAGAAATCATTGGTTGGAAATTAGTCATACCAGTTGATAGCAGACCAAAGTTGAGTAAAAATGAGTACCATTACTTTGATTTAATTGGTTTAGAAGTGAGACGAGGCGCAAAAAGGACTCTAATTGGTTATGTAACTGACTTAATCAAGGGAGGAAATGACCTTTTAGAGATAGAGTTGTTTGAAGGTAAAAAAGTTTTGGTACCTTTTGTTAAAGAAATTGTCCCAGAAATAGAAATCAAAAAAAAATGGCTTCTAATCAATCCACCTCCTGGCTTATTGGAACTCTAATAATCATTCAGGTTTTAAATCATGACTTCAAGCATGGATTAAAAAGTTCTTTATGGAAATAACTGATAACTCAATTATTCCTGTAATTCTTAGTGGTGGATCAGGAACAAGACTTTGGCCCCTTTCGAGAGAAAGCTATCCAAAACAATTTCTAGCATTAGATTCACGAACAAAAAAAACTCTTTTGCAGAAAACTTATGAAAGGCTTTTAGGTTTAGAGGGACTTGAAAATCCTATATTGATATGTAATGAAGATCACAGATTTATAGTCGCAGAGCAATTTAGAGAGATTAATACTGATCCTCAAGCAATTATTCTGGAGCCCTTAGGACGTAACACTGCTCCAGCCGTAGCAGTTGCTGCTCTTCACGCAATATCTTTAGGCAAAGATCCTTTACTATTAATACTGGCAGCTGATCACTTGATAGAAGATACCGTTGAGTTTCAAAGAGTAATTCAATCTGCAAAATCATATGCACACCAAGGAAGACTAGTTACTTTTGGTATTGTTCCAACATCCGCAGAAACTGGTTATGGTTACATTGAAGCAAAAAATTTACCTAGTAAAGAAAATCAAATAACTGGTTTAGAAATTAACAAATTCATAGAAAAACCTAATAAAGATATAGCTGAGAAATTAATTAAAGATTCTCGCTATACTTGGAATAGTGGTATGTTTCTTTTTAAAGCTAGTTCAATAATAAATGAATTAAAAAAATTCTCTCCAGAAATAATCAATTATTGCAAAATTGCTCTTGAAAAAGATGTAGAAGATCTTGATTTTCTACGCTTAGAAGGAAAATCATTCAAGAAATGTCCAAAAATATCTTTCGATATTGCAGTGATGGAAAAAACAAAATTAGGAACCGTTCTTCCTTTAAATGCAGGATGGAGTGATATTGGAAGTTGGAAGTCCTTATGGGATATTAGTCATAAAAATAAGGATGGAAACTATATAAATGGTAGAGTCATAGCTGAGAAAAGTAAAAACTGTTACTTAAAAAGTGAACAACGTCTAATCGTAGGAATAGGAATAGAAAATCTAATAGTTGTAGATACAAATGATGCCATTTTAGTAGCAAATAGAGATCAATCTCAAAATATTGGAAATATAGTCAAAAATCTAAGCTCATCTTCTTTCCCAGAAGGTAAAATGCACAGAAAAATTTATAGACCTTGGGGTAATTACACTACAATAGTTGAGGGGAATAGATGGCTAGTGAAGCTCATTGAAGTAAATCCAAGTGCGTCTCTTTCTTTGCAAATGCATCATCATAGAGCTGAACATTGGGTTATAGTTAACGGAACAGCTTTGATTGAAAAAAACGGAGAAAAACAACTTTTAAGTGAAAATGAAAGTACATTTATTCCTCTAGGATGTAAGCATAGATTAAGCAATCCAGGAAGAATGAAACTTGAGCTTATTGAAGTTCAAAGTGGAACTTATTTAGATGAAGAAGATATCATTCGTTTTGAAGATTCTTATGGCAGAATAAAAAATCTCAGCTAAAAAATATACTTAATAAATAAATATTTTTAGAGATTCATTAAATACACTCATTGAGAATGAAAAATTTTTATTCCACAGTTACACTTTTTGCTAAATTCCTAGGCTGATCAACATCTAAACCTTTATGAGCTGCTATGTGATAACTAAATAACTGTAAAGGTACAACGGTTAATAAAGGGCTAACCCATTCACTAACTTTTGGAATAATGAATAATTCATCAAACATTTCCGATTCCTGTCCATATGTAGACACCCCAATTAAACGGGCATCTCTAGCTTTAGCCTCTTGCGAATTACTAAGAACCTTTTCATAAACGACTCCAGGAACAGCGAGAGATACCACTGGAACATGCTGATCTAAAAGTGCTATGGGTCCATGTTTTAATTCTCCAGCTGGATAGCCTTGAGCATGAATGTAGCTTATTTCCTTTAGTTTAAGAGCCCCTTCGAGTGCAATTGGATAGTTTATTCCTCTACCTAGGAAAATTACATCCTTAGTTTCAACAAACAAATGTGCTATTTCCTGAGATAAAGAATCATGTTTTTTTATCAGATCTGTTAACTGTTTAGGAATTAATCTCAAATCATTAGAGAGATCTAAAATTTCTTTAGGAGTTCTTTTTTGTCTATGAGAAGCAAATAAAAGTGTCAAGCCATAAAAGGACAACATTTGACCTAGAAAGGTTTTGGTTGCTGCAACACCTATTTCAATGCCTGATCCAATATCAATAACATTATCTAGTTCGCGACCTAATGAACTATCCACTCTATTAGTAATTCCCAACTGATGAAAAGAATATTTAGCATCTTTTGTAGAATCTCTTCTCTCCTTTTCCATCCTTAGCGCAGCTAAAGTGTCTGCGGTTTCGCCCGATTGACTGACTCCTATCGTCAATGTATTGGGTGAAAGTGGAGGGGGTGCATATCTAAATTCACTTGCGAAATATACCTTGGTAGGAACCCCTGCAAACTGTTCCAACAAATAAGCACCAACCATACCTGCATGCCTACTTGTACCACAGGCAAGTATTTGTATTTGATCTATCTTCTCGAGGTTAGATTTAGATATCGGCAAAGCGACTAAATTTTTCGAGGGTAAATCCATAGGCAAAAATCTATCTATCCATAATTGTGCTGTTTCTGGCTGCTCATAAATTTCTTTGAGCATAAAATGACGGAAATTTCTTTTATCCGCAAAAAGTTCTGTGCCCTTTAAAAGCGATGGTGTTCTGTGCTGCCTATTTCCCTCATTGTCATAAAGTTCAATTCCTAACGGAGTTAAAAGTGCAATTTCATGATCCCTTAGAGGTAAAAATGTACGGGTAACTCCTACTAATGCAGGCGTGTCACTTGCACAAAAAAACTCACCTTCACCAAAACCAAGAACCAATGGAGCTTCTCCCCTAGCCACTACTAGAGCATTGGGTGCCTTAGACCAAATCACTGCTATGGCGTAAGTGCCTTCTAAAACAGTCAAAACCTTTTGAACAGCCATTAATAATGTTTGCTCACTAGGGGAAAGTCCATTTGCCAGAGACTGTTCTATCTCTAGACCAATTAAATGTGGAATTATCTCAGTGTCAGTTTCGGAGGTCAATTTAATTCCCTTAAGTTTCAGGCTGTTAGATAACTCTCTATAGTTTTCGATAATTCCATTTTGCACAACTGCTATTTGCCCTGAGAAATCAAGATGAGGATGAGCATTCCTTTCGTTAGGTTTACCATGAGTAGCCCATCTTGTATGGGCAATACCTACATGACCTTTTGGAGGTTTTTTTTTAATTAAATTTGAGAGATTAATCAGCTTCCCTTTGGATTTCGTGACATTTAGTTCTCCAATTTGATCGTTATTTGAATTATCAATTGTTGCTATCCCTGCTGAGTCATAGCCGCGATATTCAAGTTTTCTTAATCCATCAATAAGTAAAGTAGAAACTTGTCTAGAACCAATAACAGCAAATATGCCACACATATATTTAAATTAACTTCAAAAATTATCTTTATAAAATAAGGCTTCGTTAAGAAAAATACTAATTTTTAATAAGCCAAACCCATACTTCTTGTTGTTTCATCACCTAAGTAGACCCTAATACTGAGGAAATCAGTTGGACAAGCAGTTTCACACCGCTTACATCCAACACAATCTTCTGTTCTTGGAGATGAAGCTATCTGAGAAGCCTTACAGCCATCCCATGGGACCATTTCAAGAACATCCAGTGGACAAGCCCTTACGCATTGGGTGCATCCAATACAGGTGTCATAGATTTTGACGGCGTGTGACAAATTACTAACCCATATTTCCTTGATGTATAAAACTATACCTACGTTTCGCTACATAAAAAAAAATAGTTGCAATGCCGTCACTTTTGTTAACTCGACACTCTAACCCGTAGTATTGGAAGTCAGGTCTAAGAAGGTTATGTCCCAGGAAGCAATCCTTGAAAAAGTTCGCTCTATTGTTGCAGAACAACTGAGCGTTGAAGCCGGTGAAGTAAAGCCGGATTCAAATTTCCAAAACGACCTCGGAGCTGACTCTCTCGACACTGTCGAATTAGTGATGGCTCTTGAAGAGGCATTTGACATAGAGATCCCAGACGAGGCTGCTGAAGGCATTGCCACTGTTGGGGATGCAGTCAAATACATCGAAGAAAAACAGTCTTGAGGTTCAAATGATGGAGAAACTCCATCGAGTTGTTATTACTGGTCTTGGCGCAATTACTCCAATTGGCAACGACCTGGGAAGTTACCTCCAAGGGCTTCAATCCGGGCGGAACGGGGTGGATCAAATAACACTCTTTGATGCCTCATCTCATGCATGCAGATTTGCTGCAGAGGTAAAAAGTTTTGACCCGACAGGCATATTAGAGCCAAAAGAATCCAAAAGATGGGATCGTTTCTCAAAATTTGGAGTCATTGCAGCCAAAGAAGCACTGAATCATTCAGGTCTGATAATTGACGATTCAAATTCCGCAAGAATTGGAGTGATTATTGGATCTGGAGTTGGCGGATTGCTGACAATGGAAAGTCAAGCGCATGTTTTAAACAACAAAGGAGCTAGTCGAGTAAGTCCGTTTACCGTACCCATGATGATTCCAAACATGGCTACTGGTCTAGCTGCAATTGCACTTGGTGCTAAAGGGCCAAGTTCAGCAGTTTCAACTGCTTGTGCCGCAGGATCAAATGCGATTGGTGATGCATTCAGACTGCTTCAATTAGGTAAAGCAGATGCAATGGTTTGTGGAGGAGCCGAAGCAAGTATCACTCCTTTAGGAGTAGCAGGTTTTGCCAGTGCGAAGGCCTTATCCTTTAGGAATGATGATCCATCTACTGCAAGTAGACCTTTTGATTCTCAAAGAGATGGATTCGTAATTGGAGAAGGGGCAGGGGTCTTAATCTTAGAAACCCTTGACCATGCATTAAAAAGAGACGCAACAATCCATGCTGAAATAATTGGATATGGAACCACATGTGATGCTCATCACATCACATCTCCTACGCCAGGTGGAGTAGGAGGTGCAGAAGCCATGAAACTTTCATTAAATGATGGAAAAATCAATCCTGAGCAAGTCGATTACATCAATGCTCATGGAACAAGTACTCCAGCAAATGACAGCAATGAAACTTCGGCAATTAAAACTGCATTAGGAAATCATGCGTTCCAAATTCCCACAAGCTCAACCAAATCAATGACTGGTCATTTGTTGGGAGGTTCAGGGGGAATAGAGGCCGTTGCTTGTGTTTTAGCAATAAAACATGAAATAATTCCGCCAACAATTAACTATTCCAATCCCGACCCAAATTGTGATCTTGATTATGTTCCCAACACAGCAAGAGAAAAGAAATTAGGCGTCGTACTATCTAACTCTTTCGGGTTTGGCGGTCACAATGTCTGCCTAGCTTTTCGAAAAATGATCTAATCAATTTCGTCTTCACTGTCCACTTAAAAAATTTTTTCACTAAATACAAATGGTTGCTCTGACTAATTCTCTAGACACGCTATGCATCAATAGCATCAGAATGCTCGCAGTTGACGCAGTTAATAAATCAAATAGTGGTCACCCAGGACTTCCAATGGGTTGCGCACCTATGGGTTACGCATTATGGGACAAACATCTTCGTCATAATCCAAAAAATCCGAAATGGTTTAACCGAGACAGATTTGTTCTTTCTGCAGGGCATGGATGCATGTTGTTATATGCCCTTCTGCATTTAACTGGCTACGACTCTGTAACTATGGATGACATAAAACAATTTCGACAATGGGGTGCGAAAACTCCTGGTCATCCAGAAACCTTTGAGACACCGGGGGTAGAAGTAACTGCTGGGCCATTGGGGGCGGGAATTTCAAATGCAGTAGGACTTGCGATAGCAGAAGCACATTTATCAGCCAAATTCAATAAGCCTGATTCAACAGTTGTAGACCACTACACATACGTAATTATGGGTGATGGATGTAATCAAGAAGGAATTGCATCAGAAGCTTGTTCTCTTGCTGGTCATCTAAAGCTTGGAAAATTAATAGCTCTATACGACGACAACAGCATCACAATTGATGGGAGAACAGATGTATCTTTTACAGAAGATGTATTAAAAAGATATGAAGCATATGGTTGGCATGTCCAAGAAATACCTGAGGGAAATACAGATGTAGAAGGTATCTCTAAAGCTTTAGAGCAAGCAAAAGCAGTTACAGATAAGCCATCAATTATAAAAATTACAACAACCATAGGATACGGTTCTCCAAATAAAAGTGATACTGCTGGAATCCATGGAGCAGCTCTTGGAGAAGAAGAGGCCGAACTTACAAGGAAAGAACTTGGTTGGTCATATGAACCTTTTAAAATCCCTCAAGATGTGTACGACCAATACCGTCAAGCTATTGAAAGAGGATCCCAACTTGAGGCCGACTGGAATAAAACACTAGCTGATTACAAAGAAAAGTATCCAGCTGAATCATCTGAATTTGAAAGGATGCTTAGAGGAGAGCTTCCTCAAGGGTGGGACAAAGATTTGCCTACATATACAGCAGATGAAAAAGGCCTTGCTACAAGGAAACACTCTCAAATATGTCTAGGGGCTCTTGGACCGAACATCCCTGAATTAATAGGAGGTTCTGCTGATTTAACGCACTCAAATTACACTGACATCAAAGGCGAAACTGGATCTTTTCAATATGACAGTCCTGAAAAACGTTATCTTCATTTTGGTGTCAGAGAACATGCTATGGCAGCCATATTAAATGGTATTGCTTATCACGATAGTGGTCTGATTCCCTACGGTGGAACATTCTTAGTCTTCGCAGACTACATGAGAGGCTCAATGCGTCTTTCTGCTCTTAGTGAGCTTGGGGTTATTTATGTTTTAACGCATGATTCTATTGGTGTTGGTGAAGATGGACCAACACATCAACCAATAGAAACCATTCCATCATTACGAGCAATGCCAAATATGATGGTATTCCGTCCGGGCGATGGTAATGAAACCAGTGGTGCTTATAAAGTTGCGATTAAAAACCGTAAAAGACCAAGTTCCTTATGCCTCAGTAGGCAGGGTATGGCCAATCAACAAAATTCATCAGTAGAAAAAGTTGCTTTAGGTGGATACGTACTTGAAGATTGCGTTGGCACTCCAGAACTAATACTTATAGGAACTGGAACTGAACTTGATTTATGTGTGCAAGCAGCAAAAAAACTTACTTCCGAAGGTAAAAAAGTGCGTGTGGTTTCTATGCCATGCGTTGAACTTTTTGAAGAACAAAGTGAAAGTTATAAAGAAGAAGTTTTACCTTCTAGCATCAGAAAACGCATAGTAGTTGAAGCTGCAGAAAGCTTCGGATGGCATAAATATATTGGTTTGGATGGTGATAGCGTAACTATGAAGAGCTTTGGGGCATCTGCTCCTGGTGGATTGTGTATGGAAAAATTTGGATTTACAGTTGAAAATGTAGTAGAAAAATCTAGAAATCTTCTCAACAAATAAAATCCAGCAGTTAATTACCAATATTTAATTCAAGCAAACAATAAAGTTAAACAAAGAACTAATTTTCTTTGTTTAACTTTATTGGAGTTAATTCAGCTGCACCTTGTGACTTTATTTGATGATCTAACTGATCAAGATCTTCATCTGTAATTTTTGTATTCATTGGACAATGATTAGGACCACACATTGAACAGAACTCTGCTTTTTTGAAAATTTCTTCAGGTAAAGTTTCGTCATGGTATTGCTTAGCCCTCTCTGGATCTAATGACAATTCAAACTGTTTATTCCAGTCAAATTCTTTTCGAGCCTTACTTAATTGATCATCACGATCACGAGCTCCTGATCTATGTCTTGCGACATCAGCAGCATGAGCAGCAATTTTATAAGCAATCAACCCTTCCCTAACATCTTCAGGGTTTGGCAACCCGAGATGTTCCTTAGGTGTCACATAACAAAGCATCGCGGTCCCATACCAACCAGCCATAGCCGCACCAATAGCACTAGAAATGTGGTCATATCCAGGAGATATATCTGTCACCAATGGACCTAGAACATAAAAAGGAGCCTCTGAGCATTCCTCCATTTGCTTCCTAACATTAAATTCAATTTGATCCATAGGCACATGACCAGGCCCTTCGACCATGACTTGGACATCATGCTTCCAAGCACGTCTAGTCAATTCACCCAGAGTTTTCAACTCGGCAAGTTGAGCTTCATCTGATGCATCATGCAGACATCCAGGTCTAAGTGAGTCGCCCAAAGAAAAAGTGCAATCATAGCGTTTGAATATTTCGCAAATATCATCAAAACGAGTGAATAAAGGATTTTGCTTATAGTGATAAAGCATCCATTGAGCAAGAATTCCTCCACCCCGACTAACTATTCCAGTAATACGACCTTTAACCTTGGGTAAATGTTCAATCAATAAGCCTGCATGAATAGTTTGATAATCAACACCTTGCTGACAATGTTTTTCTATTATGTGTAAAAAATCATCCTCAGTTAATCTCGAAATAGATCCATGAACACTTTCTAAAGCTTGATATACAGGAACTGTTCCAATCGGTATAGGGGAAGAATTAATAATTGCAGTTCGAACCTCATCTAAATTAACCCCTCCAGTAGAGAGGTCCATTAGAGTATCTGCGCCATATTTAACTGCGAGTTCAAGCTTCTTTAATTCTTCATTAACATCACTTGCATTTGGCGAAGCACCAATATTTGCATTGACTTTACATTTAGAGGCAATACCTATTGCCATAGGCTCTAAATTCGTATGGTTAATGTTTGCCGGAATAATCATCCGTCCTCGGGCAACCTCCTCCATCACTAAGGACACAGGAAGATTCTCACGCTTTGCCACGAAAACCATTTCTTCAGTGATTTCGCCTTTGCGAGCAAAATGCATCTGAGAAACATTAGTTTTGCCTTTTCTCGAGGCAACCCATGAATTCCGCATGAACTAAAAAGCTATTGAACAAACAAAAGGGGGCAATATGCAAAGATCACAAGATTTCACTTTCCCTACGCTGGTTCAAACCAGATCAGGTTCAGAGGGTGTGATCTCAGCCATATAGCGAACGCTTTATGGCACCCCTAGCGATAAATACAAATTAGCTCGAAATCTCTAACTAAACCCTAAAGTTTTTATAGATAAAAAATTTGCATATTAAAAATTTTGATCATTCATATCCTTTTTAATCTCTAGGAACAACATACCTCGTCTTCTAAATCTTCTAACCGATCCAGTAAAAACTAATCCACTACCAACTACTAGAGCAGGTATCGCTTGAATTTTGTCTTTGCCATCTCTATGTAAAAAGCCTATAAATGCTAATAAAATCAGCAAAGGTGCTGCAATTGAAATTAATGGGTTCCCCATTCTATCCATGAAAAAGTAACTAAATATCTTGAGCAGGTTTAGAAGACATGACTATAGTTTGTGACAAAATTTTTATTCCTAATTCAAGGCTGCTTTCATCCAAAGAAAAATGTCCACTATGCAATGGAGCACATCCATGATCTCCAGCTACTCCTAAACGAAACATTGTTCCTGGAACATCTTGCAAAAAGAAAGCAAAATCTTCAGCTCCTAATGAAGGGTTTTCTAAATAAACAATATTTTTTTCTTCCATAAAATTCTTAGCACAGGTAGATAACAAATTGGTTAAATCTGGATCGTTATAAACTGGAGGGGCGATTGATTTGAAATTTATTTTAGCCTGAGCTCCATAATTAGATGCAATGTTTTGCACTATTTTCTCAATCCATTGGGGCAATTTTTTATAAAGGTTGGTATCAAGGCACCTCACCGTGCCTAGAAGCCTAACTCTCTCAGCAATAACATTAAAAGCACTCCCACCTGAAATTTTACCAAAGCTAATCACTACTGGCTTAAGAGCATCTAAACGTCTACTAATAGCCTCTTGGAGTTCGCTAATAACTTTTGCAGCAATCCAAATGGAATCGATGCCTTCATGGGGTCTAGCTCCATGCCCTCCATTCCCAATAATATCTATTTCCAATTCAGCAGCGGCGGCAGTAAAAGTACCACTTCTTATCCCAATTTTTCCAGCTGGCAAATCTGGATAAACATGCACACCAAAGAGAGCTTCAATACCATCTAGGACTTTTTCAGATCTCATCCAATTTGCACCTTGAGCAATCTCTTCAGCAGGTTGAAAAATGATTCGGATTCGAGAAGTTGTAAGTTTATTTTTTGCTAGTACTTTTGCTACTCCCAAACCAATACAAGTATGTAGATCATGACCACATGCATGCATCAATCCTTGAATTGAGGAGGAGTAATCCAAGCCTGTTTTCTCCTCGATTGGTAAAGCATCCATATCAACTCGTAAACCAACAACAGATCCGCTTTTATTACCCATTTCTGCAACTACTCCCGTTTTACCAACTGCTTCTTTTACTTCCCAACCATATTTTCTAAGCTCACCTGCCACAAGCGCAGCAGTTTGATATTCTTGACCACTAAGTTCTGGATGAGCATGAAGATGACGACGTAGTTGAATCAAATCAGGCATTATCTCCTTCGACAATACTTCAATTTTTTTTCCTAAATCTTTCATATATCCTCCAAAGCAAGAAATGCAATCAAATCATTTGTTGGGTTTGGAGGCCATCTGCGAATATTCAACAACCAATTTTTATCACGGTATCGAATATCTAGTCCGGCCGCCGCAGCCCAATTACTTTCAGCCTCACCTGTAAAGCCTTTACGCCATAGAAGAGCACTTAATGCAGCCCTAGCATCTGCAAATAATGGATATTTACTAATTAATATTCTGATTTTTTTTTCAGCAAGTTCAAGGTCTCCCAATTGATATATAGCAAGTGCCTCACTCGATCTAGCCATAGCAATAGAATTATTTGAAGAAGCTGCTTGGGAAAACAATGTCTTCGCTTCAATCCAATTATCCATAGAACCCATAACATTACCCAAGTTATATAATGCCGAAACATCCTTAGGATTCTTCTTTAAAACGAATTTATAGTCTTTACTTGCCTCCTCCCAAAGCTGTAAAGCTTCTTTGGCAATTCCTCTATTGACATAAGGGTCCAAATCTTCAGGAGAAATTTCAATAGCCTTAGTTTGATCTCTTATAGCTCCTTCAAGATCGCCAAGACCGAGACGAATATTTCCCCTATTACTTAACGCAGCCGCATCATCTGGATTGTCATGTAGGTAAGAACTCCAATCTTTTTCAGCTTCCACAAAATCCCCATCCTTGCTTTCTTGAAGAGCTTGCTCAAATAAAAATTTCGAAGGCTCCTGAGCTTGCGTAGAAAATGGTACGAAAGCAAAAACAATAGAAAATAAAAGTAAAACTTTTGTAAATGTTATAAAAATCATTTATCCATATTATTTAAAGAAATTAACAGATAATGTTTTTTAGCTTCTGGAGTAACAACCCTTCCCCTAGAAGTTCTCTGTAAAAAACCAATTTGCATTAAATAAGGCTCAACTACAGTTTCAAGAGTGGTTGAATCTTCTCCAAGCGCAGCGGCCAAAGTTTCAAGTCCTACTGGTCCACCTTGAAATTGATTAACTAACAAGCCTAAATAATTTCTATCTGTTGCATCTAAACCTCTTTGATCTACTCGATGTAAATCAAGTGCATCATTAACAACCTGCACATCAATCATTTTTAAAGAGGAATGCACTTCTGCATAATCTCTCACTCTTCGTATGAGCCTATTTGCAATTCTGGGAGTACCTCGACTCCTTTTGGCTAATTGGTGAGATGCTTCATCTGAAATTAATAAATTAATAAGTTTTGCTGATCTTTTAATTATATTTTCAAGATCCAAATGATTATAAAAATCTAGTCGCTGAGTTATGCCGAAACGATCTCGCATAGGGGAACTCAACGCTGCGGGTTTTGTCGTAGCTCCTACTAAAGTAAAGGGAGGGATTTCAATTGATCGCATTCTGGAGGAAGTGCCCTTACCTACAGTTAAATCCAACCTTCTATCTTCCATAGCTGGATACAAAAGTTCCTGTGATATTCGATTTAATCTATGAATTTCATCAACAAAAATTAATTCACCTGGCTGCATATTGATCAATAAGCCAACAATATCCCTTGGACGTTCGAGAGCTGGTGCGCTTGTAACTCTAGCTTTAACTCCCAATTCCTCAGCGATGACCAATGCCATAGTAGTTTTTCCCAATCCAGGCGGTCCATACAGCATTAAATGATCAAGTGCTTCCCCCCTCTTTAATGATGCTTGAACTGAAATTTCAAGGACTTTCTTTAATTCAGTTTGACCTACAAAATCATCAAAAGATTTAGGCCTAAGTGAATCTTGTTGAGATAATTTAAGTTCCTCCTTTAAAAGACTGGGACCAACCAATCTTTCCTCTCCTTTATCATTAGGAAGAGAAGAATGATTAGTAATTGAAGACACAATTGCCATGACCGAAGGGTAGTGGCATCTCAACAAAAATGGAGGTAAATAGAAAAATGAGCAAAAAAGAAAAGAAAAAGTCCAAAAAAAATTCCTCAAATGATGGAAATCGTCGCTTAGCTGAAAATCGAAAAGCAAGATATGAATATGAAATTCTAGAAACACTTGAAACTGGCTTAGAGCTTCTGGGAACAGAAGTTAAATCGATTAGAGCAGGAAAAGTAAACTTAAAAGATGGATTTTGCTTAATTAAGAAAGACCAAATTCAACTTCATAATGTTCATATATCACCTCATAATCATGCAGGCAAATTTTTCAATCACGAACCCCTAAGAATCAAGAAACTTCTTGCGCATAAAAAAGAAATCGCAAAATTAAAAATAAGTTTAGAAAGAAAAGGTTTAGCATTAATACCTTTAAGTCTTTATCTCAAAGGCTCATGGATCAAGTTGAAAATCGGAGTAGGAAAAGGAAGGAAGCTACATGACAAAAGAGATCGTGAAAAAATTAATGACTCCAAAAGAGACGTAGCTAATGCTTTAAAACGTTTTTAAAAGAAAGAATATGATTAATTTTTACTGAAGTATTTGATAAAAAAATAATAGTTTAATTATTCATTATCAGGTGGCATCCAAACTAACATTTTCGGGTGGCGGTGTTGGATCAGGGTCAGCAATGAGCATATGTTGCAAAACGATTTCAGGGCGTTCGCTATCTCTCCATCTAATTCGATAAGCAGGCATTTTTGTACCCCTGCTTGTCGTTTGCTCGACGGGTTCCATCACCCAACCGCGCCTTGAGCGCCCCTGGGGATTCCTTTTCACAACAGCATCTGCGTGCTTGAAACGGAAACCAACTCTCTCGCCACTCATCTGAACAAAATCCTTACTCGCCTATTATCCACTCTGACGGGTCACTTTCCAGTTTGTTTTAAATTTGATTCTGGTCGCAAAAGTGGAAAAGCTATGACATCTCTTATCGAAGGGCTATCAGTTAATAACATTACAAACCTATCTATTCCTATTCCTAGACCTCCTGTTGGAGGCATTCCGACTTCAAGAGCATTGATAAAGTCTTCATCCAAACTTTGAGCCTCAAGGTCACCTGCTTCTTTTTTTGCCTGCTGTAAAAGTAAACGTTCTTTTTGATCAATAGGGTCAATTAATTCACTAAAAGCATTAGCAGTCTCTCTACCAACAATAAAAAGTTCAAATCTTTCAACTAGACCTTTCTTAGATCTATGTTTTCTAGCCAATGGTGAAATCTCAATTGGATAATCCATAACAAATGTAGGTTGAACTAACTTAGGCTCTACCACTTGCTCAAAAGCTTCATTTAATAGCCTTCCAACACTGTCAGCCTTATCAGGTACTTGAAGCCCCTTTCGAAGCATTTCAGCCCTAGCATCATCAACATTGTCTCTAAACAATTCAAAATCAATACCAGTAAATTCCTCAACTAATTGATGCATAGTGGCCCTTCTCCACGGAGGTTTCAAATCTATTTCTTGCTCTTGATAATTAATTTTGGTCGATCCACAGATCGTTTCACAAACAGATGAAAGTAATTTTTCTGTTAATTCCATCATGTCGTAATAGTCTGCAAAAGCCTCATAAATTTCAACAGAAGTAAATTCAGGATTATGTCTAGTGCTAATTCCTTCATTTCTAAAAATCCTTCCAAGTTCATAAACCCTTTGAAATCCACCCACCACAAGTCTTTTAAGATGCAACTCTGTTGCAATTCTCAAATACAAAGGTAAATCTAGGGTGTTGTGATGAGTTATAAAAGGCCTTGCATCCGCTCCTCCAGCTTCTGATTGTAAAACTGGCGTCTCAATTTCAAGAAAATTTTTTTCATCTAACCAGCGTCGAATTGAACTAACTAATAAAGCTCTAGTTCGAAAAGTTTTTCTTGACTGCGGATTGACAATTAAATCTAAATATCTTTGTCTATAGCGCTTTTCCACATCTGCGAGTCCATGCCATTTATCTGGTAAAGGTTGTAAAGATTTTGACAACATGGACCATTCGAAAACCTTTATGGAAAGTTCTCCTCTATCAGTTCTCCTTAATATTCCATTGACTCCTATCCAATCACCAGAGTCAACAAGAGAGGTCACATTCTCAAAATGATTCTTTGAATTTTCGCTCTGATTTAAGGTCGACTTTTCCAAAAAGAGTTGAACTGTGCCTGTCTCATCAACAAGAGTAAAAAAAGCAAGTTTGCCCATCACTCTTCTAGAAGTGACACGCCCTGCGATGGATACTTCGTCTTTTTTCTCTTCACCATTGGGCAAATCTGCATATTTTTTCTGCAAAACATCGGCAGAGTGAGTAGGACGAAAATTCAAACCATAGGGACCTTGTTCAAGGCTTTTTAATACTTTTGCCTTCTCGAGGCGAGTATCTCTTAATTCAGACAAAGCAATTCATACATACGACAGGGGAACAGGATCAAATGAAAAACCTATCAATTTTGAGGTATTAATCTTTAACTGGCAATAGCAGTAGGAAATTCTCCCATTCTTTGAGAAGCGTAACCAATTCCTCTTACAGTTAAAATCAATTCCGGATTCCTTGGATCTGGTTCAAGCTTGCCTCTTAAACGAGCTACATAGACATCCACAACTCTTAAATCTGCCGCTCTTCTAGGAGGATAACCCCAAAGCTGTTCCAAAATTTCCGCTCGAGGTACAACACGGCCAGGATCACGAAATAATAATTCCAGCAAGCTAAATTCTGTATATGTAAGGCCTATTCTCTCTCCACCTCTACTGACTTGCCTTCGATTAGTGTCTACTACAAGATCACCAAGTTTCATTACTCCTTGCCCTGATGGAACTTCTCTGGGCTCATCAACAGTCGGAGCAGGTCCAACTCTTCTCAAAATAGTAGCGATTCTTGCTTCTAACTCCTTAGGGCTGAATGGTTTAGCAAGGTAATCATCAGCCCCTAAATCCAAACCTGCAACTCTTTCTGAAATCGCTTCAAGCGCAGTTAAAAATATAATTGGAACACACGATTCTGCTCTTATTCTTCGACAAACTGCAAAGCCATCCATCTTAGGGAGCATGACATCAAGAACCACTAAGTCTGGTGCTTCTTTGTGAAAAACGTCGAGTGCTTGCTCTCCATCCTGTGCAGATATAACTTGATAACCAGCAAGATTAAGCCTTGTGACCAAGACTTTCAATACTGCTGGTTCATCATCTACAACCAAAATGCAGGTCATGAGATTAGCTGTTGCCTTAGTGACAGGAGCATCGAGATTTTTCTGTCGAAATGGCTTCTTGTTATATGAAGATATCATCTCCGTGTCAGGTATTCAAAGCCCTTTGACTAATTTAAAAGACTGAGTACCTACTAATAAATAAGTACTTATTCAAATTTTAAAGCTTTAAAGATGTTTTTCACTAGTTTTTTTTATAAGTAAGAAGAAGCCACGAGGAAAAAAATGGGGCAACTAATCCAGTAATTATGACCTCAGAAATTAATACATGAAATGACCAAGCATGAAACCAATTATTTCTTAAAATGCTATATATAATAATTTTTTGAAACCAAAGAGAAAGGCCAACAAAGGCCGTTCCAAAGATAGCCATCAAACCAATATTTAAGAATAGTTCAATTTTTTTATTATGTAATCCATATGCACTCCAAACCAAAGACAAAATAAACAAAGATGGAATATAAGAAGCATCACCAATTGTAAATGAATCTACAAAAATTCCTAGGAAAATTGAACCTATAGCAGCTTTCCTAGGAGAATTCCTAAGTGAAAATGGCAATAATAAAATAACAGGCCAGCATGGGTTTATTCCATTTATTTTAAGCCAATCAGGAGATATAATTGTGCACGCTTGCAAACAAATTATAGTCAAAAGAATAAATAATTTCTTATTATTTTTGGCCATTATTTTTCAAGATTTGAACCCAATCTATTGCCTCAGGTGATGCAGTTAATTGAACTATTGCATACGGAGAAGGTAAAGCTTTTTCGTTCACAAACTGAACAATTCCAATTGTTAAATTTGGGGGTAATAAAGTACTTGCTGGAGATGTAGTAACAGCATCTCCAATTTTAGCCAAACCATTTGTATTTAAAAAAATTAGCTTTGGTCGATTTGTCCCCATCCCAGTCAAAACGCCATGTTGCTTAGTTCGATCAATCCAAGCTCCCAACTGATGACCAGGGTCAGTCAATAATCTAACTCTTGCGGTAAGTGGTGTGGTGCTATCAACTAAGCCAATTACCCCCCCTGGTCCAATGACTGTTTGCCCTTTCAAAACTCCAACTTTTGAGCCTTTATTAATTTCCAGCTGTTTCCACCAATTTCTAGAAGATCGAGATATTACAGCAGCTGAAATTCTTTGTTCAAAATTAGACTCTTTCAAAGAAAGGGCTCTTCTTAAACGATTATTATCGTCCTCCAGCAATTTCAATCGAATACTTCTCTCAATATTTTCTCCTTGCTTAATCCATTCTCTTTGAGCAGTTCCAGGAAGTATAGGTTTTAACAAAATTGAGTATAAATCTAAATAACCTGCTCCTTTTGTCCAACGAATCCCAAATAATAAAGCTCCCATGAAAAATATTATCCAAAACCTACTTTTCCCTCGGGCTTTAATCATTGTTCAATCTCTAATTACATTTCTCGCGAAATCAGGTGTGTCTAGAACCCTTCTCATTGATTTAAAATTATCTAAAACGAGACCACATCCATTTACAACGCACAACAATGGGTCCTCAGCAACATGAGTAAAAATTCCTGTTTCATGGCTTAACAAATCACTAATTCCTCTAACTAATGCACCGCCTCCTGCAAGCATTATCCCCCTATCCACAATATCCGCAGCCAGTTCGGGTGGAGTTCTCTCTAGTGTTCTTTTAACAGCGTCAACAATCTTATTCAGAGGCTCTGACATTGCTTCACGTAAATCGCCTGCTTTCAAATTAATTGAGCGAGGCAAACCTGAAAGTAGATGCAATCCCCTTACATCTATTGATTGCAAATCAAATTCTTCAGATGGAAAAGCTGATCCAATTTTAATTTTTATCTCTTCGGCTGTTCTTTCACCAACTACTAAGTTATGTATTTTTTTCAAATAGGTGGCAATAGAATCATTAATTTCATCACCTGCGACTCTTACTGATTCGCTTAAAACTGTTCCGCCAAGGCTTAAAACAGCTACTTCAGTAGTGCCCCCGCCAATATCAACGATCATTGTTCCAATAGGCTCTGTCACCGGCAAAGAAGCTCCAATTGCAGCAGCTACAGGTTCATCAATTAAATGAACCTCTCTTGCTCCCGCAAGACCAGCTTCTCGAACTGCCCGTCTCTCTACACCAGTCACGCCACTAGGAATACCAACAACTAGTCGGGGGGCAATGATTCCGCGGCCCTCATTACATTTTTGAATAAATGTCTTAAGCATTTGCTCAGCCGCATCAAAATCCGCTATTACCCCATCCCTAAGAGGCCTAACAGCCCGAATATTTCCTGGAGTTCGCCCTAACATTAACTTCGCATCATCGCCTACAGCGAGAGGAGTACCCTCTTCTAAATCCATTGCTACAACTGACGGCTCTTGCAATACGATTCCCTTACCAGAAACATAAATCAAGGTATTTGCTGTACCTAAATCAATCCCAATATCTCGGGAGAATTTGAAACGGTTAAAAAACACGGATTTCAATCATTTGAGCCATCATAAAGAGAGTTGAACTAAGATAAATATATTATTTAGCAACCAGTAAACAGAGGAGTTAATGATGGCAATAAATTCAGTCACTCTTGTTGGCAGAGCAGGAAGAGATCCTGAAGTTAGATATTTTGAATCTGGAACTGTAGTAGCAAATCTGACCATGGCTGTAAATAGGAGGAATCGAAACGATGAACCAGACTGGTTCAATCTAGAAATTTGGGGAAAACAAGCTCAAGTCGCAGCTGATTATGTAAAAAAAGGTTCTTTAATCGGTATAACTGGTAGCTTCAAATTGGATAGTTGGAAGGATCGTAACACTGGAGAAGATAGAAATAAGCCAGTTGTTAGAGTTGATCGTCTTGAATTATTAGGATCCAAAAGAGATTCAGAAAATAGTAATTTTCAAAACAACAATTCATTTAATCAGCAGTCAAGTAATGATGAAATTCCTTTTTAAAAAATATCGTTTTTAATTATTAATTAGCTTGCGAAGAGTTTTATAAATTACAGTTACTAATACTCCAGAAAGAATTAAAATAATAATTGTCTTAAATATACTTGAAAAAGGACTAATCCATGTTTCTATGTTTACATAATTATCACCTAAATAAAACCCTGTAATTGTTAAAAACAAGGTCCAAATTAGGCTTCCAGCCGTTGTCCAAGTCAGGAAGGGGATTATGGGCATCAACTCCACCCCTGCTGGGACTGAGATCAAAGTACGAATTCCAGGGATTAATCTCCCCCAAAACACCAAAGACGCCCCATACCTATTAAACCATTTACGACTTCTAGCAAGATCCTTAGGATTAATTCCTAGCCAACGTCCATTCTTCTCAAGCCATTGCTCAAGTTTTTCTTCATTTACTAATCTACCAATTCCATACCAAGGCAAAGCTCCGACAACAGTTCCTATTAAACCCGCTAAAACAACGGGTAAAAAATCTAATTGACCTTGCGAAACATAAAAACCAC
This sequence comes from Prochlorococcus sp. AG-436-C14, assembly GCA_003209755.1. Classification (GTDB taxonomy): domain Bacteria; phylum Cyanobacteriota; class Cyanobacteriia; order PCC-6307; family Cyanobiaceae; genus Prochlorococcus_B. Next base: position 73,018 of record QCPD01000005.1, read on the forward strand.
CAAGAGGCATGATTAACTCTGATGGAATGGGTGGAATTAGATTTTCCAAAAACATTGCTAGTAATATCGCCCCATAGCCAAACCACTGGTTAGTTTCAACTGCATTCCCTATTAATACTGGCAAAGAGGATATGAATTCAGATATTTCCATTTAGTTTGAATTATTTAAATAAAATCAATAACGATAATGATCTGTCTTATAGGGACCTTCAATTGGAACATTAATATATTCAGCCTGTTCCTCGGTTAACTTAGTTAATTTTGCTCCTATCTTATCTAAGTGAAGAATAGCCACCATTTCATCTAAATGTTTAGGCAACACATAAACTTTATTCAAATATTTAACACCATATTTGAATAACTCAATTTGAGCTAATACTTGATTGGTAAAAGAATTACTCATAACAAAACTTGGATGACCAGTAGCACAACCAAGATTAACTAATCTTCCCTCAGCTAAAAGAATTATTTTGTTACCGCTGGGCAAAGTAATATGATCAACTTGAGGTTTGATATTTTCCCATTCATAAGACTTTAAAGAGGAAACTTCTATTTCATTATCAAAATGGCCGATGTTGCAAACAATAGATTCATTCTTCATCCTGATCAAATGCTCATGACGAATAACTTGAAAGTTTCCAGTAGCAGTGACAAAAATATCTACATCTTCCACCACTTCATCTAGTCTAACAACTCTAAAACCCTCCATTGCGGCTTGAAGAGCACATATTGGATCTATCTCAGAGATCATGACTGTCGCACCTAACCCCCTTAAAGACTGAGCAGAACCTTTTCCAACATCTCCATACCCCATAACTAGGGCGACCTTTCCAGCCACCATTACATCTGTTGCTCTTTTAATGCCATCAACCAAAGATTCTCGACAACCATAAAGATTATCAAACTTACTTTTAGTCACAGAATCATTTACGTTAATTGCTGGGAAAACAAGTTCTCCACTTTTTTCCATTTGGTAAAGACGAGCTACACCAGTTGTAGTTTCCTCAGTCACTCCTTTTATAAAAGATTTGGCTTTTGAATAAAAATTTGGATCTTTAGAAAGTTTTCTCTTAATAGAAGCAAATAATGCAATTTCCTCTTCGTTTGAGGGGTTATCAAGAACTGAAATATCTTCTTCCGCTTTACTACCCAAAATAATCAATCCAGTAGCATCGCCACCATCGTCAAGAATCATATTTGCAGATTCACCATCTCTCCATTCAAAAATTTTGTGAGTATATTCCCAGTACTCATCTAAATTTTCACCCTTCCTAGCAAATACTGGAACTCCTGATTGTGCAATAGCAGCAGCAGCATGATCTTGCGTAGAAAAAATATTGCATGAAGCCCATCTCACTTTTGCACCAAGTTCAACGAGGGTTTCAATGAGCACTCCTGTTTGAATAGTCATATGAAGACTACCTGCTATGAAAGCCCCTTTTAGTGGTTTTTGGGATCCATATTTTTTTCTCAATGCCATTAAACCGGGCATTTCTGTTTCAGCGATTAAAAGTTCTTTTCGCCCAAATTCAGCCTCGGTTATATCGTGAACTACGTAATCAGTATTCTTCTCACTGCTGTTGAGATTTGACTTGGTTGCTGCGAACATAGATTTAACTCTAAATAAGAGATTGTGGAAAAAGATACTGAAAAAAAATTCAAGGTTTTTAATTCATTTGCTCAGCAAACTAATAATTTCTGCTGGACTCTAGACAAACCTGAATCAACGATGTCATTAGGTTCAACATTAACAAAAAAATTTCCAGATCTACGCATTCTCCTTTTAAATGGGCCTCTTGGAGCAGGAAAAACCACATTAGTTAAAGGAATTGCAAAAAGTCTAAGAATTCAAGAGCCCATTACTTCTCCCACTTTCCCTTTATCCCAACATTATCCTTTTGGATCTCCTCCATTGGTACATCTTGATCTTTATAGAATTGAAGAACAAAATGCGGCAAACGAATTTTTTTTACAAGAGGAAGAAGAATCCAAAGCCATGGGTGCATTGATGGTGGTTGAATGGCCAGAAAGGTTATCGCTGCCAATGCATGATGCCTGGAGAGGAAAATTAGAATATTCCTCAGAAAATTATTCCCGTTTTTTTCAGCTGTTTCCTCCTTTAGATAAAGACAATAAATTTTCAATATCTTCCAAATAAGGTTGTGCCTCTATGGCTCCAACTCCCTTGCAAACGTGAGAACCGCATGCAATTCCAAATTGAATAATCTCTTCAGCAATTTGTTGACTTATTTGATCAAGCTCAATAGATGTGAGTTTAAAAATCAACCCTGCTGTGAATGCATCACCAGCTCCAGTCGTATCAACGACAGAAGAGGGAGCAATCGCAAATGATTTACCGGTGTGATTATTTAATCGCCATGAAATGGGATTTGATCCATCAGTAACAACCACTGATGGTCTATTAGCAAGAGATGAAGAAATTGCAGTTGGATTAGAGGTGTTAAAAAACCATTGAGCCTCCTCTTTTGCGAGTTTTATTAATGAAACGTTTTTTAAAATTGAAAATATTTGATTTTTTTCTTTCAAAGAGGGCTCTAAGACTGTGGAAACATGTTTTCGCCAAAAAGTCGGACGCCAATTCAGATCCAAAGCAATCTTTATTCCTGAATGCAAAGCATTTTCTATACACCACAAAAAAGCTTTAGATGATATTTCGGAAGCCAAAGGAATTGTTCCCAAAACTAACCATTGTGCATTTTCTACAACCAAAGGCCAGTCTAGAATAATTTGTTCCCGCGATATGGCTTGATCAGCAAATCCCAAGCCTTTATCACCCTCAAATCCTCCAAAAAATCTTTCTCCATCAGAATCTCTACGAACCAATACAACTCTTGTAGGACGAAGAGTATCCTTCTGTAATCCAGTGGTATTAATTCCTCTCTGAATTAATAGATTCTTAAAATTTTCCCCAAAGGCATCATTTCCCAAAGAGCTAATTAAAGAAACATTTGATCCCAGTCGACTTAAAGCACAGGCAACATTAGCTGGCGCACCACCAAAACAATCTGTTACTGGCAAATCACAAGATGGGTCTCCTCCTGGAGGGCCAAGTCGATCTATTAAAGCTTCTCCAATCGAAATTACGCTTCCAGCATGCATGTCTAATTAATTATCAATAAAATTATTATTAGTGATTTAGAGTTTTTTTATTTCCAATACAAAGATGTTTATGTAATTCAGAAATAATTTTCGTGTTTGCAGCAGGGAAAGGAAAATCATTAAGTTTCTCTGGAGACACCCAAAGTAATTTTTGACTAGCTAACGGTTTTGGCTCGCCTGATATCCATTCACAAATATGAACGGTAAAATAAAGCTTCTTGTGGGTATAGGAGTGTTCAAAAGATAAAAGTTTTTTTCCAACTTTGACACCAATCCCAAGCTCCTCTTTTAATTCTCGCTCAATAGTTTTTTCAATAGATTCGCCGAGGGTTTTTTTTCCTCCTGGAAATTCCCACATTCCACCCATGCTTGAGCTTTCCAATCGCTGGTCTATTAGACATTCACCGCTTGTATTAAAAACAAGCCCAATGCCAATTTCTTGAAGAGGCTTTATTTTTGTCATTTCTTTTTTAGGAAAATCTTTAGGATCGTACTTTGTATAAGCAACACAAAAATTTTGTAATGGGCAAGAAATACAACTTGGTTTTTGAGGTGTACAAATAATTGCACCTAAGTCCATCAAAGCCTGATTGAAATCCCGCGGACTTTCGGTTGAAATTAATAAAGAGCTAAATTCCCATAATTTTTTTTCATCTCTAATAGACTTTCTCTCAGTAGCTAACAATCTAGATAAAATTCTTTTTACATTCCCATCTAATATAGGGGTTGGCAAATCAAATGCAGATGAGATAATACTACCTGCAGTACTTCTACCAATACCAGGAAGAGACATCCACTGATCTATTCGATGAGGCCAAGAATGAGGATCTTGATCTATGTTTTTGCCGACAAATTCAACTAATTTTTTAGAGGATTGATGTATTCGATTAGCACGTGAATAATAGCCTAGACCTTTCCATATCATAAGAACATTCTCTAAATCAGCCTCTGCTAAAGAAGTCAAAGTAGGAAAAACCTTCATCCATTTTTCCCAGTAAGGAATAACAACCTTCAACTGGGTCTGCTGAAGCATTACCTCTGCAATCCAAATCCCATAAGGAGATATACTTTCACCTAATTGAGGAATAGAGCCATCTTTCCTTAATTTCCAAGGTATCCAGTATCTACCATTTGCCTTAAACCATTCCAGCAGTGAATTTTGGATATCTTGAGGAGAATCAAAAATGCCCATCAAAAAAAATCAAAATTCTAAGAAATATTTTTAATAATATCATTATTTTATAATTTTTAACGGCTCAAATTAATACTTTTTAAATAGCTAATACATCGAATAATATGAATAAAAAATCATTGACTTTACTAAAGATATATATTTAAGTAAAAATAATTGATATACTTCTCTAAAAATATGAAGCAATTCTGGAATTGGAAAAATTATCAAATTGCATGGCAAGTAGAAGAGACATATAATAATTCTGAAATTGCAATAGTGTTAATTCATGGTTTTGGAGCATGTAAAGATCATTGGAGATTCAATCAAAAAAATATTAGCTCAATTGCACCATGCTACGCATTAGATTTAGTAGGTTTTGGAGATAGTAGTCAACCAAATTCACAGATCTTATATGAAAAGAAGACTTCGGAAAATTTCAACTATTGTTTTGATAATTGGAGTCAACAAGTTTATGATTTCTGTAACGAAATAGTTAAAAAACCTGTCTTATTAATAGGAAATTCGATTGGGGGAGTAATTGCATTAAATACATCAAAAAAATTATCTAAAAAATGCCTAGGAATAATATTAATTGATTGTGCTCAAAGATCAATGGATGATAAGCGCCTAGCGGAGCAATCATTATTAATGAGATTTCTTAGACCAGTTATTAAAACTTTTGTAAGACAAAGACTATTAAGTTCCACCATTTTTAAAAATGCAGCAAATCCAACTTTTATTGCAAAAATTTTAAAGGTAGCTTATCCAAGTGGAAATAATGTTGATGAAGAGTTAATAGAGACACTCTTCAAACCAACTCAAGGTATTGGAGCACCAGAGGCATTCAGAGGATTTATTAACCTATTTGATGATTATCTTGCTCCAGATTTACTAAAGGAATTAAATAATCCAGTACATTTGATATGGGGAGAAAAAGATCCTTGGGAACCGGTAAATGAAGCTCATAGATGGTTGGAAACTTTTGAATGTATAAAATCTTTATATATTATCGAAGAAGCTGGACATTGCCCCCATGATGAGATGCCTGAAGAAGTTAACCCTATTCTTAAAAAAATAATTCAAGAAGCCATATAAGCTTCCACTGAATTCCCAGCTTTTCTCAAACCACGCAAGCCATCTCTTTCTAAATTCCTTACTCGATCTCTACTGATTCCTAAAACCCTTCCAATTCCAGTCAGACTCATAGGGTCATCACCATCCATACCGTATCTCATTCTTAAAACACGGTTTTGTAATTCAGGCAATTGTTCTAGTAATGTTTCTAAATCCCCCTTCATACAATCACTTTCAATTTGTTCAGAAGGCATATCAATTTCATTAGATAATAAGTCTAGTAAAATAGTATCTTCTCCATCACCAATTTTAGTTTCTAAACTTACTGGCTGCCCAGCTCTACTCATTAGATCTTTAACATCACTTTCTGGTAACTCAACATACTCAGATAATTCTTTCAAGGTTGGAGTCCTAGAAAGTTCTTGACTTAATTCTCTTTGTCCTTTTTTCAATTTATTTAGCATTTCAGTAATGTGAATAGGAAGTCTTATAGATCTACTCTTTTCAGCAATTGCTCGTGTAATACCTTGGCGAATCCACCAATAAGCATAAGTTGAAAATTTATATCCACGAGTGGGATCAAATTTTTCAACTCCTCGAACCAAGCCAATGGTTCCTTCTTGGATTAGATCTAATAATTCCATGTTTCTTTTTGTGTATTTCTTAGCAACACTTACAACTAAACGAAGATTGGCTGCAACCATTCTCTCTTTAGCTCTTTTTCCACTTTTTAATTTCTTTTTCAGCTGGACACTAGTGATGCCAGCCTTATCAGCAAAAAAATTGATATCTGGCTTTTCACCTAAATCACTTTCAAGTTCACTTTCAAGATTCTCAAGAGCCATAAGATCTTGAACTTGTCTTCCTAAAGTTATTTCCTGCTCGTGTGATAACAAAGGGACTCTTCCAATATCTCTCAAATAAGAACGAACCAAGTCTATATCCGTTACAGATCTTGTTGCAGCAGCGGAAGATGGATTTTTAGCCTGAGTAGCCTCTACTGCCGATGTCATAGCTTTATTGAGTTTTGTAAAGCTTACTACTAAGAATTGTAAAGATCAATTAAGAACAGCTCGGCTTCCCATACTTTGAGTAAAAACACTCATTCGGCTTTTACGCCAGTCTCCCTAGAAGCCAGGAAGCTGTTTTCAAATAAATCAACACACCTGCTACATCTGTGGCGGTAGTAATAAAAGGGGCAGACATTAAAGCAGGATCTAAACCCATTCGATCAAAAAGTAAAGGCAATGACGCTCCTGCAGTAGCAGCGAGAGTTGTAATAGCAATCAAACTTATTCCTACAGCTGTTGCCACCAAAGGTCCCTGTCCTTGCCACCAAGCAAAAGGTACAACAAATAAAGCCATCAAGACTCCCAACAAAGCTCCTGCCAAGGCTTCTTTTGCAATAGCCCTAAAAAGGCCAAGTCGTTGTATTCGTTGAGTACTTAACCCTCGAATAACAACCGTTGAGCTTTGAGCTCCCACATTGCCCCCAGCGCCTATTAGTAGAGGAATAAAAGCAGTCAATAAAACTACTTGCTTTAAAACCTCGTCATTCATTGCAATTACTTGAGTTGTTAAACCATTTGCTAAAACCAAAACGGCAAGCCAGACAATGCGCCGTCTAGCTACAACGAATAAGTTACTTTGAAAGTAATCATCTTCATCACCTGCTTGAACCGCTCCAGCTGCATAAATATCCCTAGTCGCCTCTTGCTCCATAACATCAATCACATCATCAACGGTGACAATGCCAACTAACCTTTTCTCAAGATCTACAACCGGTAAAGCTAAAAAATCATATCTTTGAATTGCTCTTGCAACCTCCTCTTGATCAGTATCGGTTCTGACATTGACAACCTCTCTTGTCATCACCTCCCCAATAAGTGATTCAGGATCAGCCACTACTAAATCCCTTAAAGATAAAATTCCAGTTAAATGCCTCTCTTTATCAGTCACGTAAAGGCTATAGATTGTTTCCGAAAAAGTAGCTCTCTGTCTGACTAATTTTAAAGCTTGTGAGACACTCAGAAATTCCTTTAAATCTACAAATTCTGTTGTCATTAATCTTCCAGCCGTTTCAGACTCATAACCCAGAAGCTGAGCAGTGACTCGTCTTTCTTCAGGGCTTAGTTCAGCAAGTAAACGCCTGACAACTTTTGCAGGTAACTCATCAAATAGTCGAACACGATCGTCGGGTGACATTTCTTCAACCAAATCGAGAACTTCGTTTGACCTCAAGCGATCTAAAAGATTTTGTTGTACTGAAGGGTCTAAGTATTCGTAAACCTCAATTGCCTCGTTTTTGTTTAAAAGCCTGAAAGCCAAGGCTTGCAAAATCATTGGCAATGTTCCAATAGCCTGAGCTATATCGACAGGCTGAACAGGGCTAAGAAGTAATTTGACGCCGTCGTAATTACCAGCAGAAAGCATAGACTCCAATTGCTGTGCGACTGCCTCAGCGACCAAACTGCCATTCGCCAAAGATTGAGTCTCACGAGATGCCCCTGTTTGTTCGTTCATATTTGGAGCAGCAAGCCTTTATTATTTTATGGGTAACTCCCGTTTTTTATTACATCGATATCCATGTCCGTAAATATAAGCAAAGTTGAGGTCTTCTCTTTTGAAAATGAGAAAATAACTTTTGATCATTATAGAGGGAATGTCTTATTGATCGTAAATGTCGCAAGCAAGTGCGGATTTACAAAGCAATATAGAGCTCTGCAAAATCTTCAAGACAAGTATGAATCAAAAGGTTTCAAAGTTTTAGGCTTTCCCTGTAATGACTTTGGGGGACAGGAACCAGGTGAATTGGAAGAAATAAAACAATTCTGTTCAACAACTTATGGTGTCAACTTCCAACTTTTCCAAAAAGTTCATGCCAAAGACAACACAACAGAACCATTTACAACATTGAATCAAGTCAGTCCAGCCGGAGACGTTGAATGGAACTTTGAAAAATTCCTTATTAATAGTCAGGGAGATGCCATCGCAAGATTTAAAAGTTCAATCGAACCCGACGGTATTGAAATCACACAAGCAATAGAAAAATTACTCGATTAAGCATTTAGTTTCTTACCAAATATGTGACCTAAACCAATAGCAAAAAACCCCATCAGTACAATAGATATTGAGTTAAATAAAAACAATTTATATAGACCTTTACTTAGTAATTCATATAAGTGGGAAGACCATCCACTGAAAGTAGTCATAGAACCGCAAAGACCAACACTAAGAGTTAGTTTATATCTCTTTGAGATGGTCAATGAATTAAAAAATCCTAATAAAAAGCATCCAATAATATTTACTATAAATATTTGATCAATTTGCCATCGAAATAAAGCTCCTGGGATTGCTCCTATAGATATCAAAAAATATGTATTTCTTTTAATATCTATACCCATTTATTGATTAACTAATGAGAATCCAAATGCAAAAGAAATGATTCCTAGAGATACAGAAATTATAAATAACTTTAAAGCTCTAGAAAATTTTAGTTGCAAACATAAAAAAAACAGATCATAAACAAAAGAAGAAAAAGTACTGAAGCTTCCCAAAAAACCAATTGAAAAGAATAATAGTAGTTGGTAGGAATAAATAAAAGAGCTAAATTGATCTATAAGCGACAAAAATAAACCAAGGGAAAAAGAGGCAAGAGTATTAATTATTAGAATTAATAAATCCTTACTTAAATTAAATTTTTCTAATTTATTAAAAATTTTAAATCTAGTATTAGCTCCTAAAATTGCACCAAAAGAAACAAATAAAATCTCAGACATATATCATGTTTCGCTAATATTGACCCATCCTCTCCTATAAAATAGCTGATCAAAGTCCTGACATAAAACATTAACTAGTAACCATTTACCTCCGTCATTACTATCCCAAACTTTCAATACAGTTACAGGAGTCGCTGGCTTAACACTAGTCAAAACATAGGAATCATTAGAGGCTGAGGCAAGTAAATTAAATTCTTTAAATGCAATTATTGGTGAACCAATATTACTTCTTCTATGCTGAATAATTGATTCTTGAGCACCTCCAGCAGGCAAGGTAGCTGGGGCCACCAAGCCAATACATAGGAGCCATGACCAAACTAAAAAAGTACTAATTAAGTTCATCAAATATCTAAAGTAGCAAGATCAAGTTCAACACTATGAGTTTCAATAAACTCCCTTCTTGGTGCAACTTTATCTCCCATTAAAATTGTAAATATACGATCAGCTTCCAGAGCATCTTCTATCTCAACTCTCTTCATCATTCTAGTTGTTGGGTCCATTGTCGTTTCCCATAATTGTTTTGGCATCATTTCTCCAAGACCTTTAAACCTTTGAATTGTATAGTTAGCCTTTTCTCCAAAACTTGAGAGGGTTTTGTTCAAATCAGATTCGTTATAGCAATAAGTGTGATTTTTTCCTCGTTCAACCTTGTACAAAGGAGGACATGCAATATAAATATATCCACCTTCAACTAGAGCTTTTTGATATCGATAAAAGAAAGTCAAAAGTAAGGTTCTAATATGTGCGCCATCAACATCAGCATCAGTCATTATTACTACTCTGTGATATCTAAGATTCTTTACTTCAAAATCTTCCCCTTTGATACCTAAACCAAGAGCTGTTATTAAAGATTGAATCTCAGTATTTTTATAGATCTTCGCATCATCGGTTTTTTCAATATTTAAAATTTTGCCTCTCAAAGGTAAAATAGCTTGGAATTTTCTATCTCTTCCTTGCTTCGCCGATCCGCCAGCCGAATCACCCTCAACTATATAAATTTCTGATTCTGAAGGATCTCTGGAACTGCAGTCTGCCAATTTACCGGGCAATGTAGAACTTTCTAAAACACTTTTTCTACGAACAAGTTCTCTAGCTCTTCTTGCTGCCTCAGCAGCATTAAAAGCTTGAATAGCTTTTTCTAAAATTAAATCAATAACACTTGGATTGAATTCTAAATATTGACTCAAAGACTCACCAACTAAGCTATCAACAATTCCACGTACTTCAGTATTACCTAATTTAGTTTTAGTTTGACCTTCAAATTCAGGGTCTGGAACTTTTACGGATAAAACCGCTGTTAATCCTTCCCGAATATTTTCACCTGCTAAGTTCGAGTCTCCATCTTTTCTTTTACCTCTTTTCTTTGCAAAAGTATTTAAAGTCCTGGTTAATACTGTTTTCAATCCCTCAATATGAGTGCCACCATCTATGGTGCGAATGTTATTTGCAAAACCTAAAATGCTGTCTGAATATGCATCAACACACCATTGCAATGCTGCTTCTACTTGAACGCCATCTTTTTCAGAATTTACATAAATAATTTCCGGGTGTAATGAGTCTTTTTCTTTAGTCATATATTCAACGTATTCTTTAATACCACCCTCATAAAAATAGACTTCCTCATAAGGGTTCTGATCACTATCTAAAGACTTCTTTCTTTCGTCACGAAATACGATTCGCACTCCACCATTCAAATAAGCCAGCTCTCTTAGTCTCGAAGATAAAATTCCATATTCAAAGGATATTCCATCTGTAAAAATTTGATCATCAGGTTTAAAACAAACCGTGGTACCAGTTAAATTTTTATCTGATTTAGAAAGATTCTCAGACTTTAAACTCCCAATTGATGATCCTCTTTCAAACCTCTGAAAATGAACTTTTTCTTGTCTCCTAACTGTTACTTCAACCCATTCACTTAAAGCATTTACAACCGATATACCAACACCATGCAAACCTCCAGAAACCTTATAGCCACCGCTTCCAAATTTTCCACCTGCATGCAAAACAGTTAAAACCGTCTCAAGAGCACTTTTACCAGTACGAGGATGAATGTCAGTTGGAATTCCACGACCATTATCTGAAACTGATGCGGAACCATCCTCACAAAGTAAAATTGTGATTTGATCACAGTGACCAGCCAGAGCCTCGTCAACAGCATTATCAACAACTTCATATACAAGATGATGAAGCCCTTTAGACCCTGTTGAGCCTATATACATTCCAGGCCGCTTTCTTACAGGTTCCAAGCCTTCCAGTACTTGGATCTGCTCAGCACCATAAGCCGCTTGGACTTTTGAATCTTTACTCATTCGGATACCAGCAAACAGGCAAGGTTGTCTTTGATACGAGCATTAGGTGAAACCTTTCCTGAAATTTCAATTTAACATCGGTATTAAGGAAAGTCTTAGGAAAAATTTCAAAACCAAATCAAAAAATTTAATTTCATGCAATTACTGCTAATAAACCCCCTGAAAGACAATCATGCAACCCAATAAGCCTCTTGTAATAGCCATTATGGGACCAACTGCAAGTGGTAAAACTGAGCTTGCAGTAGATATCGCAAAAACAATCAAGTCAAATATTCATAATGTCGATTCTCGCCAAATTTATATTGATATGGATATTGGCACTGCAAAGCCAACAGCAGATCAACAAAAACAAGTAAAGCATTTCCTAATTGATATTTGTTTGCCCTCTAAACCTATAAATCTTCATGATTTTCAATGCATAGCCAAAACATCCATGGAGAAAGACCTAGAGAAAAAAGGTTTCACTTTACTTGTAGGCGGAAGTGGCTTATATCTTCAAGCATTAATTGGAGGAATTAATCCTCCAGCGGTACCTCCACAAAAATTTTTCAGAGATCAACTTGAAAAAATAGATAAAACCGAACGTCATAAATTATTAAAGTGTTGTGATCCCTCTGCGGCGGAAAAGATACATCCAGAAGACTCAATAAGAACAATTCGTGCACTCGAAGTCTTTTATGCAACAGGAAAAATGTTTTCTAAGCAAAAAAACATGAGCTCTAATCCTTGGAGAGTGATAGAAATTGGATTGAATCCCGGCAATTTACGCAATAGAATCCAATGCAGAACTGAAGAAATGTATAAAAAAGGGTTAATAGAAGAAACAGAAGAATTGATCAATAAATACGGAAATGATTTACAGTTGCTTAAAACTATTGGATATGGTGAAGCAAGGTCTATTATTAATGGAAAGATTAATTACGAGGAGGCTTTAGAAATAACAATAAAACGAACTTGCCAATTAGCCAAAAGACAAAAGACTTGGTTTAGAAATAAGCATAATTCTAAATGGCTAAATGACGAGAATGCATTAACAGAAGCTTTATCTTCTATCTATGAGGTTCTAAGTTGATTACTTCAAATATGCTTAGAATCAGCAAGAAAGGAACTCTCCACATAAATTAATCACTGAATGCCACCACGTCCCCGTTTTGATCGTCGCGCTCCAGAAAGAGAGCTCCCAAACATTAATGAGAGAATCAGCTATTCCGACTTGCGAGTTGTTGATTCAGATGGCACACAGCTTGGTGTCATCAGCAGAGAGGAAGCTTTAGACGTTGCTAAAGAGAGAGAACTAGATCTTGTTTTAGTCAGTGAAAAGGCTACCCCACCAGTATGCCGAATAATGAATTATGGGAAATTTAAGTTTGAGCAAGAAAAAAAAGCAAAAGAAGCTAAGAAAAAATCACATCAAACAGAAGTGAAAGAAGTAAAAATGAGATATAAAATTGATCAGCATGATTATCAAGTCCGTATTAGTCAGGCCACTAGATTTTTAAAGGCTGGAGATAAAGTTAAATGCACGGTTATATTTAGAGGCCGCGAAATTCAACATACTGCGTTAGCTGAAACTCTTCTAAAAAGAATGGCCAAAGATTTGGAAGAAAAAGCTGAAGTACAACAATCACCTAAAAGAGAGGGAAGAAATATGATCATGTTTTTAACTCCTCGTAAAACTCCTCTTTTAAAGAAAGAAACAGAGGAAACTGAGCCAAAAAAAGCTTTGAGAACAATTAATTAAATTAAACAAACTTGTCAATGGACAAACAATTAATTGTCACTGGTCCTTCTATTTATTAGTGTATCCGCATTCACACCTGGCATAACTTAACGAGTGAGATTCCACATTCAACAGGAAAGTGAAATACCTGCATCAAGTCAGTTATACAATCAAATTTGTTTTGCCATTGCAGCAAGGCATTACCCCCCTGGACACAGATTGCCAAGTACTAGACAGCTTGCAATGCAAACAGGTTTACATCGGAACACTATAAGCAAAGTGTATCGGCAACTAGAGACGGATGGAGTTGTTGAAGCTATTGCAGGTTCGGGTATTTATGTTCGAGATCAACAAAAGCAAAAAGATTTAAGAAGTACCTCTCATTCAATACGAAAAAAAGGGATTCAAGATGTGGACCATGAGGTCCGAAAAAGCATTGATGAACTTTTAAATGCTGGATGTACTTTGCAGCAAACTAGAGATTTGTTTACTCGTGAAATTGATTGGAGACTGAGATGCGGAGCCCGATTACTTGTTAGTACACCCAGAGAAGATATAGGGGCATCTTTACTAATTGCAGAAGAATTAGCACCTCATTTAGATGTTCCAGTAGAGGTTGTGCCAATGGAAGAGCTAGAAAGTGTCTTAGAAAGTTCCAGTAAAGGAACAGTCGTAACTAGTAGATATTTTTTACAACCTTTAGAAGAATTAGCTAAGCGCCATAAAGTAAGAGCTGTTGCAGTAGATTTAAGCGATTTTCAAAAAGAACTCAACATTCTAACAAAGCTTCGCTCAGGGAGTTGTGTTGGGATAGTAAGTATTAGTCCAGGAATACTAAGAGCAGCAGAAGTGATATTACACAGTATGCGCGGTAATGAATTACTTTTGATGACTGCTAATCCTGATGTAGGAAGTCGTCTAATTGCTTTATTAAGAGCAGCTAGTCACGTAATTTGTGATAGCCCTAGCTTGCCTGTTATTGAACATACATTGAGACAAAACAGATCCCAATTAATGAGAATGCCACAAATTCATTGCGCGCATAAATATCTTAGCGACTCTACAATTGAAGAGTTGAGTAAAGAGATTGGCCTTCTCGAGTAAACATTGCATTTTGAATCAATGTTTCGATCACTGAGATCAGATTTCGCAATAATCAAAGAGAGGGATCCTGCTGCGAGAGGTTTTTGGGAAATAATTTTTTGCTATCCAGGCTTTCAAGCCCTAGTAATGCACAGAATAAGCCACAAACTCTGGAAATACAAACTTCCTCTTTTACCAAGGCTAATTAGCCACTTCACTAGATTTGTCACTGGTGTGGAGATCCATCCAGGCGCGAGGATTGGTAGAGGCGTATTTATTGATCATGGAATGGGCGTTGTGATTGGAGAAACAAGTGAAATAGGCGATCGATGCTTGCTATATCAAGGGGTAACTTTAGGAGGTACAGGGAAAGAGAGCGGGAAAAGACATCCCACTCTTGAAACTAATGTAGTTGTGGGTGCAGGAGCTAAAGTCCTCGGAGGAATTTGCGTAGGAACTAATACAAGAATTGGGGCAGGATCTGTTGTTGTAAAAAATGTTGACGCAAATAGTACTGTTGTAGGAATTCCTGGCCGCATAGTTCATCAAAGTGGAGTAAAAATCAATCCCCTAGCTCATTCTGCGCTGCCAGATACAGAAGCGAACGTATTGAGAAATCTTATGGAAAGAATTGATCAATTGGAAAGTGATATATTAGGCCTTCAAGATTTAGTAATTAAAATTCAGACAAAGAGAAAGAAAGAAGATATAATTTTCGGCGAATCACAGAGCCTAAGAGATAAAGAAATTATAGAATTCATAGGAGATAACTTAAACCAAGAGAATAGTTAAGTTTTAATCTTAATTAAATTTAAAGCAGAAAAGGCAATATTTTACTCTCAGAATTAAGAAGTCTAATAGTAAAGAAAAGTGCAATCAAATTAATAAATAAAATAAAAATTGAAGTTAAGTAATTGACGGAACCATCTATTATACTTAACCTAATAGGGTCTAAGATCTGATAAATAAAATTCAAATTAGTGATCCACTCTAATGAACCTAAGCTTTCTTTTTTATATAGTATGGGAGAAGTCAAAAAAACCAATTGAAGAACTATAGGAACCAATTGAGCAATATCTGTAAATCTAACACTTATGAGACATACTATTATTGGGAACCAATACATGAAAATAAATAAATTTAAAAATGGTATCCATGAATAAAATAATAAATTACTTATTAATGAAAATTGTAAAAAAAGAAGTAAAAAGAATACTAATATAAATGACTGAAAAAATGTTTGCAATTGAAAAGACCATTCCTCTAAAGTATAAAAAATAGGCTTAACATTCATATTCTTTATATTCGAAGAATTATGGGAAAAAAGATTAGGAGAATTAGAAATTGACGAGCTGATCGTATTCCAAATAACTAAACCAATGCCTAAATATATGAAATAAGACCTGAAATCTTGAACTGAAAAGACAGTACCATAAACAATTCCTAAAGTTCCAATTGATAATAAATTTGAAAATCCAAGCCAAAAACTTCCAAGAGTAGTTCTAGCAAACCTCGCTCTTGATCTTGAAGTAGCTGTATACCACCAAGCTTTCCTCGTTTTAAAAGCAAATTTAAAATTATCCAATAACATTTTTTCGATAATAATCATGAGTATGGTAGTAATTCAATGCAGCATCTAAAGGGCCATCATATGCAATTGATCCATGACTAAAAACAACTCCTCTATTACAAAATTGTTTTAAAAGTTCCTCAGAGTGACTTGCTAAAAATAAGGTTGCTGCAGATTCCATAAATTGCTTCATTCTCTCTTCTGCTCTATCACAGAAATCTGCATCACCAGTACCAAAGCCCTCATCTATTGCTAGACAATCATGAGGACTTGAGGTAAGAATTGAAAAAATTAATCTTGCCGACATGCCCTCACTATAGGTTTTTATGGGTAAAGAAATATATGAACCCAGACCTGAAAATTCTATTATTTCATCTACAAAAGATTCGAAGCCAGAGAGGCTATGATTATTTAATAAATAATGCGCCTTACAAGCATCAAGTCCAGAAAGTTCTGAACTGGTCAGAAAAGTCTTTTGAAGCATTGGGTAAACATCTACTAAGACCTTTATATTTCCATTTGTAGGTAAATAAATACCAGAAATTAATCTTAAAAAACTGCTTTTACCAGAACCATTATGTCCTATCAGTCCAACTCTCTCACCCTTCATTATAGTTAAATTAATATTATTTAAAGCAATAATATTAGTTCTATTATTTGATTGATCTAATGCCCCACCTGTAATATTAATTGCTTTGTTAGCTAATCTCTTTGTTAGTGATCTCTGTTCAGATTGATAAATAGGAATAGATAGAGATATATCGTTAATTTCTATAGCTGGCTCATTCAAATTTATCGGAGAATCTGACAAAGAGCAAATCAGATCCTTCACCATATCTATAGATGATTTTTCGTGATCAATATTACAAAAAAACTGAGCTACTTTAATAAATGAGTCCCCAGATATCCAAGGTGATATTGAATCAGGTTTATATAAATTAATTAAAGTAATACTCTGACTAATTTGTTTAGTAAAAAGTTCTGCAGCGTGGATTTTATTGTTTAATATTTGAATATCCTTTTGTTCTTGCTCAAGAGGAATTGAGTAAGTTTTATTCTTGGTAAAAACTAATTCAAATACAATATCTGAAATAGTATAGTCTTTGTTATCAACCATTTCGACCCAATAATTCAAACCATCGAAATCGACTTTTCTATTAAATAAATTTAAATATAACTTGTTTATTTTATATTCAAGAGATTTATCTTGAGCAAAAAATTTCATATACTCCTCTTGTCTAGATAATTCATCAGATATTTCTCTAATACTCAATAACTCTTTTTGACGTGAAAGCCAATAATTTATTCCTGATGGATCACCAGGTCTTCCAAAATAAGCTATATATAGTGTTTGTAACTTTTTCGAATCATTATTGATCATATAAATAATAATTAATTCTTGACTTTATGCCTCTACTTTCTTTTGAGTTGGTTTAAACATAAACATAGAATATATTACATTTCTTCTCATATTGATCATCATATCTAAAAACATATCATAGCCCTCATTTTTATATTCAATCAAAGGATCTTTCTGTCCATATCCTCTTAAACCAACTGATTCTCTTAATGAATCCATAGATTGTAAATGCTCTCTCCAAAGATTATCTAATTGTTGAAGCATGAAGAATCTTTCTGCTTGTCTCATTATTCCAGGATGTGTTTGCTCGAGTTGAGCTTCTTTAAGATCGTAAGCATTTCTTAACTGCTCTTTCAAAAACTCTTTTAATTCGTTTTTATTTAATCCAAGTACATCTCCAGATTTGAGATCATCCAATAAATAAATAAATTCTTTTACCTTCGAAACTAAGTTGTCCAAATCCCATTCTTCAGGAGGTAAGTCTTCATTTACATATGCTTCAACTATCTCTTCCATAGTTCTTTGACCATAGCCAATAACTTGAAGTTTTAATTCTTTGCCCTCTAAAACTCTTCTTCTTTCTGAGTAAACTGCTTTTCTCTGATTATTCATTACTTCATCATATTCAAATATTTGTTTTCTAATATCATAATAATAAGTTTCTACTTTCTTTTGAGCACCTTCCAATGACCTTGTAAGCATTCCAGACTCAATAGGCATATCTTCCTCAACTCGAAACGCATTCATCAGGCCAGCGACTCTATCCCCTCCAAAAATGCGAAGCAGATTATCTTCTAAAGATAAAAAGAAACGAGTACTCCCTAAATCACCTTGACGACCAGCCCTCCCTCTTAACTGATTATCAACCCTCCTAGACTCATGGCGTTCAGTTCCAATTACATGAAGACCTCCAGCTTCGCGGACTTTTTTCTCTTCACTAGTTAAGACATCTTCATATTCATTTTTGATTAGCTGTATTGCACTTCTTAATTCAATAATATTGTTATCTTCAGTAGGTGTTTTTTCAGCAGCAGTGGCAATATAGTCATCAAGTTCAATTGAACTTAAGGCTCTATCTCCCCATTCTTTTACTAATTTAGAAGACAATGAAACAAGTTTTTGATTTGTGTCTTCAGTTAATAAAACCGGGAATATTTTTTTTAAAGATTCAGATTGACTATTTTTTGAACTCTTAAAAGTCTCCTTTTTATCTTCTTTAAATCCCTCAGAATTCTTATTGCGTTGAAGAGGTATGGGAGGTTTATGACCTTCTTCGGGTTTTACTAACCGAGAATTGAGAATTTCTTTGATTTTCAATCTAGCCATGTAATCGCTATTACCTCCAAGAATAATATCCGTTCCTCTTCCAGCCATATTTGTGGCTATCGTCACAGCTCCAGATCGTCCTGCTTGAGCAACTATTTCAGCTTCTCTCTCAACATTTTCAGGTTTTGCATTCAATAAATTATGAGGAACTTGCTGTTCTGATAACAGAGAACTTAGCAACTCACTCTTTTCTACACTGGTAGTTCCTACCAGAACTGGTCTTCCTTGTTGATGAATTGCAGCCGTTTCTTTCGCTACCGCCCTCCATTTAGCCGTTTCTGTTTTAAATACTTGATCAACCCAATCTTGTCTAGAAATCTTCCTATTGGTAGGAACAACAGTCGTCTCTAATTTATAGGTTTTTTCAAATTCAACTTCTTCAGTTTTTGCAGTTCCTGTCATTCCAGACAATCTTGGGTAAAGAAGAAAGAAGTTCTGATAAGTAATTGAAGCCAAAGTTTGAGTCTCAGGCTGAATGGGTAAATTTTCTTTTGCTTCAATTGCTTGATGTTGACCATCACTCCAACGTCTTCCAGGCATAACTCTGCCTGTAAACTCGTCCACAATTACTGCTTCCTGATCACGAATTATATAATTAACATCTTTAACAAATAGCTCTTTGGCCTTTAAAGCATTTGTTATGTAGTGTGCCCAAGGATCTTTTGGATCAAAAAGATCTTGAACGCTTAGAAGCTTTTCTGTTTTAGCAAAACCTTCATCAGTAAGGATACAACTCCTTTGTTTCTCATCAACCTCATAATCTCCCTCTGGATCAATTCCATCTTTACTCGTTTCAAGAGCTCGTTGTAACTTTGCTACAACTGCGGCAGCTTGTTGGTATTTTTCTTGGGGACGTTCTACCTGCCCAGAGATAATCAATGGAGTTCTAGCTTCATCTATCAAAATGGAATCGACTTCATCAATTACACAAAATTGAAAACCTCTTTGAACAATTTCAGCGTTATCTGCTGCCATATTATCTCGCAAATAATCAAAACCTAATTCTGAATTAGTCGCATAAGTCACATCACATAAATAATTTTTCCTTCTTGTTTGTGGTGTCATATCTTGCTGTATCAACCCAACCGAAAGCCCTAGAAAACGATGAACTTGTCCCATCCACTCTGCGTCTCTTCTCGCTAAATAATCATTCACAGTAACCACATGAACACCTTTACCAAGTAAAGCGTTTAGGTAACTTGGCAAGGTTGCAACTAATGTTTTCCCCTCGCCTGTCTTCATTTCTGCAATTTGGCCTTCATGTAAGACCATTCCACCAATCAATTGCACATCAAAATGTCTCATCCCAAGAACACGTTTCGAAGCTTCGCGAACAACTGCAAAAGCCTCTGGCAAGATTTCATCAAGAAGGGTTAGTTTATCTTCGTCTTTACCAGATTTCTCTAACTTTGCTCTGAATTCATTTGTTTTGTTCTTTAGATCCTGATCGGTTAAAGCTGCTATTTCTTCCTCGAAAAGGTTGATATCAGTTACAATGGGCTGGAATCTTTTGAGTTTTCTATTATTAGGATCACCAAGTAGGTTGCGAAGCATTTATACTTTTTGTAGCCTCACTAATTATAGCTCAATCACTTCGAATTTACTGTTTAAGGCATGTTATTCTCGAAATAAGATCATTACATTTTACAAATCCTTTCAGAAAAAATTTAACTAAAAAAATTTTCAATTTAAACATTCAACTATGGATTTTTTAACTAAAAATATATATAAACTTGATGCCTTTAATATATAAAAATTTATCAAATAATCCTCTAAACGAAAAAGAAATGACTCTAGTAACTAATCAATTTGATATACGATTCATCAGTGAAGTACAATATCAAGATAGTTATAATTACTATGAGTAAAAATAAAGTAGCTCTCATTACTGGGATCACAGGTCAAGATGGAAGTTATCTAGCAGAGTTACTTCTCGAAAAAAATTACATAGTCCATGGCATCGTTCGTAGATCAAGCAATACGAATACCACTAGAATTGGACATTTAATTGAGAAAAACGAAAACAAAAGTCTATTTTTACATTATGGAGATCTAACTCACAGCACAAATATTATTAGAATAATTAAAGAAATATTGCCTGATGAAATATACAATTTAGGAGCACAGAGTCATGTCAAGGTTAGTTTTGACTCCCCTGAGTATACAGCTCAAACGGATGCACTCGGGCCTTTAAGAATACTAGAAGCTGTTAGGATATTAAATCTCACAAAAAAAACAAGAATTTATCAAGCAAGTACTTCAGAACTTTACGGTCTTATTCAAGAATCCCCGCAATCAGAGCTCACTCCTTTTTACCCCAGAAGTCCCTATGGAGTAGCCAAATTATATGCTTATTGGATAACAGTCAATTATAGAGAGTCCTATGGAATGTACGCTTGCAATGGCATACTTTTTAATCACGAATCTCCAAGGAGAGGGGAAACTTTTGTCACAAGAAAAATAACTAGAGGACTGACAAGAATTGCTCTTGGCATCCAAGATTGTTTATACATGGGTAATATAAATTCTCTCAGAGATTGGGGGCATGCAAAAGATTACGTAGAGATGCAATGGAGAATGCTTCAGCAAGAGAAGCCTGAAGATTATGTTATTGCATCTGGGCAAATGACATCAGTTCGAAAATTTATTGAAATGTCTGCTAAAGAACTAAACTGGGGAGGAATTAATTGGGAGGGAGAAGGTGTTAATGAAATTGGGAAAAGAAAAGATAATGGAAAAATTGTGATAAGAATTAGCCCTGAATTCTTTAGACCAGCTGAGGTTGAAACTCTATTAGGTAATGCTGAGAAAGCAAGAAAGCAGCTGGGATGGGAACCCTCTACAACACTAGAGCAACTAGTCCAAGAAATGATTGAAAAAGATATGAATTTAGCAAAATAAATGTAAACCAATAGTAATATCTAAGGCATGCTATATATCAACATTATAGTATCAAATAAAATTGATAAAATATTTATTTGATAGACAAAACATGCAAAATGGGGTTTCCCGCACTATACTCAAATAACAAAATGCAATAGTTTTTGTTAGTAATTTTTTTTTAAAATGGCAACTATTAAAATCGACGACGTCGAATACGATTCAGACAAACTATCAGAAACAGCTAAAGCTCAAGTTGTTAGTCTTCAATTTGTGCAGAGTGAAATTAATAGACTTAAGTCACAGCTTGCTGTTTATCAAACTGCCGCGACTGGTTATACAACTGCATTAAAGAATGAACTAGATAACTAAATGTTATAAGAATAGTCTTTGGAATGAAGAATTTGTCATTCTGAAGTTTAAAATATAACCCGGATTACTCAATCCAATGATATTGGCCTATTCTTTTAATGGATTCTCTTAAATGTCTAAATAAGGAGTGTATTAAATTATTGCACAAATATAGATTACTTCAACCATTAATAAAGTCTCAATTCAAAAGTTCATTATTATCAGAAGTAAAAATTGATCAAGAAATAGAAGATAAGGCAATAAATGAATTAAAATCAAAATTTAAAATAACCAATGAAAGTGAGCTAGAGAAATTTCTAGAGGGTAACCACTTTGATCAAAAAGACTTTAATGATTTAGCTTTGGAACAATTGCGTACAAAAAAATACACATCTAACAAATTTGCTAACAAATCAGAATCAAGATTTCTTGAAAGAAAAAATCAACTAGATATAGTTATCTACAGTCTTATTAGGGTATCTGATTTATCTTTATGTAGAGAACTATACCTCAAGGTCTACGAAAAAGAAGTTGGTTTTGGTGAAATTGCTTCGAAATATTCAGAAGGGATTGAAAAGCGTACAAGAGGAATAGTCGGACCAATATCTCTTGAAAAAGCTCATCCTGTCTTAGCAGAACACTTACGAGTAAGTAAAATAGGAGAAGTTAGCCAACCAATAAAAATCAATAATTCTTATTTGATCACAAGAGTTGAATCTTATGAACCTGCCCAATTGGATAGTTTCATGCAAGATAAAATGTGTGAGGAACTTTTCGAAGGATGGCTTAATAGCCAATCTCTAAGTATCTTGAAGGAACTAATTACTAAAGCAAAGTCAAACAATGAATGAGGCTTCTGGAAAAATATCATGACAAATTCTAATTTAAAAATTAATCTGAGATCTATAGCATGTTTTAATCATATAAGTGACACATTATTAAAGTTAATTGAATCGGAATCAAAGGTTATTAAATATAAAATAGGAGATGTGATTACTCAGGGTGATATAATACCTGATAAAATTTTTTTAATATTGTCTGGTGAAGTAAGACTGACAACAAACGACTCAACAGATACGAACACTATAGAAAAACTTAAATCAGAATCATTTATTGGATTAGCATCATTCCTAAGGGTAATTCCAGGCGAGTCGACATCAGCAATGAATGAAGTTATAGTATTATCTTTTCCCGACAAATTAATATTAGAATTATTTAAATTAGACTCACATTTTAGGAATTGGTGTAACACAACTATTCAACCAATTGAGTTTTACCACTTATTTAAAGTTTTATTTAAAAAAACAGACATTCAAGATTATAAATCTTTCAAAAATAAATTAAAAAATTTAATATCTATTGAAGCTATAAACAGTGGAGAAACAATCAAAGCTTCCAAAAATAGGATTAAAGTAATAGGTAGCAATAATTTAAATGATATGAAAATAGGAGATATTTCTCCTTTAAATAAAAAAGTTAATACAAGAGGTTTATTACCTGCAAGAATTTTTTCAATAGATAAAGATTCTTATAACAATTTATTGAATAAAGATCATAAAGAGACAAAAGATAATACATCTAGATTATCAAATTTACAGATAGAAGATAATAACATTATCTTGAGTAATAGCTCTCTTCCTATTGGTCAATATGAGCCGAAAAAAGAATTTAAGTTTATCAAAGCAAAGGGTATTGTTAGAGAGTCACTAGCTTGCTTACAAATGTTAGCGACAGAACTTAACTTGCCTTACAGGTCAGACGCAATTGAAAAAATAATCAAAGATTTAATTAAAGATGATAAAAAGCCAACAATTATGAGCATGGGAAATATTACAACAACAATGGGTTTACTTTCTTCGATAGCAAGAATAAAACCTTCATATGGGGGAAGATTACCTTATCCATCAATTATTTCCTGGGAAAGTTCCTTTGCATTAGTGAAAAAAAGTAATGCAGAATTTCTTGAACTTGCCTCGCCAAGTGAGGGAATTATAAAAATAAAAAATGAAGATCTAGAAAAAAAATTTGAAAAAGGTTTTATCGAAATTTTAAAAATAGAAAAATTGGATACAACTCCTGAAATTCAATTTGGCTTCCAATGGCTACTTCCAGCTATTAATCGTCACCGAGGAGTACTAATTCAGGTTCTAATTGCATCATTTGTTGTTCAACTTTTTGGACTAGCGAATCCACTTATGCTTCAAGTGATTATTGATAAAGTAATTAGCCAAAGAAGCTTGGATACACTACAAATTTTGGGATTTGCTCTAGTTGTTATTACACTTCTTGGTGGTCTAATTAGCAGTCTTAGAACCTTTTTGTTTAACGAAACTACCAATAGAATAGATACAAGACTTGGTGCAGAGGTTATTGATCACCTACTACGTTTACCATTAAATTATTTTGATAGAAGACCTGTTGGAGAATTAGGCACGAGAATTGCAGAGCTAGAAAAAATAAGGAACTTTTTAACTGGGCAAGCACTGACTACAATTTTAGATGCTGCATTTTCACTCATATATATAGTTGTTATGGTTTTCTACAGTTGGCTGCTAACGATAATTGCTCTAGGGGTTGTACCAATTCAAATTTTATTAACGATAATTGGAACACCTCTGTTAAGGAAACAAATACGAGAAATCGCTCTAGAAAATGCTTCAACACAAAGCCACCTTGTTGAGGTGCTAACAGGCATACAAACTGTTAAAGCACAAAATGTGGAGAGAGTAAGCCGTTGGAAATGGCAAGAACTATACAGTAAATACATTTCAAAAACATTTCAAAAAACAATTACAAGTACAGTTTTAGGTGAAACAAGTCAAGTCCTGCAACAGCTTTCACAGCTTCTAGTTTTATGGATCGGCGCCTCTTTAGTATTAAAAGGTCAGTTAAGCTTGGGACAATTAATTGCATTCAGAATAATTTCAGGTTATGTAACACAGCCTCTTTTGAGGTTAAGTTCAATATGGCAAAATATCCAAGAATTAAGAGTTTCATTTGAAAGATTAGCTGACATCGTAGATACTCCAGAAGAGGCATCTGAGGCAGATAAAGCAAAAATACCACTGCCCAGTATTAAAGGTGATATTAAATTTGAAGATATTTCTTTTAACTTTAGAGTTGGGACTCCCTACGTTCTTAAAGAAGTTAATTTATCTATAAAGCAAGGTCAGTTTGTTGGTATAGTTGGTCAAAGTGGCAGCGGTAAAAGCACATTAGTGAAACTTTTACCCAGACTATATAACCCTAATAAAGGGAGAATATTCATTGATGGATATGACATTAATAAAGTAGAACTTTTCTCTCTTAGAAGACAAATAGGAATCGTTCCTCAAGAGCCTCTTTTATTTAAAGGCACTGTAAGCGAAAACATTGCTCTTACCGACCCAGAAGCCCCTAGTGATGAGATCGTTAGGGCCGCCACAATAGCTAATGCTCACGAATTTATAATGGGACTTAAAGATGGGTACAGCACAATGATTGGTGAAAGAGGTGCCGGACTCTCTGGTGGACAAAAACAAAGAATTGCAATAGCAAGGACGCTACTAAATAAACCACAATTACTAATAATGGACGAAGCTACAAGCGCTCTAGATTATTTAACAGAGAGAAAAGTCTGTAATGGCATTAAAGAATCATGCGAGAACTCAACCGTTCTTTTTATAACTCACCGATTAAGTACAGTTCGCAACGCAGATTTAATAGCAATGCTTCATCAAGGTAATATTGAAGAGCTAGGAACGCATGAAGAATTAATGGCTAAAAAAGGTCGATATTTTGCTTTGTTTCAACAGCAAGAAGCCTCATCATAAATATTATGAAAAGAAACATACAATCAAAGATTGAAGAAATTAGAAAAAAAACACTGGAGAAATTTAAGAAAAGTGTAATAAATAAAAAAGAAATTATTGAACAAATATATAAAGAAAATAGAGCACTTTTAGATCTAAATAGTAAATTAAAATTCAACAAGTTTAATTTTATAATAAGTTCAAATTTAAAAGAAAAACTCTTTCCAAAGAGTCTTCAACCTTCGGAGTGGCTAGAGGCAGCACAAGATCGAGTAAATACAATATTTGAAAGTGAGAATAATCTCGTATTTCTTCGTCAATCACGATTCTGGTTTAATGCAATTTCTTGGACTTTAATAAGTACTGCAGGGTTTGGTGTGGCTTGGATTTCAATTGCGAAAACAGAGGAAATTGTCATATCAACTGGAAAACTGGAACCAAAAGGTGGAGTAGTTGAAGTACAGATGCCATTAGAGGGTGTAACACGAAAGGTGCTTGTAAAAGAAGGTCAGATTGTTGAAAAAGGAGACGTATTAATTCAATTAGATACTGACATAACAAACTCACAGAACATTGCACTTAAAAATAATTTAAAAATAAACGAAAATATCACAGAAAAATTAAAATTACTTGTAGAAGAAGGGGCCGTATCAGAATTACAATATCTTCAGCAATTAGCGAAGATCGGAGATATAAAAAGTGAGATAGAAGCGAGTGAAGTGAGATTAAAATACCAAGAAATCACTGCTCCATCTAGAGGAAAAGTATTTGATTTACAACCAAAAGGAGCGGGATTTGTAGCAAGGACATCAGAACCAATATTGAAAATAGTCCCAATGAACGATTTAATAGCGAAAGTAGAAATTGATAGCAGGACTATAGGCTTTGTGAACGTAAATAAACAAGCAGATATTAGTATAGATTCCTTCCCTGCAAGCGATTTTGGAGTAATAGAGGGCAAACTACTTAGCATAGGGTCAGATGCTTTACCTCCAGACCCAAGGACAGGAAAGGGATATAGGTTCCCGGCAAAAATCCAGCTAGACAGCCAATATCTAGAATTAAAATCAGGTAAGAAACTGCCCTTACAAGCTGGTATGAGTCTGACTGCAAACATAAAGCTTAGGAAAGTAACTTATTTACAATTACTCCTAAATAAATTTACTGATCGAGCAGAGTCATTAAAAGCAATTTAAATTAGAGATCAAAAGATAAAGAATTACATTAAAAGCTGGGAAAGGGAAGAAATGAAAAAATTTAATGTGAAATTAATTAATCAAAAAAGCTAATAAAAAAAACTCCTACTTAGTAGTAGGAGTTTTTTTTTGAAATTAATAATATGTAAAAAGAGGTTTTGGGATAGAAAAACCTCTAATTCAATCAAAGTTTATGCAATGAAGTCTAGGTTAGTAGCTAAGAAGTCATCAACATCAGAAAGACCTGATATTGTAAGCAGCTTGGTTGCAGTAAGACCATTAGCCAGAGCTAGAGCGTTGTTAGCGACAACTGCGTTGTTACTAACAACAAATATAGCTGAGTCAGTACCGTCATCTGCCATAACTAGATAACCATCTGTAATGGCTAATGCTCCGTTCATAGTCAAAGCACCTTCACCACCAGTTTCTAGTGCTGTCTCAATCGCACTTTCAGTTATAGCAGTTGCGTCTTCAATTTGGAGAATTGTAGCTGTAGCAACGGTAGCACCATCGTTTGCGTTAGTTCCACCATCCATAACAACACTGGTAGTTGAAGCAGCAATTGAAACAGCAGCATTACCAACCGCAACCAAGTCACTGATACCACCTATAGCCTCGATAGCAGAAACAGAGATCTCAATTTGGTCTTTGTTTGCACCAACTAAGAAATTTGAAACTACATCAACATCAACAGATCCTTGAGCTTGTGTAGCTGTTCCGATTTCATTCGACTGGAGACGAATAACATCATTCGTAGCATCAACGGTTAGGTCGATTGTGTCTGCACCAGCTCCAGAGTTAATGGTGTCAGCACCAGCTCCAGAATTAATGGTGTCAACTCCAGCACCGGTGACAATAGTGTCAGCACCGCTACCTGTTGTAACGGTGTAATTAATATCACCTGCAGCAATTGTACTAGCAGCAGTGGATGCAGCATTAACGTCGATTTGATAATCGAGAGTAGTAATTAAATTATCTGCAGTGGCATTGACAATTAATCTGCTGTTGGTTGTGTCATAGATAGCCTGACCTATAGAGCCTGAGAGATTAGCTGCAACATTAGCTGATCCTGCTCTAGCAGTTTGAACTGTGGCATCAATAGTTAAACCATTGGTATTAGTACTTTCATCAATGGTAATAGCAAATAAGTCGGTCCCAGAAGTGAAATCAGTAATAGTGTCACGTGCGGAGCCTGTTGAATGACTCGCAGCAGTATATGTGAATGTATCAGCTCCTGCACCACCAGTGATAGTGTCTCCACCTCCACCACCAGTAATAACGTCATTTGCTGCTCCTGTAGAGATGGTGTCACCAGTAGCAGTTGTTGCGGCACCAGTAACAGTATCTACACCAGCACTACCAATGTAGTTAATAGTTCCATCATCTTCCGCTGTTGCGTCAAGCGTGAAAGTATTAGTTGAGGTAGTAATTGCGTCTACGTCAATTGTTAATACTGAAGATACAGCGTTTGCGTCAGCCAAGGTGACTGCACCATTGGCATCTGTCTTAGCCTCGATTATCTCAATACCTGTAACTGATCCCAAGTCAGTTGCATCAAGAGCCGTACCACCGAAAGTAATAAGCAACTTATCAGATGAACCAGAACCTCCTGTAAGAGTGTCGGCTGAAGTAATACTGTCTTGAGCAACGTCAAATGTCATTGCAGCAGAGGAAGCACTCGCAGTAATTGTGTCATCACCAGTCGCAACAGTGATTGTCTGATCACTTGTAACTCCAGAACCAATTGTGATAGTGCTATTTACAGCGCCAGAATCGGTAACCGCTGTAAATCCAGCCTCTTGGAACTCTGCACCAAGAACGAATGTGTTAGCACCACCTGTACCAAGAACCAAAGTATCGAAATTAGTAACGTTCGTGAAATCTCCGTCAGCAATTGTTCCGTTACCAACAATAGTCAATGTATCTGTACCAGAAACACCGTTAATTGTGTCGGCAGATGTTAGTTGGTCATCTTGAACACTTACTCCATCTGTTCCTGCTCCACCAGTAAATGTATCTCCCATTGATGAAACTGAGAGAGTAACGGTGTTAGCTGAACTACCACCAAGGATAGTTATGGCTCCGTTAGTTTCAGCTGATATGTCAACAGTAGCTGTTGTTGATGTATTAGCAGTCATATCAATAGTCAATGACTTGGTTGAAGCTACGTTTGCATCAACAGTAGTAATTGTCTGAGCTGCGTCTGTTGCACCCTTGATTGTTTCAAACCCTGAAACTCCGTCTAAAGCAGCAGCAGCGCCACTATAGGTAAGTTCTAAAACGTCGCTTGTTGATGTACCTGCAGTTATTGTGTCTTCTGAACTATTTAAGTCGTTAGAGACAGCGTACTTAACAGTTAAGGCGGCTGTCATAGATGAAGCATCAATCGTATCTGTACCAGCGACTAAGTTAAGAGTTTGTGCAGTCGTAACGTTATCAAGATTCAGATCATTAGTTCCTGTCGTAAGAGTAATTGTGGAAGATCCACTCTCTACATATTGGGCACCTAAATCGGTATTACTTGATGCGGCAGCGAATGTAAGAGCCTCAATATTAGTGACGTTAGTGAAATCAACGTCAGCAAGTGTTGCCGATGCTGAAATACTTAGTGTATCTGATCCAGCACCACCATCAATAGTATCTAAGATAGTTAGTTGAGCACCCGCGATATTAATAGTGTCAGCGCCAGCATAAGTGGAAATGGTATCTCCAAGATCACTTACGGTTGCTGTAATTGTATCTACACCTGTAGCCCCATGAATTGTTACTGAACCATCAGCTTCAGCGCTTGCATTAACCGCAAAAGTATTTGAAGTATTGATAATGGCACGACCGTCAACAGTTAAAGATTTACCATCAGCAGTATTGTTGTTATGGAGAGTTAAGCTTGCACTAACGTCGTCAACCTGAACAAAGTTTTCAATAGCAGAGATAGAGGCTAATTCTGTAGTGGAAAGAGTTGCTCCGTGGTAGCTAAGTGTATCGGATGTTCCTGTTCCACCTGTGATAGTAGCGTCACCTAATTCACCACCATCAAGTGCTCCAGCTGCAAGTGTTTTTACTGTAAGAACACCAGTATAAGTAGCAGCATTAACTGTATTGCCATCAGCTCCACCAGCATTAACGTAGTCACCAACATCAACGTTTACAGTAATCGCGTTGGTTACATCGTTTTGAATAGTAACAGTGTCAGCAACACCTGCTGTATGAGTACCTGCCAGAGTAATTGTGGTAAGACCCATGGCCTGGGCGAACGAATCCAATGTTGCGTTTAATCCAGTTGCATCAGATGTTAAAAGTTCGATAGAAGTATTATTTTCTAACTGAGCATCAGTAATCGCACTTAAATCATCAATCTTAAGGGTATCGGTGCCGTCTCCTCCATTTAGTACATGAGCAGCATCAAGGTTGGCATCTGTTGAATAGAAGATGTCATTACCAGCTCCACCAGTAATGGTGTCTTTAGCTGCTGCAGTAGCGGCATTTGTCAATGTGAGGGTATCGTTTCCAGCTCCACCACTTATTGTGTCTGCCGCAGTACCACCAACAATTGCGTCATTACCAGCTCCACCAGTGAGCGTAGATGCTAAGCCTTCACCACGAATAGTGTCATCTCCTGATCCACCAGTAATTGTGGTAGCACCAACAGCAGCTGCAGTCTGAACGAAGTTACCAGTCAGGTCAGATGCGTCAATTGTTCCCGTACCAGTTGTTGCACTACCAACAGTAATGACTGCTGCTTGAACGTTAGCTGCACCAGCAATATCAAGGGTTGCAGAAGTATTAACACCTGCTGAATCTGGATCACCGTTGATGGCTATGGCACCAAAAGTTTTAGCAGTTGCTGTTGAAGAATTTAGATTGACAGTTTCAAAGCCATTAACGGTAACAGCTTGTCCATTTCCAGAGTCAGCTGTGGCTGAGGTTGCGATATTTAAAACATCAGTAGTAGCTAAACCAGTGTCATTGACGACAAGTGCACCAGCAGAAGCAGTTCCTAATGTAAGTGTATTTGTTCCAGCACCGAAAGTAACTGTTCCTGCGGCTGCACCAGCTGCAAGTGTTACTGACTTAATTGATGAATCAATATTTGCGAGAGTGATTGTTCCACTAGCAAGTGAAGAAGCTGATTCAATAACTTCGATGTTAGATATGTTGTTTGCAGTAGTAAGAGCAACAAGCTCACCGTCATCACCAACTAAAGTGTCAGTTCCTGCACCACCATCAATAATATCGTCATTGGTTAGGTCGGAAGCATGAGAGAAAATTAGACGGTCATCACCTGCACCACCATTAAGTGTATCTCCAAGTACTTGTCTGGTTCCTGTAAGGGTAAGAGTATCATTCCCTGATCCACCAGTAATAGTTACGGCTTGAAGAGCAGTGGTGTGATCGTGAGCAAAAGTTATATCTCCAGTTGCTGCTGAAGCATCAATTGTTGTTGTGGTATTAAGAGCAGTTGAATCAACTCCTAAAGTTAGATCAGCACTTCCTGAGATATTCAGTGTGGTTGCAACCGTATCAAGTCTTACTGAGTTAGCTGAAGTTGAAGAAGTAAGGTTTAAAGTTTCAATAGCACCTGTAATTACTGTGCTTATACCATTACCACCAGTAGCATTAGCAAGTTCCAAATTAACGCTATCAGCTGTACCAGTTACCGCACTAGCTTTATAGGTGAAAGTTGCTCCAACAGTATTATCAGAGACTTTAAGATTTGTACTTGTATCACCGATGTTTGAAACGGTTCCTGCACCAGTAGAACCAATATCAGTCAGTGTTGTAACACCACTAACGTTAGTAGCGTTAAATGTCTTAGCAGCAGCTTCGAAGGTAACGTTTATAGTCTCAACATTTTTTATTTCCCCAGGCGTTACGGATGTAGCCACTGAAGCGTTAAGAGTATCGGTACCAGCTCCACCATCAATCTCATCGAGAGAATTAAGTGTGTTTCCACCAGAAGAAGTTAAGCCAGCATTTATTTTATTAACACCTGAAGTTCCATCAATATCGTCTACACCTGATGTAAGGGAGTAATTCAGAGCTAATGAAGGTACTCCGTTGTTTGTAATTGTGGTAACACTTGAAGCAATACCTGCGGTTGTACTAGCTGTATCTTTGTTAATCCCAGACATGTAGGAAACAGCTTCTGCAATATTTACACCAGACTTCCATGGATCTGTTGACTCAGCTTGATAAGCAAGAATTGCAGAAGTAGATTCTTTAACTTTATTGGTATAAGCGATTGCAGCATTTGTTTTATTGGTTAAAGCAGTCTTATCGTCTTCACTACCTGAATTGTTCTGAGCTGCCCAGATTAGATGAGTTGCAATTTCTGCAAGCTGAAGAACACCTA
Source organism: Prochlorococcus sp. AG-436-C14 (assembly GCA_003209755.1). GTDB lineage: Bacteria > Cyanobacteriota > Cyanobacteriia > PCC-6307 > Cyanobiaceae > Prochlorococcus_B. The sequence goes on from QCPD01000005.1 coordinate 105,104, forward strand.
AATCAATTTGCTTAGTCCAATAAAGCAAACCAGTTGCATCTGCATCTCTATCAAAAAGATTTTGATAAATCTGATTGACTTGTGACTCAGTGGAAAGACTGCCGTAAGCATCTTTAAATTCGGCCTGCGCATACATATCTGCGGCGAACTTAGATGTAGTTATCCCTTTCTCTGTCCAGTAATCGAGACCTGTGGGATCAGCGGCGCGCCCAAAATAAGCAACGTAGAGCTCTTGAAGTTGTGTGCTAGTCGCGTTAGCCATTGGGGAAAAAATTAGTTATTTGCTGGGGATATCCGCAATAAGATGTGCGGGTATCTGCTTTGGACAGGCACTTTAGCCTGATCGAACAGAATTCCACGGAAATATAAATGTGAAGCACCAATATAGCAAGTGTTTCTGGGTTACAAAACAAGGAAATGCAAACATTCTCTCAAAAGAAAGAGAGGAAATTAACCCCTAAAAGCAACCAAATAATAGTAATATGAGAAGCCAGAACGATTCATTCGAAAATCGAAAGAAGTATTGCTGCATATTGGTTTTGAGGAAGCTATAAGGGTATTTAAGTATTGAAATTTCATACTTAATAAATGAATTTTTTTTTTATATGAGCAAAGCGTGGGAAGTATCCAATAAAACCAGAATGAAAAGTGCACACTGAACCTAAAAAACATTGCATGAAACTGAAAATTCGTAAAATTAAAGCTACTTATTGTTAGTCTCTTGGTGGGATTCATTGAGAATTTATTCTTGTTTCATCCATTCAAGATTCAACTCAGTTGAATTTTTCTCAATTTCGTAAACAATAAGTTAAAAGCTACGAAGACAATTGGGTAAAAAAGTATCTTTAGTACTTGGATGCAGCGGACAAGATGGGGCTCTCCTAAGCCTTTCACTTCTGAAACAGAACTATGAAGTTATCGGTACTTCAAGAAAAATAGAAAAGAAGAAAGTATCTCCAATAAATAATCATTCAATTCTGGGTATTGAGAAAGACATCAGAGTGGTAAATTGCGATATTACAAATTTTGATGAAGTTTCATATTTAATTGAGAAATACAAACCAAAAGAAGTTTACAACTTAGCAGCTCAATCTTCAGTAGGTAAATCGTTCGATTACCCAAAAGAAACTATAAAAAGTATTGTTGAAGTAACTCTAAATTTACTGGAAGTATCTAGACAATTAAATTATAATGGAAATTTATTTTTTGCTGGAAGCAGTGAGGTTTTTGGTAACACCAAAAGTAAAGCTACTATCGAGCACAAACAAAAACCAGTAAGTCCTTACGGAATTGCAAAACAAACCAGTTTCAACTTGGTTAAATTATATAGAGAGTTGCATGATATCAATTGCATAACAGGAATATTATTTAATCATGAGTCACCACTGAGGAGCAAAACATTTGTCACTCAAAAGATAATTACTGAAGCTTTATTATGTAGCAAAGATAAATTACATAAATTGAAACTAGGTAACATAAATATTGAAAGAGATTGGGGTTGGGCAGAAGAATTTGTCGACGGATTTCAAATAATGAACAGATCATTAAATTTAAAAGATCAAATCTTATGCACTGGAAGAAAAACAAAATTAAAAACATTTGTTAGCATAGTATTTGAAAAACTAAATCTTAATTGGAGGGATCATGTAGTAGTAGAGCCAAATTTTTTTCGAAAAGGTGAAATAAACACAAGCTATGGAGATCCTTATCCAATAAAAAATGATTTGAATTGGGAAGCAAAAGTTAATTTAGAAACTATAATTGAAAAGCTAATTGAATTTAAAATAAATTCCTAAAAGTAGAGTCTAACTCTAAACTTTTTAAAGTATTGATTAGATACTCTCTTATATGAGTAAATCTTCTTTCGCTTAGAAGTTTTTTTCTATGAAAATAATCCATTTGAAGTAATCTAGGTTTTTCTGATTTAAACCAATGATCAATTCCTTCAGAAATTTGCTTTGAATTTTTTCCCGGAAGGTATTCGACTAAATCAGCTACATCATTGAATATATCCAATGGCGTAACTAATATAGGTCTCAATGAAGCCAGACCTTGTCTAACAGCAGCACTTGAAGATTCATTAGATTTCTGATAGGGAAAAACAATACAATCAAATGTACTAAGTTGATTAATAGTATCTTCATCGGACATATAGTCACCGATTATCGAAACAAAGTTATTTAAGTTTAGGTCTTGAATCAATTCTTGTAATTCATGAAAATAGTATTCATATTCATCACTATAGATTGCAGAAAAAATTGTTAAGCTAATTTCCATACCAGATTCTTGAAGCAAACTGACAGCATATATTAACTCTTTAAAACCTTTATTTGGAAGACAAAAGCCATAAGATGCTATTCGTCTTTGTCGAGTAAATTTAAATTTATTAATCACAGATTTTCTAAGATTATTATTTGGAATTAAATCCGATATGCCATGACATAATAGATTTGAATTATGTATTATTCCTAGGTCTTTTAATCTGTTAAGATCATCGATTGTATGTACAAATACTCTATTACATTTCAGCAAGCAATTTTTGAGATTAAAAAGTCTTTTAGTAATATCATTTTTAGGGTCAATAGTGGAATGGAGTAGTATAACTACATTAATATTTTTCTCTTCGAGAAAATCAATTAAATTAGACAAATTTTTAAAACAAAACCAACCATAATTAAATTGAATAAATAGTGTTGTTATTTCTTCGGAAATAATATATTTATAAAGATTTTGAAAATTTTGATTCTCATTATCTAAATGCCAAGCTGATACAACTTTATTTGAGCCTATATTAGAATTTTCTTCTTCATAAGGAGTAAAAATTACAAGTTCCTCATTAATATTATAAAACATATTTTTAGAATAAGATGCTATTCCACATTTTGAATTCCAAGTCGAAAGAAGTCCTAATTTAAAATAATTAGATTTATATCGAATGCAATCTTTTTGAACAAAGTTTATATTATTCTCTGCTACAGAGTCCCACGTAAAGAAATTAGTATCTTTCTTTGCCCTATCAGTTTTTATAGTAAGTAATTTTTTATCTGAAGAGTAAATTTGATAAAGTAATTCAGAAAGGTGTTTCTGTGAAGGTTCTGCCCAGTAGGATTGATTGATATTAAAATGAGATTTAGAGAAAGCAAATTTATAATCAATCAACCAAGAATTTTCGTTCGTACAGAAATCTAGTTGACCACCCCAACCAGTAGTTATAACAGGGATACCTAATCTCATTGCCTCTCCTATAGGAAAACCGAAACCTTCACCTCTACTAGGTGCAACCAAAACATCGGATTGTATTATTAAACCCTTAATCTGCTCATCTGTCATATCATCATTAATAACAATTATCTCAGGAGTATGAGAATTACTAACCTTGATTTTCTGTAATTTGTTTTCAATATCATTATGTGGATTATTAAAAGTTTTAATAATAAGACTTACGTCATCTTGATTAGTAAAAGTCTCACAAAAAGCATTTAATAAAATATCAATGCCTTTTCTAGGGAAACAAGAAGATATATGTAGTATTTTGAATTTTTTTGATTGCAATTCAAAGCTAAAATCTGGGTCTATTCGATCTATATGATCTAAACCAAGACCCGAAACTCGCACAGGAATTTTAACACCGCTATCGATAAGAATTTTTTTTACTTGCCTTGACATCACAGTAATCCCTTGCAAGTAAGTATTAAAATCATCAACCCATTCGTAAGGAAATTTAGACTCTTCCCAACCATATGAGTGAAGTATGTTTATTCTTGAATTTAAATCTTTTACTCTTGGTGGATAGAGGTTTCGACTTAAAACATCAATTTCAGGAGATTTATTTTTAGACTTTAAAAAAATAGAATGAATTAATGAGAATCTACGCAAATAATCTAAATTTATAGGATAGTCACCAAAACCCTCAGTGACTGATATTAAAGGATTTAATAACTTTGTATTTAAAGATTCTACAAAATGCCTGTTAAGTTTTGCCAGACTATAACTTGAGTCAAAAGGTCCTTCTACTCTCCAAGTGCCAATAGTTATAGGATTAGAGAAACCTCTAATCAGAAAATCAATTTGCTTATTAATACGATCAATACTAGAAGCTATTAGTAGCCATATTTGATCATTTGGATTTTTATTTAAAAAATTTATTTTTGAAATCTTTAAAAATAAATTTTCTAGATTATTTTTATTTTGTTTGATTATAGATTGATATGAAGAATTAGGAGTTTTTTTATCATCAATTCCTACTATTTTCTCGCAAGCAAGCTTAGCAGCACTAGCAGTCTTAATCCATGAAAATTTTTCACTCTGTTCCTTAGAGTTAATTACTAATTCCTCTCTAAATTGAGGATTATATAGAACCTTCTGAATAAGCTGATTAATATTTTCTGGATCATCTGGATCAAACATAGCCTCCGATTTACCTATTACTTCAGGAATACTTGTGGTATTCGATCCTATTACAGGAGCACCGCATGACATTGCCTCTAGTACAGGAAGTCCAAAGCCCTCATGAAAAGAGGGAAATATAAAAAGATTACAATTTCTATATAAACCTACTAAGTCATTATCGGAGATATAACCAGTTTGGATGACATTATTTGAGTCAATTCCGTATGATGTTAACCATTTAGAAATTAACTCCTGTTCTGGTTTAATTAACTTGCCAGCAAATACAAGCTTAAAGTGTTTTAAGTTCTGAGGTAATAGGCTATAAGCCTCAAGTAAACCCTTAAGATTTTTTCTAGAGTCTCCTGCCCCCGCATACAAGAGGAAAGGTTCATCTAATAGGGGTTTTATTGCATCAGAATAAACAATTTTCCTACTAATGTTAAAGATTTTTTTATCGCAAGCTGAGGAGATATTAAATACAAAACTTCTATTAAAATCCAAGTGATCATGAGCCTCTTGTGCTGAAGATTCAGAAATTGCTAGAAGACCATCAACTTGCTTTAATTGTTTTAATTTAGATAAATAAAATTTCTCAAATTCTAAATTTCCATTAAAATAAAATTTAGGATTTAAGATAGGTATTAAATCATAAAAAATAGATAAGATTTTAAAATTTACTAGTTCACGATCAAATTCAATTAAACAATTATCTGAGAATCCCTCAACGAAACTAGTTATAATTACAATATCAAGGTATAAACAAGCACAAGTGTATGATTTAACATAACATGCTAATTCACTTAAATTATGATTACTAGAAATATAATCAAAAGGACATGGTGAGCTCCACTCTATATAGCTAACATTATCTAATTTAAGTTCAGACTTAAATTGAAATTCTAAATTCTTTAATGATCCATTAGCTATTAATATGAAATCATGATTTGGAGAAACTTTAATTAGATGACGAACAATCTCAAAGGAATATCTACCAATACCTCGTATTCGACTTCCTTCACTTTGCAAACCTTGAAGGTCAATTCCAATTCTCATTATTATTTCCTAAAAATTCTTTTTTACAAGAATATTACGCATTTCTTTAGAGCTGCTGGAATTATTATAGTGTTCTATAAGTTTCTGGTTAAAATGCATTGATTTAATATCTATTTGTTTGACTTTATTAATCGCTTCATATACCTTTTCATAACTAACATTTAACAAGTTGAAAGGAAATACTTTAAAAGTAGCTCTTATTAGTAATAAATTATACTTGTTGTTTAGAATAGAACGTGTTATACGATAATTACACATAAAACTAAAAATACTAGTACAAAAATAAATTATTAGCTTTTTAAAATACCTTAAGATCGTGTTAAACGGCAATATAAGTTTATTTATTATTAATAGATTACTTTCTAATATACGTAATTTCTCCTTATATAAAATTACCTCTTGATTTAAAAGATGGATAAATTCATTTAGATCATGAATTGATTTGGATTGCTCATTTAATGTCCTTTCCATCTCATAATCAAAATTTGTTGCAGCCTGAAGTGTAGTTGGAGCTTGTGATAAATTATTTTCCCAATCAAAATGATGTTTAAATATATAATCCGAAATTGAATTACTTTTGCAAGCAATAATTGATAGATCCTGAGCTATACCGTTCAGCACTCTGGTTAACTTTAGTGAAGGTGCATATTCTAGGGGACCACCATTTATATAATAATACTTAGCTTTACTAAATCCAGCACATTGGATATCAAAAATTATTCTATCTGGATTTATATGATTAATATGAGTTGAATCAATATAAAATAATTTAGAAGAAACTAATAAATTATCTATACTTGGTGTTTCCATTATTAATATCCCATCCTCTTTTAAAACCCTATAACATTGTTCTAACAATAAAGCAAGCTTTTCACTATCCATATGTTCAATCATATGAAATATTGTTATTAAAGATATAGAATTACTTTCTAGTGAAGATAAAATTTCTATCCCTTCACCTTTTAAAACATTTAATCCTAAATTTCTACAAAAATTAATCATATTTTGATCTTGGTCAATGCCTATTGAATTCGGAATTTTTTTATTCCACCTTTCTAAAAACTCACCTCTTCCACAACCTTTTCAACTTTTGAGACTTGATGGCTTTGAAGGATTGTTTGAACTATTTTTTTTCCTAAACCTTTTTTCTGGTATCTTTTGTCTACTACTACGTCCCATAATACAGCTCTAAAAATACCATCAGTTGTAGCTCTGCCAAATCCAATCATTTGATTATCGCTCC
>QCPD01000006.1 GCA_003209755.1 Prochlorococcus sp. AG-436-C14
TATGTCCTATAGCTATTGCAGTTACAAGCATTCCTAAAATTAGAAATGGTTGTGCACTCGCTTGGTATTTAACATCAAAACTTAATGGATCGCGCAATAGCCATATGTCTTGAAATGTTATTTGAGGAATTATGAGTAAAACCAGAATGACAGATGCAAAATGTTGTCCTATAGCTATTAAAACTATTACCATTGCTAGTTGAAAGATATCTATCATTCCTGCACTAATACGACTTGCATTTTTAATACCAAAAACAACTGGAAGTGATTCAAGTCCAAGGCTTCTATCCCCTTCCACGCTTTTGAAATCATTGATCACAGCAATTCCTAAGCCTGACAAGCTATAGGCAAGAGTAAGAAGAGCGGTTGTCCAGGTTAAATGTCCAAACAGAGCCTGTCCTGCCCACCAAGGAAGAGCTATGTAGCTTGCGCCGAGTGCATAATTTCCAAGCCAACCATTTTGTTTTAGTTTTAAAGGTGGTGCTGAATAAATAAAACTTACAAATGAACCTCCCAATGCCAGAAGAAGGACGGAAGGAATTGTGTGATGTGCCCACAAATCTAATAAATAGGCAACTCCAAGACCAGCTATTAGTAGAACCCAAATTTGACATTTTACCTGAAAAAGCGAAATTGCCCCTGACGGTATTGGTCTATTAGGTTCATTTATTGCGTCTATTTCTCTATCAAAGTAATCATTTATTGTTTGGGTGTATCCAGTTAAGAGTGGCCCGCTCATAAACATGCAACTTATCGAAGCAAGAACGTTGCTTAATTCCCAGTGGTAATTTCCACTGGCAGCTGCACCACAAATAACTCCCCACAATAAAGGAATCCATGTAATGGGCTTCATTAATTGCAAACGAAGCTTCCAAATGTTTTTTGTTTCAGAACCTCCTTTTATTCCGAGGAGTTGCCTAGCATCGCTCACTTTTTTCTCTCAGGGTTAAGAAACTTCATCTTCGAAGAACCAATGTTTGCTTCCGTCATTCATTTTAATTACCACGCCAATTCCACCTCTACCATCAGTCATCTTGTAATCGATTACAGTGCCTCTTGGATCCTCTGATAGTTGGTCGATCAAATAAGAAGGTATGCGATCTCTTACACGTTCGATATTGATCTTAATTTTTGAACCTATCCTTGAAAGGGAGGTTGGCTTTGCCATGGCATCAAATGCTTAAGTTTTGGCAACCTTAACAGTTCCTCTGTTTAAAAATCATGGTTGCTTTAAGATTGATTCCTTGTCTTGATGTTTCAAACGGACGAGTAGTTAAGGGTGTTAACTTTGTTGGATTGCGTGATGCAGGCGATCCAGTTGAGTTGGGATGCAGATACAGCAAGGCTGGAGCAGATGAATTGGTCTTCCTAGACATAACAGCCACCTTCGAGAAAAGATCTACTTTGGTTGATATGGTTAGACGAACATCCGAAGCAGTAACAATCCCTTTTACTGTTGGAGGTGGGATAAGTTCATTAAATGGAATAAATGAATTGCTACGAGCAGGAGCTGACAAGGTAAGTTTAAATTCCAGTGCTGTTAAAGACCCTTCGTTGATTTCTCAAGGGGCAAATCGTTTTGGATCTCAATGTATTGTGGTCGCAATAGATGCAAAAAAGAACAAAAATATTCCCATTAAATGGGACGTTTATGTGAGTGGGGGAAGGAAAAATACAGGCCTAGATGCGATTGAATGGGCAGAAAAAGTTTTTGAGATGGGAGCAGGTGAAATTCTATTAACCTCCATGGACGGTGATGGAACCCAAAATGGTTATGACATAGAACTTACTAAATGTATTGCTGAGAAAGTCCCAATACCAGTAATAGCCTCAGGAGGGGCTGGTTCCTTGAGACACATTAAAGAGGCTTTTACACTTGGTAAATCTTCAGCTGCTCTATTGGCTTCCTTGTTGCATGATGGTCAATTAACTATTAGAGAAATAAAAGAATATTTGATTAAGGAAAATTTACCTATAAGACCAATTGAATGATAAATATTCTCATCAGAGGATATAAAATAAATTTTTTACGTATTAAAATTTTTTTGTTAGCTCAGTTTTTTCTTTATCTATATGAGGCCTGTTAATACTAAATCTATAGAGGAAATGTTTAATTCAATTTCTTCAAAATATGATTTTTTAAATGATATTTTTAGCTTTGGATTGCATAGATTTTGGAAAAGAAAATTATTGGATCTTCTTAAACCAACTTTTGGAGAGAAATGGATAGATCTTTGTTGTGGAACTGGAGATATGTCAATACTTTTGGCTAGATATATGAAGAGTTCTGAAAATATTACAGGAATAGATTCAGCTTCTCAAGCATTATTAGTTGCGAGAGAAAGATCTAAGCAAAACTATCCTTCAATTGAATGGATAAAAGGCGATGCTCTAGAGACAAATCTTACATCACATCAATTTGATGGCCTTTTAATGGCTTATGGCTTAAGGAATCTTTCCAGTTCTTATGCAGGTCTTAGAGAGGCATTTAGGCTTTTGAAACCAGGAGGAAGGGCTGGGATATTAGATTTTAGATCTTTTGAAGGACGTTCGATTCGAGGCCTATTCCAAGAAATTTATTTAAGTGTTTATGTGGTTCCAATTGCATCTCTTTTCGGTTTAGGAAAAGAATATTCATATATAAAAAAAAGCTTAATTGACTTTCCTTCAGGTGAAAAACAAATTCATTTGGCACTTTCAGCTGGATTTAAAAAAGCAAAATATAAAACTTTAGCAAAAGGACAAATGGGGATTTTATTACTTGAAGCATAAAGTTAAATATTAAATAGCTTAATCTATTCTCAAATCTTTTCTTCTACAAAAACTACATTTACCCCATAAAGTAACTTCTCCCTTGGGTGAAGGCACTTTGCAAAAAGGACAATTGGCTATTCCATTCTTATCAGCTCTACTTGGATGCTTTTCCCATATTTCTTTTTCACTTACTTGAGTGACTAAATCATTAGGATAATGTTGTCTAATCCTTATCTCTTTTATTTGATATCCAAATGATTTTAAAGAATCAATTAACTCCAAACGGTTGTATTGGAGAGCCTGTCTCCACTGCGGATGACTTGCTCCAATCGTTAAAACTTTGTTTTGAATATTAAGTGGTGTGCAATTCAATGCGAGTTGCTCTCCAGCGATTTCTGCCCAATCTTGAACAAGGCTTCCTACATTCCCTTTCCATGAGGACTTGATTTCCTCTAAGCATCTATATATTGAAAGCTCTCTTTTTTCTTTTATTTTATGCTTTAAGTCTTTTAAGATCAATTTTAATTAGACACCATTGATGAGTTGGTGCTTAAATCTAGCTAATATTTTTTTGATTGCAAAAAAGATCCTAATGGGCTTATTAGATAGGTTAAGTCGATTGCTAAGGGCAAATCTAAATGCTTTTGTCAGTGATGCAGAGGATCCAATAAAAATACTTGATCAGTCTGTTGCTGATATGCAAGAGGACTTGGTGAAGCTTCGTCAAGCGGTTGCTATGGCCATTGCAAGCCAAAAAAGATTGGAGAATCAGGCAAACCAAGCAAAAGAGCAAATTAAAAATTGGTTTTCTAGAGCTGAATTAGCCTTGAAAAAAGAAGAGGATGACCTTGCTCGAGAAGCATTGAGTAGAAAAAAAACTTTTCAAGAAACTTATGAATCTTTATCGACTCAATTTCAAACACAAAATGGTCAAGTTGAAAAACTAAAGAAAAGCCTTTTGTTATTAGAGAGAAAGATTGCTGAGGCTCGAACTAAAAAAGATATGCTTAAAGCAAGAGCGCAGGCCGCTAAAGCTCAGCAACAAATTCAAAGTGCAGTTGGTGATTTAAGTGGTAAGTCTGCAATGGCTGCTTTTGAAAGGATGGAAGACAAAGTTGAGGCGTTGGAAGCTTCTGGGCAAGCTGCATTAGAGTTGGCTGGAGAAGATCTAGAAAGTAAGTTCGCAGCATTAGAAGGAGGCGATGATATAGAGAAAGAATTAGAGATATTGAGGACTCAATTAAAATCAGGGGTTGAGGTAATAGCCTTACCTCCGTCTGATTTAGAGGTCAATGAATTAAAGACAGTCAAAATCCAAGAAGTTGAAGTTGAATTAGAGGAGATGAAAAAGTCAATGGATAATTCTTGATTTTTCAGAACATATTATTTTTGAAATATGAATAATCAAAAACTCGATAGAGGAGGGGTAGGATTGATATATAAGTATCATAAATTAAATCATTTTTCTCCCAGATCTTGGAGATTGAAGCTTAAACCTATTTGTGCTAGTACGGAAATAGAGCTATCAAATTGGATTGCAGAGAAACCGGTAAAAAAAAATCAGCCAAAAGCTATATTTTCTTCTTGCCAAAGATTTGGTCAAGGTCAAGGTGGTCGAATTTGGCATGCACCAAAAGGGGGGGTTTGGGTTAGTGCAGCTATTAAGAGAGACGGACCATTTGAAAATAATTCTCAGCTTTATGGGTTAGCAGTTGCATTAGCTTTAGTTGATAGAATTGAACGTATGGGAGTTAATGTCAAAATAAAATGGCCAAATGATCTATTGGTTGATGGTCAAAAATTAGCAGGAATTTTGCCTAGATTATCTTTTAGAGGAGAAAAGCTTAGATTGTTAAGAGTTGGAGTAGGTTTAAATCTTTTTAATAATGTTCCTAAAGAAGGGATCTCACTAAAACAAATTATTGGAGATAAAAAGATGAATATAAGTTTTTGGTCATCTGAAGTTTTATTCGCTATTGAAAGATCTCTAGATTTTCTAGATAATAAAAATTTTCTTTGCAGTCAAGTTGAAAAAAGATTATGGTCAAGTAAATACGTTGATAAACATACTGGGTATTTATGGAATATCAAAGGTATAGACTCAAGTGGAAGATTGATTCTTTTGAATAAAGATAAAGAGAAAGTATTGTCTACTACATTATGATTAGCTGAATTAATTATAAGTAATCTCTATTACCTTGCCATCTCTAAATTTTGCTATTTTTTTTGCTCTTTGAGCAACATTGTCTTCATGAGTAACTAACACAATTGTTATTCCTTGACTATGAAGTTGATCAAAAAGATTTAAAACATCTTCAGTAGTTTTGGAATCAAGAGCACCAGTTGGTTCGTCTGCTAATAGCAGAGATGGTTGGTTGATTATCGCCCTTGCTATTGCAACACGTTGTTGTTGCCCTCCAGACAATTGATTGGGGAGATTGGTCATCCTGTTCCCAAGCCCTACTCGGTTAAGAGCCTCTTCAGCGCGCCTCTTCCTTTCTAAAGATGGGACGCATGCATAAATCATTGGAAGCATTACATTTTCAAGTGCTGAAACTTCTTGAAGTAGATGAAATTGTTGAAAAACAAAACCAAGTTCTTTATTTCTAATATCTGCTAATAAGTCATCATCAAGCTTTTCTACAGCCGTTCCGTTTAATTCATAAGTCCCATTTGTAGGACGATCAAGGCATCCAAGTATATTCATTGCAGTACTTTTACCAGATCCACTAGCACCCATAACGGCAAGGTAATCGCCCTGGAAAACTTCAAGGTTTAGTCCGTCAAGAGCTTTCACTTTGACTGAGCCTTCCCCATACAATTTATTTACATTTGTTAGACGTGCTACAGATTTTTTCAATGAATTTAGTGGTTAGCCAATTGAACTTTTACTTGCAAGAGTAATAGCTTCACGAAGTAATGGAGTCCCGTTTACAGCACTATCAGCAAAGTCGAAGAGAGGGTTTGAAATTATTCCACCAATAGCTGTTACGAGAACACAAAAAATCAAAGCCACTTTGAGAGAAGACATTCCTGAAATTGACCATTCTATGGATGGATATGCTTTTACAACATCTGAAGCTTCTTTTGGCTCTGTTACTACCATCATTTTTATAACTGATATGTAATAGTAAATTGAAATAACAGAAGTAACTAGACCAACACTAACTAGTAGGTATTGTCCATCTGCCCATCCAGCAAAAAATAAGTAAATCTTCCCAAAGAATCCCAACATTGGGGGAATGCCCCCCAGCGAAAGAAGACATAAACTTAATCCGAGTGTGATTAATGGATCCTTTTGGTAAAGTCCTGCATAATCTGATATTTGATCGCTCCCAGTTCTTATTGAGAAGAGGATTATGCAGGCAAAAGCACCAAGATTCATAAATAAATAAGCTGCCATATATAGAATCATCGCGGCGAAACCATCTTCAGTTCCGCAAACCAATCCAATCATTACAAAGCCGGCTTGTCCTATTGAGCTGTAAGCAAGCATCCTTTTCATTGATTTCTGAGCTAGCGCTACAACATTTCCCAGCGACATACTTAGAACAGCTAAAACAGTAAATAGCAATTTCCATTGCGTGTCAAAAGCGCTAAAACATCCGATAAGTATCCTTACTGCAAGTGCAAAACCTGCTGCTTTGGATCCAACTGATAAAAAGGCAACTACTGGTGTAGGGGATCCTTCATAAACATCAGGTGTCCATTGATGGAATGGAACTGCGGCAATTTTGAAAGCTACTGTGGATAATACGAAAACAAGCGCTAATGCAGATAAAGGGGTGGGAGCACTTATTAGAGTTATTCCTATTTCTTTTAGATTTGTAGATCCACTTATTCCATAGAGTAGGGATGCTCCATAAAGAAATACAGCTGCTGCCGCCGACCCAACCAACAAATATTTCAAAGCTGCTTCTGAACTTCTTGAGTCTCTTTTGAGATATCCAGAAAGTAGGTAGCTAGCCACAGAAAGTGTTTCTAGTGAAACAAAAACACTTACCAAATCAGTTGAACCACATAGAAGCATTGCTCCAAGAGTGGCAGCTAATAATATTGCTGCAAACTCACCAATAGGACTTCCATTTTGTTCAGCATATCTCCAGCTGATTAGCAAAGAAATAAGGGTTGATAGAGCTATAACCCCTCGAAAAGCAATAGCAAGATTGTCTGCGATAAATGCACCTAGGAAAGATTCTTGAATTTCTCCATTCCATTGCATTATCAGCAAAATCAAGGCAGTACCAAGACCTGCGTAACAAATTGGAGGGGACCAGCGGGAAGATATCTTTTCACCAGCTAAATCAACCAAAAGCGTACCTAGCATTGCCATTAGGACTGCAGCCTCTGGAAGAACAGCTTTGGCATTTAAAGAAAGATTTAAAAGCTCTACAGGCTCATTTATGAATATTTGAAAAGACAAAAGTTCTCCCATTTATGTATTGTTTTTATGCTGTGTCTGATTTCATAACTCTAGCGAAGTTATGAAATATGCCTTTTTTATCATTTTGGGCTATGCATTTTACTATTCAGTACGTTAGATAAGAAGGAGGGAAATTGAGCTGATGCCCACTGACCATACTCTGGTAATTGTTGAAAGCCCCACAAAGGCAAAAACTATTAAAGGTTTTTTGCCTAAGGATTTTCAAGTTCTTGCTTCAATGGGACATATAAGAGACTTGCCTAACAATGCCTCTGAGATTCCTTCAAAGCACAAAGGAGAGAAGTGGGCAACGATTGGAGTTAATACAACTGCTGATTTTGATCCTTTGTACGTGGTACCCAAAGACAAGAAAAAAATTGTCAAGGAGCTAAAACAATCTTTGAAGGGTGCTAGTGAGTTGTTGCTTGCAACTGATGAAGATAGAGAAGGGGAAAGTATAAGTTGGCATTTAATGAATGTGCTTGACCCGAAGATCCCTGTGAAGAGGATGGTTTTTCATGAGATAACAAAAGAAGCTATTTCCAAAGCACTATCAAAAACAAGAGAAATTGATATGGAATTAGTTCATGCCCAAGAGACAAGGAGGATCTTAGACAGATTAGTTGGATATACTTTATCTCCTCTTTTGTGGAAGAAAGTTTCTTGGGGTTTATCTGCTGGAAGAGTCCAATCAGTTGCAGTAAGATTACTTGTTCTAAGAGAAAGAGCAAGGAGATCTTTCAAAAGCGGAAGTTATTGGGACTTAAAAGCAAAATTAGAAAAAGAAGGTAGTCAATTTGAAGTGAAAATGATCTCAATTGGTGGTCAAAGAATTGCTACTGGTAGTGATTTTGATGAATCAACTGGATTATTGAAACCTGGTCGAAATGTCAAATTACTCAAGGAAGAAGAATCTAAGAAACTTGCGAAAGAATTAACTACTGATAACTGGAAAGTTATTAATGTCGAGGCAAAACCGTCAATCCGTAAACCAGTACCTCCTTTTACAACTAGCACATTACAACAAGAAGCTAATAGAAAACTTCGATTATCAGCTAGGGAGACTATGAGATGTGCTCAGGGTTTGTATGAAAGAGGTTTTATTACATATATGAGAACAGATTCTGTTCACTTGTCTGATCAGGCAATTAATGCCTCACGAAATTGTGTTGAATCAAAATATGGGGTTGAATATCTAAGTAAAAAGCCGCGTCAATTCTCCAACAAGACTAGAAATGCGCAAGAAGCCCATGAAGCAATTCGTCCTTCTGGAGAGAGCTTTAAAACACCCAAAGAGTCCAACTTGCAAGGAAGAGACCTTTCTTTATATGAACTTATTTGGAAACGAACGGTTGCTAGTCAAATGGCCGATGCAAAATTGACAATGCTTGGAGTTGAATTACAAGCATCGGATATATCATTTAGGGCCAGTGGTAAACGAATAGATTTCCCTGGTTTCTTTAGAGCTTATGTTGAAGGGACTGATGATCCTGATAGTGCACTTGAAGGACAAGAAGTTCTTTTGCCCGAATTAGCTGTAGGAGATTCTCCAACCGCTAAAAATGTAGAGGCGTTAGGACATCAGACTCAGCCTCCTGCTAGATATAGTGAAGCTTCATTAGTTAAAACACTTGAAAAAGAGGGTATTGGTCGTCCATCAACATATGCAAGCATAATAGGAACAATCGTAGATCGCGGTTATTCAGTTTTAAACAACAATTCTTTGACTCCAAGCTTTACAGCATTTGCTGTTACAGCACTTCTTGAAGAACATTTTCCTGATCTTGTAGATACTAGTTTTACAGCTCGAATGGAATCTACACTTGATGAGATTTCAACAGGGAAAGTAAGTTGGCTTCCATACCTTAAGGGCTTTTATAAAGGTGATACTGGTCTAGAGAATCAAGTTCAACAAAGAGAGGGAGATATAGACGGAGGGGAATTTAGAGCCGTCTCTTTGGAGGGACTTTCATCTCTTGTCAGGTTGGGTAAATTTGGCACGTATTTGGAATCAAAGCAACTTGGTGAAAATGGTAAGCCTATAACAGCTACTCTCCCACAGGAAATCACTCCCGCAGATTTAGACGAGGATATTGCAGAGATGATCTTAAAACAAAAAGCTGAGGGTCCTGAATCACTTGGAGTTGACCCTGATAGTGGACAGAATTTATATCTATTGAATGGTAGATATGGCCATTTTGTTCAAAGGGGTTTAGTAGTCGAATTGAAAGATCTCGGGATTCCAAAAGGTAAGAAAAAGTTAGGTAATCTGCGCTTGTTTAAAAGTAGTCAATATGGACTCTATCTAAAGCAGGATTCGTCAAAGGTTCAGATTTTGTTGCCAGAGAATATAAAAGAGGACGAGATAGATATTGAGAAAGCAATTGAATATCTAGATGATAAATCATTAAAAAAAGCTCCAAATCCGAAAAGGACTTCATTACCAAAAAATTTAAAACCAGAGAACTTGACGTTTGAGGAAGCCCTTGGATTAATTCAATTACCACGTCTACTTGGAGAACATCCAGAGGGAGGTAAAGTTCAATCGAGCCTGGGTAGGTTTGGTCCTTATGTTGTTTGGAGCAAAAATGATGGTCAGAAAGATTATCGCTCAATTAGGGGCGAAGATGACGTCCTTCAAGTAAGTCTAGAAAGAGCCCTTGAACTTTTATCTATCCCCAAGAGAGGAAGAGGAGGGAGAACGGCTTTGAAGGAACTTGGTATCCCAGAAGGAGAGAAGGAAACTATTCAGTTATTTAATGGCCCTTATGGCTTATATGTTAAACAGGGTAAAGTTAATGCTTCTTTACCAGAGGGTAAAAGTTCAGAAAATATTTCTATTGAAGAGGCCATTGAATTATTGGCAGCTAAAAAATCAAGTAAGAAGGCAACCTCTAAGAAAAAAAGTTCTACGAAAAAGACTACAAACTCAACTAAGAAAGTTTTGGATTCATCGTCAACCAAAAAAAGTAGTGCTCGAAAAGCGCCTTCTACAACAAAAACAGGACGTCTCAGAGCTAGTAAAGTCAGGGTAATTAAAACAAAATAAAGTTTTGAATATTTCAAGATTAGTTGAGAAAAAATTTATTAGATTATTTCTAGTACTTTTCCTTATTCCACTTCAATCATGTTCAAATACTCTAATTGGTGAAAAGTTGGGAAATAGCTTTGATACCATTGAAAATCCAAAAATTTCAGGAGATAATAATTCTAAGTTACAAAAACCTAATGATAATAAGAAAATCAAACCAAGAATAAAAGATGATAAGAAAGAAAATAAAAATGATTTTGGTAATTTTATTAAAGATAATTCAATATCGAATAAAGATAGCCTTACTCAAAAACCAGTCAAAGCAATAAATAAGACAATTTTTAATCCACAGCCATACAGAATCATTTTAAAATTATCAGGTGCAAATCCCTCTGCACCAGCAGAGACTGTTACTGAGGCTCTAAGAAAAGCTGGGGTTCAGTTTGAGGTGGAGAAGATCGAACGTTTTGATGTGGACAATTTTTCAAAGGATACTTTTTTAAAAAGATAATTATTTTGACTTTAGATAATAAAAATTTTTTTAAAAGTAGATCTCTTTACAAAGCTCCTCTTAGTAAGAGACAAGCCTTGAAAATCGTTGAATCCTCTTATCTGGCTAGTGCAACAGCTTTGATTTGGATAGCTCTATATTATTTACCTATTGGTGGAGCTGTTTTTCGTCTTGCTTTGCCATTGCCATTGGCTCTTCTTCAAATTCGGAGAGGTGTTAAAACAGGTATTGAAGGGGTGACAATATGCGTAATGTTATTAACTGCTCTGATGGGTCCGCTAAGAGGCCCTTTAGTGCTTTTCCCGTATGGATTCCTTTCCTTATGGTTAGGGTATAGTTGGAAAAAGGGATGGAATTGGTGGCTAAGTTGGAGCGTTGGAGTCTCCATTGGAACGATGGGTTTTCTAGTTAGGGTTTTCGCTTTATCTACGTTGGTTGGTGAGAATTTGTGGGTTATTCTGACTCGTGCTGGAGCAGGATTGCTTGAAAAAGTGATAAACATTTTCAATCTTTCTTTTACTCCGGATATGAGACAAGTTCAAATAGTTGCTATATGTTTAATTATAACTCAAGAAATTGTTTACGTTCTTTGTTTACATGCTTTGGCTTATTGGATTTTTCCCAGACTCAAATCATCAATACCTGAGCCACCCGCTGTGTTAGAAAATTTACTTTCTTTAGAAACTAATTGATTAAGAATGAAAGGAGACAACTATGTTTCGTTGCCATCAGGAGTATTAGCTTTTGGGGAAGGGCTTCAAGAGCAAAATATAGACGCAAGAGTTCAAAGATGGCAAGAAAATATAACGAATATGGCTTTCTTTTTAATTCTTGCTGGATCTCTAACTGCAGAGATTGAGGGGATTTCTGCAGCTGGTTCAACAGCTGTTTCTAGACGTTATACAGCTGTGGCAGATGCTGAACTTTTATTGAGAGGACCTATGCTTCCGAGAAGATGGCCTTTGCCTCCTTTACCTGCAGGGGTCTCTCCCGCATTAATTAGTTATGTTGCCTCAAAGTTTTTAAAAATTAAACCAACCATTATATCGGCAGGACTATTACAACCTCCCCCATTTAGTCATGTTTCTCTAGAGTCACCCGATTTGGGCCCCGCTAGATGCTTGAGTTCAGGCAATGCAATGGAAAAAACTAGAGTTAAAGTTTTACTCGATGGTGGTTTTAAGATGGGTAAGAAAGTAAAAAAATCTCTTTTGATCACAGAGTGTGTCCCAGGAGGTACATCTACAGCTTTTGCAGTTCTTTCTGGATTAGGAATAAATGTTCATGGTCTAATAAGCGGAAGTCATAGAAATCCACCTGCAGAATTAAAAACAAAATTAGTTAAGCAAGGACTTATGTCAGCAAACTTAAAGAAAAGCCCTTCTTCTGTTGAGCTTATGGCTGCTGTTGGGGATCCATTTCAGCCAATTGCAGTTGGTCTTTTAATGGGAGCCAGAGAATCTGGTCAAGAAGTTTTATTAGGAGGAGGTTGTCAAATGTTGGCAGTATTGGCTTTGGCATTAAATGAAATTGAACCTGTTTCACGCTCTGGTTTTGTTGAAAAAATCATAATAGGAACCACATCATGGTTAGTTGATGAATCACTTTCTTCTTCAGAAAATAAGAATTCTTTTATTCATTTAATGAATCATGTCGCTAAGCATTTTAAAGTAAATATTTTAGGTCTAGCTAGTGGTTTTAGATTTAATTACAGTAATCAAAAGGTTCTTCGAGATTATGAGATTGGTTACGTCAAAGAGGGTGTTGGGGCTGGAGCATTATCTTTACTCGCTCAAATAAAGGGATTGACTCAGCAAGAAATGATAAAAAGGTGTGATATAGCAGTTGCTAATCTAGTTAAGTCAAATAATAAAACTACTTGTCATGGGATCTAAATAACATGAAAACTGATAAATTTGGAAGGAGAGAGTTCATCAAATATGGATTAATTTCTTCTTTATTTTTATTATCTGGGTGCTCAACGTCTCAAAAGAAATTGGCTTTGAGAGGAATTGCCAAAAGTTTCCCAACTGAATTTATTAATAGTTTATCTAAAGGTTGGGAGTTTTTCCCAATACAAGATATCGAGTTAAAAAAAATTACCTATAACTCTATTCTTCAAGAAAAAACAGATTTATTAGTCTTAAATGATGGTTGGATTTCTGATTTACCTATTAATGCACTTCAAGAAATCAAAGCAGACGATATTCGAAATAACTTCGGCAAGCAGACTAGTTCTTTTCTCGATGGGTTAGGCGAGGATTATAAAAAAAAGCTTTTACCTTTAGCTGTTAGTCCTTGGGTGATTCTTTTTAGAAATGAAGATTCTCTGGCTTTAAAAAATAAGAATTCTTGGGAAGTTATTTTTTCGAGTTCACTTGCAGATCAAATAGTATTTCCTAATAGTCCTTATCTTTTGATTTCAATAGCACAAAAACTAGATCTAATTAATGATTTCTCGAAAATCAAGAGTCAAGCCAAGTCTTTTGATGATAGGAATGCTTTAAATTGGGTTGTCTCAGGTAGAGCCAATGCAGCAGTTTTACCTTTATCTAGCTGTGTTGATAGTCTTATTGAAGACCCTCGTTTGTCGGTCCTTTTGCCAGAGGAGGGAAGCCCACTGAATTGGACAGTACTTGCTTCTCCTTCTTTGCCTCCAGAGTCTTTCCCTACTGATTGGTTTGATTTGTTATGGGGTTCTTCTTATTTGAGTCGTGTAATAAGTAAAGGTTTTCTACCACCAAAAAATTTATCAGACTTAAGGAGAAAAAATATAAATCTTCCCAAGAAGTATCGATCAATCTTTCTTCCAGAAGAAAGTGTTTGGAATAAATGTTGGTCATTACCAATACTAAGTTCTGAGAAAAAAAAAGATTTGGCTTTAAATTGGAATAATTCATAATCAAACTAAATTTGCTATTCAAAAAACTTTTCAGAGACATTTCTAAACACCATAACTAGCATTCTAAAAGTTGTAGGTTCAATAATGTTTACTGGTTTAATTCAGTCTATTGGCACGATAAAGAAAAATAATTTTGGTGTAGTTGTTGATGGATGTAGGCCTTTTTCTCCTCTAAAACTTGGAGATAGTATTTCTGTGGATGGAGTTTGTCTAACAGTATCGGAATTAATGAATGATTCTTTTACCGCTAATATAAGTGAAGAAACTCTTAAGAGAACAAATCTTGCAGAAAAGGCCCAGAAAAATGGTTATGTAAATCTTGAGCCAGCATTACGTCTTTCTGACAGATTAGGGGGACATATTGTGAGTGGACATATCGACGGGTTGGGTAAAGTTGTTTCAATCGAGAATTTGAAAAATTCTTGGAATTTGAGAGTCTCTTGGGATGATTTGAATTTCTGCAGATATATGTGTGATAAGGCGAGTATTAGTCTAAATGGAATAAGTCTAACTATTGCAGAGATATATGCGAACGGGTGTGAATTTTCAGTAGCAGTAATACCTCACACTTGGTCAAATACATGCTTGAAGTTTTTAAAAATAGGCGAAAATGTTAATTTGGAAGTTGACTTGATGGCAAAATACGCAGAAAAACTTCTAAAATTAAATAATAATGAGTCTATTTCCAAGCAAAATCCTTTAATTAGCTCTCAGTGGCTTAGTGAGCAAGGTTGGAATTAGTAGCTTTTATTTGATTTACACAATTTGACTTGAAGGAGTTCTTATTTCTTGAGTGGTAACAAACTTATTGCTCCAGACTCTTTTCGAACATCAATACGAAATTCCTGTCCAGGTTCAAGACCTAATTTTTTTGTATAGGCATGTCCAATAAGAAGATTGCCATTGCCATGAACTTTTGTCCGAAATTCCGCTTGTCTTCCTCTTGAAGATCTATTTCCTGCTCTTCCAGGGCCATTTGAGCGAAGTTTATAACCTTTAGCTTCAACTAAAGCACGGTAAAAACTTTTACGTAAAACTCTTCCACTTGGCCCAACGTAGCCACATCCTTTAGCTATTTCGTCTTCTGGACGGTTGCTCAAAGATCTTGCTTTATCGAGGAGTTCTTTTCCAACAAGCATTTCAGACTGTTTTAATTAATTGAATTCTGACCAATAAGTGGAATTGTGGCAACAAATTAATTGAAAGTTTCTTGCTTAGTATCAATATTTGCAGCTTAAAGCAGGTAAAGGATGATGAATAAAACTACCCAAATACCATCTACAAAGTGCCAATAGAGCTCTACTGCCTCAAATGGGAACTTGTTTTCATTATTCACTCGACCATATGGGACACGTGTTTGCCACCAAATAATCATTATCATTATTGATCCAAGTGTTACGTGAAGCCCATGAAAGCCAGTTAATGCATAAAAAGTACTTGCAAAAAGGTTGTCAGTTAATCCAAAAGGCAAAGTAAAGTATTCAAACATTTGACTGATTAAAAATGCCACTCCCAATGCACCTGTTATAAGAAGCCATCTTTGGCATTCTTTTGATTCATTCTTCTCTAGGAATTTCCCAGCCCGATGAAAAGTAAAGCTGCTAACTAGTAGCAAAACTGTATTTAACGTTGGTAAAGGTAGTTCTAGTTCGTAAATAGCATCAGGACCAATGGGATTTACTGCTTTGAAAGTTAGATATGCCGCAAAAAAGCCTGCAAAGGTCATTCCATCTGCAATTAAAAAAGCTATTAAGCCAAACAAACGAAAATCTTCATGTTCTTCAGTTGAGAAATCTTTCTTGCTTTCTGAGGATTGCTCTTTAGGAACTATCGATGTCATTTCATTCCCTCCTGAGTTTTATTTGAATCTTTTTCTCCATAACCATATGGTTCAAGAACGAGTGGAGCCTCTCCCTTCCAATTCTCAACAGGAGGAGGTGAACTTGTTAACCACTCAGGAGTGAGTGCATTCCATGGATTGTCACCAGCCTCAGCTCCGTAGAGGATGCTTTGAAGAATATTCCAAAGAAAAGGTAAAGTACTTAAAGCCATCAATAATGCACCTACGCTACTTATTTGATTAATTAATTGAAATTGTGGATCGTATTCGGCAACTCGTCTGGGCATACCATTTAAACCTAGCCAGTGTTGAGGAGCAAAACAAAGATTAAAGCCTATAAAAGTAATGACAAAGTGTAATCTTCCAAGATTTTCATTTAGCATTCTCCCAGTAAATTTTGGGAACCAGTGATAAATCGAGGAGAAGATTACAAAGACAGAACCTCCATAGACTATGTAATGAAAATGGGCAACAACAAAATAGGTGTCGTGTACATGAACATCAAAAGGTACTTGAGCTAGGGCAACTCCCGTTATCCCGCCTAAAACAAAATTAATAATAAATCCGCATGAAAATAGCATTGCTGCGTTAAGTGATATTTTCCCTCCCCATAGGGTTGCAACCCAATTAAAAAATTTAATACCTGTGGGAACAGCTATAAATGCGGTAGCGATTGTAAAAAATAAGCGCATCCATGGAGGAGTACCACTTGTAAACATATGATGTGCCCAAACAACTAGACCTAAAACAACTATTCCCATAATTGAGAAAACCATTGTTATATAGCCAAAAAGTGGTTTCCTGCTATGGATGGGAAGTATTTCACTGACTAACCCAAAGGCAGGTAAGACCATGATATAAACAGCAGGATGAGAGTAAAACCAAAAAAGATGTTGATAAACAATTACATTCCCACCAAGACTTGGGTTGAAGAAACCTGTATGAGCAACTATGTCAAAGCTCAAAAGTATTAGAGTCCCAGCGAGAACAGGAGTGGATAGAACGACAAGAATACTTGTCCCAAGCATCGCCCAGCAATACATGGGTAATTGCATTAATTTAAGACCAGGTCTCCTTAGTTTGAGGATGGTGGCTATGAAATTAATACCACCAAAGATTGAGCTTCCACCCAAAAGTAATACACTTAAAATCCAAATGATTTGACCGGCGGCTGGAGTTGTAATGCTTAAAGGTGGATATGCTGTCCACCCAGATTGTGCGGCTCCATTTATGAAATAGCTTGTTATCAACATCAAACCTGATGGAGGTATTAGCCAAAAAGCTACTGCATTTAGTCTTGGGAAGGCCATATCCCTAGCGCCAACATAAAAAGGTATTAAATAATTACCAAAGGCACCATTTACTACAGGCACGATCCATAAGAAAATCATGATTGTGCCGTGGAGCGTTAAAACTTGGTTGTAAACCTCTCTAGGCATGAAATCTGAGAGTGGGCTGATGAGCTCTACCCTTATTGCTCCAGCTAAAGATCCTCCAATTAAATAAAACAAGAAACCGCAAACTAAATATTGAAGACCTATGACTTTGTGATCGAGACTAAAACTAAGATACTTTAGCCATCCAGTTGGTTGAAGCTTCTCTGGTGGAGAGTTACTTGGTTTGAGTGAAATAGTCATAGATTTATACTGATTCTTTAGAGTTTTCTTTTAGCCAAGTATCAAAATCTTCTGGTTCATCGACTATTACGTTGGATCTCATTCCACCATGATAAGGGCCACACAATTCTGCGCAAACAATTGGAAAATTACCTGCTTTTGTAGGAGTGAAATTTAAAATCGTTGGTTGCCCTGGAATGACATCTTGTTTAAGTCTGAATTGAGGCACCCAAAAAGCATGTATTACATCTTTAGATTCCATTTTTAAGCTAACTTCTCTTCCAACTGGAACATGAAGTTCTCCAGAAATAATGTCTCCTTTTGGATAATGAAAGATAAAAGCAAATTGCATTGCTGTTAACTCAATAGGTAATGAGGATGAATTTTTTGTTGAGGAAGATTCAATAGGCCCCGAACCAATACCCCCCCAAACCCTCTCGGCCTGATTATTCATTTGACCACTGTGATCATGCATTAAAGGTTGCATGCCACCCATTCGATCATAAATATCATAGCTATACAATCCTACAAATAAAACAACAATTGCTGGAACTGCTGTCCAGAAAATTTCAAGAGAAATATTACCTTCTAAATCAATCCCATCACCAGTTTCTCCAGGCCTACGACGGAATTGAATAAGACTGTAAATTACTAAAGCAGTCATACCTATGAAAAGTATGGCGCCAATAATGAATAGGACTCGATAAAGTTCGTCATAAACAGGAGCATTCATGCTCGCGCTTACGGGAAGCATATCGACGTTGTATGCAATCCAAACTCCTAATACGCCAAGAATTAAACTTGATGTAAGTGTTAAGATGGCCGACAGTTTCGGCAAGAAGATTTCCTCCTTTTCTATTTATAGGTTATGGGCAAAAGTAATTATTGTATCGGCTAATTGTTAATTCAAGATGAATAATTTTTTTTAAAGAGAATCTTTATGTTGCAGTCCGTTCATTCGGGTGACGTGTACGAAGTAATCGCTACGTTGGATTAACAATGATCTTGATGGATTTTTGCATTCGTGCAGGTTATTTATCCACCCAACCCACGCTTTAAATTAGGCCAGCTTGCCGCTCACGTGGTAGTTGCACTTATCGCTCTTGTAGTGATTGGAGGAGCAACCAGAGTAATGGAGGCTGGTCTGGCTTGCCCAGACTGGCCTCTATGTTATGGATCATTTTTGCCCAGTAGGCAAATGAATTTACAAGTCTTCTTGGAATGGTTTCATCGGTTAGATGCCTTTTTCGTAGGGATTGTTTTAGTTACTCAATTTGTTTTTTCTTTGCACTGGGCAAAGAAATTACCTAAATGGCTTCCTTGGACCTATGGATCCTTAACTCTATTGGTTGCTTTTCAGGGTTTTTTAGGTGCTTTGACGGTATTGCAATTATTGCCATCTCTAATAATCATAGCTCATCTTGCAGTCGCATTTACTCTCGTCGCCATCATGAGTGGTGTCACTCAACAATTACTTAATCCTGGTAAATCAATTTTCCCACTTTGGCTTCGTTGTGTTGGATTTTTATCTCTTTTTTCAGTAATAGCTCAGTCTTTACTGGGGAGTCGGGTGGCAACCTCTTGGGCAGCTCAAAGATGCTTGGATTTTGGAGATTCCTGCAATCTTTTAGTACTTCATCAGGCAAGTGCTATTCCTGTGAGCTTTTTGGTTGTTTCATTCGTAATTGCCTCATCTTTAAAGAGAGATGTTTTTGTTAGCCAATGGCCCTACTTTTTGACGATTATTTTTCTGATTACCACACAAATCTTTTTAGGAGTTTTTTCTATTCATTTTGGGATGAGTGAACCTTTTCTTATTATTGGTCATCAATTAATTGCCTGCTTGTTAGTGGCCGTAATATCAGCATTGAATTTTAAAGGTATAGGAATTGATGAATCTTCCCAATCACTTCTTCTGACTCAATCAACTTTGGAGACATGTCATGGTTAGTTCTGCATCAGATTTAATTTCAACGCCCGTTAATCGCGAGGAAATCGTTCCTTCTAGAAAAAGGATTAAATTACCAGCTTGGTTAGAAGTTGCCAAGCCAAGATTAATTCCTCTTTTACTTGCTACGACTGTTGGAGGAATGGCTCTTTCAGAGGAGTGGCCATTACCCTTTCCACGAGTGGCTTGCACTTTAGGGGGAGGAGCTCTTGCTGCTGCGGCCGCTGGAGCTCTTAATTGCTTGTGGGAGCAAGATCTTGATAAGCAGATGAAACGCACCAGTAATAGAGCGTTGCCTTCTGGTCGCCTCTCTCAGTCTTCTGTTCTTATGGGGGCAATTGTATGTACACTTGTTTCTTCAGCCCTTTTAGTAACTGGAGTTAACTGTTTAGCTGCAGGGCTTACTCTTCTAGGGCTTTGTAGTTACGTACTTCTTTATACCGCTTTCTTAAAACCTAGAACATCTCAGAATATAGTTTTTGGAGGAGTCGCTGGAGCAATTCCTCCTCTTGTAGGAGCTTCAGCAGCCGCAGGTCATATTGGATTAGGAGGATGGTGGTTATTTTCTTTGGTAATGGTTTGGACTCCAGCACATTTTTGGGCTTTAGCCATCTTATTGAAAGAAGACTATAGGTCGGTTGGTATACCAATGCTTCCAACAGTAAGTGGTCCTTTTGTTACCGCAAAAGCCATATCTGTTTATGGTTATTTAACTGTATTTTTAAGTTTTTTAGGTTGCTTTGTTTTACCTCAAGGAGGGTTGTTATATGGAATCTTACTACTACCTTATAATTCAAGATTTCTTCAATTGGTTTCCAGATTAAGAGATAATCCAGAGGATTTAGACCGGGCTAAGGGATTGTTTAGGTGGTCTATTCTGTATATGTTTGGAGTTTGTTTTTTGCTTGTTATTAGTAGATTAAAGGTGTCAATTGTTTTTAATGATCAGTTAATAGCCTTAATTCAAGATTTCTTTATGGGTTTTTCGTAAGTCCTTAAAAAAAAAATAAAAACTTTATGACCTTGCTCTCGAAAATTAATTAGAATTTGTTAGAAGATATCCGCTTATCTTTTTAGGCAATCTGTTTCTAGATGTTTTTCATCCAATTAAGAGATTTATTTAAGTCTTATGGCCCTGTTAGGGCTCTCAATGGACTTAACCTTGAAGTCCCTAAAGGTTCTTTGTATGGATTATTGGGTCCAAACGGGGCCGGCAAAAGTACTGCACTTAGAATTATCTGTACTCTACTTGCCCCTGATTCTGGTTATGTTGAAGTGGGGGGACGAGATGCTTTGCTTGAGGAAAAAGAAACCAGGAGAAGATTGGGTTATGTTGCTCAGGATGTTGCAATCGATAAAATACTTACTGGTAGAGAGTTGCTACAGCTTCAAGGAGATCTTTATCATCTGGATAATAAATATAAGAGAAAGAGAATTGAAGAATTGATTCAGAGACTTGATATGAAGGACTGGATTGATAGGAGATGTGGATCCTTTTCGGGAGGTATGAAAAGAAGACTTGACCTAGCTTCAGGATTGTTGCATGAACCAGAATTATTAATTCTTGATGAACCTACTGTTGGTTTGGATATAGAAAGCCGTTCAGTTATTTGGGGATTATTGAAGGAACTAAGAAACAATGAAACTACCATACTATTAAGCAGTCATTATCTCGAGGAAGTAGATGAATTGGCAGATGAGATGGCTATTATTGATCAAGGGAAAGTTATTGCTAGTGGAAAACCAGATGATTTAAAAAAAGAACTTGGTGGAGACAGGGTGACACTTAGAGTTCGAGAGTTCAGTGATGAAGTAGAAGCTGAATCTGTAAGGAAATTAATAAAAAATATTAATGGTGTATCAAATGTCGTGGTAAATCAAAAGCAAGGTTATTCTTTAAACTTTTTAGTTCAAAGTAATGAAGTTATATCAGACTTGTCTGGTCATCTTTCAAAAGAAAATTTTGAAGTCTTTGCACTTTCTCATAGTCGGCCAAGTTTAGATGATGTGTACTTACAGGCGACTGGCAAAACTCTTATGGATGCTGAATTAGAACTCGCCGGTAAAAGGGATTTTAAGCTTGAGAATAAGAAGTCAATGCGTTAATTGCTTGTATTACTTCTAAATTATTAAACACATGATTACTACTAATCCATCACTTCATAAGGAAAAGAAATCTAGAAATGATTTGAATGAAATGCTGCAAGAGACTTCCGCCTTAACATGGAGGCTTTTTATTCAATTAATTCGACGACCTTCAACGTTATTTGCAGGAATTCTTCAGCCTTTGATATGGCTTTTGCTTTTCGCAGCATTATTCTCTAAAGCTCCCATTGATTTTTTACCTGGCGACAGTAGTTATGGTGAATTCCTTGGCGCAGGATTAATAGTCTTTACTGCTTTTAGTGGTGCTCTTAACGCTGGACTACCTTTGATGTTTGATAGAGAATTTGGTTTTCTTAATCGACTATTAGTTGCACCATTGAGTAGTAGAAGTTCAATCGTAATTTCTTCAGTAATCTATATAACTTCTATTAGCCTATTGCAGAGTTTTGCAATAATGGCAACTTCTGCTCTCTTGGGTTATGGATGGCCCAGTCTGGAAGGCTTTTTTCTCATAGCAATAACTCTCTTATTGTTGGTTTTTGCAATAACTGGTCTAAGCCTTGGATTGGCCTTTGTTTTGCCAGGACATATAGAACTAATTGCAATTATTTTCATAGCTAATCTACCTGTCCTTTTCGCTAGCACAGCTCTAGCTCCTATATCTTTTATGCCTGAATGGCTTGGATGGATAGCATCAATTAATCCATTAACATTTGCGATTGAACCTATACGAATGGCTTACCATAATTCTGTCGATTTGAACGCAGTTTTAATTAATGCTCCTTATGGAGAAGTCAATGGATATTCCTGCCTGTCAATTCTGTTGATTCTTACAGTTGGATTGTTTTTTCTTATCAGACCTCTTTTAAATCGCAAACTTGCTTGATAATCTTAATTTAGTGATTTAAAAGAACCTTGGAGTCTCGAAAGTATCAGCTGCAAAAACAAATTATAGAAGCTCTGAAGGCCAATGATAATGATTTGTATTCTTTACTGAAGTCTCAATGGGCTCATCGTTTTGGAGTAGAAAGTTTGGAAGAACTGAAAAGCCTAGATTTAAATCAGTTAAATCAAAAACCAACTAGTGTAGAGGTAGATAATCAAAAAATTGATCAATTACAAGAAAATTCTTTTGAGGGTGATAAAGCAATTTCTATCAAAGACGATGATAATAAAGAAAAAGAAATAAAAGACAAAGAGTTAGAGTCAATTAAAGATGAAAATCACAAATCTACTAAAACTAAATCTTTTCAAATAGTTGACAAAGAAAATAATGAAAACAAAGCTATATATAAAGTTAAAGACAATAAACATCAACCTGAAATTAATGCTTTGATTCCATTACCACCTAAGCCTAAATATAGTTATCTAAAGAAGTGGTTGTTAAGAAAGTAAGTTCTAAATTGTTGTTATTATTATTTTTTTGAGTTTATATTTATATCTTTTTATTTTCTTACATCATTCCTGGCATACCCATACCGCCCATGCCGCCCATGCCGCCCATGCCGCCCATGCCGCCCATGCCGCCCATCGGGTCTCCACCTTCGGCTCCTGGTGCTGATGGAGGCTCAGGTTTGTCGGCAATCACAACTTCAGTTGTTATGAGAAGAGAGGCAATTGATACAGCATCTTGAAGAGCAAGTCTTATTACTTTTGAAGCGTCTAATATTCCTGCTTCAAGTAAATCTACATATTCTCCAGTTTGTGCATTGAAGCCTTTACCTAACCTCTTAATATCTGACACAACAACATCTCCATTAAATCCGGCATTTATAGCAATCTGCTTTGTTGGAGCAGACAATGCTCTTTTTATAATTTCAACTCCAGTTCTTTGATCACCTTCTAGCTTTTTAGATAAATCTTCAAGTCCATCACTTAGCTCTAGAAGAGTTGTTCCTCCTCCTGCAACAATACCTTCTTCAATAGCTGCACGAGTTGCATTAAGAGCATCCTCAATTCTGAGCTTTCTGTTCTTTAACTCAGTTTCAGTTGGAGCACCAACTTTAATTACAGCTACACCACCTGCAAGTTTAGCTATTCTCTCGTTTAACTTCTCTTGGTCATACTCAGAATCTGTTTCTTCAAGCTCTCTCTTGATTGAAGCAATGCGATTAGATAGTTCAGTGTTTTGATTCTCATTGGCGACAATTGTTGTGCTGTCTTTAGTAATTGTTACTCTTCTGGCTTGACCCAGGTCAGAAATTTGAACTTTCTCAAGACTCATTGCTTTATCTTCGCTTATTAATGTGCCGCCAGTAAGTACAGCGATATCACCAAGTGCAGCTTTTCTTCTCTCGCCAAATGATGGAGCTCTAACAGCTGCTACCTGTAAGACTCCGCGATTTTTATTTACTACTAATGTTGCTAATGCTTCACCCTCAACTTCTTCGGCAAGAATTATTAATGGTGTTCCATTTTTTTGAACTGTTTCTAGAACAGGAATGAGATCGGCAATCGATGAAATCTTTTTGTCAGTAATTAAAATTGAAGGATTTTCAAATTCACATATTAATCGATCTTCATCAGTAACAAAATATGGAGAGCTATAACCTCTGTCAAACGCCATTCCCTCAGTGATATCTAGTTCAGTGGCTAGAGACTTGGATTCTTCTACTGTTATTACTCCATCAAAACTTACCTTGTCTATTGCATCTGCAATCATTGAACCTATTTCCTTGTCTCCACCAGCACTTACTGTAGCAACTTGTTTAATAGCATCACCACTGACTGATTTGCTTTTCTTCTTGAGATCATCAACTATTTGAGCTACAGCCTTTTCCATTCCCCTTTTTAATTCAATTGGGCTTGCTCCTGCAGCTGTATTTCTCAACCCTTCTTGAACCATGAATTGAGCTAGGACTGTTGCAGTAGTTGTTCCATCACCAGCTTTTTCCTTGGTTTTGGATGCAACTTGTTCAATGAGCTTTGCTCCTATATTTTCAAATGGATCTTCAAGATCTATTTCTTTAGCAATAGTTACTCCATCATTAACAATATCTGGGGCTCCAAATTTTTTTTCAATAACAACATTTCTACCCTTAGGTCCAATTGTGACTTTTAGAGCATTGGCTAAATTGTTTACTCCTTTTTCGAGAGCACCACGAGATTCGTCTGAAAAACTTAGAAGTTTTGCCATATTTAATTTGAATTAAACTTAATCTCCCACAGGAAACACACATTAGGGGAGGCTAAATAAGTGGGGAAAGCCGAATTGTAATTCATAAATTATTCCCAATTTTTGCAGAAGGTAGTTAGTGTCAAGGTATGAACGATCCTGGGGCTTTATTTTTTATTCTTATGGCTGGGTTGGCTGGCACAATGACTCTGATTTATTTCCCTTTGAGGATATTTCTTACGGCTACGGCAAGAAGCAGAAGATTAAAACTACTGCAGCGCATTAGAAGATTGAGAGATGAATTAGGACAGCCTATTCAGAATTGATATCTGCTTAACTCATAACCATGCCACCATCAACTTGAATTGTCTGACCGGTTATGTAAGCAGCCGAAGGATCTGCTGCTAAAAACCTTACGGTTCCTGCAACATCCTCAGGGTTGCCGAATCTGCCAAGAGGGATAGCAGCTAGGATTGATTCACTGTTAAGGTCTTTTGTCATATCAGTTGAAATAAAACCTGGAGCAACTGCATTTACAGTAATCCCTCTGCTTGCGAACTCTTTTGCAGCACTTTGTGTAAGACCTACTACTCCTGCCTTGGCTGCAGAATAATTTGCTTGCCCTGGGTTTCCCATTAACCCAACTACAGAAGTTATATTGATAATTCTTCCTTTTTTTTGCTTCAACATCTGCCTAGAAACAGCTCTTGTGCAATAAAAAACACCACTCAAGTTAAGGTCTAAAACTTTCTGCCAATCGTCAGTTTTCATTCTCATTAAAAGGCCATCTTTAGTTATCCCTGCGTTATTGACAAGCACGTCAATTTTATTATTCTTCTCTAATACTGTTTTTATTAATTCATTTACTGAGTTTTCATTAGAAATATCAGCTTGAAGAGGGTAAGCCTTGCCTCCAAAGGAGTTTATTTCTGATACGACTTTATTTGCATTTTCCAAAGATGAGGAATAATTGATGATTACTTCTGCTCCTTCCTTTGCTAAAAAAATGGCAATAGCCTTACCAATCCCCCTGCTTGCTCCTGTTACAATTGCAGTCTGACCTTCAAGTAATTTTGATAATGTCATAATGTTATGAGTTTAAAAATCGTTAAAATCTAATACTTAATTATTTAATTTACTATTGTGCCACTTGCGTTTTTAAAAGACTTTAAGCTGAGGTACTAAAATAGTTATTTTTACTGGTCGAATATATTAAATGAATAATCAATGGAGGGAGTTGTGCATTTGTTAATTGCGGCTGCAGGAAGTGGAAGTCGAATGGGTGCTGATAGAAATAAGCTTCTGTTGAATGTCGCAGGTAAAACAGTTTTAGAGTGGACCTTGAAAGCCGCTTTTGACGCTAAAGCAATTTCTTGGATTGGAATTATTGGACAACCCAAAGACAAAAACTCCATTTGTTCAATTCTTGATAATTCAGTAAAGCCAGTTCAATGGATCAATGGAGGCTCTACAAGACAGCAGTCAGTTCAGTTGGGATTAGCTGCTCTTCCCTATGATGCTAAATCTGTGCTGATTCATGATGGAGCAAGATGCTTGGTGAGATCATTCGTTTTTGATGAAATCTCAAAGATTGTTACCAAGGGACAATCTGTTATCGCTGCTTCACAAGTAACGGACACGATAAAAAAGGTTGATAAAGATGGTGAGATTATTGAGAGTCCTCCTCGCTCAGATCTATGGGCGGCGCAGACTCCTCAAGGCTTTCCAGTAAATAAATTGAAGCATGCGCATAGTGAAGCAATTGCTAAAGGATGGAATGTAACCGATGATGCATCCTTATTTGAACGCTTGGGATTACCAGTGAAGATATATGATGCAGGACCTTCAAATATCAAAGTGACAACTCCATTTGATCTCGTAATTGCAGAATCTTTATTAGCTACTTTAAAAGACTAAGACATCCTTTGTCGCCATTCAAGATAGCTTGACTACCTAGTGGAAGTGATGCATTCCCACAACAGTGTCCAATGGGTAGATTCGAAACAATTGGGATATTAAGGTCTTTCGTTCTATCTTTGAAAATATCAAAAAGCTCAAACGTCTTTGTTTTGTCGACGTCCTTCTCATTATCAGAATATGTAAACGAGCCAAAACCTAGGCCAGATATCTGTTGTAGAACTCCAGCTAATCTCAAGTGAGTTAGCATTCTGTCAATTCTGTAGGGAGCTTCTCCAATGTCTTCGATGACTAAAATTGATTTTTTGAAGTTAGGTAGATGTTTAGTCCCAATTAAGTGAGTAAGTATAGTGAGGTTGCCAACTATCAGAGGCCCCTTTGAGATCCCGCCTCCCCATGGGTCTCCATAAATATCCGGTACACAATTGCCAAATAAAATTGCTTTTAGCCTTTCTTTGCTCCAGTCTGGCTCAGAACCTAACGTTGTAATTAGTGGACCATGAACTCCGCCTTGAAATCCACCTGCAAGCCGTGCAAGAAGTATGGAAGTCAAGTCAGAAAAGCCAATCATCCAACCTTCTTTCCATGGTTGTCTTTTTTCTAGTAACCTTGCTGATCCCCACCCACCTCTAGCAAAAGCTAACAGAGGGTAATGGTTGTTTGGGTGTAATTCATTAAATCTAATTTCATCATTACCTGCTAAATAACCCCATGACCTATCTATTGCATCGATATGGTTGCATATTAATCCCCATTCCTGAAGGACTTTGATCCCAGAGTGAAGATCTTCTTTCTTGGTTATTGGCGAACTTGCTGCAACTATGTGGAAAAGATCGCCTCTCTTTATGGGCTCAGTCATTTGTGAATCTTGCTAAGGACATTGCTTAAATAACCCTGCTCAAAATTATTCCAAGAAGTAAAAAAATCCCAAGTCTCACTTGATTGCTGAAATGCAAACCTGAAGTCTTAATACCTTTCGATCTTGAACTTAATAAGAAAACCTCTTTTTGCATTCCTAAAGTAGTTATCAACCAAAAAGGCCAATATATTGCTCCTAAATTTGCTTTGAAAGCAGCAAGAGCTAGAAAAATACAGGTTAAAACATAGCAAAAAGAAACTGTTTTTATTGACTTTTCCCCGAGACTGATCGCACTACTCTTTAGACCAATTACTTTGTCTTCAATTTCATCTGCCATTGCATAAACAGTATCAAAGCCGAAAGTCCAAAAAATAGTTGCAAGCCAGCAATAAACCAACGTTGATCCTCCTGCTAAAGAAGATTCATTTGCTGCCCAGGGGATTAGGACTGAAAAACCCCAGCAAATAGAGAGAATAAGTTGGGGATATTTAAACCATCTTTTTGCTGAAGGATATAAAAGAATGAAAGGTAATGATAACGATGCAAGTAGAAGACATAAATTTCTACTTTCTACTGGGATTGAAAGAACTATAAAAAGACTTAAAAATAACATTAAAATTAGTAGTATCCATGAAGCTTTTAGAGATACTTTGCCATTGGCCAATGGCCTCTCTTTTGTTCTTTTTACTTTCTTATCAAACTTTCTGTCCCAAATATCATTAGCGATACATCCGGCACCGCTTACAAATAATCCACCTAAAATTATTATTCCTAAAATAAATAGAGAAGGAGGGGCTGTAGGAGTGAGCCAAAGAGACCAGCAAGCAGGGATGAGTAGTATCAACCTTCCGCTGGGTTTGTTCCATCTAAGAAGTTGCAAATAATATCCTATTTTTTGGGTAAGCAGATTATTCACGAAAATTTAAATTGATAATGATTTATAAGGCCTTCTCAATGGGGTGCTGAGGGTGTCAGAGTATTGAGGTTCAACCTACTTATTTATGTTAGGTGACTCAATAAATAATTCTTCTGAAAGGAATTTTATTGAATTGGATCTTGGCGACAATCAAGATTCTGAATTATGCCGTGTGGCAACAATTGATATTGGAACCAACTCAACTCATTTGTTGATTGCAAAGCTTGAGCGAAAATTAAATACTTTTAGTATTGAACTTGCAGAGAAATCGACAACACGATTAGGAGAAAGAGATCCTCAGACTGGAGAACTTACCTCCCTTGCTATGAATAGGGCTTTTTCAACATTAAAGAGGTTTAAGGATTTATCAGAAAGTTATAAAGTTGAGAGTCTTATTATTGCCGCTACAAGTGCGGTTAGAGAAGCACCAAATGGGAAAATCTTTATTTCTGAAATAAAAAAGAAGATAGGTTTAGATGTCGAATTGATAAGCGGAGCAGAAGAAGCAAGATTGATCTATCTAGGTGTACTTTCAGGGATGCAATTTGGAAACAAACCTCATCTTGTTCTAGATATTGGAGGAGGTTCGACAGAATTAGTCCTTGCTGATAGTTCTGAGGCACGAGCATTAACAAGTACAAAGATTGGAGCAGTAAGATTACAAAGAGAATTTATTAAAAAAGATCCAATATCCTCTCAGGTTGAATTGTTTTTAAGGTCATTTATCAGAGGCTCTATGGAATCAGCAATTGATAAAGTATCTAAAAGAATTAAAGTAGGTGAAA
Organism: Prochlorococcus sp. AG-436-C14; assembly: GCA_003209755.1. Classification (GTDB taxonomy): domain Bacteria; phylum Cyanobacteriota; class Cyanobacteriia; order PCC-6307; family Cyanobiaceae; genus Prochlorococcus_B. The sequence goes on from QCPD01000006.1 coordinate 28,724, forward strand.
CGCCAGTTTTAGTCGCAACTAGTGGAACTGCCATGGCTATTGGTGCATTGATATGTAATAAAGAAAATCATATTCAATCAAAATTACAAGGATATAAAATTCAAAAAAATAATTTGGATATAATTGTTAGTCAGTTAATAAAAATGACACCTTCCGAACGGAGTGAATTATCCTCATTAAGTGAAAGAAGATCTGAGATTATTGTACCTGGGGCTTTGATTTTACAAACCATAATGAATATGGTTAATGTTAATGAAATTATTTTAAGTGAGAGAGCTCTTCGTGAAGGATTAGTTGTTGATTGGATGTGTAGAAATAACTATTTAAAAGATCAGTTGAGCTTTCAAGGATCAATAAGAGAAAGAACAGTTATTCATCAATCGAAAAGATTTGGTGTTGATTCAAAACGATCAAAAAGGGTATCAGAATTTGCCCTTAGTTTTTATGATCAGACTAGGGGGGTTTTGCATAATGATAATGATGAAGGTAGAGATCTTTTGTGGGCAGCAGCTAAACTTCATGCTTGTGGAAAACATATTAATATAAGTGCTTATCACAAGCATTCTTGGTATTTAATTAAACATGGAGAGCTTTTAGGATATTCCCAAAGTGAGCATTTAATGGTCGCTGCTATCGCAAGGTATCACAGGAAAAGTTTTCCCAAAAAAAGACATGAATCTTGGCAACTATTGGTTGACGAAAGTCACAGAAGATTGGTTGCAGACATGTCTTTAATCCTTCGACTCTCATGCTCTTTGGATAGAAGACCTGAACCTTTGATATCAAAGATAGTTGTTGAAGCTAATAATAAAAAAGTTAATATAGAGCTAATTCCTAATGAATTAGGCCAAAATTTAGATCTTGAGAAATGGAGCTTGTCTAAGACAATTTTACTAATTAAGAAAATTAAGGATGTTGATATAAATATACTTTAAGAAGATATCTTTTTGTCTAATAAAAAGATATCACTTCGCTGCGGATTAATCGAATCATCTTGCAATTTTTGAATATATTTTAATAGGATAATTGAAGTAACTAATCCTAAAGCACCCGATAAGATTACCATACTAAATGGATTGAGATTTCTTTTCTTTCTAGTATTTTTTTTCTTGATCACGGGACTAGGTTTAGGCTCATTATTTTTCTTTTCATTAAGTTCTTCAAGGATAAAACTTGTATCTAAGTTTAACTTCTCGGCTATTCTTCGAACCATTGCTCTAATAAAAACTTTTTCAGGAAGTGCGCTTTCATCTCCTGATTCAAGAGCAATTAATTGTTCTTTACCAATTCTGAGTGAGGATGATAGATCCTCTACTGAAAGATTTCTGCCTTGTCGGGCTTCTCTGAGAAACTCACCAACAGTTTGTAAAGTAGATTTTTTGTTTGCGATATAATTATTATCGCTTTTTATTCCTTCACTTTTTTCCAATTAAAAACCTTTGGGTTATTAAGTTCATTCTAGAGGCTCTGTAAAGTCGTTTGTCTCTAAAAGATAATTTATCTCAAGCTTAGATGATTGTTAAAATAAATTCCTAATTTTTTCTCTTTAACTCGACCTAAATAAATGCGTGTGACTAGGACTATAAAGCTTTGATCGATTTTTCCCGATCTTTAATGTTGGACTAATTATATATATTGTTGTTCTGATTAAATTTTGCTCTTTTGATGTTCTCGCCATCTCACTCAAAGGTATAACTTTTATCCATTCGTCTGGCCAAGTTAGTCTATATGCAATTGCTACAGGAGTATTAGCAGGATAGTGCTTTATAAGTATGGATTGCACTTCTTCCACATGCCTTGCACTTAGGTAAAGACATAAAGAAGATTGAATAGATGCAAGCTTTTGAAGGCTTTCTTTCTCTGGTTTGCCTGTCCTGCCATCAGCTCTGCTAAGTATTATTGTTTGAGTTAAATTTGGAATTGTTAGTTCGAATCCTAAAGTAGCTGCTGTTGCTTGATAGGCACTTATTCCAGGTACTACTTCTACCTCAATTCCTTCATCATTTAATCTGCATATTTGTTCTGATATGGCTCCATATAAGCAAGGATCACCATCATGTAGACGAACAATTTTTTTACCTTCCTTGTGCCTTTTAATTAAGATGAAAAGGATCTCTTCTAGAGTTAATGAACTTGTTTTTATCTTTTCACAATCTTCTTTAACAAGTTTTGTTATTTGTATAGGGATGAGAGAGTCTGTCCAAACAAGAACATCAGCTTTTTTTAATCTTTGTTGAGCTCTTATTGTCATTAAATCTAAAGCGCCTGGACCTGCCCCTACAATTGAAATCGGATTCATTGATTTCTCCCGTTAATTAATGAAGGATCGGGGAGTGCTTTATTAGAAATATAAATTCTCCATATTCCTAATAAACCTGCACTAATTAAAAACAAGCTAATTAGTTGAGCTATACGTAGACCTCCCTCACAAAAAGGTGGAACCCCACCCAAGCAGAGAGGATCTGTTCTTAGTGCCTCTATCCAAAATCTACCTAGGCTGTAAGTGATTAAATAGATGCAACTTAAGCTGCCGGAGGGGAGCTTAAGTGCTCTTCTATTCGCCTTTTTAACAAGAAAAATCAGTATGCCAAAAACTAAAATATTCCAAACTGATTCATAAAGAAAGGTAGGGTGAAAATAATCTTGTGTTGAGAATATTTCTGGTCTAAATCTATAAGGTATAAATAATTTCCAGGGTAAGTTTGTAGGTATTCCAAAAGCTTCATTATTAAAAAAATTCCCCCATCTACCTATTGCTTGGCCTAGAGCAACTGAGGGGACTAAAACATCAATAACATCCCAAAAAGGTTCTTTTCTCCAGCGGCAAAAAAATATAATAGATAATGTTCCCATTATTAGTGCCCCATGAATTGCAATTCCTCCTCCCCAAATTTCTATCGCACTGGGAATAGGAAAATTTAAGTTCAGGAAACTAATAGAACTCCAGAAATTTTTACCAGTGTAGTTTCTCCATTCAAATGCAACATAATAAATTCTTGCACCAATCACAGATGCCAAAACTAAAATAGGAAGTAAATCGTTAATAAGGCTTTTTTTTAATCCTTTTTTTGACGCTAATTCACCTGATAAATTGAAACCTATTAAAACTGAAATAGCTATTAGTAATCCATACCATCTTAATGAAAAAGGCCCCAGTTGAAACAACTCAGGCCCAGGTGATCTAAGCGCTAAAAAAATATCTTCCATCAATTATTTGAATTTATATTCCTTCAGCAGCTTGAACCTTTTCGACTTGTTTCTTTTTAAGAACCAGCATTATTTGAGATAAACCAACTCCTATAAAGAAAATTATCATTCCAATAACTCGCGCCTTACTTTGTAAAACTATTTCTTTGTCAAGCTGACCAAAACCTCCAACATTAGGGTCTTCAGTTAATTTTGCACCTTTCTCGATAGTTTCACCTTCTTTTACTAGTAATGAAGTCCCTGCAGGAATATTTTCAGCAAAACTTTCTCCTTCTTCATTATTTAGATTTATAATTTGCGTTCCATCTTCATTTGTTTCGATTGAGATTATTGTTCCAGAATTTGTTGCTGTAAACAAATTATTATTGCTCTTTTCACCAGTTGGGTAAACCTGACCTCTGCCTCTATTACCTCCTATATGAATTGAATACTTTCCAAAGTTAATATTTTTGTCTTTTGTGGGGTCAGGGGAGAGTACAGGGAACACAATCTCTCTATTTTGATCCCCTGGTAAAGGCCCTACTAAAATAATATTTTCTTGTTCCTCACTGTATTGAGTGAAGTAAACACCTTGTGTCTCCTCTTTTATTTCTTCAGTCCATCTATCTTGAGGAGCAAGTTTAAACCCATCTGGAAGCATTACAACTGCTCCAACTTGGAGAGGAACTTTGCTTCCATCTGCACCAATTTCTTGAAGATCCTTTTTATAGGGTATTTCTACGACAGTTTTGAAAACACTATCAGCTGCAACTGACTGAGGGACTTCAGCTCTTGTTGGCATACTTGCAACGTGGCAATTAGCACAAACAATTTTCCCAGTTGCCTCTCTAGGATTTTCGAATTTTTGTTGAGCCCAAAAGGGGTATGCCCAGCTTGGTTGAGGGATAAGGAATATTGAAAATCCAAGAATAAATGAACAAAGGAAAATTTTTAATGATTTATGCATTAGTTTTTTTTTGGTGTGCAAGTTTTTTTTGTTCATTTTTTAATCACCCCCACCAAGGAGCGTTTCCAGTTCTGAAATCAGTTTCTGTCCATTGACTCACTAGAACCTGATCGTCTTCTACTGATACATGAGCGATTGCTAATGATAAAGGAGCTGGCCCACGAACTACTTTCCCTGTTGAGTCGTATTGACTTCCATGGCAAGGACACATGTACTTGTTTGCTCCACTATTCCATGGAACTACGCAACCAAGGTGAGTACAAATAGCGTTAATTCCATAACTAGTGATTGCATCCTCACCTTCAACTATTAGATAGGTAGGGTCACCTTTAAGTCCTTGAACTAAGCTTCTGTCACCAACGGGATGAGTAGATAGCCAGGTACTTGCCTTGACTGGATTTCCCAGCTCATCTTTAGCATTTGTTCCGCCTCCACCTCCTCCTGCTCTATAGGGGGTGAAATATTGGGCTACTGGGTATAACGCTCCTAAGGCAACTCCTGTAACGGTTCCAAAGGTTAGCAAGTTCATAAACTGCCTTCTGCCCATTGAGGGCACATCTGCAGCATTCATTTGTGTCATTACAGATGTTCACCTGGATTAAGATACTAGACCAGAATGGTCACCAAAAGGTTATTAATCTCTGCCAAGACTGGCTTTTGACATGAGTTTTAAATCTAATGAGTCAAATCCTGGTAGCTTTTCTTCTTCAATTCCATTGGAAGTAGACGAGGTAGTGGGATGCTTAAGAAGACGATGGGGCGTCACATATGATTTGAAATTGTTAATCAAAAGAGACAGAATTTATTTACAAATGATGTGGGGTTTTTTAGAACAACAATCTTTCCCTTTGGATGAAGAGACCTATAGAGAAAATTTGAATCGAACCTTAGAAATTATTAACCGAGCGGGCCAATCGGATTTTGTAAGAAACTGGTTGAAAAATGTACAGGCAAAGCCAAGACTTGGCAGAGCAATAACTTTGCCTTTGCCTATGGATCAAAGGATGTCAGAATTTGTTCTTTAAAGTTACTTGTTAGGGCAACTAATCCAACTCCAAGAAGAAATAAAAAAGTTATGGATGTTGATAGAAGAAGCATAGTTATGGGGTCTGTAGATGGAGTTAAAACAGCTCCCGCAATTGCTGAAGCCATTATGACCAATCTCCATGCAGAAAGCATCTTCTGCCATGTAATAATTTCAAAAAAACCTAGAATTAATTGAAGGATTGGTAATTGAAAAGCTAAGCCGGTAGAAAGCATAAGTAAAAGAACGAAATCTAAATATTTTTCGATCGACCAAAGTGGCTCAACTACATCGGCGCCATAACTTATGAGAAACCCTAAAGCTGCAGGAATCAAAGCCTTCCATGCAAAGAAAATTCCTAAGAAAAATAAAATTGCTGAACCTCCAACTGAGGGAGCAATCAAGAGCTTCTCTTTTTTAGTTAGACCTGGAAGGATAAACTTTAAAAATTGGTAAATTATAAATGGGAGTGAAATAGTAAGCCCCCCATAACCTGCAACTTTGATTGAAGTAAATAAAAATTCACCAGGCGCTACTTGTAAAAATTGTATTTTTCCTGCTGGCATTTCTAATGCTTGTACAAGCTTCCTAACAAACAGCAAGCAAAAACCAGATGAGATAAGAATTGCAATAAGACTCTTTAATACTCTTTGTCGAAGCTCTTCAAGATGATCAAGTAGCGGCATCTCCAAGGATTGTGATGCAGCAACTGAGCTAGCTCTTTCCCTTATCCTGATTGGAGGTGGAGCTTTAAAAGTATTTTCTTTTGGATTTGGGCTGGCCAGATTAGTTTAAATTAATGATTTTATTTTAGTAGATAAAAGAATTTGTAAGTGAGGTTCTATTTGATTTACAAATTTTAGGTATAGTTATATATAAATTACTTATTTCGCTAAATATTGATAATTAGATTTCTAATTATTTTTTGTTGGGTCAGGCAAAATGAAAGGAGGACAATCATTTAGTGAAGATTCTCCATAATTAGCATATTCTTTGTAACCTCCCATTTTTCCGTTGGTTTTCATTAAAGCGCTTGTAAATGCTAACAAAAGAAAGACTGTGGGAGCACCAATGATTAAAGCTGCACCAAATAAATATCCAATTAAAAACTCCGGAAAAGTATGATTTCCAAGAAACTCATGAGTGCCTAGAAAAAAGTCAATCATTTTAAACTTGTCAATTGAAGTTGATAGTAAGTCATAGAAGTTCATTTCTGGTGGAAATATTTCTGTGCTCTCTCAGCTTTCCCCCAAATGACCTTCCCGCCCCTATGACTGACAGTTCCAGGTAAGGATCCTGAAATCCTCTGCAGATTTTCAATTGGAACCATAATTACTGGTGCAAGCTTGTTCCCTCGCGCACGGCTAAAGAAAGAAGCAAGATCAGCAGCTAATTGAATATCTTTGTCATCAAAAAGTCCATTGGATGATTTAAGTACAACATGGCTTCCAGGCGTTTCTTGAGCATGAAACCAAAGGTCTCCTTTTTTCCCTTTCCTTAGACTAATTAATTCGTTTTGCCTGTTATTAGAACCTATTTGAATCTTTAGACCGCTAGGACTTTGGATCTCTTTTATCGCAGAAACCTGTTCTTTTTTATTATTGGATTGAAACTTGAATGAATTTTTTTTAATGCAAATATATTCTTCCACTTCCTCTTTAAGTTCAATAATTGAATCAAGTTTGTTTTTTTTTAACTCATTATCCTCATACATTAATGAATCAAGAAATAACTCACAATATTCAATCTCTGATATTTTTTTCTTGTGAAATTCGACTCTTTTTAAAATTGAATCTCTAGATCTTTTTTTTCTTTTAGCTTGTTTAAATAGATTTTGAGCCTCGTTTATTTGTTTCTTTGTGGGAGATTGTAAAGTTAGAATATTATTAGCGTTGTTTTGCATAGTTATATATTCAGGAATATTTTTAATTAGTAATGCCTGCGCTTCTAGTTTCCTGATTTCATTATCTTTTGAATTTTCGAGATCATGCTTTAATTTTTCTCTAATAGAATATATTTTTCTATCTATAATCTTATTTGAATAGTACTTGCCAAGGATAAGGCCAATTTTTCTTTTTTTAGCTTTTGATTTTATTTTTCCCCAGACAACAAAATCAGTTGATCCATTAAAATTTATATTGTAACTATTATTTTCAATATCTAATAGCCATTCCTTCCATTTGTTATATATTGCTTTCCATGTTTTCAATTCAATACTTGTTACAGATTGATTTATTATATTAATTGCTTCATTGTAATTATTGCTCGCTATTTGTAATGTTAGAGCTGGACTTATTCCTTGATAAGTGTCTTTAAGGCTATTTTTGAATGTGGATGGAACCAGACATAAATTCTCTTTCCATGAATGAAATGATTCAGAGAGTTTAGGAGTTAATCCTTGAAGAGGTGGAGGAAATTTGTAAAGATCTCCGGTTCCGATTGGTCTTAATCTTGAGTGCTTTTCTTTTATTTGTTTTCCAAGAGTAATTACTTTTCTTGATTTGTCTAAAAGTAAAATATTACTGTGTCTACCCATTAACTCGACTATCAATTCTTTCTCAATTCCTTTACCAGGTCTGCTAGAAAATTTAAATCTTACTATCCTTTCAAACCCTGTTTGCCGTATCTCTACCAAAGCTAAATTAACTAATAAATGTTTTAGTTGTTTCGCTAATGTGCTTTTTTCACCATATCTTTTTGGCGGTGGTATTTGGACAATTCTTGGGGACTCAGCAAACCAGCTAATTTCTATCCATATAAGTTGTTCTAGTGTTCTAAAACTTAATTGAAGAGTATGTGAATCAATTTGCTGTGCATTCTCAAATCTACTTGGAACTATTTCTTGGCTAAGTTCAAATACAACCGCTTTAAGGGTTGTTAAGTCCATTATTTGAATTGGAACTTTGTTCATCTATCATCCTTTTGATTTTATCAATAATGTAATTAACCTTTGCCAGGTAAATTAGATAGAATTTAGTTATGTCATCTTTAGGAAATCTTACTGTTCTTACTGGCCCTAGCGGGGTGGGTAAAGGAACAATTGTTAGGAAAATCCTCGAAAGTCATAGTAATGTATGGCTTTCTATTTCTGCTACTACTCGTCAGCCAAGATCTGGTGAAATTGATGGAGAGCATTATTTTTTCTTAGAAAAGAAAAATTTTCAAGAAATAATTGATAAAGACGGTTTTCTGGAGTGGGCTTCATTCTCTAATAATTTTTATGGAACTCCAAAAAAAATAGTTCAAGAAAAAATAGAAACAGGAACTAATGTTCTTCTGGAAATTGAATTAGAGGGGGCTCGACAAATTCGAAAGTCTTTCCCTGAAGCATTACAAATATTTATAGCACCGCCCAATTTATCTGAACTTGAAAAAAGAATCAGAGGTAGAGGAACTGAGAATGAGGAGGCTATTAGAGATCGCTTGAAAATAGCAAATAAAGAACTTATTGCGAAAAAGGAGTTTGATGCTGTAGTTGTAAATGAACATATAGAAAAAGCCTTCAAAGAAATTGAAGGCTTAATGGGATTAAAAACTTAATTTAATTAATAATCTATATTTTTAAAAAGACATTGGGTGGAAAAGCAAGTCTGGAACAAATCTATTAAATTCAACAATAATACTTGCTGTTAGAGTGATCCAAATCGCCGATACGACTGGGGCTGATCTAAACCATTTAGTACGAAATAATTGAAACATGATTGAAAAAATTAAGTGGTTTTGGATTAATAATTTATTTAGCCTCTTGGACCATTAAGAGAAACATTATTGTCTTTTTCCCTAAGCTCTCCATTTTTTCCTTCTCTATTAGCTTGAAGAGGCCAAGCGGCTCCTCTTTTTAAGCATTGCCAAGCCAAGTCAGTGTCAATGATGATCTCATATTCTGCAGCGTTCTTTTTGCCCCTAACAGCTCTTACATATTCCCTTCCAGACCAACCAATAATACCTGCAATATAGATAAACATTACTCCTGGAATAAGTAGATCTCCTTCGTGACCTCTATTGATCCATGCGCCCCAAGGCTCAATAGGCGGACCAATTATTAAATGAGGAAGCCCATCATCTCCGCATAAGGCTTTGCTATATCTTTCAAATCTTTTTATTGCCTGATCTGTGGAGGCTGTGCTTGCTCTATCTTGGAAACGGGGATTATCAGCACAAGATACCAAAGCAGAAGCAGTGAAATCTGTAGGAGCTCTATCAGCGTTTAATGCTGGGCCTGGTCTTGCATTAGCTATTGGAGCTATTCCTAAGAAAAGAAATGCTGAAAGCAAAATTGATAAAAGACGACTCATGAGTTCTGATTTTTATCTGTTTCCCTGTTTTAATGGGATTTCAATAATAAACTTAGTTGATTACTCGCTATAAATGTCAATAATTTTATCCCTCGAAACAAGTTGTGACGAGTCTGCAGCAGCTTTGGTTTCTGATGAAAAAGGAAAAATTGATTTGATAGCTAATGAAATAGCTTCACAAATTGAAGAACATGCTAATTGGGGTGGCGTTGTTCCGGAAATTGCTTCAAGAAGACATTTGGAAAATCTTCCATTTTTAATTGAAGAAGTTTTTGAAAAATCAAAATTACGAATACAAGATATTGATGCAGTGGCCGCAACTGTTACTCCAGGATTAGCAGGTTCACTTTTGGTCGGATCAATTACGGCAAGGACTTTAGCAAATTTGCATCAAATTCCATTTTTAGGAATTCATCATTTGGAGGGACATCTCTCATCAATATATTTGTCGGAAAATCATCCTAAACCTCCTTTCTTAGTCTTATTGGTTAGTGGAGGACATACTGAATTGATAAAAGTAGATTTACACCATAAGTATCAACGTCTTGGTCGAAGTCATGATGATGCAGCAGGAGAAGCTTTTGATAAGGTCGCAAGACTGCTGGGACTTTCCTATCCTGGTGGGCCAGCAATTCAAAAAATAGCTAAATCTGGAGATCCAAAAAAGTTCTTGTTCCCAAAAGGGAGAGTATCTAATCCTGAAGGTGGTTTTTATCCATATGATTTCTCTTTTAGTGGTTTGAAAACGGCTGTACTTAGACAGATAGAAAAAATCAGGTCAGAAAATAAAAAATTACCAGTAGAGGACATTGCTGCAAGTTTTGAATACGTTGTAGCGGAGGTCCTAGTAGAGAGGAGCCTTCGATGTGCCCTTGATCAAGGTCTAAATTCTCTTGTAATAGTTGGAGGGGTTGCCGCAAATGTCAGATTAAGGGAAATGATGCTTGCAAAAGCATCTGAGAATGAAGTTAACATTGCTCTTGCACCAATGGAATTTTGTACTGATAATGCGGCAATGATTGGTGCTGCAGCTTTGTTAAGATTGTCTTCTAATAATGTTCAAAGTTCAATGGAACTAGGTGTTTCCGCTCGTTGGCCCTTAGAAAAGTCTGATTTACTTTATCGTTCTAATCCTCCTTTTTAATCAATATTTTTTAAGCTTTTAATTTTTTATTATGCCTTTAAACAATGGAAATGAAGCAAATAGATCAACTAGGCCTGCAAGCTCAGGTGAGCTTAATTCATGGAAGAGAGGATTCACTCCTCAAGCTGAGATATGGAACGGCAGAATGGCAATAGCAGGTTTAATTATTGTTTTAACTAGTCTTTTAGTATCAAATTTAATTTTTTCTGGCTAAAAAAAGTATTGGTTTTATAATAAAACTTTAGTTCTAATTTTTTGATTGTCATTTTGCTTATTTAGTGAATGTAGATCTTATCGATGGATATTGAAAAGAGAGTTATTAATTGGTAAAAAGACTGTAGTTTTTATTGGCTTGAATCCTTCAAAAGCCGATTCATCAAATAACGATAGGACTCTCGTGAGGATAATTAATTTTTGTTCGAGGTGGAATTATAAAAATATCTATATAATTAATCTCTTTGGACTGATTTCTAAATCTCCCATTCAATTATCAAAAATCAATGATCCAATAGGGAAAAATAATGATTTGATTACGTTGAAATTATTAGAATTTTGGAGAAAAGATAGTAATTGTGACTTGTGGTTAGGGTGGGGTGATAAAGGACAATTAAAAGGACGTGATGGTAAAGTTCTAAAATTAATTAAAAATTTTTCAAATTTTAAGTCAAAAGAAAATAATTATTCCAAACGTGTTTTAAGTCTTGGCCTCAGCAAGAAAGGGAATCCTCGTCACCCTCTCTACATGCCTAATCAATCTTTCTTAAGACAATTTGATCTGTAATTATATAATTGGTTTTGTGAGTTAATTTCGAAATTAGAATCTATAAATTCAATTTGGATTGAATGTGTTGCTAGTCTATAAAGAATATTTAAGTAAAATCAGCTTATTAACTTATTTATTTTCTTAGGTAGATTTAATGGATACTACTCGTGTATGTCTTCATTGCTAGTTATTTATGACTCCTGAGCGACTGGGCTTGCTCTGGGGTATCACAGTTTTTTCTGGAGCTGGAGCAAGGTTACTATCAGTGCTAACAGGACTTCCTGGAGTAGTTCTTTTGTTGATTTCTGGCTTGTTGATTGGGAGATCAGGTCTTGGATTGGTTGAACCTTTAGATCTAGGTAAAGGGTTGGAGACGATAGTTGGTTTATTAGTAAGCCTTGTTTTGTTTGATGGTGGATTAAATCTTCGATTTCCAGGAGGGGCAATCAAATCAATAGTTCTCAGAATTTCTTCAATTAGATTAATTATTTCCTTGGCAGCAGGCTTCTTTGCTGCTCATTGGTTTGCAGGACTGGGTTGGCCAGTAGCAGGCGTTTATAGCGCAATTGTTCTCGCTACGGGACCAACTGTAGTAACTCCATTGGTTCGACAAATTCGACTTTCATCACCATTAAGTGATGTTCTCGAAGCTGAAGGTTTGATTCTAGAACCTATTGGAGCAGTTCTAGCACTTTTGTTGTTAGAGCTTGTTGTTGGAGATTTGTATGGATGGAAAGAGCTATTTCTTGGTTTTCTTTCAAGGCTTGGAGGAGGAGTCTTAATTGGATCACTTGCAGGTCTATTGCTTTCAGAAGGTTTGAAGCGCTTACGAGCTGATCCTTATATCGGACTTAGACTGCAGCTCACTCTTGGAGTGATTTTCTTGCTTTATGGAGTATGTGAATGGCTATTACCCGAATCAGGATTGCCCGCATCTGTTGCAGCAGGGTTTGTTGTAGGACAAAGACCTTCTACACAGGCGAATGAACTTGATGAATTAATAAGAGAATTAGCTCAGTTAGCAATAACTATGCTTTTCCCTTTACTGGCAGCAGATGTTTCCTGGGGGGAATTGAGCCCTCTTGGGTGGGGCGGTGTAATTTGCGTGCTTTTTTTGATGATCGTAGTAAGACCAATAGCTGTTTGGATAGCAACTTATGGATTACCGCTTGATAATAAACAAAGATTATTTCTTGGTTGGTTAGCTCCCCGTGGAATAGTCACTGCAGCAGTTGCTTCTTTATTCTCTATTAGATTGGAGCAAGCAGGTGTTTTAGGGGCTGGAAAACTTCAGGGATTAGTGTTTTTGACAATATTAATGACAGTAGGCATACAAGGTTTAACAGCAAAACCATTAGCAAAAATGTTGGGGTTATTGGATGAAGAGAAAGATCTAGATAAACCGACGAATTCGGTTTCTATCTTTACTGACTCTTGAGAGTAAAATCCAACTTTGAATTAAATCAGGCCCCTTTAGAGTTCCAAAAAGAGCAGCTCTAAGACTTTTCATAACAAGACTTTTTTTGACTTCGCAGTTCTTTGTGGCCTGATTGATTAAATCAAGCGCTTCCTCTTTATTGAAGAGTCCAGCATCTAAGTTTTCCAGCTTTTTAAGAATAAAATTTAAAATTATTTTTGATTCTTTGATTTCCAATTGATCTTTCCCATCATTACTTAATTTTGGTTCTTCAAAAAAAGGTTTAGCTTGATCAACTCCATCTTTAATAAGAACCATAGATGGTCCAATTAAATTTATGAGAAGTGTTCCCCATTCTTGACTTGGTAAATACCAATCATTTTCTCTAAACAAAGGATCTAAATTTTTTAATAGGACTTCGGCTGACATTTCATGTATTACTTGAGAGTTGAGCCAATTCAATTTATCCCAATCAAATTTGGCTGAAGCTTTATTAACCTTTTCAAAACTGAAAATTTCTGCAATTTCTGAAATATTGAATCTTTCATTAACCCCCTCAGGAACAGACCAACCTAGAAGAGTCATATAATTCGCCATTGCTTCAGATGTGTAACCCATTTTCCTGAATTCAGAAATTGAAGTAACTCCATCCCTTTTGGAAAGTTTCTTCCCTTCGGCATTAAGAATTAAAGGAGTATGTGCGAAAACGGGAATATTGAGATCTAAAGCTTCGTAAAGAAGAATTTGCTTTGCAGTATTTGCTAGATGGTCTTCTCCCCTTATTACATGAGAAATTTGCATTGCTGAATCATCGGCAACAACAACCAAATTGTATAAGGGGTCTCCTATTGAATTTGCTGGAGCTCTTCTTGCAATGACCATATCACCCCCTAAATCTTTTCCACTCCAAGTCATTTTTCCTCGAATTAAGTCATTCCATGAAATTACTTTTTGATCACTGATTTTGAATCTGATAACGGGTTCTCTTCCCGCGTTTATAAATTCTGACTCTTCTTCTGGAGTTAGATTTCTGTGCCTATTATCATATTTTGGAGCTAAACCATTTTTCTTTTGGGTTTCTCTCATCTCATTAAGCTCATCTTCTGATGCATAACATTTGTATGCAAACCCTTTATCGATAAGAGTTTTTATTATTTGTTTATGTTCATTTACTCTTTTGCTTTGAATTGTTGGGGATTCATCCCAATTTATTCCTAGCCACTGGAGCCCATCAAATATATTTTTTATATAATCTTCTTTTGATCTCTCAATATCAGTATCTTCAATTCTTAAGAGAAAAGTGCCACCTTCTTTTTTTGCAAAAAGCCAGTTAAATAATGCAGTTCTCGCTGTTCCTAGATGAAGTGTTCCCGTTGGACTTGGTGCCAATCTTACCCTAACTGTCAAAGCTCTAATTCGATTTAGATACGGGACCGACGGGATTCGAACCCGCAACTTCCGCCGTGACAGGGCGGTGCTCTAACCAGTTGAACTACGGTCCCAGTTTTAGGCCTTAAAAAAGGATTTGATCTTTTATTAGAAATCCCTTGTGTTGCCCCAATGAGTATCATCCTAAAAATGCCTTCTAGTCAACTAAGAATTAATATTGTTGACTTAGAAAACTAAATTTATAAGGTTTTTTCAATGTAATTCTCTATGAAGAGAGATGCTCATGAAATAAAACTAAATAAGTAGATGATTTCAAGGACGGAAACCCGCAGGTTCTATGAGCCTAACTTGATTCCCACGAGCTGTGAACTCGCGGCCTTGGTCGCTTTGAACTACTACACGGCCACCTGATTTTACACGAATAACTCGAGCCCTGACCCAGCCTAATGCGGCTGACTCAAGAACTTTTACGACATCGCCAGGTTGAAGATCCAACTCCATTCTTTAAAAAAGTAACTGCAGAAAGGGTTTTCGAACGCGCCGTGGAGGACTTGAACCCCCGACATCAGGTTTTGGAGACCTGCGTTCTACCAACTGAACTAACGGCGCATTTTATATACCCTTTAAGTCATTGTTGGCCAATGACCTTTGTTTGAGGAGGCCGAAACCTCAGCGGTCGAAGCGCTGCTTTACGCGAGTGGCTTTGCCCACTCGCTCTCGCAGATAGAAAAGCTTCGCTCTTCTTACTTTACCTCGGCGTTCAACCTTAATGGATGCAACTTGTGGACTGTGAACCAGAAAAATTCTTTCAACTCCTATTCCTTGGAAAATTCTTCTTACTGTGATTGTTTGATGGATTCCGCCATGTCTCTTTGCTATTACAACACCTTCATAGGGCTGAACCCTTTCCTTATTGCCCTCACTTATTCGTACACCAACACGAACAGTGTCCCCAACGTAAATATCAGGGAGATCCTTACTTCGTTGTGCGTCTTCAAAAGTCTTTATTATTTCTGAAGGAGAGAGCTTTTTAACTGGAAATTTCTTCTCTTTAGATTTTTGTTCAGAAGCAAATTTTACCTCAGATAGCTCTGAAGGATTGGAATTATCTTCAACTTTTACCTCTTCTGATGAGGGCTCTTTCGAATCAACGGACATCACCAATTACTCTGAATTTAGCCGAGCTCTTATTGTAACCGGTTGTTTCTCAAATTAAAAATTTTTTTTTGTCTGGGTCGTTTCAAACCTGTTTGACTATGATTTACTCATTTGGATTTTATGTAGTCAGAGATTGGTCGTTTGATAAAAAAATTAGTTTTCTCTACTTTTTTTAATTTGGAAATTTTATTAAAGAAAAGAATTTTTTTAATAAAACTGTCCCTCTTCATTTGATAGTTCAACTATTATTAGTTTGTGAATGAAATGCAAATTTTGAAGTTTTTACTTTTTCCCTAAACAATGAAACTTTTCTCTGATCTTCTTTCTTCTGGAAACTCAAAAATCCCTATCAATAATGGCCCAGTTATTCAACAGAGGAGAGGAGTGGAAATTAAGTCTTCTAGAGAGATAGAAATTATGCGTAAATCTAGTAAAATAGTTGCAACAGTATTGAGTGAAATTAGAGACTTAGTTAAACCTGGAATGTCTACTTTGGATCTAGATACTTATGCGGAAAAACGAATAAGAGATCTTGATGCCACTCCAAGCTTCAAAGGATATCATGGCTTTCCAGGTAGCATATGTTCAAGTATAAATAACGAAGTTGTTCATGGAATACCAAGTAAGACGAAAATTATTAACGATGGAGATTTACTGAAAGTAGATACTGGAGCTTTTTATAATGGTTATCACGGAGATAGTTGTATAACTATATGCGTAGGTAATACTTCAGATGAAGCAATTGAATTAAGTAAGGTAGCGAAAGAAGCTTTGATGCTTGGTATAAAACAAATAAAGCCTCAAAACAAACTTCTTGATATAGCAGGAGCGATAGAAGACTATGTTAAAGCTAACGGTTTTAGTATTGTCGAAGATTATACTGGACATGGAGTAGGTAGGAATCTTCACGAAGAGCCATCGGTTTTTAATTTTAGAACTAATGATTTGCCAAATGTTACTCTTCGAGAGGGAATGACTATTGCAGTGGAACCTATAATTAATCTTGGCTCAAAGTACTGCAAGACACTTCGTGATGGATGGACAGTAATTACAAAAGATGGCAATCTATCTGCTCAATGGGAGCATACTGTCTTGGTTACTGCAGATGATCACGAGATCCTTACTGATAGAGGAGATTAACTTTCTTTTAAAGGGGTTGATTTGAGTAGATTTTATTTATAAATCTTGAATATAATATTCTCATTGATTCAACAACTGGCATTATTAAATACGTTAAAGGATTAGGAGAAACTATGATTAAATAATCCTTTTTTTCTGCTTGTTGGATTATATTTTTTGCTACAAATTCAGGGCTCAAGATGCCTTGTGGGTTTAAGTTCGATTTAAATGGACCTAAGATCAATTTTTTGATAAAAAAAGAATTTCTTTTTTCTATTAATAGTTTACTTTTTTTTAAACTTATAAGTTCACCTATTAGACGTTTTGTTATTTCATATGCCGGACTAAAAGCTATTTGAATCTCTGCTTCAGATGTATTTACCCATACTTCCTTAGAACCATAAATGTTTAAATTATTAGATAGGGCTAAATTTTCAAAAATTTCTATTAATCGCCAATGGCTTAGGGAATTTATTTCTATCGCTTTATTTATTTCATTTGAACCAATCTTTCCTTTTGGATTAAAACCATGATTAAGTATTAAAATATCAATATTAGTAAGTTTGCTTGAAAGGAGTTCTTCTTTCCCACAGGACCAAAGAATCCAGTCATCAGGAGAGTTTTCACAAGCGTTATTAATATTTCTTTTGTCATGAGTTAAGCCAACTACATAAGCCCCTTTCCTTTTCAGCACTTCAATAAGTGACTTGCCAAGGCTTCCAGTTGCACCAGTTATGGCAATTTTTAAACCTTTAAACCTTGAGTCGTCTGACAAGTGTTTGTTCATTGAGTTGGATCCATTGTATTTCTTAAAAAAATTAGGAATTACTGGATAAAATTTGTTTAATTAGAATTTTATACAGATTTAGTGTTGAGAACTTTTTCAAAAAGCCTAAACTTAATCTCAAATCAGATCTTTAATTAATGAGTAGGACCTTTTTAATTGGATCATGTGAACCATTTAGCGGTAAGTCAGCATTAGTTCTTGGCATAGCAAGAAATTTAATTGCTTCAAATCATGTGGTTAGATTTGGTAAACCATTAGCAACAAGCCTTGAATTAAATGTCTCTCAAAGTGGAGACATTAAAGATATGATTGATGATGATGTCAGATTTGTTGGAGAGACTTTAAAATTATCTGATGAAAATTTAATTCCTTCTATTCAATTTTTGGCCGCCTCAACTGCTAGCAAGAGGATTCAAAAAAATATCTTAGATCCTGGTATTAAATTTGATGAGTTCAAGCTATCTCTTGAATCTTCAGGTGAGACTATCAATATTCTTGAAGCAGCTGGTAGTTTGCATGAGGGACTTTTATATGGATTAAGTCTTAGTCAACTTGCAAAAAGTTTAAACGCTAAAGTTCTACTTGCTCATTTTTGGCAAGACGGTAGAAGTGTTGAAGCTTTGTTGGAGGCTAAAGACCAACTAGGAGATCATTTAAGTGGTGTTGTCTTAAATGCTGTCAACCCTGATCAAATCAAAGATATTAAAGAAAAAATAGTTCCATCTCTTAAGTCACTAGGGTTAGATGTTTTTGGAGTAATGCCTAGGTCACCTTTGTTGAGGAGTGTCACTGTTGAAGAATTGGTGAGACGTTTAAATGCACGAGTTATTTGTTGCGCTGATAGGCTTGAGTTAATGGTTGAGACATTGAGCATTGGCGCGATGAGTGTTAATTCTGCAATGGAATTTTTCCGAAGAAGACGTAATATGGCAGTAGTTACTGGAGCTGATCGAACAGATATCCAATTGGCGGCTTTGGAAGCCTCTACTCAATGCTTAATACTGACAGGTGCTGGCGAACCACTACCACAATTAATTAATAGATCAGAAGAGTTAGATGTCCCATTGCTAAAAGTCGATAGAGATACTCTCTCAACAGTTGAAGTTATTGAGCAAGCTTTTGGCCATGTTCGTCTTCATGAGACAGTTAAAGCTACTTATGCTTTTCGATTAGTACAAGAACATTGTGATCTTGATCGAATCTTTAAAACTTTAGGAATTTCTTCTTGAGTTCATGAATAATGGCTACCTTTAAATTATCTGAATTAGGATGTCCTTGAGTCGATCACTCGATCTTCCTGCATTGGGACGAGTTGATACTCTCGCTCAGGAATTGGCCTTGTTGAAAAACGAGGGGAAAAGAAGAATTGCTTTTTTAGGAAGCAGGCATGTACCTGTTGTATCTATTCATATAGTCGAATTAATTGCTCGGTCCTTGGCTCAAGAGGGACATTCATTAATCACTTCAGGATCTCAAGGCGTAAATGCTGCAGTGATTAGAGCGGTTCTAGATGTTAATCCATCTCTCTTAACTGTTTTGTTGCCTCAATCTCTTGATAGGCAAACCGCAGAGGTCAAGGATCTTCTTGGTAGCGTTTTACATCTAATAGAAAAAGAAGAAAATAATGATTTGCCACTACCAATGGCAAGTAGTCTCTGTAATCAAGAAATTATTAACAGATGTGATCAATTGATTTGTTTCGCATTTCATGATAGTGAAACATTATTGAGTAGTTGTCATAGTGCTGAAGATATGGGAAAAGTTGTGAGCTTGATGTTTTTTGATTAATTCTGAATCAAAGATAATTCTCTGCTTCTAGATATTTTTAAACTTACGAAATATCTCATAATTATATTTGTAAGCAATTTGTTTTTTTTTTTCATAAGATAATGGAAACAAAGAGAATTTTTTATGCCCTCTTCTTATTCTTTTGATGTGGTTTCAGAATTTGATCAGCAGGAATTACTAAATGCTATTGATCAATTGAGGAGAGAAGTGGATCAAAGGTATGACCTGAAAGACTCAAAGACAAAAATAGATATTAAAGAAGATGAATTATCTATTGTCTCTCTAAGTGATATGACAATCGAATCTGTAAAAGATATTTTATTGCAGAAAGCCACAAAAAGAAATTTATCATTAAAGATATTTGATTTTCAAAAAATTGAAACTATAGGAGGAAATATGGTAATGCAAATTGTTAAATTAAAGAAAGGCTTGCCTCAAGAAATATCAAAGAAATTAAGTAAGTTAGTTCGAGATAATATGAAGAAAGTGACTGTATCAATACAAGGAGATAGCTTGAGAATTACAGGTAAAAGTAAAGATGATTTGCAATCTGCAATTAATTTAATTAAGAAGCAGGAAGACAATTTAGACATAGCTTTGCAATTTCAAAATTATAGATAGTAAATTAATAGTAAAAACTTTATCACTAAGAATTTTTGTTATGGAGCAATTAATAGAAAGACTTTCTAAAAAAGCAGTTGTTTTATCCGGGCAATCAAAAAAAGACTTAGAAAGAACATGTTGGATGATTGTTCATGAGCATAAGCATGGGGTGATGCCAACAGAATATGATATTAGAGAGATTGATGAAGAACTATATTTGGAGGTTTTAAAAACTGCTAGAGATATTGCTTAGGTAAAGAGGAGAGATGCTTTTTATTTATTGAAAAATATAATTTGGCGGTTTTAAAAATAAATTTATTATTTTTTCTATCTAACAATTTTCGCAATACTTGCTAAATCAACATAAAATTATTTTTAGATAAACTTTTTTATGACAACTCCATTTCGTAATGTGACTCCGAATGGACCAGGTGGCACAACAACTCTACTACTTGTCCTTTCATTTACCGGTTTTTTACTTCTTACCCAAGCATTTTTCGTTGTTCCTGCTGGACAAGTTTCAGTTGTTACAACATTAGGGAAAGTAAGTGGTGGATCACGTAAACCTGGTTTGAATTTCAAAGTACCTTTTGTTCAAAATACTTATCCTTTTAATGTTCAAACCCAAGTTAGACCTGAAAAGTTTGATTCATTAACTAAAGATTTGCAAGTCATTTCTGCCACGGCTACTGTGAAATATGCTCTAAAGCCTAATGAAGCAGGAAGAGTATTTAAAACTATCTCTTATAATGATAGAGAGATATATAACAGGATTATTCAACCATCGTTACTGAAAGCACTCAAGTCAGTTTTTTCAAAGTACGAGTTGGTAACAATAGCTAGCTCCTGGAGTGATATTTCTGAGTTGGTTGAGCAAACAGTAGCTGATGAACTTAATAAGTTTGACTACGTTGATGTCCAATCACTCGATTTGACTGGATTAACTATCGCTGATGAATATCGAGCAGCAATCGAACAAAAACAGATTGCTGAGCAGCAATTATTGAGAGCTCAAACTGAAGTTAAAATCGCAGAGCAAGAAGCTCTTAGATATGACACATTAAATAAAAGTCTTGATGATCAAGTTCTTTTTAAATTGTTTTTAGATAAATGGAATGGTGAGACACAAGTTGTTCCTTCATTGCCAGGAAATAGTTCTGGAAATGTTCCTGTAATTGTTAGAGGAAAAAATTAATTAGCCTTAAAAATCTTATAAAAAAGATCCAATTTATTAATTTAAATTGGATTTTTTTATGAGATTTCAGAGAAACTTTCTTGAAAAGCTTTTATTGTCGCATCTACATCATCTTGAGAATGTGCAAGTGATGTAAAACCCGCCTCGAAAGCACTTGGCGCTAAATAAACACCTTTTTGAAGCATTAGTCTATGCAATTTACTAAATCGATTTGTATCAGCGGATTTAGCTTCTTCAAAGTTTCTAACTGGTCCTTCGCACAGATAAAAACCGAACATTGCGCTAATGCTCTGACCATAAATGGCAATATTTGACTCTTTAGCAGCTGTAATGACTCCATCGACAAGCTTTTTCGTAAGAGCTTCTAATTTTTCATAGCTACCTTCTTGCTTAAGAAGTTCAAGAGTTTTAATGCCGGCTGTCATTGCAAGAGGATTACCGCTCAATGTACCCGCTTGATACATAGGGCCAGAAGGCGAAACCATTGACATTATTTCTTTGCGACCGCCATAAGCCCCGACTGGAAGTCCTCCACCAATTACCTTCCCCATAGTGGTTAAATCAGGAGTTACTCCAAAGCGCTCTTGTGCTCCACCATAGCTGATTCGAAAACCAGTCATTACTTCATCAAAAACCAAAAGAGCACCGTTCTCCTTGGTTACCTCTCTTAACCCCTCTAAGAATCCTGGCTCAGGGGTAATGAAGCCTGCATTCCCAACAACAGGCTCAAGGATGACTCCAGAAATCGCATCTGGGTTTTCAGCAAAAAGCTCTTTTACAGCTTCAAGATCGTTATAAGGAGCAGTAAGCGTATTGGCAGTTGTACTTCTAGGAACACCTGGTGAGTCTGGTAGACCAAGTGTGGCTACTCCTGAGCCTGCTTTCACTAAAAACATATCTGCATGCCCGTGATAGCAACCCTCGAACTTGATAACTTTATCCCTGCCAGTAAAGGCTCTCATTAAACGAAGAACAGCCATACAAGCTTCTGTGCCGCTATTAACAAAGCGAACCATTTCAACGCTTGGTACCGCATCTATTACCATTTCAGCAAGCTTGTTCTCGAGCACACAAGGTGCTCCGAAGCTCGTACCTTTTTCAAGTGTTTCTTGTAGAGCGGAAATCACCTCTGGATGTGCATGACCACAAATCGCAGGTCCCCAGCTCCCTACGTAGTCGATGTATCTGTTTCCATCAACATCCCAAGCATAAGGACCCTTGACTCGATCAAAAACGATTGGATCCCCTTCAACAGATTTGAAAGCTCTTACAGGTGAACTGACTCCACCAGGCATTAAATTTTTGGCAGAGCCAAAAATTTCTTCAGATCTTTTTGTGTTCAACGCGTCTGTCACGGCACCTCAGCGAATGAGCTCATAAACACAGTTCGCCATAATGGCCTAAAAGTGACTGATTCGTCTAAAGTTTTTGAATCTGTTCAGCATCTGGTTATTTTTTTTTAATCTTTAATAGTTCTAGCTTGAAAAATGAGTTTAGTCCTAAAAACAAGTGGTAGAAAGACTTTCTTTGAGATGATGACCCTTGAAGTTCTTGTTTTTTGGCGAATTGTAAATATTTGATTTGTTAATTCTGTGATGATTTGAAAATAGAAAAAAACCTAATTTTTTATAAGAAAAATTCATTTTCAAGATCTGATGGAGGCCAACTAATGTCGACAACAACAGGCGCGTGATCACTGGGTTTCTCCCTAGATCTAGGTTCTTTGTCGATCCAACAACTATTGGTACAACTAAGGATATCTTCTGTT
Source organism: Prochlorococcus sp. AG-436-C14 (assembly GCA_003209755.1). Taxonomy (GTDB): domain Bacteria; phylum Cyanobacteriota; class Cyanobacteriia; order PCC-6307; family Cyanobiaceae; genus Prochlorococcus_B. Next base: position 51,327 of record QCPD01000006.1, read on the forward strand.
AAGTAAATATGATCTATTCGCCAACCTTTGTCTCTTTCCCAGGATGAATGGCGATAATCCCACCAAGACCAATTTTTATCACCTGGCTCAAAAATTCTAAAGACATCTTCTAATTCCTCTCCAAGAGCATTTAAAAGTAATTTTCTTTCTTTTGATGAAGCCATAATTGATTCTTTATAATTATTTGGTGTATGTATATCTCTATCTTCAGGGGCAATATTAAAATCTCCTAATAAACATATAGGTGTATGATTAGAATTTATCTTTTTTAGATAAATTCCCAGACATTCTAACCATTTTTCTTTATAAATAAACTTATCTGAATTTATAGATGATCCATTTGGAACATAAACATTTATAATTCTAATGTCATTTATTTCAGCACTTATGATTCTTTTTTGCTCATTTAATATAGATAAATGTTTGTAATCCTTGATTACTTTATCAAAACCAATTTTTATATCATTAATTGGGAATCGACTTATTATTGCTACACCATTGTAAGACTTTTGTCCAGAGATTGAAACCTCATATCCAAGTTTTGAAAAAATTTCAACTGGAAAAAATCTATCTTCTGTTTTTGTCTCTTGTAAGCAAAGAATGTCAACATTGTTATTAACAAGCCATTCTTTGACAAGATCTATTCTTGAACGAATAGAATTTACATTCCATGTTGCAACAAGCAAGACTTCAATTTTTATTGGTTAAGTTATTATCATGTAAATTCAAACGAAAGTTTAGTTTTGAACCAAACTACACGTTTTATTAATGGTCAATTTTTGTTGGCTTTCGCCTGCTTAACACCAATTTTAATTACGGCAGGGCAAGTTTTTCTTTCCTCAAGAACATTAAGAATTTCGGAAGTAAAAAATTATTCAACTGATGAGAAAAGAGATATTTACAATACTTTTGATTCAGAAGATCAAATTGATCAAGGGTTACCATTAGATCCATTTGATTTGATGAACCGTCTTAAACAAGCAGGAGCTATGAATAATGCTACAACTCCTACAGATGCTCTCGATGAAGCTCTCAATGCATTTGATCAGTCAGAATATGAAAATGTCCCAAATGAATAAAAGCACAATAGTATTTATAGGATTTTGGTAAATTTAAGATTGGTCACTAATAGCCTATTTTTTAAATAGATGCAGAACCATCCAATCCCCTCGGTCACTGATCCATTGCAATACCGAGCAATTGGATTAGTTAGAGGCATATACAAGCCTCAAGATGATGACACCTTTACTCGAGGAGTTTTAATTGATTCTAAAGGTAATGAAATAGATTCAGTTGTCCTTGGGAGAGTTATAACCTTGATTCGTAATCACGTTCCCCTAGAAAAACCTCACCTTTGGGTCGTATATCCAAGATGTAGGAGTAATCAAAATCTTCATTTACAAATCACAGGTATTTGGGAACCAAGTACTTTGAAAAAAGATCTTTTGAAGAGCGAGGCAGTAAATGAAGCTTCGAATTTCAAGGTTGATTCTGATGATTTATTGGAAGGTGATGATTATTTTTCAATAAGAGGAGAATTAATTTTTACTAAGCCAGAAGAAAAGGAGATAGTTATAAAAATTCGTCAAAAGCCAAGAAATCAGCAAAAGAAAGCTTTACCTTTCAAACTGAATCTTAAAGGTGAAGTACCTCTTAATTACTTAAAACAATTTATTAGTCTAGATGTTCGTCGTGTTAACTATCAACTTTTGGTTGAAGATTTTCAAATAATAGGTCCACTTTCTAAGCAACAAAAAAACAATAAAAGTAGAAAAATCTTAAAAAATAAAAATTAGTCTTTTAAAAAAAATTATTTCAATGTATTCTATCTATAAAACTGATTATATATTCACACATAAATGAAATCTATTTTTATTGATTGTAGTCTTGGGATTTCTGGAGATATGCTCGCATCAGCTTTATTAGATTTAGGAGTTCCACGCTCTATTTTCTTGAATAACTTAGTAAGTTTAAATATAGATAAAAATTATAATTTCAAATTCAATGTGGGTGATAGTGAAGGTATAAAAGGAATTGTCTGTACAAAAAGTAAAATTCAATTTAATGAATTACCTAGAAGTCTTAATGATATAAAAAATTTACTTTTCGATTCAAACCTGAATGATTATGTGAAGAAAAAGTCTATTAGGGTTTTTGAAATAATTGCAGAAGCAGAATCAATTGTTCATGGGAATGAAATCTCAGATATTCATTTTCATGAAATAGGTTCAATGGATTCCATACTTGATATTGTTAATGTTTGCTCCGCTATAGATTTCTTAAAGCCATATAATATTTATTTTTCAACCCCTCCTTCTGGTAAAGGGATCGTATCTACTTCACACGGCCCTTTGCCTGTTCCAGTACCTACAGTTCTAGAGATAGCGAGGCAAAAGGAAATCCCATTAACGGTGCTTGATGATAAATATTTTGGTGAAATAACAACCCCTACTGGCATCGCATTGATAGCAACTTTTATAGATAAGTTCGGTCAACCAGATAAAATAAATATTAAAAAGATTGGCATTGGCTTAGGAAGTAAAAATATTTCTCGACCTAATTTTTTAAGAGTTCTTCTAATAGATGAAAATGACTATTACATTGAAAATAATAAGCCTTCTTATGAATTTATAATTTCTCAGGAGGCTTGGATTGATGATTCCACACCTGAAGATGTTGCGGTTTTAATAGAAAGATTAAGATCTGCTGGTGCTATAGATGTTATTTGTTATTCGGTCGATATGAAAAAAAATAGAAAAGGTATATGTATACAAGCTATTGTATACCCTAAGCATAAAAATTCACTTAGGGAAGCTTGGTTTAACTATAGTACAACAATTGGAATAAGAGAAAATAAGCTTAGCCGCTGGATACTTCCAAGAAGAATAGTCAGTCATAAAACAAAATTTGGGACAGTTCATGTTAAACAAGTAATGAGACCAAATGGTCAGATTTCAATAAAAATAGAACATAAAGACTTGACTCAAATAACTTTAAATACAGGAATTTCAATAGAAGAGATACGTCAGAAATTAATCATAGAATTATCAGAATTTTATGAATTAGATGATTGGTCTTTTTAAGACTTGATTTTAAGATGATTCAGATTAAAAAAAATAATTTTGTTTTTGGAATGATCTCTAAAATCAACATTAAACTTTTTATCACATTAATTTGTTTTGTCTTTCTTGGAACTTCAATATATGTAAATTTTGATTCTTTATCCAATCAGGCAATTGGTATAAAAGAGATTATATGGCTATTTGTAGGAATTTTATTTAGTTTTTTAAGTATAATTTTTAATGCTTTTGCCTGGAAACTTTTAATAAAAAATATTGGTTGTAATACCAATAATTTGAACATAATAAAAATATTTTTGACTACAAATATATATAAATATTTACCTGGAGGTATATGGCATTTTGTATCTAGATTTAATACTTTGCGATTGGAATTCTCAAATGAAAAATCAGTAGAATGTATTTTATTAGAACCTTTATTAATGCTGGTTGCAGGTTTTATTTTTATACCTTTTGGGAGTTTTAATATAGTTATCTTTGTACTTTGCTGGTCATCTACTTTAATTTTTTTACCAGTATTTAGACAGTTTTTAATTAAAAAATTGAAGGCAATGAAAGCAAATATTTTGACTAAGATAGATCAACCGAAAGATAGAAAGTTAGTAAATAATAATCAAAATATTTCAATAAGTATGTTTTATCCATATAGGCCACTACTTGTAGAGATCATATTTGTTTTGTCTCGATTTTTGGGGTTTTTATGTTGTATAAATGCCTTTTCTATTGGGTCATTAATTTCTCAAGGTGAATTAATAGCTTCCTTCTCTTTAGCATGGATAATTGGCCTTATAGTACCAGCGGCTCCAGGAGGTTTAGGCGTCTTTGAATCTGTGATTCTATTTAGTCTTGGCTCACATTTGCCAGAAGCACCTCTCCTGGCATCATTGCTTTTCTATCGCCTTGTTTCAACAATCTCTGATGTAGTTGCAGCTTTGATTTATCCAGTTAAAAAACTATTAAAAATTTAATATATCTATGCTAGTTATTTCTGTTGTTCAAGCTTGGTATTAAGGCCATAGAGGCTATTAACCCCAGACAAATTATTATCAATGAAGGAATTATAGATTCTGCTACTCTCTCATCTCCTGCATATTGGAATATTCGTACTGAAAGCGTATCAAAATTAAATGGCCTTAATATAAAAGTTAGTGGTAATTCTTTTATTGTGTCAACAAAAACCAGAAGCGCACCTACTAATATAGGCCCCTTAAGAAGTGGTAGATGTATTTTGAAAAGTACCTCAGACCAGTTCTTCCCAAGATTTATTGCTGCATTATCTATATTTGGTGAAATCCTTTCAAAGGCAGCATCAAGCCCACCTTTTGAAATGGCTATGAATCGAATGGTATAACCCCAGATTAGTAAGCTTAATATGTTTATTTGCCAGATACTTCCTTTAAAGGAAAGAAGAGCAAGGGCTATAACTGATCCAGGAATTGCATAGCCAATACTTGATAAGAAGGTCAATATATTGAGCCATTTATGATTCTGCCACCTCTTGGAAATTGATAAAATCAATGATATAAATATCGTTATTAATGAAACAACTAAAGCTAAACTAAAGCTTCTAATTGTTAAGCCAATTAAATCTTTATTGAAGCCTTGATTCATTTGATCAATATTTATTATTGCCCATGTAATTGGAATGCCCAATGTAAGCATTGGGGGAGTAAAGGTAATAACTTGAGCAAGGAATAGATTTATACCTTTTAATTCCCATTTAGGTGAGTCTCCATTAACTATTCCATCAGTCCATCGTTTACTTCTTTCTCTTGTTTTGCGTTCAATTGCAATTAATAGAAAAACTAAAACTAAAGCAAATAAGGCAAGAGCAATTCCACCTGAAGGCTCACCTTCCTCTACCCAGCTCTCAAGTATTCCAGCTGAAATACTTGGAATATTTAAAAGTTGAACGGCACCTAACTCATTTATAATTTCCATCGCCATTAAAGCTAACCCAGCAGTAATTGAGGGAATTGCTATTGGTAGAGATATTCTGAAAAAACTTTTCCAAGGACCTATCCCAAGAGTTCTGCATGCCTCAATTTGTTTCCTACCGCCTTTCTCAAAACTTTCAGAACTTAGTAGAAATACATATGGGTAGGTTGTGAATGCCATTATTACTACACCCCATAACATACCGGTAATTCTGATGGCATGTATGCTGCCGAGGTCAATGAAAGTAGCTGATAAAAGATAAGCTGGAGTTGCGAAAGGAATTAGTTGGCATACTCTGAGTATTTTTCTACCTTTGAAATGGCAATTGGCTAGAATCCAACCATTTGATATTCCTAAAAACCCTCCTAGAGTTAGAGAAAAAATCAATAATAATAGGGTTCCTTTTATTTCATTAAGATTGTCTATCGTTAAATAAATAGAACCTTTTTGAATACCATTTACCCCCTCTCCGAAAAGATTAAATAAAGGAAATAAAATAGAAAAAGTTAATAAGATAACTAGGAATTTTAATAATAAACGATTATTATTTAAATCTATTAAATTAGGAGTTGATATAATACTTCTTTTTTTATTTTTACTCCTCTCAAGTGAATGTTTCATATGTTAATTAAAGTTTTAGTGGATATTTTATTATTATTTATCAATACATGAATTTAATTGTGAGAGGATTTTATCTTTATCTAAATCCTTTCCAATAAGGACAATTTGATTATTCCTCTCTTCTCTCCATTCACTATCATCAATAGAAATTCTTTTGCCAGCAAGGTGGAAGACATGTCTTCTTTCGCTTTCGCTGAACCAAAGGATACCTTTTGCTCTGAAAACGTTACTTTTTAATTGATTATCTAGAAAATATTGGAATTTCCTAAGAGAGAAAGGTTCTTTAGTTTGGAAAGAAACAGAAAGAAAATCTTCAATTTTATTATCTTTTTCTGAGTGTTCATGTTCATGTTCATGTTCATGTTCATGTTCATGTTCATGTTCATGTTCATGTTTATGTTCATGTTCATGAGAGTGATCTGATTCTTGATGATTTATTAGATCAGTTTCGAATAGACCCACACTTAATAATAGATTGAGAGGAATATTACCTTTAATACTTTTTAAAATTCTCACATCATTTTTTATTTCTTTTAACTTAGCTATGGTTTCTTCTATGCTTTTATTAGTTACTAAATCACATTTGTTTATAAGTAAAATATCACCATATATTACTTGGGATCTTCCTATTGAACTTTCTAAGGCAACATCATTAAAGTTCTCCGCATCGATTAAAGTTATAATAGAGTCTAATCTTGTTTGATCTCTTAACTCACTTCCAAGTAATGTCATTGCAACTGGAAGAGGATCGGCTAATCCTGTAGTTTCAATAATAATATAGTCTAGCCTCTTATTGACGTTAATTAACTTCTCTATTGCTTCTACTAACTCTCCATTTATAGAACAACAAATACATCCATTACTTAGCTCTATCATTTCTTCTTCAGTCTTAATTATCAACTCATTATCAATTCCTATCTCACCAAATTCATTCACTAATACAGCTGTTTTGATATCTTTCTGATTAGTAAGTATATGATTTAATAAAGTTGTTTTTCCTGACCCTAAAAAACCTGATATAATTGTAATAGGAATATTGGTTTTGGAAGCTGTATTTGCTTTAACACAGGGTTCACTTGTTTTCATTTTAATGCAAGTAAATAATTATACGTTAGGGATTGATTAATTTATCAATAGACTCAGCAAGATTTATGTCATTAGTAGTAATTCCACCTTTGTCATGAGTAGTTAAATTGATTTTAACTTTATTATATGTATTCTGCCAATCTGGATGATGATCCATTTTTTCAGATAAAAGGGCGACCTTACTCATAAAGCCAAAAGCCTCAATAAAATTATCAAATTTAAATTCTTTCTTTATCGTTTTATTATCTATTATCCAAGAAGGGTTCTTTTCTGAAAAATAATCTAGTTGATTTTGCTCTAATAAGGAAGCCATGAGTTTTTTATATTTAATTTTAATTTAAACAAAATCACCAATTGCATGCAATTGTAATGACCTAGATTTAATTGATGTTCTATGTTCCCATATATAGATTGCTTGCCATAAGCCTATTTCTAATTTGCCGTTAACAACACTGAAGCTTAAATTATTTGAAGTAAGCATTGTTCTTATATGAGCAGGCATATCGTCTAACCCTTCTTCTGAATGAAGATATTCTATTTTTTTACTGCTTCTGTCAATTGGATAAAACCCCTCTTGTGGGACAAGAGCTTTCATATAACTTGATAGGTCTTTAAGAACATTAATATCCGCATTTTCATTTATAATTAAACTACAGCTTGTATGCTTTAGAAAAATTAGAAGTATTCCTTTCCGAAGCTTTTTATATTTGATCCAATCATGAATGTCTTTTGTTATGTCAGTAAAACCTTGTCCCTTCGTCTCGAAATCTAAAGTTGAAAAAATCTGTTCCATTTCTAATAAACTGTATAACCTGACTATTAAATACTAACAGTTTTGTTCCTTTTCTATTAAGTTAAAATATTTTGAATTCAATCTGATAAAAAATATAACCTTTTTGATTTTTAAATCATGAATAATTAATTTAATTAAGAACGTATAATATAAATTATTTTAAATTGATCAAATACGGATCTGTTTTCATCAGTTTGATATTAGGATTATATAAATATCAAATGTGATACTTTGTCAAAGTCTGCTTGGCAGCTTTTGGGTGATTACCTAAAAGATACGCAGTTGTTGGGATCTATACAAAGCACTCTCTACTGGGATCAAAATACATCTATGCCTATTGCTGGTTCCACTTGGAGAGGAGAACAATTAAGTCTTTTAGCTAAGCAACTTCATGCAAGACAAAGTTCTGAACAGTTCGAAATTTTAATAAAAGAAGCAAAATCTGAACTTCAAAATTTAAAAGAAATAGGCGATTTTGAAGCACAACTCATGAGAGATAGGTTTAGAAATATTGAGTTGCTTGAGCAAGACTTCAATAGACAAAAAAGTTTGGATCCTAAATTGGTTGTTGAGCTTGCAACAGCAAAGTCTGAAGGTTATATGTGCTGGCAGGAAGCTAGGAAAAATAATGATTTCAAAAGGTTTTCTCCTGCTCTAAAGAAATTAATTTCATTACGAACAGAACAATCTAATCAGCTCTCTGAAGAAAGAAGTTGCTGGGAGACACTTGCTCAACCTTTTGAACCGAACTTAACGATTAATCGTGTAAGGGAACTATTTGAACCTTTAAAAAAAAGATTGCCAGAATTGATTCAGAATGCTGCGTTAATAACTAAGAAAAAGAGTAAAAAATGGGATTTAGAAATTAACGATCAAGAAAAGATCTGTCAAATACTTTTAAATGATTGGTCTAGGAATCCTTCTAATACAGCTATAGCTAAGTCCCCTCATCCATTCTCTATAACTTTAGGTCCTGATGATTATCGAATTACGACTCGAATAGTTAAAGGGCAGCCACTTTCTTGCTTATTAGCTACAGCTCATGAGTGGGGACATTCTCTGTATGAACAAGGCTTGCCTTCTGAAAGTCACCAATGGTTTGCATGGCCGTTAGGTCAAGCAACCTCTATGGCTGTGCATGAGAGTCAATCTCTATTTTGGGAGAATAGAATTGCAAGGAGCTTTTCATTCGCAAAGTCTTTTTGGCATCATTTTGAGAATGCAGGTGCTCCAATTCACTCTGGAAATGATTTATGGATCAATTTAAATCCATTTACTCCGGGATTAAATCGAGTAGAGGCAGATGAACTCAGTTATGGCTTGCACATAATGATTAGGACTGACTTGGAAATTGATCTTCTTGAGAGAGGACTTTCTGTAGAAGATCTGCCTAATGAATGGAATAAAAGGTATGCGAACCTTCTAGGTGTTTTGCCAGAAAATGATACTGAAGGATGTTTGCAAGATGTGCACTGGAGTGAGGGGATGTTTGGTTATTTCCCTTCTTATTTGCTTGGTCATCTTATTAGCGCTCAGTTAACCAAAACTCTTGAAGAAGATTTAGGAAAAATTGAAAATATTATTGAATCTAAGGAAATCAGTAAAATATTGGGTTGGCTTCGCAAAAATGTTCATCATCATGGCAGAAGTTTGGATTCGGAGGAGCTTGTAGAGAAGGTCTCTGGAGCAACATTATCACCAAATTATTTTCTTGAATATTTAGATAATAAACTTGAAAAGCTTTCTAAAATCTCAGATTAAAATTCACATTTATTAGTATAAAAATTAAGTAGAGCATATTTTTTATTGAAATTTTTCTAAATTATGTGCCACAACTTCTTTTACATTTACTGCGTTGATTTAACATGTAGGAACATAAATAAATACTATGGCGAACCTTGATCAAGCACCTAGCAGAACAATGCCTAATCTGCTTCATGTATTGCCTGCGTTTGCCAATGAATCTGAACTTAGAGTCAATACAATAGTTGAGTTGAATTCAAATACCATAAATAAATACGAGCTGATCACTGAAACGGGTCATCTAAAGCTTGATCGAGTTGGATATTCGTCCCTCTCCTACCCATTCGCTTATGGATGTCTTCCACGTACGTGGGATGAAGATGGTGACCCATTAGATATCGAAATTGTTAGTGTTACAGAACCTTTGGTCCCAGGTTCAATTGTTGAGGCAAGGATTATAGGAATCATGACCTTTGATGATGGAGGTGAAGTTGACGACAAAGTTATTGGCGTAATAGCCGATGACAAGAGGATGGATCACATAAAAAGCTTTGAACAATTAGGCAAGCATTGGATTAAAGAAACAACTTATTATTGGGAGCACTATAAGGACCTTAAAAAACCAGGCACTTGTACTGTAAATGGTTTCTTTGGTGTTGAAAAAGCAGTTCAGATTATTAAATCCTGCGAGGAGCGATACTTATCTGAAATAGATCCTAATTTAATTAATTAAATTTTTGAATGATTCAGATTCAGGTCCGTGCAGACTTGAATATTTCTTCTAATATTTCTCCTGCACCACGGCCTTTTAATTCATTAGCTAAGTCTATTCCGATTCCCTCTGCAGAGGTTATAGATCCTTTTTTTATATCTCTAATTAATCTTTTACCATCTAAGCTCGCAACCATTCCCTCAAGAATTAATTCATCGTTGTTAATTTCAGTTCTAACGCCTATTGGAACTTGACATCCTCCTTCAAGCTCTCTGAGGAAAGACCTTTCTGCTAAACATCTTTTAGATGTTGATTCGTGTTCAAGTGTTTTTAAAATATCTAGCACCTCTTGTTGACCACTTACACATTCAATGCCAAGAGCTCCTTGACCCACAGCATGGAGTGAAATATCTGTTGGAATTAACTGGTGTATTCGATCGGCAAAACCAAGTCTTTGTAATCCAGCAGCAGCCAAGATAAGACAGTCATATTCTCCTGAGTCAAGCTTTTCTAATCGTGTAATAACATTTCCTCGTACATCTTTGAAAACAAGATGTGGATAATGGTATCTCAATTGAGCAAGCCTTCTTAAGGAGCTAGTCCCCACTACAGAACCTTTTGGCAGAGTTTCTAGTTTATAAATTTGATTTTTTTCATTAACGACTAACGCGTCCGAAGGATCTTCCCTCTCAGTTATGCAGCCAAGAATTAATCCCTCTGGAAGGTTGGTAGGTAAATCTTTAAGTGAGTGGACTGCAATTTCGGCATGACCAACAAGCATTTGAGCTTCAAGTTCTTTAGTGAAAAGACCTTTATCTCCTATTTTTGCCAATGCTACATCAAGTATTTTGTCACCCTGCGTAGCCATCGCTTCGATAGTGATAGCAAGATCAGGATGGGCTTTTTGTAGTTCATCTCTTACCCAGTTCGTCTGAACCATGGCCAGCTGGCTTCGGCGAGAGGCGATGCGCAGTTGGTCTAGTGTCATTAGCAAATATTTTCTATATAAATACCTTAAACAGTCAACCTTACCAAATTAAAATTCTTGGAAAATAATTTAATAAGGTTGATGTGAAATGAAATCAATTATCTAACAAATATTTGTATTTGTTGCTAGGAAATTACAGGTTATAGTTTAATTTTTTTAATTTAGCTTGATATATTCTTTCAGAACCCCGTTTCTATTTGGATGGCGGAGTTTTCTGAGAGCCTTAGCTTCTATTTGTCTGATCCTTTCTCTAGTTACATCAAAAATCTGTCCGATTTCTTCAAGGGTTTTCATCCTCCCATCGTCTAAGCCATAACGAAGTCTTAGGACATCCCTTTCTCTCGGACTTAGTGTAGCGAGAACACCCTCCAAATCCTCTCTTAGCAAGGTTTTTGCCACATCTTGTTCAGGGTTTTCTATATCTGCTTCAATAAAATCACCAAGTCTAGAGTCTTCTTCTTTGCCAATAGGTGTCTCTAAAGAAATGGGAAGCTGGGCGCTTTTGGCAATAAATCTAAGTTTCTCAATCGTCATTTCCATACTTTCGGCGATTTCTTCCTCGCTTGGTTTCCTTCCAAACTCTTGGCTTAAAACTTTAGTGGTCTTCTTGATACGTGAAATTGTCTCGTATAAATGCACAGGCAAACGAATTGTTCTACTTTGATCTGCAATTGCTCTAGTAATAGCCTGCCTGATCCACCAGGTTGCGTAAGTTGAGAATTTATATCCTTTCTCATGATCAAATTTTTCAGCTGCACGAATCAGACCAAGACTTCCTTCTTGGATAAGATCTTGAAAAGACAATCCTCTATTCATATATTTCTTAGCAATTGAAACTACTAATCGCAGATTGGATTGCACCATTTTTTCTTTTGCTCGTCTACCAAGCATTAATCTCCTTCGGAAGCGAGTTAATGGCATTTGTGCAAGAGCTGCCCATTCTTTTACTGATGGGAAATGTCCATTCTCACTTTCAAATTGCGCAGCTTCTTCCTCTAATCGAAGAAGATCAGCTATCTTTCTGGCCAATTCAATTTCTTCGTCTGGCCTAAGAAGTCTTATACGACCAATTTCTTGTAAATAGACCCTAATCGAGTCTTCTGTGTAAACACCCTTTGGACCTATTTTTATACTTGCTAAAGCTTTAGCTGCTGCTTCTTGAGCACTAGATAGCACTGAGGTATTATCGTCATCATCATCTAGATCGATATCTGCTTCAGGTACTTTATTTGCTTCCGCAATTAATTTATCCGCCTCTAGATCTAAATCAATTTTTAGATCATCTGAAGCTTGTTGAGGAAGAGTTTGGTTTTCTTTAGTCACGTTTACTTTAGCGGCTGTTTTTTTGATTTTTTTGGAATTGTTTTTAGTTTCCTGATTAAGAGAAATATTTTTAGATGTCTTTTTCTCCTTTAACATGATTCCCCGGATGGTTTGTGGTCTGTTGCAGAGCTCAGGGTATTACCCAAAAAAATGATCGGAATCTCCTAGAGATAATATTTCAGGAAAAACTATTTAATTTGTAAAAATTCAACAAAAACACTCTAATTTGTGATTGTCCTTAATCGTGATAAATCTTGCGAAAAATCACATGACATCAATATGGACTTGAAATTATGAAGGATGTTTTGTTGAGGAATGAAAATGTGTAAGCAAGGATGTCAGGGGATTTCTCAGACCGGCTTATCTCTGAATGGGATTTTTCCTATTCTTGATAAAGCTTCTAGTCTTCCCTCTGGGTGGAATTTTGCAAGTTCCACAACAGCTTTAAAGCTGCTCACAATCCAATGGTAGAAAAAATTTCTGAAGTCGGCAAGTATTAAAAATGATATGAATTCTTTTATATTTGATATTTGGTTACATGTAGGTCGTGAAGGACGATGTTTCTCTTATCAAGATGGAAACAATTTAGACATTGATTTAGGCGATGTTGTGACAGTCCGCCTGAAAGGTCAACTTATGCAGGGCTTGGTCGTTAATAAGATGAAAAAAAAAATAACTTGTTCAAAGCAAAATTTAAATAATGTTTCATTGAAAAATGTAGAAACATTGGTTCAAAAAGCAGCGATCAAAAAAGAATGGAGGGAGTGGCTAGAAGAAATCGCTCATGGCTTATATGTAAGTGATTTTCAGATGCTTAAGACCGCGTTACCTCCTGGATGGTTGGGTAGGTCGAAGCTATCGAATAGACCAAGAAAACTTTGGTGGGTAAAATTGTCTAGTAATAATCATGATGGGAAAATATCTAATCGACAAATTGAGTTAAAGAAAAATCTTCTCTTAAATGGAGGAGGAAAATGGCAAAAAGATTTGGAGGCTGAAGGATTTTCTTCTGTATTGATTAGAAACTTTGTCTCATCTGGTTGCGGAGAAAGAGAAAAACGTGTTCCTCTTTTTGAATCTCTTGGTGATGAAGACTCTAATGAGAAAAAAAGAGTAAAGGTTGAGGATCCTCAACCTTTAACGTTAGAGCAAAAATTAGCAAAAGAAAAATATAAGTCTCTTTCAACTGGGTCAGTTCTTTTGCTTTGGGGTGTTACTGGGTCTGGCAAGACGGAAGTATACCTACAAACTGCAGCGTATGAGTTATCTGAAGGTAGACATTGTCTTATACTTACACCTGAAATTGGACTAGTACCACAATTAGTTGATCGCTTTCGAAAGAGATTTGGATTAAATATTTTTGAATATCATAGTAATTGTTCAAATAAAGAGAAAATTGAGACATGGAAGAGATCTTTAGACACTACAACACCTAGTGTTTTTATTGGTACTCGCTCAGCTATTTTCCTACCATTATCCAATTTAGGATTAATAGTTCTTGATGAAGAACATGATAGCTCTTATAAACAAGAATCTCCTATGCCTTGCTATCATGCAAGAGATTTGGCAATTCAGAGAGCAAAAAAAACTGGAGCCAAAGTAATACTTGGAACAGCAACTCCATCTTTAAATGTTTGGAAAAATATAAAACCAAATGGCAATGTAGTTGTTGCAAAATTAAACCAACGGATTTTTAATCGTAAATTTCCAATAGTTAGTGTTGTAGACATGCGTGCAGAATTAGCTATTGGGAATAGAAGCTTAATTAGTAGATATCTAAAAAAACAACTTTTGAATATAAAAGAGAGTGGAAATCAAGCTATCATCTTAGTCCCTAGACGTGGATATAGTAGTTTTCTAAGTTGCCGTAGTTGTGGAGAGGTCGTTCAATGTCCACATTGTGATGTCGCACTAACTGTACATCGTTCCAAAGAGGGGAATCAATGGCTACGTTGCCATTGGTGTGACTTTCGTTCGAGAATTAGTGATAAATGTGGAGAATGTGGCTCAAATGCTTTTAAACCGTTTGGGACTGGAACACAAAGAGTTATGGATCATTTAGAAAGAGAACTAGAGGGTATAAGTTTATTAAGGTTTGATAGGGATACAACTAGAGGCCGTGATGGCCATAGATTGTTGCTAGAGAGATTCGCTGATGGTGACGCCGATATTTTAGTAGGCACTCAGATGCTCTCTAAGGGCATGGATTTGCCAAAAGTAACTCTCGCCGTCGTCCTGGCAGCAGATGGTTTATTGCATCGCCCTGATTTAATGGCTACTGAAGAAACTCTTCAGCTTTTTATGCAATTGGCGGGTCGTGCTGGACGTGGTGAGCAACCTGGAAAGGTTGTAGTGCAAACTTATTGTCCTGAGCATCCTGTTATTCTTCATTTGATTGACGGGAGGTACGAAGAGTTTCTGAAAAAAGAGGAAAAGACAAGAAAAGAAGCTGCGATGGTTCCGTATAGTCGAGCTTGCTTACTAAGGTTCTCAGGAAATTCTTCAGAGTTGACATCAAAAGGAGCATTTCATATTTCATCAAAAATCAGTAATGCTTGTAGTGCAAAAGATTGGAAATTGGTCGGTCCAGCACCTTCATTAGTTGAGAAGGTCGCTGGCAAAAGCCGTTGGCAACTTCTTCTGTACGGACCAGAATCAAGCAAAATCCCAATTCCTTATGGACCTGAATTATGGAAAGACTTGCCTAAAGGAGTAAGCCTTTCGATTGATCCTGACCCTTTACAACTATAAGTAGCTTTATTTATTAAGGTGGTAATTCAGGGAAACCGAAGCCCATTTTGAGGCGTAGTCTTTGAAGGGATAAACTCAGTAAAGTTAAAGCAATTATGAAGATAATCCCAACTGAAATTTGGTTCCATTTCCAATTTGAAATCTCCATTTTGTTAATCTCTCCAATTTCAAGAGGGAAATAGGTTAATCCTTTTTTTAAAGTTGACTGTAGAGGTTTGGTTTCGAAATTGTTTTTGTTGCCTATCTCATGAAGGATTATGTTTATTTTTAATCCAGGAATTTTTGGGATTCCTCTCAAATCAAAATAAATTTTAAAATTTTGACTTGTGCCAATTATCCAGTTTTTGTTGTTTGTAATTATTTCAGGTTTATTTATATTGAACCCACTAGTCTTTGAAGCTACTAACGCTATTTGCTGAAGTAATCTATTTGCCTCTTCAAAACGAATAGTTGGTGATTCAAAATGTTGCTTATCCTCATGAGTTTGGCGTTTTAAGATACTATGTTCTTTCGTAAGATTATCTTCAAATTCTGTCTGCCATGGTATTGATTTACCAGAATTACTATCAATATCAAGTGAAATCTTTAGTCGATCTGGCCCCGTAACACTCAAGTTTGTTGATATGTCAACGCAACCACTTAAAAGGAAAGTTAATAAAAATATAATTAGTAAAGTTATTATTGAAAATCCAAAATCTAGACTTTTTGTAGGACCAGTTGGAGGATGAATAATTCTCTCCTTTTTCGTTTTTCTAAATGATGATTTTAAAGAGGGTTCCATCTCTATCTTTGGTATTTCTACCGACCAGTTTGAAGGCCTTGGTAAATGTGGAGCATCAAGTATTGATAAAAGCTGTCTGGCTTGTTGACGGACACTTTCTTTTTTATTATTGATTAATGTTTGACAAATATTGATCGCCTTTTGTTCATCACCTCTCCCAATGTAGGCAGTAACTATAAGTAGTCTAAGCTGACCTCCAGTTGCTGTCTCTGCTTGGGAATCAAGTAGGTAAGGATCAACTATTTTTATACATAAACTATAGTCACCTTTATCAAGGGCAGCTTCAGCAGTTTTTATGGCTGAAGCTAAATTTGACATTTAACCTCTACCCATAACCATTGTTCCAATACCTGCATCAGTGAAAACTTCTAATAGAAGTGCGTGAGGAGTTCTTCCGTCAATGATATGGGCAGCATTCACGCCTTGGGCTATCGAACGTATACAACATTCAACTTTTGGTCTCATGCCTGCTTTAACTATCCCTTTATCGATTAATTCTCTGGCTTCCGATAGACGTATCTTTTCTATTAAGGAAGAAGGATCATTTTCATTCCTTAAAATACCAGGGGTATCTGTTAGAAGGATTAATTTTTCGGCACCTAGTGCTGCCGCAAGCTCCCCAGCAACAGTATCAGCATTGATATTGTGTGATCTGCTATCAGAAGAGTTGGCTACGCTAGAAATTACCGGGACGTAACCTTCTTCGAGAAGAGGGCTTAATATCTTTGTGTTTACTTTTGCAACTTCTCCGACAAGACCATGACTTCCACCCCCAAGAGTTCTTGCCTCAATAAGTCCGCCATCTATTCCACATAATCCAACAGCCAAGCTTCCCTGATTGTTTATTCCACTTACTATTTGTTTATTTACTCTTCCAACAAGAACCATTTCTACTACATCCATGGTCTCGGTATCAGTAATACGTAAACCATCAAGGAAAACTGGCTTTATTCCTAATTTTTCTAACCATTGGTTTATTTCTGGCCCCCCACCATGAACAACTACTATTTGTACGCCAACTGACGAAAGAAGAGCTAGATCTCTAAATACTGCCTTTTGAAGTGTTTTATCGACCATAGCTGAGCCACCATATTTGATTACAATCCTTTTATTTGCGAAACGCTGAATATAGGGAAGCGCTTCACTTAAGACAGAAACTCTGATTGAATCTTTGTCAGTGAAGGGTTTATTTAAATTCTTACTGAAGTTAGTTTGTTGATCTTCTTTATTCATTTCCTTGTGGTTTTTCTTCTTGTTTTTGCGGGAGTAGGATTAAATCTATTTCACCGGGTGTGGGACAAAATAATTCAGCGCACAAACCCTTAGCAAAGAATCTTCCTAAACGTTCTTTTTGGGCATTCCATCTTTCTAAAGATACAGCGGCCATTTCAAATCTCATTCGTATTCCATAATTACCCTCTTTAACCAACTCTTCTATTTCTACAAGTTGGGGAGGACTGTCTATGTCCCAAAGCTTTAATACTCTTAGAGATGCTTCAAGCTGGCAAGATTGACCATAGCGCCATCTAGTCACATCCTTAACTAGTTTTCCTAGCTCTTCAGCAGCTTTGTTTCTCTCTGAGGCAAACTTTGTTGTCGGAACTACTCTTAGGGCAGGAGGAACTTCAGTCGTTTTCAGTGATATACCTATGAGAAAAATAGGTACTCCATAGAAGAAAGTTGGAACACTGAGATTTGTTGCATCAGTGAAATAGGCTGTTAGGCCTATGAGAGAGAGGGATGCACCTCCGATAGTAATGAGGCTTGCTGGTGAAAGAAGTTTATTCATGAGTCTAATTTTGGCTAAAATCTGGTGCAGATGGGTTTTCAGGAGACAGTCTCATGGCCTCACACCAAAAACAATTTTCTGAGTTAACTAAACTTGTTGAAAAATTAAACAAGGATAGAGCTTGGATCCTTGAACAATTAGATAACGGTAGCTGGCCTGAATTTAGACCTGACCTTGCCGCTTTGGAGAGAGAATTAGGTCAACTTTTAACTAGGGCTACAGAATACATTGAAGAAAATTGTTGACTTTTTTAAAATGGAATGTCATCTGTATCAGGAACTAATGGTGAACTGTCCCATTTAACACCCTCGTTATTTAAAGAATTTGAGGAATTGTTTCTTATATTTGACTGAGTTTGAGAAGGTATTGATGAAACAGTTGTGTTAGAAGAAAAGGGGTGAATTCTAGAAAGAGTAAATTCAGCTTGTTTTTCTTTAGTACCATCCTGGCGAGGAACAGTATTCATTCTTAAGCGACCCTCTATTACTAATTTAGAATTGACTTGAACTGTGTTTTGAAGTTCTTCTGCTAATTTTCCCCAACCAACTACCTTGATTGCACAAGGAGGGTCATCAGCACGGAGGCTATCAAATTCAACTTCTATTTCAGCTAGCGGAGTTTTATTGTCTTGGGTAAAACGAACTGTTGGGGCCTTCTTTACCAAAACCTCAAGCATGCAATGGTTCATTTTTTTTTTAGTTATTGTGGTTTATCTTGATGGATATAAGGGAAAAATGCCAGCCTCATCTTTGGTTGTTAACAGGAACAGGCGAAGGTCATGTCTTTGCGGAGTCTTTATTGAAAGAAGGATGGAAAATTACCGTTAGTGTTGTTTCGGATAGAGCCTCTATTCCATATGAAAAATTAAATTTAGAGAAAATATTAATTGGTGCCTTGATTACTGAGGAAGAGATCCGGGGAGTAATATTAAATGCAAGAATTCATCAAAATGGATTTCATTGTGTTATTGATCTGACTCATCCATTTGCTATAAAAATCACACGATCAATCTCAAAAGTTTGTAAGGAACTAAGTCAACCATTCATAAGGTATGAAAGAACTATCGATAATATTTCGAATGCATTTTTAATAGAAAAATTTAGTGATTTAAAAAATTATGATCTAAAGAATAAATCTATTTTGCTTGCTTTAGGTGTAAGGCATCTTCAGGAAGCCATACTCTCTGCAAGAGATTCAGGGGCTAATGTTTATGCGAGAGTTTTAGCTAATCCAGAAAGTATAAGAAAAACACTATCTTCATCAATTCAAAAATCAAACTTTGCGGTATTAAACCCTTCAGTCTCTAGTAATGGAAAAATTGAAAAAGCACTTGTTAGGAAATGGAATATTGCTGGTGTCATATGTAGGCAGTCAGGAGGTAGAAATGAAATCTTATGGCACCGAATTTGTTTGAGCATGAGAATTAATCTTTGGTTGTTGGAAAGACCTACTGGATTTAAAAATATTAATTCAGTAGATAGCTATGAAAAATTAATTAAAATATTAAAATCTATTAGTATATAATAAAAAGCATTTAAGATCTTGAACCTATCTGATTTAAATCACGAAATTTATTTGATTATAACTAATGAAGTCGATAAAAAAAATGCATCTAAATTAGCCAATTTACTTTTGAGTGAGAAATTAATACCATGTGTAAATTTTAAAAATATCGAATCAAATTTTTGGTGGGAAGGAAATATAAACAAATCGAAAGAAGTACAATTAATGATTAAGTGTAAGAAGGAAAATGTAAATAAAGTTTGTAATAAGATTGCTGAATGGCATAGCTATGAAATACCAGAAATAATTTATTTTCGTGTTTCAGCTAACAAAACTTACCATCATTGGGTAAATTCTATTTGAGCTTCAAAGTGTTTAGGATTCTAAATGTGAATTGATCAAATTTAAAAGATCAGTATTGGATCGAGATCCCAATTGTGTAACTATTTGTCCTGCACAAATAGATCCAATTTTCGCAGATAATTCAGGCTTTAGACCATCTGCAAGTCCTTTTAAAAAACCTCCAGCATAAAGATCTCCTGCACCTGTAGTATCAATAGCCTTTCCCCGAATGAAAGGATCTATATTTATTTCTTTGCCATTTGAAATTAGAATTGAGCCTTTTTCACCAATTGTTATTGCTGCGATATCACATTTTTTTTTCAATTTTTCAAGTGCTGTATTTAGAGAAGATTCTTTATACAAAGTTGTTATTTCATCTTCATTAGCAAATAATATATCTATATGATCTTCAACTAGTTTTATAAAACTTTCTCGATGTCTATTTACACAAAATGAATCAGAAAGGGATAAAGCAACTTTTCGACCTGCATTTTTAGCTATTTCTGCAGCTTTAATAAATGCATTTTTAGCAGCTGAGTTGTCCCATAGGTATCCCTCTAAATAAAGTATTTTTGCTTCTCTGACTACTGAGAGGTCAATATCTTTAGACTCTAATTGAACTGAAGCGCCCAGATAAGTGCACATAGTTCTCTGGGCATCTGGAGTGACAAAAATTAGACATCTTGCAGTCGAGGGACCAACTGATGATGCTGGAGTCTTGAAAATGGTCCCAGTTGTTGATATTTCTTCTGTAAAGATTTCTCCTAGCTTGTCATCTCTTACCCTTCCAATAAAAGCTGCCTTTCCCCCTAGCTGGGCTACACATGCTAATGAATTGGCAACAGAACCTCCTGACCTCTGGATTCTGCTGGTAGTCATTTCATAAAGTTCTTTCGCTTGGTTTTCATCAATCAAGGTCATTGAACCTTTTATCAAAGATAGTCTTTCTAGAAAAGAATCATCTGTTGTCGTTAATACGTCTACAATTGCATTCCCAATACCTACTATATCTAGTGAAGGATCGTTTGTCTTATTAGTCATCAAGTTAATTTAATAAATCATAAAGCATAATTCTTCGTTTTTTAAGAATTCAAAAGAGCTCTTTTTGGTCCATGAATAGGATCCTCGATAACAATTGTTTGATCTCTATTAGCACCTAAGGAAACTATTGCTATGGGAACTTCCATGAGCTCTGCTAGGAATCTTAAGTAACTCATTGCTGCAGGTGGAAGATCTTCCAGACGACGGCAACTTTCTGTAGAGCATCTCCATCCAGGTAGTTTTTTAAAAATTGGATTACATTTTTCAAAATCTTCAACGCTACTCGGGAAATAATCAATTCTTTTACCATTTAACTCATAAGCGACACATATATCAATTTCTTCAAGCTCATCTAAAACGTCTAATTTAGTAATAGCAAGACAATCCAATCCATTTACTTCAACAGCGTATTTTCCAATTACACCATCAAACCAGCCACATCTCCTTCTCCGTCCAGTTGTTGTTCCAAATTCACCTCCTCTATCACAAAGTTGATCATTAATACTCCCTTGCAATTCGGTTGGGAAGGGTCCTTCTCCAACTCTAGTCGTATAGGCTTTTGCAACACCGATAACCCTGTCTATAAGGGTAGGGCCTACCCCTGCACCAATGCATGCCCCACCTGAGACTGGATTAGAGGAGGTGACATAAGGATAGGTGCCGTGATCAAGATCTAAAAGAGTCCCTTGAGCCCCCTCAAACAAGATGTTCTTCTTTTTTCTGGCTGCTTGATGAATCGTTCTATTGCAGTCAACAATATGTTTTTTAAGCTGTTTTCCGTAATCAAGATATTCTTCTATAATTTCATCAATAATTAATGGCTCAATTCCATAAATCTTTTGGAGGAGTCCGTTCTTCTCTGCTAAAGGCACCTGTAATCTTTCTTGAAGTTTTTCCTTGCTTAGGAGATCAATTATTCGAATTCCATTCCTTTGAGATTTGTCAGCATAAGTTGGACCAATCCCCCTACCAGTAGTACCGATTTTTTGTTCACCTCTCTTTTGCTCCATGGCTAAATCAAGAAGCCTGTGATAAGGCATAGTTACATGAGCAGTTGAGGCAAGTTTTAATCCTGAAATATCAATATCGTTATCTTCAAGCATTTTTATTTCTTTAATCATCACTTTTGGATCAACAACTGTCCCTGAACCAATAAGGCAAATCGTATCCGGATACAAGATCCCTGAGGGGATTAAATGTAATTTGAGAACTTTGTCCTCTACTACAATTGTATGACCAGCATTAACCCCTCCTTGGTAGCGAACAACTACATCTGCGGAGCGACTGAGCAAATCGGTGATTTTGCCTTTACCTTCATCACCCCACTGAGCGCCTATAACTACAACATTTGCCAAGGAAGAAAATTCGGCTCGAAACCGATTTACTTTAGAAGAAACAACATTTGCAGATAGCCCTACCCCGCGTCAAAGAAATGAATTAAAGATTATCTTTAATTATCTCTAACTACCAATTTCTCTGCTTTAGATAGTTCTTCGTTTAACCTCTCTTTGAGATTTTCAGGAACTGGTCTGTTTGCAAAAGTCTTGTAATGACCTGATAAAGCATTTAATGCAGTCTGCATTGTTGTAAAGGTCGTGGAGGTATTTACTTGAGATCGATTTCTATATCTTGAAATGTAATCGCTTATTAGAAAAACAGCTTCTTTTTCTGTTTCAGATAGTCCTTTATCTTCTTTAGGTAAAGCTATGGTTTCTTTTAAAGTTGAGGAGACTGCAATAGTGTCTTTGGCAAAATCCCCAGTCATTAGTGTTTTGGCTGCATTCACTTCTGAAGCGAATTGGAAGAATATGAGGCAGAAGCCAAGGCATATAGCCAAAGCTGCCCTCACCAACCTGATGGAGAGGTGATGAAAGGCAGAAATCATTTGTTTTTTGCAGTTAGATAAGACTCTAGAGTCCTTTGGGGCAATTTATACTTTTTCAGTATTAAATTCTTCAGAAAGTTTTTTTAAAACGGAGTTCAGATCTAATAACTCTGTAGCTTTTGTTTTTCTATTATGTAATTCAACCAATCCAGAACTAGCTTCTCGCCCAGCAACAATTCTCCATGGGATTCCAATAAGGTCAGCATCTTTAAACTTTATTCCAGCCCTCTCGTCCCTATCGTCGAGTAAAGCATCAATTTGATTTCTTATTAATTTTTGATATATATCTTCAGCTAAACATTTTTGTTCAATATTTTTAATATTGGCAATAATAATTATTACTTCGAATGGGGAAATTGATGCTGGCCAAATAATACCAGATTCATCGTGATTTTGTTCTACAGCTGCTTGAGCTAATCTGGAAATACCAATTCCATAGCACCCCATCCAAAAGTAGTCTTCTATTCCTTTTTCGTTGGTAAAGGTAGCATTTAATGATTTTGAATACTTCGTCCCTAGCTGGAATATATGCCCTATTTCTATACCTCTACATTCTTGAAGCTTTTGTGTTTTATCATGGATACATCTATCTCCAAGTTTAGCTTTTCTAATATCACATATAAGCTGCTGAGTAGTAATTAAATTCCAATTATAAAATATTTTATGTTCGTCCTTTATATTGTTTCCACATATAAAACTTTTAAGATCTTTTGCAGAATTGTCAGCAATTCTTATGAATTTTTTTTCCCATACTTTTGCTTTTGATAATAAATTATCACTTAGATCAGGACCAATAAAGCCAAATGGAATATTAGTAATACCTTGCTTTTGTATGTCTTCATTGGAAATTATTCTAATATCCAGCACATTTTGGTTTAATTTATGAGAAATTTCATTTAAAAGTTTAATATCATTTATTTCTTGGTCTCCCCTAATACTTACGAGCACTGGGTATTGTTTATTATCATCACACGTTGCTAGATAAGCTAATACTTTTATAATTTGACTTGGGTGAAAATTGTTGTAGTTACATAATTCCTCTATGGTCTTTTGATTAGGGGTCTTAATGATTGAAGGTTTATTAAGTTCTAATGATCGCCCTTCTTCGATAATAGAAACAGCTTTTTCTTGATTTGCCCCATATTTACCATCAGAACTTATTAAAATTAAGTCTTCTCCAGATTCGGCTGTAACCATGAATTCTTGAGATGCTGCACCTCCAATAGCTCCACTATCTGCATCAACACAAACAAAATTTAGACCACATTTCTTAAAGATATTTTGATAAGCATTTCTCATCTCTGAATAAGTTGATTGAAGGTCATTCTCATTTTCATGAAATGAATAAGCATCCTTCATGATGAATTCTCTACTTCTCATTAAGCCAAACCTTGGCCTTATTTCATCTCTAAATTTTGTTTGAATTTGGAATATATTTATTGGTAATTGCTTGTAGGAGTTAATAGTTTGAGAAATTATTTGAGTAATTACTTCTTCATGAGTTGGCCCTAGTCCTAATTCTTTGCCTTGTCTATCCTTAAGGCTAAACATAATACCTTCTCCTTCTGTATATGATTTCCATCTCCCACTTTTTTCCCATATTTCTGAAGGCTGAAGTTGAGGAAGAAGAGTTTGCAGGCACCCTTTCGTTGATAACTCTTCTTCAACAATTAGAGTTATTTTTTTTAGAACCTTCCAAAGCAATGGCATATAAGCATAAATACCATTGGTCAGGCGTTTAATAAAACCACCTCTTACAAGTAACTGATGTGAAATTATATCGGCTTCGGCAGGAACGTCTCTGAGAGTGATCAGCATTAGGCGGGAGACGCGCATGAGCCTAAAATTTAAATCTTTATGAGATTAGTCCTTTGAGTGTTGACCGTAAGAATATCTGTATTGATTGTGCGGGAATCATGTTGTTTTTTTAAAGTGTCCAAATGTACATGGTGTTAATTTGATTCATCTGCTAACTTCTTCCCATATTTTTCTAGAAGATCTCTTTCGCGATGTTTAACGGGTCAGTAAATTCAGGAACAAATTCAAGAACAGACGAGTCTTTAGGTAAAGGATTTAATACGGCTTTAAATTCAAGTGATTCATTGTTGACTATTGACGAAGTTCAGAAAACATTGAATAGATCTAGAGCTTCTGTATACAGATATACAAACACTGACACTAGGAATCTTAATCCACCATTTAATCCTAGAAAACTAAATACTGAATTTAGAAGTGATCAAAAAGATCAATTACTTTTTCATCCCAATGAAGTTGCAAGATTTGCAAAAGATATACTAAGAATTAAGGAAGTAACTGTAGAAATATTTAATTCTCCATCATCTGAAACTCAAAATATTCTAAAGGCAATACTTGATGAGTTGAGAATCATTAGTAATAAACTAGATGAGCAATCTGACAAGAATCACTCTATTCCTAATCATTTACAAGATACTGATATAAAGGCTGCTTAGTTATTTTGAATATAGAATAATATGTATATAATTTTAATTAAGTAAGTCTTTTAATTGATTTTCCCACATTCGACTAACGGTTTATCTATTCCAATCCTTACATGGATTTAGAACCACATTTAATTAAGAAGCAATCTTCTGAGCTTGCTCCTCCTTTGTTTGATAAAGAAACAGATCCACTACCTTCTGATGATGAACATCCTTACAGTTTTAACAGTACCTCAACTTCTTTAATTGGTTTAGCAATAGTATTTGTAATGTTAGGAATTCCATTATTAGCTGTCATTAGTGAAAGGCCAGAGACAACAAAAAGCATACCGACTTCAATAAATCAAAATGAACCTGAGTGATCTACCTCCTTCACCATCGCCTGGATTAGTAAATCTAGTTGTTGAGATTCCTGCTGGCAGTAGAAATAAATACGAATATTTTAGCTCTGCAGGAATTATGGCTCTTGATAGAGTTTTGCATTCCTCAGTGAGATATCCATTTGATTATGGATTTATTCCAAATACTCTTGCTGAGGATGGAGCGCCTCTTGATGCAATGGTAGTTATGGAAGAGCCCACTTTTGCAGGTTGTTTGATCAAGGCAAGACCTATAGGAGTTCTTGATATGCATGACTCTGGTGCTTACGATGGCAAACTTCTATGCGTACCTACTGCAGATCCAAGACAAAAAGAAATTAATACTATTAAGCAAATAGCGCAGAACCAGTTGGAGGATGTGGCTGAGTTTTTTAGAACCTATAAAAGCTTGGAAGGGAGGGTAATCGTAATAGATGGATGGAGAGACTATGATGCTGTTGATGAATTATTGAATAGTTGCATAGAAGCACATCATTCTGATATGACACGAAAATAAATATTTTAAGCTTACTTTTTTGGATAAACTGATTTTTTATTTTCTTTAAAAACTTGAAATTATTTAGTTATTCCTCATGTTCAACTTGTTGCAGAGCGATTAAGTGGCTGAAAAACAATGATGTTACCTTTGAATTAATTGATCTTTTAAAATCCCCCCCGTCTAAGGAAATGCTTGTCTCAGCTAGTGAGCTATATGGGCATAGAAAATATCTTTTAAATACTAGTGGAGTTATATACCGTTCTATTGGTTCGGATGTTATCAAAAAAATGACTGATAACGAATTTTTTGAGCAACTTTTTGTTGAACCAAGATTGATAAAGAGACCTTTTCTCTATAAGTCTAGTAAATGCTTTTTAGTTGGATTTAAAGAACAAAAGTGGGCTGAAAAATTACTTTGATATTCACATGAGGGCTAATATTGACTTAAAATAAGTAGTCTTTACAAATAAAGTAAGCTATATATTTATTTTTGATAAACAAGTGCAGCAAAAACATTCAGACTTGAGGAAAGACACTAAAAATTGTTGGTGGTATTCTTTCTTTGATACGTGGGGACCTCTTGCTTTAACTGTTCTGTTTTATGCAGGTATTCGTATTTTTATAGGAGAGGCTAGATATATACCCTCGGGTTCTATGCTTCCAGGATTGAAAGTAAATGATCGACTAATTGTTGAAAAACTTTCTTTGCGAAAAAGATCACCTTTCCGTGGAGAAATTGTAGTCTTTAACTCACCATATTCCTTTGATAAGAAATTGATATCTGATAGAAAAAAACAACTTCCGTCAAAATTTCAATGCTCATTAATTACTTTCCCATTGATCTCTTGGATACCTACTTTATCAGATCGTGCTTGTGATGCTTATATCAAAAGGGTAATAGCTGTAGAAGGAGATCGTCTTTTGATTTCTGGAAAGGGAGAAATAGCTTTGAATGGTAGATCGATCAACGAACCATATGTCGAACACTTCTGCCCAAGTAAATTTAAATTTAATCTATGCCCTGCCATGAGTACAACTGTTCCAAAAGGACATGTATTTGTTTTGGGAGATAACAGAGCTAATAGTTGGGATAGTCGTTTTTGGCCAGGAGGAGGGTTCTTACCCCATAAAGAAATAATTGGCAAAGCCACCTGGCGTTTTTGGCCTTTTAGTCGTTTTGGTAAGCTTGATTGATTAGGCCAGAGTCTACAACTTTTCCAAAAATTTTTTTTTATTGGTTGCTTATTTGCTGTAGTTACACGTTTTTCCTCCTTAGATTGGTACTATTATTTATCGGGATCAAATAACAACTAACGGTTACTATTTAAACTTAATTTTTCCTCTGGTTGGTTTAATAATTTAGATGGACCAAAACTAATTTTTCCCATAATTTTTCCACTTCCCATTCTGACTTTCTTGCTAATTGACCCCAGAGTAAAGTTACAACTAGGTTATAACAGGCTAATACCTTTTTTCCTTTTGTTTGGTGCTAGCTTGTCTCGGAGTCATCTGTAGGAGTGGAGTGAACAGATATTGCTGTTAAAGTATTATGGCCTAAACCTTTTATGATTGAGACTCTATCTATGGGGGGATCCTAATGAGGGTGTTACGCTCCATCCAATTTCAAAAGGTGAGAGACTTGTGTTGTCATTGACTAAATGCCACCAGAGGACAGTTGTCATTGGTCTAGGGGATGTATTCGTAAGTATTGAAACACCTTTAGCTGTAGAAATATTCATTAACCTAATTTCAATTTCAGGGTATTGCTTATGAAGCTAAAGCAGTTGGATTAGAAGAAAAACTTTGCTTTCAAAGGGTCAGGTGGCCAGCCTGCTCTAAGAATATCTACACTTTGCCTAGACATCCCTCCTGCTTGTAATGATTTATCTCTTGGTGAAGATAGTACAGGGTTATCTTTTATCTCTCCATGTAAAAAACCTTGATTAATAAGATCTATAGGAGGCATGAAATCGTTATCACTAAAGCCTACGACTCAATTTTTTAGTAGTTCAGATTTTTTGAAAGATTAATACCCTTGCCGTCAAGGCTAAAACCTCCCCATAAGTGTATTAAAACCTCACTTTTGATAGCTTTTAAAGAAAGAAGTGATTCAATGTTATCTCTCCATAAATCACCTCTAGGTAGGATGCCTAATTGGCCATATCCAGAAAATGCTGCTTTTTTATAAGTGTATAGATACTCTCTTCTTTATCATTAAAAGGAGATTATAAAAATGAATGAGGATCAACAATACAAGGGGCTAAAAGCATGTTTTTAGTTTTTTTTAGGTTTGATTCATAAAAGTTCTACATTTTGAAGAAACTTCCTTCCAAGTGCTTTTATCACACCATCTTTAATTAAATCAGTTTCTCTCTTTAATGATGATCCAGCTCTTTCAAGGATTTGGATATTTTCAAATAATAACTACTAGTGATTAAATTAAAGTGCTCCGGCAGCGGTCGAATCGATAATTCCTCCCAAATGAGAAGTGATATTTAGACAGGTGATTTGATCTGGTTGGCCTTCTTCCTCTGAGAGATCAATCACTGTAATGCCACCATTACCTTGTTTTATCATCCAAATTTCTGATGGCATTAAACCTAAAAGATGACAAAGAATAGTTTTGTTAACTGCATCATGAGCCACAACCAATGCAGTTTCACTATTTTTTAGATCTTTGCAAATCTCATTCCAACCGGTAATAGATCTAGTGGAGACTTCTATTATGTTTTCTCCCTCTGGCATTTGAACTTTTTCAGGAGAGATCTTCCATGTTTTAAGAAGATCTGGCCAGTTGGACCTGATCTCAGATTCCAATTTCCCTTCCCATTCACCGTGACCAATCTCTCTGAGGCTATCTTTGAGAGAAATTTCTATCCCCGGATGTTCTTGTAGAATTATTTGAGCTGTTTCTTTTGGCCTTGATAGAGAACTACTAAAAGCTTTTTGTATAACAGTATTTTTTAAAAATTCACTTGCGGCCTTTGCTTGCGATTTCCCGTTCTTATTCAAGGGGATATCAATTTGTCCTTGGAACTTTCCCTGTTTATTCCAGTCTGTTTCACCATGCCTGACTAAAATAATTCTTTTTTTACTACCTTTTTGGGGAAGAGTAGGGTATAAATGAGCGATATTATTGAGACATTGAATTTGAACATGTCTATCATTCCAATCATTAAAAGTAATATTGCAAATTGAGATTGAGGTATTGTCTAACTTCAATCTTCTAAACCCTTTTGATGGCTCATCAATTAATTTCAGTATCAAGCATCTAAGAATTGCATTATGGGCAACTATCAAAATAGTTTTATTGGAGCCTGAATAAGTGTTAAATAAATATTTTAAAAATCTTTCGGCTTGATTTAAGAGTTCTTTAATCGGTTGAAATTTTGTACCGTCTTCTTTATTAATAATTAGTTCCTTTGGGTCTTTTTGCCAAATTGCAAGTTCTTCGGAGAAGTGATTTTTTATTTCATTTTTTGTTAAACCACTCCAAGGCCCAAGGTCAACTTCTAGGAGCTCGTCTGTATAAGTAGCTTGAAGGTCGGTCTTGTGTTGTTTTATAATGATTTTTGTGGTTTCCGAAGCTCTTTGTAAAGGGGAGCTATAGATTGCATCTATTGGAACAGAGGAAATTGTTTTTCCAGCAGCTTTAGCTTGTAATTGTCCTTCTTTCGTTAATGTTGAAAGATCGTTTCTACCTTGAATACGATCTTCCTTGTTAAAACTACTCAATCCATGACGGACAAAAATTAGACGCAATGTCATTAAATAAAGTGTCTTCTAGATAATTATGGTATTAGCCATGAGGGCAATCTAATGTTCTTTTAGTAAAGATAGAAGTCTTTCTCCATGTCAGTCTTCACAAGTTGATTTTATGAGGCAAGCCAAAACTGGGTGGAAATGGGCTATTGCTCTATTTTCATTACTTTTAACTGTTCTGATATGGCGACAAGGTTTGCAAGAAAGCTTTGATAGACCCTCAGTGGCTCCAAAGATTTCATTAATGCAAACTGAGATGGCCGTTTCAGCTTCTTCATCTATACCTGAAAAAATACAAGATGTGTTTTTAGGTTCAGAACCTCAAGAAAAACTATATCAAGCACTTAAAAAGATTCCTTTGGAACAACTTGAGGATAGACAGAGACTTTTAATAGCAGTTCTGGAAGGGTCTGAGGATAAGCAGAAACTATTCTTGAAGAAAAATTTTAAGGATAAAAACTTTGAAACAGTTAGAAGTTATATATTAGATAGACAAAAAGGAAAAGTACTAAATGAATTTCCTGATATAAATGAGATCAAATTAGACCCTTTACTTTATCAAGTTTCATGTTCTAATCTGGGATTCAAGGATGAAAAGTGTGTTAACCAAAAATATAATTTCCATTCTGCTTTAAGACTTTTAACCTCACAATTATTACCATTTTTTTCTTCTTTTTTAGGGTTTATATTATTGATTAGGTATGCTTTTATTTTCTTAAGAAATAAAAATACTCCATGGCCAGAAATGATATCTCCTCCTTTATCATTAATAGATATGGTGCTACTTATTTCTGGCGGTTTTGTTGTTATTGGCGAAGTTGTTTTTCCAGCGCTAATAATACCAATTACAGATTTATTATTTAATAATTTATCTTCTCCATTAAAAGAGTCTCTAAGAGTATTTATTGGTTACTGTTCAATGACTATAGGTCCTTTATTTATAATTCGATATCAATTAATGGGTATAGCTTCTTCGGGAATTGATGGAGGATGGTTGCAATGGAAAATCAAACCAATCAAAGAAGGCCTTTTGAAGTCAATAAGTGGATGGTTAATGGTTATGCCTTTAGTGTTGTTCATTGGGTGGCTAATGAATGAAATTATTGGGGACCAGGGGGGCAGTAATCCTCTATTGGAACTGGTTTTAGGTAGTGATGAATTGATTCCATTGTTTTTGCTTTTGATTACAACTGTTGTTTTGGCTCCAGTCTTTGAGGAGCTAGTTTTTAGAGGTATTCTTTTGCCTGTATTGGTATCCAAAGTTGGCAAAACCAGCGGAGTTTTATTGAGTGCCTTGATCTTTGCTTTGGCTCATTTAAGTGTTGGGGAATTACCACCTTTATTTGTTTTAGGAGTTGGTCTTGGTTTGATGAGATTGAGTTCGGGAAGGTTATTTCCTTGTGCTCTTATGCATTCTCTTTGGAATGGAGTCACTTTTATTAGCCTATTATTAGTGGCTTGATACTAAAAAAATAACATCAGTATTTCAGCTCTTGCAGTTGCTTGGTCAACGTGTTTGACTTGAATTGCTTTCGAATTTTGATTTGGTTAGTCGCACTCTATATAAAAAAAAAGTAGGACAATTTCAAAAAAAGAAGTTGCCCAAGGAATTGTTAAACAGTGTTTTTTCATCAAAACAGGTTCAACGAAAATTTCCAATTCAAGCTGCTCTTCATATCGTTTTAGATGGTGCATTGGTAGGCATACTCATGACAGTGGCGATAATGTCATCCATTGCTCTGCATTCTCAATATTTGTGGACTAAGTCTTTTACTAAGCTTGAAACCACTCGAGATTTGAACCGAAGAATATTGGAATCAACTTCAATTCTTGAAAGTTACCTATTGAAAAATCAAAAGTTGTCTAGATATTTAGTCCCAACCAAAGCAGAAGATCTTATATATGTGGATAGACCAAAACCAGAAGAAACTAAAAAATTATTCGATATGACATTTAAAAGTAGATTGCTAGAGAGAATATCTTCTATTCCCATTAAGTCTGGTTATTAATAATTTCCATGAGAAGTATGGATTCTATAAAGAAAAGAAGGACTTTTAAAGTAAAAACTCTTTCACCCCTATCTCATTCTAGATTTAGAATTATCTTTGTTTTATTATGTCTTGGACTTGGGGGCCTTTTTTTAAGAGTAGGTTGGCTTCAAGTATTTCAGTCTGATCAATTAAGAGCTCTAGCACGCGAAGTTCAAACAGAACAAAAGAACCCTTTGGGAACACGTCGATCTATTTTAGATAGAAATGGAAAGCTTATCGCAATAGATGAAAGACGTTTTAAGATTTGGGCTCATCCCAGGTACTTTAAGTTTCCTGGTGATTCATCTAGGACAGTTCGTAAACCAGTCGAAGTAGCAAAACTTCTTTCTACGCCACTATCCAAAAATGTTGATGAGATATTAAACCAATTAGGAAATTATTCATCAGGAGTAAAACTTGCAGAGGGTGTAACACCCGAGAATGCTAATACAATTAAGAAATTAGGAATCAGTGGTATTGATTTGGAGGTGTATCCTCAGAGGCTTTATCCTCATGGATCACTTTTTGCAAATGTAGTTGGTTTTTTGGATTTAGATAGAAGACCTCAGGCTGGATTGGAATTAAGTTTAGATAGAGATCTCAAGCGTCTAGAGAAAGCTAGTTTAATCAGAAGAGGAGCGGATGGAACCCCTTTACCTGTAGGTGTACAACGTGGTGTCTTTGAGGAGGATCAACTAAGTCTGCAACTTACCTTAGATGTAAGGCTTCAAGAAGTAGCCGTTAAAGAAATAAGTAAGCAAGTAAAGGCGTGGAATGCAAAAAAAGGTGTTGTAATCGTAATGGATATAGATACAGGAGAACTTCTGGCATTGGCTTCTACACCAACTTATAATCCCAATAAATATTGGGATTATTCACCATCTCTTTTTAAAGAGTGGTCAGTGCAAGAATTATTTGAACCTGGTTCTACCTTTAAACCAATTAACTTGGCATTGGCATTGGAGGAGGGAGTTATAAACTCTAATGGAGAAGTGAATGATGATGGTCTAGTTACAGTAGGAGGATGGCCTCTTTCGAATTGGGATCGAAAACCTAATGGGATATTGACTTTTCCTGAGGTATTACAAGTCTCAAGCAATGTAGGTATGGTTAAGATTATGAAAAAAATGAATGCGAGTAATTACTGGCAATGGTTAAAGCGTTTAGGAATAGATAAAATTCCAGAAACTGATCTTCCAGGAGCAGTTCCTGGACAAATAAAATCAAAGCATACTTTTGTAAATCAACCGATAGAACCAGCGGTAGCCTCCTTTGGTCAAGGTTTTTCTATTACTCCGCTTAAACTAGCTCAATTGCATGCTTTGATTGCGAATGGTGGCAGACTTGTTACGCCTCATATCACTAAAGGCCTAAAAGGTGATTATGAGTCGTATCTCAATCCTCCTTTAGAATCTAAGCAGATTTTATCTTCTGAGGTTACCAGTACTGTCCTTGGATGGATGGAAACAGTTGTCTCCTTTTACGATGAAAGTGGTATTGAAGTAAATGTTCCTGGCTATCGAATTGGAGGAAAAACAGGGACGGCACAAAAATCGCAAGATGGCTTTAACTATAATTCTAAAATCTGCAGTTTTGTCGCAAGTCTTCCTATTGATGATCCTCGGTATGTCGTTTTAGTAGTTATTGATGAACCCCAAAAGCCAAATGCCTATGGATCAACTGTGGCTCTCCCTGTGGCAAAAAAAATTATTGAGACTTTGCTTGTGATAGAAAAAATCCCTCCAAGTATTTCTAAAAAAGAACATTTAGCTATCAAAAGCTAAGAGATGGCTAAATTTTTCTAAAAGTACTAATTAAAGGGTGAAATCTATAAAAAATCTAGCTAGTCTATCACTTATGAAAGATGTTTTTAATTATGGAATCCCTTCTTAACCAGTTATCTTCAATGACTGTGGTAGTGGCTGATACTGGTGATCTTGAAGCGATCAAAAAATTTCATCCCAGAGACGCTACAACAAACCCTTCTTTAATTCTGGCGGCAGCACAAATCCCTGCTTATCAAAGTTTGATTGATCAAGCACTTACTACATCGAGAGAAATGTTAGGAGCCAGTGCCTCCACTACTAATGTGGTTAAGGAAGCTTTGGATGAACTTTGTGTTGTATTTGGTAAAGAGATTTTAAAATTAATTCCTGGCCGTGTTTCAACAGAGGTTGATGCAAGGCTAAGTTTTGATACTGATGCCACTATTGCAAAAGCAAGAAAAATAATTGCTAAATATAATCAGGATGGCATTTCTAACGATAGGGTTTTAATCAAAATTGCTTCTACTTGGGAGGGAATAAAAGCAGCCGAGGTATTAGAAAAAGAGAATATTCATTGCAACCTAACTTTATTGTTTAATTTTTATCAAGCAGTTGCTTGTGCTGAGGCAGGTGTAACGCTTATTTCCCCCTTTGTTGGCAGGATTTTAGATTGGTATAAATCTGCCACTGGAAGAGATTCTTATCCACCGACTGAAGATCCAGGAGTTGTTTCTGTCACTAAAATATTTAATTATTTCAAGTCAAATGGTTATAAGACAGAGGTTATGGGAGCAAGTTTCAGAAATATAGAGGAAATAACCGAGCTTGCAGGATGTGATTTATTGACAATTTCTCCTAAATTACTTCAGCAACTTAATGAAACATATTCGGACTTACCGATTAAGTTAAATGCACAAAAACCTTTAATGATTGAAGAGACAATTCATTTAGATCAGACATCTTTTGAACTTATGATGGCTGGAGATAAAATGGCTACGGAAAAACTTGATGAAGGAATTAGCGGCTTTAGTAAAGCAATTGATAAATTAGAAAATCAATTGAACGAAAGACTTGAGTTGATTGAAGGAGGAATTGCCCTAACCTTATGATTTTTGATTTTGAAAAAGTAATCTTTTGATTACTCTTTTTGCGATGTCTTCATAACTCATCTCACCTGAAAGAATTTGAGCAATTCTTTTTGGAGCAGTAGGTCTTTTTACACCTAGTTGGTATCCAACTTTGGGAAAACGATAAAAAACTTGAGAAATTCTTTTACCCCAAGCCATAGAATTCCCCCAATTTATTTGCATGGTTTTTGTATAAGCATCTAGACAATTGACTTCTCCATCCAGCCAATAAATCATGCTTTTTGCCGCTTCAAATCCACTCATCAAAGCGGGCCTTAATCCCTCTGCTAAAAAGGGATCACATAATGAGGCTGCATCTCCAACTAGAAGAATTCCTTCTCCGTTTAATTTACAATGGCCATTCCATACTCTTAAATTTTTTTCATGACCAATTACCTCAGAAGGTTCAAAACCTAAATCAGGCAGAAAGGATTTAAGTATTTCATTAACTGGGATTGAATTTTTATTATCTAGAAAAGTTCCCATCCCAACATTTACTTCATTCTTTAATGGAAAAGCCCATGCAAAACCATTCTTTACTAAGCCAAACTCGAATCTAGCT
Source organism: Prochlorococcus sp. AG-436-C14 (assembly GCA_003209755.1). Lineage (GTDB taxonomy): Bacteria > Cyanobacteriota > Cyanobacteriia > PCC-6307 > Cyanobiaceae > Prochlorococcus_B. Next base: position 86,267 of record QCPD01000006.1, read on the forward strand.
GTTTCACTCCTTAAATTTCCCTTCCTTCTAATTCTTCCTGAGAAAGTGGATGCAAATTTTTGTTGATTTGGACCCAAATTAAAAGTTTTAGGCCATGGTGATTGAGATCCATCAGCTATGATGACTGCTTTTGCCTCTATTTGTCTCCCATCAAGAGCGGTAATTTGCCAGATATTAGATTTTTTTTTTAGGTCGACTACATTAAAAGTAGTTAATAAATTGCAACCAGAATTTAGCGCTTGATTTAATAGGAATGAATCGAGCTTTTCACGTTTGACTATCCAAAAAGGAGAAGATCCAGAGAGCTCAGCGACCACTTTATCGGTATTGCACCAACTAAATTCTACATTTGTTATTACTTCATCAACTATTGGTAAAAGTTTAAAAGGAAACCAATTTTGCACTGCAGCAGACATCCCACCACCGCAAGTTATCTCTGGAGAGGAAATATTTTTTTCGAGGATTAATACATTTTTACGTTTACTAGCAAGATGAAATGCTGCAGTAGTACCTGATGCCCCCCCTCCGATAATGGCAACATCTATGATGGTCAAACTTTTAAAATTTCAGCTTCTTTTTCCGAAAGTTTTTTTTCAATATCTTTTATAAAATTATCCGTTTCTTTCTGAATTGTTTCTTGTTCATCTCTGCTTTGATCTTCGGAAAGATCACCATCCTTTTCAGATTTTTTGACTCTCTCTATTGCATCACGGCGTATATTCCTAAGTGCAACTTTTCCTTCTTCTGCATATTTGGATGCGAGTTTGCAAAATTCTTTTCTACGCTCTTCAGTTAAAGGTGGAACATTGATACGAATTATTTTTCCATCATTGTTTGGAGTAAAACCTAGATCACTTGTCGCAATCGCTTTTTCAATGGAAGCTAATGAGCCCAAATCGAAGGGTTGAATTGCTATCGTTTGAGAGTCAGGAGTAGTGATAGTTGCAAGTGACTTTAGTGGAGTTTCAGCTCCGTAGTATTCGACTGATATTCTGTCTAATAAAGAAGTATTTGCTCTTCCCGTCCTGATGGTATTGAAATTCCTTTGAGCTGCTTCAACAGATTTGCTCATTGTGGTTTTTAGCTCTTGGTTTGACATTTAGATCAAGTTATTGCGAATTGATTATTAAAAAGGTTCAAAAAATTTAGTGTTAACTTGAATTAGATATTCTTGATCCAATTGGTTCACCAGAAATAGCCTTAGCAATATTCCCAGGTTGGAAAATATTAAAAACAACTATGGGGATTTTATTATCTTTGCAAAGAGCAATAGCAGTGCTATCCATTACTCCTATTTCGTTTGCTAATACATCTTGAAAGGTGAGATTGTCATATTTGACAGCATCAGAGAATTTTTTTGGATCTCGATCGTAAACCCCATCAACTTTCGTAGCTTTGAACACAACTTCTGCGTTAATTTCAGCGGCCCTAAGAGCAGCAGTGGTATCAGTTGTAAAAAATGGATTGCCGCACCCACCTCCAAAAACTACTACCCTACCTTTCTCAAGATGTCTTATTGCTCTTCTTCTTATGTATGGTTCTGCAATCTGTTGCATGTCAATAGCAGATTGAACTCTTGTGGGTACTCCAGCTCTTTCCAATCCATCTTGAAGTGTAATTGCATTCATTACGGTTGCAAGCATTCCTACATAGTCAGCAGTGGCTCTATCCATGCCTGCAGCGGATCCTTTTAGACCTCTGAAAATATTTCCACCGCCAACCACAATTGCTATTTGCGTCCCATTCTCAACCACTTTTGAAACATCCTTAGCAATAGATTGAACAATTTCAGGATCAATTCCATAAGGTTTTTCTCCCATAAGAGCTTCACCACTGAGTTTTATAAGTGCTCTAGAGTATGCCATTAAAAATTCATAACAAATTGACAGTAGCAAGTCCTGGGAGAACGTCTTTATATCTGTATTGGATCCCTTGCGATGGAAATATTTTCAAGATTAGAGATTAATATTCAATTCCTTCTTGTGCTTTTACTCCCTGCTCTCTAAAGGGATGGTGGATTAACTTCATTTCTGTCACAAGATCAGCTGAATCGATTAGTTTTTTTGAAGCTCCTCTTCCAGTCAAGACTACATGTGTAAGCTCGGGACGCAAATTTATGCCATTTATAATTTCATCTTCATCTATATATCCAAGTTTTATTGCAACAATGATCTCGTCTAAAATTATAAGTTTATAATTTGGGTCTTCAATATAAGAGACAGCCTTTATCCAACTTGACTTAACTAAATTTATATCTTTATTTCTATCTTGTGTTTCCCATGTGAACCCTTCCCCACATGCATGAAACTTTAACTTATCCCCAAATATTTTCAATGCGAATAACTCACCTGGTTCCCAGCCACCTTTGATAAATTGAATGATTGCAACTTTGTGGTTGTGACCAAGAGTTCTTAACCCCATTCCAAGAGCTGCTGTGGTTTTACCTTTTCCTTGACCTGTATTTATTATTATAAGGCCTTTTTCTTTATTTCTTTCTTTTAATCTTTGTGATTGAACCTCTTTTCTTTTTTTCATCCTTTCTCGATATTTTTTTTCGGTAATATTTGGTATTAAATTACCACCTATTCCTATTTCTTCTGCTCTCTTATCCAGGTTATTAAGTCTTGAATCTTCTTTAGGAATTTTATTTTTCATTTCTTATGCTAAGAATATAAATTAATGAAAAGAATAATTTATAGAAATGTGATAGCTATAAATATTAATTATTCTTCTTGTTAATATTTGCCTCTAGATAGTGCGCTATCAACAGCAATTTGCTGATCTCTTCTTGTTATCCAATGATGATAGGTTTTTGTATGTATTGATACTGAGTGTCCCATCATCTTTGCAGCTACAGTATTTGGTAGACCTATTAAGATTGTCCTGATTGCCCATGCATGTCTTAAATCGTAGGGGGTGAAAGATATTTTATATCTTCTAAATTGTTCAGATACTCTTCTTCCTATATGTTGAAGAGTTGTCTCTTTTAGATCTGTTTTAATATCTGGAAGCAAATCTGAAGTATCACTTCTGTTATCTAGCTGAAATAAATCAACCCATTCAGGATGAAATGGCCAAACTTGATGCTCTCCTGTTTTTGTGTTTGGGAAAACACGAAGTATTTTATCCCCGTCTTTTTTTAAACAAGATAAGTCACTAAAAAAGACTTCATGATTTCTAAGCCCATAGGTTGCCATTAACCCAAAAACAAATCTCCATTTTGGATTTGGTATTAATTGAAAGCTATTAATAATTTCTTCATCACTAGGTAATTCTCTGAAATTAGATTCGTGTATTCCATAACCACTTTGAAGTTGTTTCCAGTTCTCAGGTAGTTCTAATTTAAGATGTCTTGCCAAAGCGCTTAAAGCAATTCCACATTGTTGCCTGCTCCTTGAATTCTCTTTGTAACTTAAAAGGATTTTCACTAGAAGCTCCTCGTTTAATTTAAGGGAAGATTTATGACTTAATACGATTAACCTTTTCAAATATGGTTTGTAAGCAGACTGCCAAGTGCTAATCATTCCGGATGATGATTTGCTCCTAGAAGTATCAGAAAAAAATTGTCTTTTAAAGCTTTCTATTTCGTTTCTTACTACTGAGTTATTACTCTTTATTGATGAGATAGCTTTTTCTTTAATCCAATGAGACCAGGAGAATTGATTTTTTTTAAGTTGAAAATCGATTAATTCTATAGCTTTTTTAGCCTCTTCTAAACCGTTAATGTTGCATGGGAGTTTAAGACTTATTCTTTGAACTTTAGAAAGATGATGAAATTTTTTATCGGGCAAAGCACCTCGAATGTTTAAAACTTTACCCCTTTTCTCAATTCTTAGATTGATTCCCTTTGATTCAAGGTCTTGGTTGATATCTAATAACTTTTGATTCTCGTCCATGATCCTGTAAATTTAGCTAGATTTACCTTGATAAGGGTTTGTATAACCTTTTATAAGGAGTTTTTTCTAAAATGGCTCGGGTTGGTGTCCTCTTATTAAATCTCGGAGGTCCTGAGAGGATTAAGGATGTTGGACCATTTTTATATAATTTATTTTCAGATCCAGAGATAATTCGTTTACCAGTCCGTGCTTTTCAAAAACCTCTGGCTTGGCTTATTAGCTTATTAAGAAGTAGTAAATCACAAGAGGCATACAAATCGATTGGAGGTGGATCACCTTTACGCCGTATCACTGAGCAGCAAGCAAGAGAACTTCAAAGTTATCTTAGAAACATAGGAATTGATGCCACAACATATGTTGCGATGAGGTATTGGCATCCATTTACTGAGTCAGCAGTAGCGGATATTAAGGCTGATGGTGTTAGTAAAGTTGTTGTTTTGCCCCTTTATCCCCATTTTTCAATAAGTACAAGTGGATCCAGTTTTAGAGAATTAAAAAGGTTAAGAGATGGAGACTCTGAGTTTGAAAAATTATCAATCCGTTGTATTCGAAGTTGGTTTGATCATCCAGCTTATGTATCTTCAATGGCTGAATTAATCAAGAAACAAATCCTTTCTTGTGACTTACCTCAAGAGGCGCACGTCTTTTTTACAGCGCATGGTGTTCCTAAAAGCTATGTCGAAGAAGCTGGCGATCCTTATCAAGATCAAATACAAAACTGCTCACTTTTGATTATTGACCAACTTGAAAATTCCCTTGGATTCACTAATTCATTCTCACTAGCTTATCAAAGCCGAGTGGGTCCAGAAGAGTGGTTAAAACCATATACAGAGGAAGTCCTAGAAAAATTAGGAAAATCTGGCGTCAAGGAACTTGTTGTAGTTCCAATAAGTTTTGTCAGTGAGCATATTGAAACGCTCCAAGAGATTGATATTGAGTACAAAGAAATTGCAAATAAAAATGGAATTGTTAATTTTAAGAGAGTTCCAGCACTAGATACCTATCCACTTTTTATTCAAGGATTGGCAGATCTGGTTTCTTCTTGCTTAAACGGCGAGGGGATTAGTTTAGAGGAAGCATCAAAATTGCCAGAAAGAGTAAAACTTTATCCTCAAGAGAAATGGCAATGGGGATGGAATAACAGCTCTGAAGTTTGGAATGGAAGAGTTGCAATGATTGTTTTTCTTTGTTTTTTGATGGAATTAATAATTGGTGGAGGACCTTTACACCAAATAGGATTGTTGTAAAGAATTAAAATAACTATTTATGTTGGTTAATTTGATAATCAGCCTGTTATTAGAATTTAGAAAATTTAATTAAATCTTGGCTTGTTTTAGTTTAATTGAAATTAAGCATACTAAGATTTATTGTTAGTTTAGATTTTCTCCTGCCGTGACCCTGACTTCTACACCTAATCAAATAGGAGATTCAGGAACAAAAGCTCATCATGATATGTCAGGAGCTGATGCCTTGATGGATTCTCTTCGAAGGCATGGCGTAGATACTATTTTTGGTTATCCAGGTGGAGCAATCCTCCCAATATATGATGCCGTTTTTAAAGCTGAGCAAGAGGGTTGGTTAAGACATATTCTTGTTCGACATGAGCAAGGTGGAACTCATGCCGCAGATGGTTTCGCTAGAGCAACAGGGAAAGTAGGAGTTTGTTTTGGAACATCAGGGCCTGGAGCTACGAATCTAGTCACAGGGATAGCCACTGCTCAAATGGATTCTGTACCTCTTGTTGTGATAACAGGACAAGTTCCTAGACCTGCTATTGGTACTGATGCTTTTCAAGAAACAGATATTTTTGGCATAACACTTCCTATCGTTAAACATTCATGGGTTGTTAGAGATCCATCTGAAATTGCAAAAGTTGTAGCTCAAGCTTTTCTTATTGCCTCATCGGGTAGACCAGGACCTGTTTTGATTGACATACCAAAAGATGTTGGACAAGAGATGTTTAAATATCTTCCTGTTGAGCCAGGTTCAATAAAACCACCAGGCTTTGAACTACCATTCGCGCCAGAACACAAAGCCATAAGTGCAGCTTTAGATTTAATTGAAAAGGCTGAACAACCACTCCTTTACGTTGGAGGGGGTGTTATTTCTTCTGGGTCTCATGAAACTCTAGCCGCGATTGCTAATAGATATCAAATACCCGTAACAACAACTTTGATGGGGAAAGGCGCGTTTGATGAACGTGAACCTTTGTCTGTTGGGATGCTTGGAATGCATGGAACAGCTTACGCAAACTTTGCTGTAACTGAATGTGATTTGTTGATTGCTATTGGGGCAAGATTTGATGACAGAGTTACAGGTAAATTAGATACTTTTGCCCCCAACGCAAAAGTAATTCATTTTGAGATCGATCCAGCTGAAATAAATAAAAATAGAGCAGTTGAAGTCTCTGTATTAGGTGACGTTGGAATTAGCCTTGTTAAATTATTAGATCTCAGTAACCAAAGGAAAATAAATCCAAGAACTTCTATCTGGCTCAACAAAATTAAAAACTGGAAAAATAATTTTCCTTTAATCACTCCACCAAAAGAAGGAGAGATTTATCCACAGGAAGTATTAATCGCTTTAAGAGATTTGGCTCAAGATGCTTACATTACAACTGATGTTGGACAACATCAGATGTGGGCAGCTCAATATTTGCTGAATGGACCAAGACAATGGATTAGCAGTGCTGGACTTGGAACAATGGGTTTTGGAATGCCCGCTGCAATGGGAGTCAAAGTTGCTTTGCCTAAGGAGCAAGTCATTTGTATCGCAGGAGATGCAAGTATCCTTATGAACATTCAGGAGCTTGGAACTATTGCTCAATACAAGTTGAATTTAAAAGTAATTATCATCAATAATCATTGGCAGGGGATGGTTAGGCAATGGCAAGAAAGTTTTTATGATGAACGATATTCGGCGTCTAACATGTCTGTTGGGGAACCTGACTTTATTTCGTTATCTAAGGCTTTTGGGATTGAGGGCATTGTAATTACAGAAAGAGATGACTTAATACCTCAACTTCAGAAAGCCTTGGCTCATGAAGGACCTGTTCTAGTAAACGTTAATGTAAGAAAAGGTGAAAATTGTTATCCAATGGTACCACCAGGGAAAAGTAATGCCCAAATGGTTGGGATACCTGATATTCATAAATAATTTTAACAAATTCTTTATGAATAATTTTTATACAAAAACTTTAATCTTATTTATATCTTTTTTTTGTTTTTTTTCTCAAGTCTATGCGGCAGAAATTTTGCAAGTCACCAGTTCTTCTGTTTTATTAATTGGAGATAACAATCGTACATATACTGTGAAACTAGCATGCACAGATATCAACCCTGATTTAGAAGAAAAATCAGTTATTTGGTTAAAAAAACAACTACCAAGAGGTACAAAAATAAATTTAAAACCTAAAGGATCACTAGATGGCATTCTACTTGCGAAAGTTATTCCATTTAATAGTAATATTGATATAACTGAGAAATATATAAATGAAGGGTTAGCAACAAATAACTGTTAATTAATTATTCAATTTTTAAATTCTATGATTATGAATATATGCAACTCTATTGTCTTGAATTAGTTTTATCTCTTCTGAAAGAATTAAATAGATTTGGATTTGAGTATGTGCAAATTCTATTTAGATTGATTTGATGTTGTTTTATACCTTCTTTATGTAATTGTAAGATAGCAGCAGCTTGTATATCAATGAGTATTTTATTAGGGTTGAGATTTTTTTTGAATAATTACATCTTCAAATTTTTTTCTCAACTTGAAATTTGTCGCCACTGATAGAAGGTCCTATTGCAATAATTAAATTATTTTTCTTAGACCCAATTCCTTCTAATCTTTTTGAGATAATCATATTTCTAATACCTTTTAAGCCAGAATGAAAAGCTGCGATATTTCTTGTCTTTATATTAGCAATTAGTATAGGAATACAAGCTGCTGTGTATACTCACAAGCTTTGAAATTGCTCTTTCGTTATTAAAGAATCGGCAATCTTAGGCTTTAAGTTTAATGTATTATTCACCTGAGTTACTTTATCGCTATGTACTTGCTTCGCATAATGAATATTAGAAAATAGATTTAGTTGATTCTATAATTCTATAGGCTCATTATTTTTTAGATTTTTTCGTGAAGAATACATGTATAAAATTATTTTCTCTTAATAAATCAGACTGAAATAAATTGATAACCTTATAAGTTAATAATCTCATTTTTATGATTCTTCCTTTAATCCCATAAATCTATTTGAACTGTGTCGTTAGGGAAAATTGTTAAATCTCTCCTATATCTTTTAGCATCCAAAAACCATCTAGAGAATTTTCTTCAGGACTTTTTTGAACTGAAATAAATTGAAGTCCATCTGCATCTAGTTTCGTATTTAGAAAATTATTTTCAATAGCTTTTTTTGCTTCTTCTTCGACATCGGTTACTAACCATCTATCAGCTTGTCCTGCTTCTAAAATAATTTGGGTCCCTTCTATTAAAAGCTTTGCTGGCTCAAGTCCCCCTAGCCAAGCTGCAAGTGCTAAGGATCTTTTTGGACTAAAAAGTCTAATACCTGGAATAGAAATATTTTGATTAATTGAATCTTTTATGGGTATTAAATTGGAAAACTCTATTTCCCATTCATCAGCCTCTCTAAGTGTATTTAGAGAAAGGGAAGCAAAACTCCAAGAGTCACCTCTTACTTCCTCAGGTAACGGGATGGCTTGGTTTGTAATTGGATTTGAAGGAGGAGCTAGATTAACGCCGATATATCCTTTTTGCTGAGGATAAAAATTCCTTTCTCTATCAATAATCCACTCCAATAATGAATATGTTCTTCTGCTAGAAATAAGTTCAATTCCTATTTGATCTGCTGCACGCTTTATCATTGTTTTCATAGAAGATCGCCAACAACGAATAACGGAAGGTTTATCCCAACCCTGTAAATAAGCTGCATCAATAGCTTCCTCTAATGCATCTTTTAACCAAATAGAATTAACACTTGATGCTGGACATATCTTTTCCCATTTAAATGTTTTCGTATCTTTAAAATTATTTGTAGATGTAATTAATAATTCCCATCTTTTTTTTCCATTTTCATCAATTATTGGGCGGGAATAAAAGTCTATTTCCCAGTTTGTGTTTTTTAAATCAGATTTTTTGGATGTAATCACAATTTTATTTTTTCAATTTAAGTTATGAGGATAAGTTGATGTCTTTCTCTTCCTTTTGAGGATCAACTTTTTCTTTATTCAAGCTATTTCGCGCTTTAATTGCTCGCTCCTCAGCCTCTTCCATAACTTTTGTTTTGTCAGTAATAAGTTCTCCCGGAGGACCTTCTAAAAGAGCTGTATTCAATCCAATTCGTCCGCGAGAAGGGTCTAAATCAGTTATTAGAGCTTTGATGGACTCGCCTGTTTGAAAAACTTCTCTAAGGCTTCTCATGCTTCCATTGGTTACCATTGAATGATGCAATAAGCCACTGACGCCCTTCAAATCAACAAAAAAACCATAAGGTTTTATGGTTAAGATTTCACCCTCGATTAATTGTCCAATTTCTAATTCTGAAAATCTTGAAGCAATTGCAGCTTTCTTTTCGGAGAGAACAAGTTTTCTTCTTTCTGGATTGACCTCCAAAAAAGCAGTATTAATTGTCTTTGAAACAAGAGATTGATGATTCTCTCCATCTTCAAGTTGAGATCTAGGAATAAAACCTCTTAAACCTTCGAAGTCGCAAGTAACACCCCCACGGTTAAAACCATTTATTTTAACTCGAATAACTTTTCCTTCTTTTGCAAGATTTTGAACTTTTTCCCAGCTTTTTCTTAGTTCTAGCGCCCTACAACTGATTGTTACCATCCCATCTGCATTTTGTTCTCTAGTAACAAGAACTTCGACTTGTAGTCCTTTTGGGAAACGCTCTTTTAAATTTGTAATTACACCTAAACCACATTCATTTTTCGGCATGAATCCAGGAGCTTTTCCACCTATGTCTACGTAAATACCATCACTTTCAACTGCAATCACTGAACCTTTTGCAATTTCTCCAGTCGTACCGATTGGTTGATTCTCTTCTAAGGCTGCTAAGAATTCGTCTTCATCAAAATCAAATTCATCAACTTTTCTACTTTTTTGTTCAAAAACATTTTGATCATCAAAAGCTTTAATATTTTTTTTATTATCAGAATTGTTATTAGATCTCAGAAGATCTCCCATTGTCGTTGTAAGAAAAGTATTACTAGATTCTTCCTGGGTTATTTTTTGCTGTTCAGGTGCTTTCTTTAATTTAGAAATTTCTTTTTCAGCTAGAACTTTTTCATTAAATCTTATATCTTTAGTTTGCTCAGAGCGCTCTTTTTCAGATGATCTTTCATTGATTATTTCTTCTTCAGTCTTTCGACTGATATGCATAACCTGCAATGGCTTGCGCGGTGCATTTATTGCCGGCCTTGGGGGAGTTGCTTTTTTAGGCTGAGGATCTGACCCGGCCATAATACCCTTTGTAATAAGTGAAACATTCTTACAGTCAAGGGTAAGTTGTTTTTTAATTATTAGGAGATTTCTATCATTTTCCAAACTCGTCGATTTGAGCATTTGACCTGGCCTGAGGCTTCTAAAGCCGCTTCGGAGAAAGGATCTACATTGGTTTGGCCCTTTGGTGCATGTGAACAACATGGACCTCATTTACCTTTAATTACTGATACTTTTTTTGCTGAAAAAATTTTAATCAAGACTCTTGAAAGGTTGCCAGAAAACATGCCGATATGGATGATGCCATCTCAATCAATTGGTTTTTCTCCTGAGCATCAGGCTTTCCCAGGAACTTTGTCCTTATCAGCTGATGTTTTGCTTTCAATGGTTACTGATGTTGGCCAGCAAATAGCATCTATGGGATTTAATAGATTAGTTTTTTTTAACGCTCATGGTGGGCAAATTGGTCTGCTCCAAGCTGTTTCGAGGCAACTTAGAATCCAATGTCCTTCTCTTGCTGTATTGCCTTGTTTCCTTTGGAGCGGTGTCCCAGAATTAGATCAACTTTTACCTGAAAAAGAGGTAGAAGAAGGACTTCATGCGGCACTAGCGGAAACAAGTCTAATGTTGCACATGGCTGGAGATTTGGTAAGGAATGATTCTTATTTAGAAAAAAAGGATGTAGATCAAGAAATAGTTACTATTCCAAAAGGTTGGAGCCTTGAGGGAGCCTCGCCATGTGCATGGCTAACTGAAGATTTGAGTTCCTCTGGAATTATTGGTGATGCAAGTTCTTCAAACCCTGTGTTGGGTGCCGCTTTGGAAAATGCACTAATAGTTCATTGGAAGTCCCTATTTGCAAGCCTTTTGAACAGTGATTGGCCTCCAGTCATGTCTTGAATACCTGTTTCTACCAGTTAAGTTGTGGTAACTGAACTACCATTTTGCGTTTAATTCTGTAAGATCACTCAGATTGACAAATTTCTAATAGATCTATGCAAGCTTTTGCATCCAACAATTTAACCGTAGAAAAAGAAGAGTTAGTTTCTGACTCTCTTCCAGATTTCACTTCTGAATCTTACAAAGATGCCTATAGCAGAATCAATGCAGTAGTAATCGAAGGCGAGCAAGAAGCCTATTCAAATTTTCTTGATCTCGCTAAATTGATTCCTGAGCATGCTGATGAGCTTGTAAGGCTTGGAAAGATGGAGAAAAAGCACATGAATGGTTTTTGTGCTTGCGGAAGAAATCTTGCCGTAAAACCTGATATGCCTTTTGCAAAAACCTTTTTCTCGAAACTCCATAATAATTTTATAGAGGCTTTTAATTCTGGGAATACCACTACTTGTCTTCTAATTCAATGCATTTTGATTGAATCTTTTGCAATATCTGCTTATCACGTTTACATTCGTGTCGCTGATCCTTTTGCTAAAAGAATTACAGAAGGTGTTGTTCAAGATGAATATTTACATTTGAATTACGGTCAAGAATGGCTTAAGGCCAATCTTGAGTCAGTCAAGAAAGATCTTATGAAGGCTAATAAAGAAAATTTGCCTTTAATAAAATCAATGCTTGATGAAGTTTCAAATGACGCGGAAGTACTCCATATGGATAAGGAAGAGTTAATGGAAGAATTTATGATTGCTTATCAAGATTCCCTTTTGGAAATAGGTCTTGATAATAGAGAAATCGCAAGAATGGCACTTGCTGCAGTCATTTAGAGATTTTAAATTTACATTTTTCTATGTTCATGGATTCCTCAAGAACTTAAAGTTCTTGAGGAATTCTTTTTTTTGTGACCTTGGTGGTCTAACCTTCAAACTTGGATAAATATTTAGTTTCAACTTTGATCTTTCTTGGTGCAAAATGTTTGGGCTAATTGGACATTCAACAAGTTTTGCAGATGCCAAGCGAAAGGCATTGGGCTTGGGGTATGACCATATTGCAGAAGGCGATTTAGACGTATGGTGTACTGCCCCTCCTCAGTTGGTAGAGCATGTAAAGGTTGTAAGTGCGATCGGAAAGACTATTGAGGGAGCTTATATAGACTCATGCTTTGTTCCTGAGATGCTAAGTCGTTTCAAAACTGCAAGAAGAAAAGTTTTGAATGCAATGGAGTTAGCTCAAAAAAAAGGGATCAACATCACCGCTCTAGGTGGTTTTACGTCAATAATTTTTGAAAATTTTAATTTGCTTCAAAATCAACAAGTTAGAAATACTACTCTTGATTGGAAAAGATTTACAACTGGTAATACTCATACAGCTTGGGTGATTTGTAGACAGCTAGAGCAAAATGCGCCTCGAATAGGAATTGATTTGACCAAATCAAAAGTAGCTGTTGTTGGGGCTACTGGTGACATTGGCAGCGCTGTTTGTAGGTGGCTAAGTAATCGAACAGGTGTTTCTGAACTTCTATTAGTAGCTAGACAGCAAAAGCCTTTAGTTGAGCTTCAATCTCAACTTGGAGGAGGAAGAATTCTTAGCCTTGATGAGGCTTTACCTGAAGCAGATATTGTCATTTGGGTTGCAAGCATGCCCAAAACCTTAGAAATTGATCCTTCTAAAATTAAAAGGCCCTGCTTAATGATTGATGGTGGATATCCTAAAAATTTAGGTGAGAAGTTTTCAGGGTCTGGTATTCATGTCTTAAAAGGCGGAATAGTTCAATTTTTCAAAGACATTGGATGGAGCATGATGGAATTGGCTGAGATGGAAAATCCTAAAAGAGAAATGTTTGCATGTTTTGCTGAGGCAATGCTTCTTGAATTCGAGAATTGTCATACCAATTTCAGTTGGGGGAGGAATAATATTACGTTGGAAAAGATGGACTTTATAGGCAAGGCTTCTGAAAGGCACGGGTTTTCTGCTGTTGGTTTGAAATCAAATATTCAGACATTATCTGTCTGACCATTTGGTTACTTTTTTTTATGGCTAGACGTTTTCTCCTCGATTTTGAAAAACCTCTTGTTGAATTAGAGAATCAGATTGATCAAATCAGAGAATTAGCAAGAGATTCAGAGGTTGATGTAAGTCAGCAACTTCTGCAATTAGAGACACTTGCAGCAAGAAGGCGAGAAGAAATATTTAATGCACTTACACCTGCTCAAAAGATTCAAGTAGCTAGACACCCTCAAAGACCTAGCACACTTGATTATATTCAGATGTTCTGTGATGACTGGGTCGAATTGCATGGAGACAGGAACGGAACTGATGATCAAGCTCTCATAGGAGGGTTAGCTCGAATAGGAGAAAAATCTGTTCTTCTAATTGGACAACAAAAAGGTAGAGATACAAAAGAGAATGTTGCAAGAAACTTTGGCATGGCAAAGCCAGGAGGGTACAGAAAGGCTTTGAGGTTAATGGATCATGCTGATCGATTTAGTTTGCCAATAATTTCTTTTATAGATACTCCTGGAGCTTATGCAGGACTCATAGCAGAAGAGCAAGGTCAGGGAGAAGCAATCGCGGTGAATTTACGTGAAATGTTTAGGCTGAAAGTCCCCATAATTGCAACTGTAATTGGAGAAGGGGGCTCTGGTGGTGCTTTAGGGATAGGTGTCGCAGACAGGCTGCTCATGTTTGAACATAGTGTCTATACAGTTGCAAGCCCCGAAGCGTGTGCTTCGATTTTATGGAGGGATGCTGGGAAGGCTCCGGAAGCAGCATCAGCATTAAAAATTACTGGACCTGATCTTATGAAGCTAGGAATTGTTGATGAGGTTCTAAAAGAGCCTTCAGGGGGGAATAATTGGGCCCCACTTCAGGCTGGAGATACTTTAAAAAATGCCCTTGAGAAGCATTTGTCCGAATTGTTGGCTTTATCGTCTGATGAATTGAGAAACAATAGATATTCCAAATTTAGAAAAATGGGAAAATATTTGGAATCTCAATCTATCGAAACTGAAATTTCAGTTTAAAGTTTTAATGTTTGCTTCTAACTTTCTTGTCAACAGTATTAATTACGGGCGCTTCTAGAGGAATTGGGAGAGCAACTGCTAAAGCTTTTGCTAATTCTGGATGGGATTTACTGCTTCTAGCCAGGTCTGAAGATGATTTAAAAAGACTTGTTGAAGAAATAGATAATAAAAAAGTTAAGGTCTTCTATAAATCTATAGATCTTAGCAATCCCAAAAATATATCTAAGGGAATAGTTGAATTAATGAATAATGGTTTGATTCCATCTGTTCTAATAAATAATGCTGGAGTTGCTTGGACTGGAAATCTTCTATCCATGCCACTTGAAAAGTGGGAATGGATCATGCAAATGAATCTAACCAGTATCTTTCAGGTTTGCTCTGAGGTGGTTCCTTTAATGAGAAAAAAAGGAGGACTAGTTATCAACGTTAGTAGTCACGCTTCTCGTAATGTTTTTCCACAATGGGGTGCCTATTGTGTTTCCAAAGCAGCTTTAGCAAGTTTTACCAAATGCTTAGCAGAAGAAGAACGTAAGAATTTCATACGAGCATGCACACTTACCCTTGGATCAGTAAATTCATCTCTTTGGGATTCTGATACCGTTGGGATGCAATTTGATAGAGATTCGATGCTTTCAGTTGATCAAGTTGCATTTGAACTTTTACATCTTTCTAGTCAACCAATTAATCAAATTATTGAGGATGTAACTCTGATGCCTTCATCAGGAGCATTTTAATATTAGAGAAAGTATTAGTTAATCTCCTTGATTAATTTTGTTCTCTAATTTCGCGAACAAGAGATTTAACTTTCATAATATCTTTAATGCCTGGAGATATTTCTAGTTGACTAGATGCATCAATACCATCAGGTCTAAGTTTAGAAAAAATTTCAGGAATTATTTCAGCAGATATTCCACCAGCTAAGATCCAAGGAGCTTTAAAAGTTTTATTAATTAGTAGTTCTATTGGGACTCTATTCCCAGTTCCTCCAAGTGACTTATCATCCCAGGCATCTAAGAGAATAGCATCAACATTGTTCTCGTATTGACTTATATTTTCCAAATCATTAATAGATTTTAACCTGAAGGCTTTCCATAATTTAATTGCTGGAATCTCCTTCTTTAATTCACGACAATAATCAACTGATTCATCACCATGTAATTGGATTACTGATGGTGGGGTTGATCTTTTATTTATACATTGGAC
>QCPD01000007.1 GCA_003209755.1 Prochlorococcus sp. AG-436-C14
AGGAGTTTTAATTGTCATGTTATAGAACTCCGCAAACTGAGATCAGTTATTAATCGGATGTTGGAAAGCTGTAGAAATAAGCAAGAGTTAGGTTCTTCTTTGGAAGCATCAGTGAGGATTGATATAGCTGATGAAAAAGTTCAAGCTGCTATTGAATGGTTGGCTGAGAGTGAATCAAACAATGTTGATGTACTTAGAGATTGGTTCCTGGTTTCATCATTACAAATTGGTGGCGAGCCTTGGGCTGAAGTTTTAGTTAATGAGGATAATGATCTTGCTTCAGTTGAGATTGCAAAAGCAAGAGGGTTTAAGTGTGAAAGATGTTGGCATTATGAAACTGAAATGAGCAAGAATGAAAAACATCCTAATATCTGTGCAAGATGCGAAAAAGTAGTTTTAGCTATTTAAATATTAAAATTCAATATTAAAGTTGTTTGTTTTTAAAATTTACCGGCGAAACGACCATTCTTTGGTAATTGAATAATTAACCATTGGAGTAAACCTATTAAGTATAATATCAGAGCTAAATATGCAAAAAATGTAGCAAATCCTGTACTCCAATTACCATCTAAAACAAATTTTATTATTGTTTTAGTTGTTACGAATGAATTAAATGGAACTTCTCTCCATGCATCACAATAGTTCTCATTAATTGAATTTAAACATTTCCAACTAAATAGATGAAGACCAGTATTTAGTATGGCCCAAAAAGATAAAGTCCATCGCCAAATTCGTGTAGTTAAAGCAATTGGTTTATAAATAGGCATTTCATCAATTTCTTCATTGAGATCGAACCAAAACCAAATAGACGCAACCATAAGTATGGGTGAAATGAATGAAATAAATTGGCCTAATTGGCTATTAACACTAAGAAATAAAAGGTTTATCGCATAAAGACTAGAAACTTTCCAGTAAATTGACAAAAGCCTATCAATAGATCTTAAATTGGATCTTTTTGCCCAAATTAATAGAATTAATGGGAGCCCAAATGCGAAGGCAGCAGCAATTCGATAAGAGAGCCAAACTAGAATTTGGAATTGAGGTTCAGTCAAAAAAAAATCTCATTTATATTTATTATCAACCTTAAGGTATTCTTTTTATGACTATTTTTCATTATTAAAGTATTTTCTCTATATTTGAAAATACCCTTAGGGTCTAATCCAATTACTGCCTTAAATTGATTAATGATTATCTACCTATAAAAAGATAATTAATAGATTCTAATCAAAATTTATAAATTCTCTTGTGTGGTTACTATTTTCTGAGAAATTTAATTGACTTGCTAATATAATAATCTGATTTATTCATATCAGCTTTTATTCTGTGAGACAGCATGTAAATCCTCTAAGCCAATTTTTTCAGTTACCATTATCACTCCCAAGTAAGAATGTTCTTTTTAGGGAATCTCATTATCCAATTCATTTAGATATTGGATCTGCGAAAGGTGAATTCCTGATTGAATTAGCAAAAAAATCTCCTGACTGGAATTTTGTTGGGTTTGAGATAAGAGAACCTCTTGTTAGCTTATGTGAAAAGAAAAGAATAAAATTAGAATTGGATAATTTAAAATTTCTATTTTGTAATGTTAATGTCAGTCTAGATGAATGGTTGTCAGATTTAGATTATGGTCAATTAAAAAGAGTTTCAATTCAATTCCCAGACCCTTGGTTTAAAAGAAAACACTTCAAAAGGAGAGTCTTAAAAACAAATCTTCTCAATTCAATTGCTAAATCCATGAGTAAGAATGGTGAAATTTTTTTTCAAAGTGATATATTCAAACTTTTTGAGTCTATGACTAATACTATTGATAAAAGTCGGTATTTTAATAGGAAAGATTTAGGAAATCTGAGTTTTATGGATCAGAACCCTTATAATGTAAAGACAGATAGAGAATTATTTTCTCTTAAGAAAAATTTGCCAATTTATAGAGCAATGTATATTAGAAACAGCCAATTATTCATCGATTAGTTTAATATATATATTATATTTTGACTTAAAGCTTATGTATATAATTAACAGTGTAAAGTATTAACTCTGATGATTGATAACACTAGTACAGGTAAAGATCTTAGTTTACTTCAAAAAAACTTCTTAGTTTTTTTGAGTCTTTTTTTAGTTGTTTCATTATTCTTTTTTCGCACTGGGTTTAAAGCCAATAAAATGCTTGACCAATTGGCTAAGAATTCCCTTGAACCAGATATAGCTTTGTCGAATGGGAAACCTACAGTATTTGAATTTTATGCGGATTGGTGCGAAGCTTGTAAGGAAATGGCTCCTGATATGGTTGAGGTTGAAAAACTAAATTCAAATAAGGTAGATATAGTTTTACTTAATGTTGATAATTCAAGGTGGTTTGATTTGATTAATAAATACGATGTAAGTGGTATTCCTAAATTGATTTTTTTTGATGATAAAGGTGAATTTAAGGGCTTTTCATTAGGAGTAAGAAAATATAGTGAACTCAATGAAATCTTTCTTGCTTTAATTAATAATTCTGAATTACCTTCTTTTACTAAATTATCAAATATAAGTAATTTAATTTCTAAAAATAATTCAAAAGAATTAAATAATAAAATGATTACTAGATCAGAAGGCCCTAGATTTCATAGCTAGTCTAGCCAATTCAATGCGGATGAAACTACTGGATATTCTTGTGAAAAAATATTTTTACATTCTTGCGCAATATTCATATGCTCTTTTTGCGTCCCATGACCAGTTCTTAAATTTATATAATGAATCCAAGATCGACAAGAGCCTGTCATATAAATTCTGGTTGGGGTAGCAAGTGGTAGTACGAATCTTGCACATTCTTTGGCGATTCCAGCTTCTAACATCTCTTCATAAAGTTCTTTATTTTGATCGAATTGACGTTTAATTTTTTTGTTGAAATTATTAATAATTTCTTTCGATAAGTCTGAGATAGAATTTTGTCTATTTTTATTATCTTGCCTTCTTAATTCTGGTATTGGAATTTCTCCTAATTGTCTGCTATCTGCATAACGTTGAGAGAACTCTTGAAAGGTAAATGATCGATGTCTTAATATTTGTGCAGCAATTCCTCTAGTAGTTTCTATTTGCAAAGTCATATAGGCTTGCTCAAAAACACTCCAATGTTCATTTTTAATGCAATATCCAATTAGTTTAGTAAAGTCATCATTATCTTGATTTTTTGGATTACTTACCCTGGCAATGTATGCCATGCTTTTCTCAGCATCTGGTGTAGAAGTTATTAATTGAACACAACTCATATTTAAACCTTTGCTAATGTAACTCTTTCTTTTTGATATTGATATTTACCTTTTCTATCACTATAAGTTGTTTCGCAAGGATCTCCTTCAAAGAAAAGTAATTGACAAATTCCTTCATCAGCATAAATCCTGCAATCTGCGCCTGAGCTATTACTAAATTCAAGGGTTAGATGGCCCTCCCAGCTTGCTTCCGCAGGAGTTGTATTAACTATTATCCCTAAGCGGGCATAGGTGCTTTTCCCAAGGCAAATAACAGTAATATTTGGAGGTACCTTCATTTTCTCTAAAGCGACACCAAGGCCGTAAGAGTGAGCTGGTAAAATGAAAAATTTACCATCCGAGTCTTCTTTTAAATCTGTAGGTTCTAAATTGGCAGGATTAAACTTTTTTGGATTCATTACTGTCCCGGGGACATGCCTAAAAATCAAAAACTCTTTAGAGGAGAGACGCAAATCATATCCATAAGATGAGCAGCCAAAGCTTAAGACAGGTGATTTTTTTGATTCCGGCTCAAGATGTCTTATTAGCTTTTCTTGAAAAGGTTCAAGCATTCCTAATGAAGCCTGTTCTGAAATCCAACGATCATTTTTTAACATTTAATTGCAGCGTAATTCAGTAATTTGATCAGCCATCTCAATTACTTTAGGAGGGATTGATGGTCCTGTAAGAATAATATCTGTGGATGATGGCCGATTATTTATCATGAAAATTAAATCATTTTCTTTAATGAAACCAAGGCTAATAGCTATTCCTATTTCATCAAGAACGATTTTATCTATTTTTTTTTCGATTAAACTTACTTTACAAAATTCCCAAATTTCTTTTATAGCTTTTTCTTCATATTTTCTTTTTAAAGATAAATGCTCTTCTGATATTTGTTCGGGTAAGCATGTTTCAATTGCTGGTCTTAGCCACTCAAGTCGCCCACAAAGATTTATTGCTCCATTTGGTCCTTGATTGACTCCACCTCTTAAAAATTGAGCTATTAAAACATGACTTCCCAATCCCGCCGATCTAAGTGCTTCACTTAAAACAACAGAAAAACTACCTCTAAAAGTAGCGGTGTGGATTTGAACTTGACCTTGGGTCTCAACTAGTCGTAAAGGTTTCCTAATGGGGGTAGCCCTTGGAGAAATCTCTGTTGACGTCGATGACCCCCTTTGTTGAGGATTAATGCTAACTCGTGCATTCATCTCAATTTTTAGCAGGATGACTTTTAGTTAATCTAGCGGTATAAAATTTCTAATCAACCAATTCAACACTATCTGTGGTGTATGGATGAAAATATTTGGTTCTCAAAATTGTTAAGGCCCCAAATGTGATGCAAGGACAGCCTGAAAATGTAGTTTTTAATATTTTTTTGATAGATCCCTTAGATTTTTGAGCAAAAAAGATAGAATTTTTGAGTCAGTCTAAGCTTGGATTCAAGACTTAGCTTCAAAAAAGTCGCCATGGCTACATATCGTTTTTTCACGACTTATTAATGTTCTCTGAACAATAAATTAAATATGGTCACTTCATATCGTGGCTTTACTCGTTTCAATCAACAAAAAAATAGCCAGATGGTTGGTAATTCATCATCTCCTTTGCCGCCAAACAAAACTCTCTTAGATGTAATTAAATCTTTGGAGGGAATTTCTACTGAAACTGTAGATAGATCAAAAACTATTTTTTTCCCTGGTGATCCTGCAGAAAGGGTTTATTTAATAAGGCGTGGTGCAGTTCGATTGAGTAGGGTCTACGAAACGGGAGAAGAAATTACAGTTGCTTTGTTGAGAGAAAATAGTCTTTTTGGAGTTTTATCTTTATTGACAGGGCATAGATCAGATCGTTTTTATCATGCTGTTGCCTTTACCCGTGTGGAACTCGTTTCTGCTCCAGCCTCATCAGTAAGGAATGCAATTGAGCGAGATGCCTCTGTTGGTTTGTTGCTTTTACAAGGTTTATCAAGTCGAGTACTTCAAACAGAAACAATGATTGAAACTTTAACTCATAGAGATATGTCCTCTCGTCTTGCAAGCTTTTTACTTGTTTTATGTAGGGACTTTGGTGTGCCTGGGGAAAAAGGAGTAACAATTGACTTAAGACTTTCTCATCAAGCTATCGCTGAAGCAATAGGTTCAACCAGAGTTACTATTACAAGACTACTGGGTGAGTTGAAAAGTTCCTCATTATTAGCAATAGATAGAAAAAAAATAACCATATTCGATCCAGTAGCCTTAGCAAAAAGATTTAATTGAAGGCCATTGCATACTAAGGTTTAGAAGGTTTGTTAATTCCTCTTCTTTATTTCTGTGTCTGCCTGGCTCAAAATTCTTTTACTATTAATCCTAGGTGGAATACTCTCTACTTTGGGAGATCGCTTAGGTACTAGAGTTGGCAAAGCGCGTTTAAGTATTTTTAAATTAAGACCAAAAAGTACAGCTGTTTTAATAACTGTTTTCACTGGAAGTATTATTAGTGCTATTTCATTTGCAACTATGGTTGCATTTGATAGGGATTTAAGGGTTGGATTATTTCAGTTAGAGGATATTAGAGAGAAGATCATAGAGAGTGAAAAAGAATTAAAAAAACTAGAAAAAAATTTGTATGCTTTTAGAAGTGGAAATGTAGTAATAAGTAGTGGCCAAACCTTAGTAACTAAGACTATTAAATTAAATAAAACTAATGATATAAAAAAAGCTATAGAAAGCTTATTACAGCAAGCAAATTTCTATGCTTTTAACTTAGTAAGGACAAATCAATCTAAATATCGAAGAATATTATTAGTTCGTAAAGATGATATTGAGAAGCTTGAAAATAAATTAGCTGATAATAGAAGTTGGGTCGTGAGGATTAAATCAGCAGGAAATATACTTAGGGGTGAAAATTATGTTTATGCATTTCCTGAAGTGACATTAAATAAAATAATTACAATGAAAGGTGAAGTAATTGCTATAGAAAAAATATCCTTATCAAAGTCTGACTCTGACTCTGAATCTATCAGTAAGAAGATTAATCTTTTGATGGCTTCAACTTTAGCCGAGGTTAGGCGACGAGGCTCATTAAGCTCGGAGTTGCAAATTAATGCTACTCAAATTAATAATTTAGGAAAATATCTAGTAAGTAAAAAAAAGGGGGATTACCAAATTATTGCAAGAGCTCTTGATAATAGTCAAAGCGCAGATAAAGTCTCAGTATCATTGGAACTACAATCTTTAGAAAAATCTATACTTAAAAAGAGTTAAATGAGTCTTTATATATCAATAGATCCTGGAATCAAAAAATGCGGCTTATTATTAGCTGATATGCAATCCGGAAAAGTTATTGAGGCTGGTGTTGCTTCATTGACTAAATTTTCTGATTTAGTTACTTTGTGGAATAAAGATTATCAGATTATAAAGATAATAATTGGTGATGGGACTAATTGTAAGTATGTGGAGAATGAATTAAAAGAAAAAAACTATTTCAATCTCAATTATGTTAATGAAAAAGGATCAACTTTTAGAGCAAGGTTTAGATATTGGGAGATTTGGCCTCCAAATTACCTTATTCGTTGGCTTCCAAAAGAAATTCTTTTTCCTCCAGAAAATCTTGATGCTATTGTTGCATTGATTTTATTAGAAGATTTCTTAAAATATAGATTTACTTGGCCAGATAAAGTAGATATTAAAATTTGGCCCTAACTGTAAAAATGTAATCTCCACCACACTCAAGTTTATAATCAGCTTTGATTAAATAGCGCTCTAATGCATCTTTAATTAGAGCTCTACCTAGTGGTGGTTCGACAAAAAGTTCTCCCTGGTTAAAAGCCCAAATAAAATTCCACTCAAAATCTCCTGCACGTACAATACCCTCAACTTTTTTTTTGTTAAAACATTGCTTATGAATCTGAAGATATGCAGTGGTTGATGGTTTGTTATACATTTTTCTAGGTTTATGAGTTTTCAGGCTTGTAAGAATTTAGTCGAGTAGTTATTTTTTCCCAGTTATTAGATCTAATTGATTCAATACAAATAATAATTTCCTGAATAATGAAATCTAATATTGTAAATTCTTGTTTTGAAAATTTCCCTAAAACGTGAGAGACAGTCTTAGATTTTCTCTCTTTCTGAACTTCACTTGGCGGGCCTATTCCAATCTTTAATCTCTTAAACTCAGAAGTACCAAGATGGTTGATAATGCTTTTTAATCCATTATGACCTCCGGAACTCCCTTTAGAGCGGACTCTTATTTTTCCCAGAGGAAGATCCATGTCATCTACTAGAACTATTAATTGATGATTTTCAAATCCAAACCAATCCTTTGCTGATCTCACTGATTTACCACTTTCATTCATGTAAGTGTTAGGCATTAAAAGTCTTTTTTTTTCTATACCTGTGCCAAATTCACAAGTCCTGCCGAACAGTTTTTTGCTTTCACGAAAGCTACAATTATTTTTTCTTGCGATTTCTTCTAACACCATAAATCCAACATTATGACGAGTTTTTTTGTAATCAGCCCCAGGATTCCCTAAGCCAACTAATAATTTCAAGTCATCGGACGACATGCCAATTTGACAGAATCGTTTTTGATTCTAGTAGCTTTATATCTAGTTATTTTTGGAGAAACTAATTTTCTTTGTCCAAAATGTTTTCATTTGAAGACTCTTCTTCATTCATGGCATTTTTTATTTCACGCTCAAATTCCGTAGAGGCACTTTGAAGCCCTTTGAGAGTTTTTCCAATAGTTCGCCCAAGTTCTGGAAGACGTTTTGGACCGAAAATAACAAGTG
This sequence comes from Prochlorococcus sp. AG-436-C14, assembly GCA_003209755.1. Classification (GTDB taxonomy): domain Bacteria; phylum Cyanobacteriota; class Cyanobacteriia; order PCC-6307; family Cyanobiaceae; genus Prochlorococcus_B. Next base: position 8,002 of record QCPD01000007.1, read on the forward strand.
CCAATCCAGCAATTACAGCTATTTCGGGCAAACCAACCCCAAAAATATTCATGGGCGAATCTAAAGGAACTGCTCAGAATTTAATCAATTCAGCCGTTCCAGTCGACTGAAAAACCTTGTAGTAGAAGTGATTGGTTATAAATTTGGAGCATAATCACTAGAAAAACCAGTAGTAAAATTCCTATGAAGGCCATTACTGGTGTTGCTCCCCAACCTGGAACAACTTTTCCTTGTCCAGAATTTCCAATGGATTTAAGCAAAGATCCAAGTGCTGTTTTTTGTCCCATGTCGTTTCTCTTGGCTCAGAATTGTATGAGTCAAGATATTGTATGAGAACTTGTCCAAAAGAAGAAGAGACTGTAGAAACTTGTGATGGAATGACCTAAAAAAATTTGATTTTTTAAAAAAATGTTCTTGTATAAGCTAAAAAATGGGAAAAATTACAAAAATAAAAAGGAAAGATAAGGGTTTTAGGAATTCGAATGAGAAAAAAAATTGATCTTTTTATCTGTTTCCATTGCATTTATTGACTTTTTTCACTCCTTTCTAGGGATACTAATTTCCCTTATTTCCAAAAGTCTGTAACACCTTTGGTTTTTTCATTGGAGTTATTGACTTCATAGGATAGGTTTAATCTCTAATTAGTTGGTTGAATTTATGCTTGCCCTCAAGATTTCCGTCTATACGGTCGTATTTTTCTTTGTAGGGATCTTTTTATTTGGTTTCTTGGCAAGTGATCCAACAAGGACACCCAATAGAAAGGATTTGGAAAGTCCTCAGGACTAAAATGACACGCTAATTACTGGACTAAACAAGCCCCTGTAATTGCTTTATTAGGTAATATCTTTTCTTCGGCTTAACACAATTGGCGGAGAAGAAAAAATATGCTTGGCTTTTAAACCTTGGTCTTCTAGGGTTTACAGGTTTACTGTCTTTACTTGAGACTTCGAAAGGAAAGGAGAATTTTCTTCAATATACAGATGCAAATAATCAATATAGTTTTTCTGTTGGCACTTTAGTTGATAATTCTACAAGCGCTGATTTTGAAAAATTAAAAGCAGAAAATAAAGAAAATATTTTTTTAACCTTAAAAATTTTTGCAGATAAGCAATATGATTACAATCAAAATATTTATAAAGCTGAAGGCAATGTCAAAGCAATAATAAATGGTGGAATCTTAAGATCAGACTTTCTAAGTTATGAAAAATCAACTGGTACTTTATCTGCTGAGGGAAATATTAGATTCACTAAGGGAGGGCAATATTTTCTAGGTAAAGAGTTTAAATTTAATTTATTAAAGAAAGAAGGAGTAATTAAAGATGTATATGGGATATTAGATGTTGAAAATGTATTAAATGATTTAAAATTTGAGATTAATTCAAATAAGACTGGTCCTAAAAAAAATAAAATAAATATTTATGATGATGGAATAGAATATTCTTTTGGAAATATTAAATTAACAGAAAATAAAATCACGAGGTCTAATAAATCGATAGGATTAATTAATAACTGGAGATTTAAATCAAATTTAATAACTGTTGAGGAGAATGGCTGGAAATCTAATAGAATTATTTTTACGAATGATCCATTTGATTCCCATCAAATTTCTTTTGAAGGAATAGATGTTATTGCAGAAGAAGAAGATGATGGTAATTTACTTATTACTAGTTCTAAAACTAATTTAATTCTTGAGAATAGAACTAAGATTTATCTAGGTAAAAGAATATTTGGAAGAAAGAAGAAAAATAAAAATAAGCTTGAGTTCATATATGATGGTAAAGATCGTGATGGATTAGTCTTGATAAGAAGAAGTAATACTACAAATATTAATGATAATATAGAACTTGACTTTCAGCCTCAATTTTTGATTAATAGAGCTATTTTAGGTAAAACTAACAGCTATAAAAATAGTGAAAATAAAAATACTAATTTTTCTGATTTATTTGGCTTGAGTTTAAAAGTAAATGCAATTAATGATAATTGGGTCTTTGATAGTATAAATGATCTAAGTACATTAAATATATATAGATTTTCTAATGCTATCAGACATTCAAGTACTTTGAGAAGATATTTTAGGATGCCTATTATAGATGACTCAAGTTTTAATCTTTTCACTACTTATAGGTCTAGAGCTTGGAATGGAACAATTGGTGAGACTGAGATTAAATCTGCTTTTGGAGGTTACGTTGAAAAGACAAAGTATTTTAAAACTGGAGAAGTGAAAAATAATTTAAATATTCGAATAGGAACCGCTAGATATGAAGCGGAAAAATTTGAAAATAGTGATATGATAAGTCTTTGGCGTTCTAGTGTTTTTGCTTCTTTAGATAGTGAATATCCAATCTGGAAGAGTAATCAAAAAGATCTTTATCAAAAGGAATTATCGTCTTTATCTCCCGTTTTAATTAACCCTGAATTAGTCTTTAGAACTAATATTAATTCGGCATATTTTAACTATAACAATTCAAGTGATCAAGGCTTTCTAAAACTCAGTTTAGGCCCTGAAATTAGACTCGGAACTTTAGATCGCAATTTTCTTGATTATACAAAATTTTCGGTTATGCCAGGTTTGAAAATTAAGTTTGGAAATAGTCCATTTAAGTTTGACAATGCTATTGATTTGAAAACATTAAATATAAGTTTAATGCAACAAATATATGGACCTTTGATGTTTGATGTGATCTCTAATTTAAATATTGATAATAGATCAAACACTTATGGAGAATATTATGATACAAAGTTAGGCCTTTTGTGGCATAAAAGATCATACGAATTTGGAATTTACTATCATCCTAATAATTATGCAGGAGGATTATATTTTCGTATAAATGGATTTAAATTTGGTAATTCTGTAAACGCAGTATTTTAGATTTCTTATTTGAAATTATTTAGGTAAGGTAGATCTTTGACGGTATTATTAATTTTTTCTTCTGCATCCAATAGTTGAGAAGTAGCATCCCATTTTCCCGAAAAAAGCATTTTGTATGCTCCTCCTTCCAGATCGAGCTTAAAGCTTTCTTTTTTATTGGAAATTGAAAGTTCCTTAAGATTAAAATCCCAAATTTGATTCGAGTTCTCATTAACTAGGTTTTGTAATTTAGTAATTTCTTGTTTTGAAGAAGTCATACAAGGTATGCCAAGTGCAAGACAATTCCCAAAGAAAATTTCAGCAAAACTCTCCCCGATAATTAATCTTATTCCCCATCTCATAAGAGCCTGTGGGGCATGTTCGCGACTTGAACCACAGCCAAAATTATCATTAACAACAAGAATATTGCTTCCTTTATGCTGGGCTAAATCAAAGGGGTGCTTTCCTTTCAGTTCTTTTCTGTCATCTGCAAAAACTTGTTCTCCTAATGCGGAAAAACTTACACATTTGAGAAATCTTGCTGGAATAATTCTGTCAGTATCAATATCATCGCCTTTGATTACCAAGCTGCGACCCCTAATTGCTTTGATTTCTCCTTTTGGGAATTCCTGTTTCATTGAAAAATAACGTTATTTGTATTTTTATTCTTGGAGTAATTTTCTTACATCCGTAACCTTGCCATTGATTGCAGCAGCAGCAACCATCGCTGGACTCATCAATAAGGTTCTTCCATTTGCAGACCCTTGTCTTCCTTTGAAATTTCGATTACTTGAGCTAGCGCTTATTTGTCTGCCTTCTAACTTGTCTGGATTCATTGCTAGGCACATTGAACAACCTGGTTCTCTCCATTCAAAACCTGCCGCAAGGAATATCTTATCTATTCCTTTTTGCTTGGCCTCTTTAGCAACCTTTTGGGAACCAGGTACAACAAAAGCTCTAATTCCAGAAGAGACTTTCCTACCTTTAACAATTTTTGATGCCTCTTGGAGATCACTTAATCTTCCATTCGTACAGCTACCTATAAAGCAAACATCAATTAATGTTCCTTCTATTGGTTGGTTTGCTTCTAGATTCATATATTTGCATGCATCTTTAGCTATTTGTTGTTCATTCATTGGTAGTTCGTCAGGATTTGGAATTTTTTCTTTGATTGAAATACCTTGACCAGGAGTTATACCCCAAGTAACTGTGGGTTCAATAGATGATCCATCCAATTGAATCTCATCATCAAATTTAGCTTCTGAATCACTTGCTAAACTTTTCCACCACTTGATAGCTTTATACCATTCTTGACCTTTGGGAGAATATTCTTTCCCTTTAAGATATTCAAAAGTAGTTTCATCTGGATTGATATATCCACATCTTGCACCCCCTTCAATAGCCATATTGCATATGGTCATTCTTCCTTCCATTGAAAGTTTTTTTATGGCAGGGCCAGCAAATTCATAAGCAAATCCGACCCCTCCTTTAACTCCAAGCAAACGGATGATATGAAGAATAAGGTCTTTTGCATAAACTCCCTTCTGCAATGAACCATCTACCCAAATTCTTCTTACTTTTAATTTTTTCATTGCCAAACTTTGACTGGCTAAAACATCTCGAACTTGACTTGTTCCAATGCCAAATGCAATTGCTCCAAATGCTCCATGCGTTGAGGTATGTGAATCTCCGCAAGCCACCGTCATCCCAGGCTGGGTTAGTCCTAATTCGGGAGCCATAACATGAACTACACCTTGAGAATTGCTTCCAATTCCATGAAATTTTATTCCATGAGTTTTGCAATTTTTTTCTAAAGTAGTCAGCATTTCCTCTGCGAGAGGATCACTAAAAGGACGCTGCTGATTTAATGTTGGAACTATATGATCGACAGTAGCAACAGTTAGATTAGGGAATTTGACTTCAAGATTTTTTTCATTTAGAGCAGAAAAAGCTTGGGGACTTGTAACTTCGTGAATTAAATGAAGTCCAACAAACAGTTGCGTTGCACCCCCAGGTAGTTCTTTTACCTGATGGAAGTTCCATACTTTGTCGTAGAGGGTTCCAGAGCTCAACTGTCAAATCCAGCAATTAGGACTTATTTGTCCATGATTATAGATAAACGTAATCTATCAAGAGCATTTAAAACGCTTAATTTTTGAATATCTTCTCTTGTCTTATTAGATCCAAATCTTTCCTCCCACGCGATGAGGGTCTTTGGACCTTTAATACAAAAATTGACTAGACCAACTGGTTTTAATTCACTTCCTCCAGTGGGCCCTGCAATTCCACTGACAGATATTGCCCAGTTAACTTTGAATTTCTTTTGGACACCTTCTGCCATTGATTCAACTACTGGCTTTGAGACTGCACCATAGGTATTAATTAACTCCTCAGGGACACCTAATATTCTTTGCTTAATCGAATTGTTGTATGCAATAACACCTCCATGGAAAATTTTTGAAGATCCAGGAATTTTTGTAAGTTTAGAACCTATTCCACCTCCAGTGCATGATTCTGCAACAGCAATTGTTTCTTTTCTTTTCAGTAATAATCTTAATACTAATTCTTCAAGAGTTATATTATCTACCCCAAAGCATTTTAATCCAGTGATTTGAGTTAACTCTTTTTCAATAGGTATGATCATTTTATTAGTTTCTTCTAAATTAGCTCCTTTGGCTGTGATTCTTACCTTTACTTCTTCGGTGCTTGCATAAGTTGCAACAGTAGGGTTATTTGATTTCAGTAAATGTGTGATTTTGTCAGCTAATAATGATTCACTTATACCCGCGAAATGTAAAACTTTGCTAGAGATGATTTTATTCGAGAAATTATTACTAATTAACCATTTTTTTGCTTCGTTATTCCACATTTCTTTTAATTCACTTGGAACTCCAGGGAAAGTAAGAATTGTAAAATTCTTCTTTGGACTAAATATAATTCCTGGTGCTGTGCCTGAGGAATTGTTTATGATTTTAGAACCTCTGGGGACTAGGGATTGCTTTTTTTGACTTTGAGACAAGTTACGATCCTTATTTCTTAATTTGTTTTTCAAGTCAATCAAAATATCATTTCTTTGTTCTAGCGGTGTGTTAAAAGTATCGGCAATTACTTGCGTTGTTATATCATCAGGCGTGGGTCCAAGACCACCAGTTGTTATTAGAATTTCAGATCGATTAGATGCCTCAAGGATTGCTTCTTTTAATCTGGCAGGGTTATCTCCGATAACGGTTTGTCTAAAATGTGGAATACCTAAACTTGCTAGTTGTTCTGCTATCCATTGAGAATTAGTATTAATAATATTTCCTAGAAGTATTTCACTCCCAATGCATAAAATCTCTGCTCCAAATTGATTTTTATTGCTATTATTTATATCTTTAAATTTTTTCACAATATAAAGGAAACTTATTGCAAAGTTCAGATACTTTTTTGATTGATTCTTCCTTTATTTTTTCATCATTAGGGTTAAGCAGTCTATTTGCAATGATATTCCCAACATCCTCAAAGGCTTGTTCATTAAAGCCCCTAGTAGTAAGAGCTGCTGAACCTAGCCTTAGTCCACTAGTAACAAATGGAGATTCAGGATCAAAAGGCACAGTATTTTTGTTTGCTGTTATTTTGATATCACTAACTAACTGATCAGCAATTTTTCCTGTCATACCTATACTTCTAAGGTCAAGAAGAACAATATGATTATCAGTCCCTTTACTTACAACAGAAATACCTCTTTTTTGAAGTTGATTGGAAAGAACTTTTGCATTTGAGATTACTCTTTGACTGTAGTGCTTGAATTCGGATTCAGAAGCTTCTTTGAATGCCACTGCCTTGGCTGCTATTACATGTTCTAAAGGACCTCCTTGGGTGCCTGGAAACACTGCCTTATCAAGCTTTTTCCCAAGCTCTTCATCTTTTGAGAGGATTAGTCCTCCCCTTGGCCCTCTAAGAGTTTTGTGAGTGGTTGTAGTAACTACATCACAATATGGTATTGGACTTGGATGAAGACCACTTGCCACTAAACCAGCAATATGAGCAATATCAGCTAATAAATAAGAATTCACCTCATCAGCAATTGATCTAAAGGCCTGGAAGTCAATTTTTCGTGAATACGCAGAAAATCCACAAATAATTAGTTTAGGTTTATGTTCAATGGCTTTTTTTCTAATTGCGTCCATATCGAGTATTTCGCTCGTTTTATCAACTTCGTAATGGCATGTCTTAAACCATTTGCCACTGACATTGACAGGTGAACCATGGGTGAGGTGCCCTCCATGAGATAGGTCCATTCCCATGATTGTGTCACCAGGCTTAAGAAGACTTAGGAAAACGGCAAAGTTAGCTTGTGCACCGCTGTGGGGTTGGACATTTGCCCAGTTGGCACCAAAAAGGTTCTTTGCTCTTTCGATGGCTAACTGCTCAATTTCATCGATATGTTCACACCCTCCGTAATAACGTTTGCTGGGGAGCCCTTCAGCATATTTATTTGTTAAGACTGATCCCTGTGCTTCCATTACTGCCTTTGAGGCGAAATTCTCACTTGCAATAAGTTCTAAATGAGTTTCTTGCCTTGTTAATTCATTATTTATTAATTTCGCAATACTTGGATCACATTCCATCAAAGAAGATTTAATAATCACTTTATTCTTTTATTTATGTTGTGATAGTAGACATATGTTTAGTCTAATGAGTAAAAACCTTCTCTTATTTTCTGGTTATATAAGGATTTACAAATTTTTTAAACGCGCCTGGAGAGATTCGAACTCCCGACCCTCTGATCCGTAGTCAGATGCTCTAATCCGCTGAGCTACAGGCGCATAAAAAAACAATATCAGATTGACTCCCAAAGAAAAGGGAAATATGTTTGTATCTAGGCCTTGAAAATTCATTGAAATACGATCGTGAAACTTAAAAAGTTATTTTTCCATTAGTTTTTTCATTTTTAGATAGTAACCAATCTCTATCTAAGGTCATTAATAATAGAAAAAACTATGTTTTCATGTCCACTTCTATCGATTCATCGCTAATTAAGGAGCTAGCAGTTTCTATAGCTGACAGATTATTTATTCAAGTTGGAAATTGGAACCTTTATCTAGGTGATGCTGGCCTTGCAAAGGACTTAGCTATTGAATGTCAGGCTAACTTTGATCAAGGTGCAAATGTTGCAGCTAGAAAAGGTCTTGAGGCGATTCAAGTAAAACTTGGAGGAGGTAAGACGAGATTGCCATTATCAAAATTAATTCCATCAAATCAATTTTTTGACCTTGAAGAGATTTTAGAACCCTATTGCAGATAAGATTTGATCAATTGCATTGTTTTTCTTGTTAATCATTCAGGTGACTAATGCACGAGAGGTAGTAAGGCAGCGAATTGGTCGTTTAGGAGAAAGACTTATAGGAAAAGTTGCTGATGCAGATGCACAGGTTGAAAAGGAATTGATGAAAGAGATGGAAATAGCTTTTCAAGAGTTTGGTATTGAAGCAAGAATTCTCTCAGTAAGTGGAGTGAAAACTGATGAAATGAACTTTTTAGAAATCCCACTTAAAGTTAGATCAGAAAAAGATGTTTTTCTTAAAGACGAATAAATTTCTCTTTTAAAAACTTATTTAAACTCTCTATATCATCAACTTTAAGAATAATTGCTAGAGAATAGAATATAGCAAGACTAATACTTGATGAAATTATAATTTTAAATAATAAATTAAAGAAACTATAGGGTAAATCTATTATCTTAAAAATAAGAAATGAGCTAATACCAGAAATTAAACCAGTTAAAATAATCCTAAGATTTTGAAATACTATTTTTGATAATTTCAGATTTTCTAGTTTATTATTTAATTTTAATAGTAAAAGTATGCACGCAAATAAATTAACAAACGTAGTAGAATATACTAAACCATTTACTCCTAAATTGATTGGAGATAGTTGCCCCCAATGACTTGTTCCTCCTATTAAAAACCAGTCAAAAAATAAATTTAATAATATTGCTATAATTGAAATTCTAAATGGTGTTTTTGAATCTTCAATACCATAAAAGACTCTAACTAATAGATCTCTTAATAGATAAAAAGGCATTCCTATTCCATATGCAATTAATAGTTGACTTACAACATCTATAGCATTTTGGTTAAATGAACCTCTGCCATAGATTAATATTACTATTGGAGCTGATAATGAAATAAATATCGAACCTAGAAATACCATCGAAGAGGACGAAATGATTAATCCTTGATGGATTTTTTTGATCAATTTTATATGATTTTCTCGAGCTCTTAAGCTTACAAAAACCGGTAATAATGGAATTAAAATAGAATTTGATATTATTCCAAGAGGAGCTTGAACTAAGAAGTTTGCATAACTTAGAGCAGCTGCAGCCCCAACTATTTTTGATGCAAAGAATAAATCAGTAATAACATTGATTTGCATCATTCCTGAAGAAAGTGAAGCAGGGGCAATCATTTTCCAGGCTCTTTTTAGTTCTGAGTATTTTGTTTGGATTGAAAAACTTATAGTAAATATCCCTTTTTTAATTAGAAAAGGTATTTGAATTAAATATTGAGATAGAGCTCCTATAAATGTGGCCTTTGCAAGAATAACTCCTCCCCTCAAATTTAATTCATTTATATCAACTGAGGATTCTTTATTTATCCAGAAGTTTGATACGGCAATTATAATTATAAGACTTGAAAGTAATGGAGATATAGATGGGATGAAAAATTCTTTTTTCGCATTTAGAGATCCAAAACCTAGTCCTATCAGTCCAGATAAGAATATAATTGGAGACATTATTTTTAATTGATAAGATGCTATCTCTTTGATCTCAGGGCTTAAACTTGCTCCAACTAAATTAATCAATAAATCGGATGAAAAGAAAATAAAAAAACTTATTACTAATAGTATTAGAGATAAAATATTATTTATTGAACTTATGAAAAATCTACTATCAACTTTGTTTTTATCTGCTATTAGTGTAACCATTGAATTATGCAACGGTCCATTAATACCTCCTAAAAGGACTAAGAAAAATCCAGGTATAATATAAGCATAGTTATATGCATCATATGCAGCACTAATACCGAAAGCACCAGCAATAACTAACTGCCTTGTCATCCCTCCAAATTTGCTTAATAAAGTTCCTAAACTTACGACAAAAGCAATTTCTTTGATTGATTTCGGCATGTTAAATTTGAAATAAGAGAGCTTTCATTTTTCTAGAATATTTTTGTAGTTCTTGTTTTAATTGGATGTTAATTAAGTGATTGAGATTGGGAAAACCATTATTAAGTTTCCCCCTCTTATAGAGGGAATCCTAATTAAGAGATATAAGAGATTCTTGGCTGATGTTGAGCTGGCTAATGGTGAAATTGTTACCGCTCATTGTGCAAATACAGGACCAATGAAAGGGGTTTTGTGGCCTGGTGGTCGAGTTAGGCTTAAGTACTGTCCTTCTCCTAAACGTAAATTAGATTGGTCTTGGGAGCAAGCTGAAGTGCCAAGTCATAATGAACTCAAGAGATGCTGGGTAGGTATCAATACATCTTTACCTAATAAATTGATTAGAAATTTAATTGAGGCCAATTGCCTAGAGAAGCAATTGGGTTTAATTGCAAATATCAAGCCTGAAGTTAAATATGGTTTAGAAGGTAAAAGTCGAATTGATTTGTTACTTAAACCAGAAACAAACAACTTAGATTGTAGAAATATTTATATAGAGGTTAAAAATACAACTTGGTGTGAAAAAAAATTGGCTTTGTTCCCCGACACTGTTACTACAAGAGGTCAAAAACATTTGAGGGAGCTAATGAGTATTTCTGCTAATTCAAGAGCGGTATTGATTCCTTGCATAAGTAGAAGTGATATGGAAATTTTTGCACCTTGTGATTTAGCAGATCCTTTATATGGGAAATTATTTAGAGAGGCAATATCTGTCGGTGTAGAAGTTATCCCCTGTGCATTTGGTTTCTTTTTAGACCATATCACTTGGGAAGGTGTCAAACCCTTTCAGAATTCACAAAAATGCAATATAGAAAACATAATTTCTTAGTTAAATCTATTTTAGCTATTTGAACTAGTATTTTGTTTTGCTTTTTAATTTTGGGAGCTAAATCAATAGGAAAAGCTAATCGATTTACAGGGGAAATGTGTAAATAAGAACATATCTTTAGAACTAAACTCTTTTTTTGTATCAACACTTACATCTTGTCAGTATCAGTTGCATTCATATTAATAAGTGTATAAATTTTGGATTAACTATCCTTTTCTTTTTTCGAAGTAAGCATCATTTATGACCACTGCTTTGCAATCGCCTCCACGGCGAAGTACTACTCGTCTTCAAGACGCAAGTCTTTTGAACGGGCCAATGCTTCTTCTAAGAAGTATTAAAGGTTTTAGAAGAAGTCAATCTTGGGCATGGCTAGCGTCTGTCCCTTTGGCACTTTTAGGATTAGGTGTTTTCACTTTCTCTGCAAGAGCTGAAGTTGCACTTTCAGATTTAACTGGACCACAAGCTGCTGCATTTTTGGCAGATAACCTTTGGTTATTCATTGCCACAATCCTCGTTATTTTTATGAACGCAGGATTTGCAATGGTTGAAGCTGGTATGTGTCGCCAAAAAAATGCGGTAAACATATTAGCTAAAAACTTATTTGTTTTTGCTCTTGCTGTTACTGCCTATTGGGTAATTGGATATTCCCTGATGTATGGCGGTTCAGTAATAGATGGATGGCTTTATTTTCAAGGCTTATTTGTTGATCCTGATCCTTCAGGTGCATTAGAGTGTGCAGCTGCTGGTGATACAGGTTGTCTTGTTCCAGCAGTTGATTTTCTTTTCCAGTCTGCTTTTGCTGGTACTGCTGCAACTATCGTTTCTGGATTAGTTGCTGAGAGAGTCAAATTTGGTGAATTTGTCGTTTTTTCGATAATTTTAACTGCTTTTATCTACCCAATCGCTGGTAGCTGGCAGTGGAATGGTGGATGGCTAGCTGAACTTGGCTTTATTGATTTTGCTGGTTCATCTATTGTTCACTCTGTTGGAGGCTGGGCAGGTCTTGTTGGGGCAATGCTTCTTGGACCACGTATTGGTAAATTTGTAGATGGCAAAGCTCAAGCTATGCCTGGTCATAATATGGCTATTGCAACTTTAGGAGCACTAATCCTTTGGATTGGTTGGTATGGATTTAATCCTGGCTCCGAATTAGCAATGGATCAATATGTTGCTTATATTGCCGTCACAACAACATTGGCAGCAGCTGGTGGCGCAATTGCGGCTACGGTTTTATCTACCATTACCTCTGGTAAGCCTGATTTGACTATGATCATCAATGGTATTCTTGCTGGGTTAGTAAGTATCACTGCTGGTTGTGGCAATATGACTTTTGCTGGATCTTGGCTTGCTGGCGCAGTGGGTGGATTAATCGTTGTTTGTTCAGTAGCTGCTTTAGATTCTGCAGGTATTGATGATCCAGTTGGTGCTTTCTCCGTTCACGGCGTATGTGGTGTTTGGGGAACAGTAGTTATCGGCCTTTGGGGCGTTGATGGTATGGACCCTGGCGCTGCAGGAATTGGTCTTCTTAATGGAGGAGGCCTTAACCAATTCTTCATTCAAGCCTTAGGTGCAGCTGCTTATGGTGTTTGGACCGTTGTTACCTGCTGGATTGCTTGGCAAATTATTGGTGGCTTCTTCGGAGGTATCAGAGTTAGCGAAGCAGAAGAGACACAGGGACTTGATATTGGCGAGCATGGAATGGAAGCTTATCCTGACTTTGCGTCAAGCTAGTTACCTTGTTTAATTGTCTTACATTAAATCTAAAAAAGCCCGGAATATATCCGGGCTTTTTTAGTGTGGTTTAATAGTGATGAGATTCCTATCAATTTGTTTTTTACTATTTAATTGAAATGGATACTCAAGCTTTTAAGCAAACTCTTCATAAATCTGATCGTTATAACCGAAGAGGATTTGGTTCAGCTAATAAGCGAGCTCAGGCTCTTGCTGAGGCTTATCAAAGTGGATTGATTGGATCTATTAGAGAAAATGGAAATCTTTTAGAGCATGGAAGATTAACAGTTAAACTTGCGGAAGCTTTTGGTTTTTGCTGGGGAGTAGAAAGATCAGTAGCAATGGCCTACGAGACTAGGAAGCATTATCCAAATGAAAGAATATGGATTACTAATGAAATCATTCATAATCCTTCTGTAAATGATCATTTAAGGAAAATGAATGTCCTTTTCATTACTGAGGATAAAGGGGTCAAAGATTTTTCAGTAGTTAAAGAAGGAGATGTAGTAATTCTTCCTGCATTTGGTGCAACGGTTCAAGATATGAAGCTCTTACACGATAGAGGTTGTCATATTATTGATACCACTTGCCCATGGGTTTCAAAAGTTTGGCATACAGTCGAAAAACATAAAAAACATACATTCACATCAATTATTCACGGCAAATATAAACATGAAGAAACTCTAGCGACTAGTTCTTTTGCAGGTACTTATCTAGTCCTATTTGACCTTGAAGAGGCAAATTATGTTTCTGATTATATTTTAGGCAAGGGAGATAGAGAAGATTTCTTAAAGCGTTTTTCAAAAGCCTCTTCAGCAGGTTTTGATCCCGATAAGGATTTACAAAAAGTTGGGGTTGCTAATCAGACCACAATGTTAAAAAGCGAAACTGAGGAAATAGGAAGATTGTTTGAGAAAACAATGTTGAAACGATTTGGCCCTTCTGAATTGAACGATCATTTTCTAGCCATTAATACCATTTGTGATGCTACTGAAGAAAGACAAGGAGCAATGTTTTCGCTTGTTGATGAACCTCTTGACCTTATGGTTGTAATTGGTGGGTTCAATTCTTCCAATACAACTCATCTTCAAGAAATCGCAGTTAGTAGAGGGATTCGTTCATTTCATATTGATACTCCAGATCGAATTGGAGAAGAGACTAATACCATTACCCATATGCCTCTAGAGGGAGGAGAATTGCTAACTGAGGAAAATTTCCTTCAAAAGGGAAATATTAGTGTAGGTATTACTTCGGGAGCTTCAACTCCTGACCGCGTAGTTGAAGATGTTATTCATAAGCTAATGAAATTAGGCGAAAATTTTTGATAAGAAAAAAACACAATTTTGCCCCAATCCCTCGTAGGATAGTTAATAGTTTTTAGTAGAAGATGACTCAAGCAAACAAATCTAATCTTAAAGATCCTGATTCACAAAAGGTTGAAGTGGTTGTTCAAAGTCCTGAAGGTGAAGTAAATATTTTTGGAGAGCTCTCAATATTAGTTCTCAGAGTAAGTTTTAGTTTGTTGATGGTTCATCATGGTTTGGAGAAATTAAATGATCCAGGTGGATTCGCTGAATATGTTGTGGGTAAATACTTCAGCTTTCTACCTGGTGATCCTGTTATTTGGACTTATATGGCTGCAGTTACTCAAATAGTTTGTCCAATTGGACTAGCAACGGGCGTTTTGGCAAGATTATCTTCTTTAGGTCTACTATCAACTATGGTATTTGCGTTGTATTTCCACTTTATAGATACTGGCTTAGAAGGATTTCCTTTTGCTGTTGTTGAAAATCATAATTATATTTTTGAACTATCAGCTATTTATGCAGCTATATCATTTTATTTCTTATGTGCGGGGCCTGGACGATTATCACTTTTCAGGAAATCTAACAAAATAACCTATTATCCTAAAGGTTCATAATTGAACAAAAAATATTTAACTTAGATTTCTATTTTTTTATACTTACATTATTTGTGCTTTCTTAATGTAAAAAATGTCTTTTACCTGTAAGAATCATTTTTATACCTAATTCATTGCATGCTTTAATAGAATCTTCGTCTCTAATACTTCCCCCGGGTTGAATAATAGAACTAATGCCATAATCTGCTGCCATTTTTACAGTATCGTCGAACGGGAAAAAACCATCACTAGCTAAAACAGCACCTTTTGATTTGCTACCCGCAGCTTTTAATGCAAGTTTTGCTGAACCTATCCTATTCATTTGACCAGCTCCAATCCCTAGACTCTGCTGATTAGATGCAACAGCTATAGCATTTGATCGTATATGTTTTACAATTTTCCATGCAAAAGATAAGTCATTTATTTCGTCTTCTGTTGGGATTAGTTTAGTAACATTTTTCCATTCTGTTTGGTCAATATTTGGTTCATCTAAATCTTGAATTAATAAACCACCAAGTATGCTTCTTATGTGATTTTTATCTGCTTTTTGAATAGACTCAGCGTTTAACTCTAAAAGCCTTAAATTTTTCTTTTTTGATAATATTTCTTTTGCATCATTATCAAAATATGGAGCTACAACACATTCTATAAATATATTTTCAAGTTCTTTTGCCGCAGCTTCATCAACATGGCAATTAATAGCAATAATTCCACCAAAAGCACTTATTCTATCTCCATCTAATGCTCTTTTTAGAGCCAAGGATGTTGAATCTCCAATTGCTACTCCACAAGGGTTTGTATGCTTAATTACTACCGCCGCTTTTTGATATGAGGCATTTTTTATACTATTTTCATATCCAAATTCACGGAGAGTAGATAACGCAGCTTCCAGATCTAGAAGATTATTTGTACTTAATTCTTTTCCTTGTAATTGATTAGCTCCACTCCAACCTTTCTCAGGTTCCCCATACCAAAATGCCTTTTGATGAGGATTTTCTCCATACCTAAGCTCTTGTTTTAATGGCAAGCTTTGCAACCAAGACCCTTTCTTTGAGGTAATTCGGTTGGCAATCCATTTGCTTATTGTTAGGTCATAAATAGCTGTATGCTCAAAAGCTTTTTGTGAATAGTTTTTTCTTAATTCAATAGTTATTGTTTTTGATTTATATGCATTAATTAAGTTTGAGTATTGACTTGGATTAGTAACTACAAGAACATCTTGATGGTTTTTTGCGGCTGCTCGGATCATTGTTGGACCGCCAATATCAATGTTCTCGATTGCTTCCTCCCATGAAACATTTTCTTTTGAAATTGTTTGTTCAAATGGATACAAGTTAACGACCACCAAATCAATAGGATTGATATTTTGTGACTTCAAATCTTCCAAATGATTTTGTTTATCCCTTCTAGCTAATATTCCTCCATGAATTTTGGGATTTAGTGTTTTCACTCTTCCTTCTAGAATTTCTGGAAACCCTGTGTAATCTGCTACTCGAGTAACAGGCAGATTTGCGCTCTCAATTAATTTTGCAGTCCCGCCACTTGAGATGATTTTGAAGCCTAATTCATTAATTAATGCTTGAGCCAGAGGAATTAAGCCAGTTTTGTCTGAGACACTTAGCAGTGCTATGGGTGACATGTTTATTGTTTGAAATCGATTCTTCTCGATAACCTACGCATCAAAGAGGCATATTGCATTCAAGATGACTGAACTACTATTCTTAAATTCTGAATCCGCAACAAATAGATTAGTTTTACTTCATGGTTGGGGAGCTGATGTAAATGATCTAGTACCTCTTGGAAAATTATTAACTGAAGGATTAAAAGATCGTTTTGAAATAGTTTCTCTCTCGGCTCCTCAGTCTCATCCTAGCGGATCAGGTAGGCAATGGTATCCTTTATATCCTCATGAATGGCAACAGGTTCCCAATGCAGTATTAGATCTTGAAGAACGTTTAAATAATCTTTGCTTTAAAAAAATACCTTTAAACAAAACATTGCTACTTGGGTTCTCTCAAGGCGGTGCTATGGCTTTAGAGCTTGCAACAAGAAAAAAATTTGAGGGAGTTTTTGCACTTAGCTCTTATCCACATCCAGAGTGGAAACCGATAAAGGATATGCCACCCATTTTTCTTTGTCATGGAAATAACGACGAAGTAGTTCCCAAATCTGCTTCTCAGAAAAGCTTTGATATGTTGGTAAAAAATGGAGTTAAATCAGAGCTGTATTTTTTTGATGGAGGGCACGAAATAACTAATGATCTAATTGAGCATTGCCGTGGAAAAATTAAAAAAGTATTTCTAAGTTAAACAAAAGCGTATTCATACTCTTCGATTTCTTCCCAATCATCTGCTGTGAGTTCTAAACCAGCAAAAATTTTGTCCTCACCAAGAAATTCAACAATAACTCTAAGAGAAGGGAAAAGAAAGTGATTCTCCTCTGCGTACTGAGCACTAAACAAACCTTTCTCTCCCCAGAAGAAGCGATCTGTAGTGTGTTCATTACGGCGCACATTAAGTATTGCTGGTGCAAATATGCCTTCTTCAGCAATAAATCGTCTCGCGGCTGTTACAGGCTTATGTTGGCCTGTTCCTAAATGAAAAATAGGGACATGGGACATAACTCGCTGACCTGCGAGTCTACGTCTGCTAATTCTTTTACGCTTCTTAGACATGAAAAAACTACCTTTATTGGGTGAGAGAGTTAGAGGCTTTTCTTTTTTATCAGCTCAGGCTGAAGCAAGAGTTTTTAAGGAAATTAGATTTGAAATTGAGATAAGAAGATATTCTCAAATAAATCAAAGTGGACTACGGAGGTTACCCATCAATTTTTCCGTGGCCTCAAAGTCACTCAAAGTGCTCACTTTTGAATTAAATTTGAGATAGCCTCCTTTAGGGATCTAAATTCTTTATTCACATCTTAATACTTTTTTCAAATTTTTCAAGTTTTTGAATACTTCTTTTCCCTTTTCTAAGATTGCATAATGAGTTCAATAAAGTATTCAGAACGGTTTTTGAATTTTGTTCAACAACAGTTGATGAACTTTCAAGCTGATCAAGAATTGGAGCATCTTGTTGTTTACGTAGCTCGATCTGGAGACAGTGGATCCCCAACTTTGGAGGTAGTAGGTCAGTGGCCTAATTCAGAAAAAGTACTACAGCCAGTAGAAACTGATGCTGCCCTTCGCACTCCTTCGTCTAATAGGAGATGGTACCCGTTGCAAGAAGGCTCAATATTATTGGGTGTTATTCGTGCGGAGCGAATTGCTTCCGAGGAAGAATGGCCTGAATTTCTTGATCAGCAGTTGCAATCAATGTCAATTTTATTGGCTAACTCTCTTGCGTCCGAACTTGATAGAAAAAGATTGGTAGATCAATTAGATGATCAAAAAGAACAGATATCCTTAATGGTTCATCAATTAAGAAATCCGTTAGCTGCTCTTGGAACATATGCAAAACTTCTTTTAAGAAAAATAGGTCCTGAAAGTGAACATGAGAACCTTCTAAAAGGCCTCATGACAGAGCAAGCACAAGTTAACAAATATCTTTCAGCGCTGGATCAACTTAGCCAGGTGAAATTACCTCAATCTGATGATGGATCAAACAGACTACTGTTGCCTCCACTTTTGCCAACTGAGACCTATATCAGTGTGAAAAGCTTAATAGAACCATTAATTGAAAGAGCTAAAGCTAGAGCTAATTTGCAAGGCAGGAAGTGGTTTAGTCCTTCTGAATGGCCATCATGGATGGAATCAAGATCAATTTCAGAAGGTGTAATAGCTGAAATTGTTGCAAATTTACTGGAAAACGCATTTCGATATAGCCCGTCTCAATCATCTATCGGGATAGAATTAGTTGAAGATGGTATATGCATTTGGGATGAGGGCATTCCAATAAATGAAGAAGAAAGAGAGAAGATTTTTGAGAAAGGTTTTAGAGGTGAAAGTGGTTCGAAAATGGTTGGAAGCGGTATAGGTCTTGCACTGGCTAGAGATTTGGCTAGACAATTAGGGGGAGATTTGAAATTAGTTGTTAATCCAAGCAAATTTAAAAATTCTTTACCAGAATCAGGGAATGCTTTCGTTCTTAACTTGGGCCCAAAATGATACTTAAGAGTAATAAATTAGTTGTTTCTGTTATAACTAAACATGCTCCATAGCTATCTCCACTATGACCTCCTAAAGATTTATTTATAATGTGTGGGATTAATATTGAAGTAACTAAGCCTGATAGAATACAATATAATAATAATAAAGTATTAGATATATTTGAATTGGTTAAAGATAAAAAAAATATTATTCCTATAGAAATAATTATCAATGATGGTCTTATTTCGTGAGATATACCTTTCCAGTATTGATGATGAAAGGAAAGGGATTCTTTTTTGAAAATGTATTCATAATTTTCAATTGCAAAAATTTGGGAGAGTCTTCCCCAAAAGGCAGCTAAAGGGAATGCAAAGGGTGCATATAAATCAAGTTTGATGATTGCTGCAATTTGAAGAATTAAAATAATTACTAAACTTTGAACACCTATTGCTCCGACTCTGCTATCTTTCATTGCCTCAACCCGCTTTGTTGGACCTGCTCCAATTCCATCAGCCGTATCCATTAAACCGTCAATATGAAGACCACCAGTTATGAAGATGCTAATTGCAAAAGATATCAAGGCAACGGAAATATTTGGCCAATTAAAGTATTTCAATAAAAGCCAAGAAAATGATTGTAAAAAGCCAATTAAAATTCCTATTAAAGGGGCAAAACGGGCAATTCTTTTGAATCTTGGTTTAACTATTGGCCATTGAGGCAAAATTGTGTAAAACACCCATGCACCTGCAAGGTCATTTAGCCAGTTTTTGAAAATCAGAATTACAACCTCAACTGTTTCTTAGGTCTCAAATTAGTTATATAACTAGTTTAAGTTAATGAATATTTAGGAATAATTGAAAAAGACTTTATTTGATTTCCAAATAAAAAGCAGATGCAATTCGACATTAGCTCGTGTCTGTTCTTTTAAAACGCCAAATGGAATTGTAAATACTCCTAGATTTATGCCAGTAGGAACCTTAGGAACAGTTAAGGGTGTCACATCTGAGCAGCTTAGGAAAACAGGAGCAGAAATGATTCTTGCTAATACTTTTCATCTTCATTTGCAGCCTGGGGAAAAGATTGTTCAAGATGCAGGTGGGCTCCATCAATTTATGAGTTGGAATAAGCCAATACTTACTGATTCAGGAGGTTTTCAAGTCTTTAGTTTGGCAAAGTTAAACAAAATTGATGATGAAGGAGTTTCGTTTCAAAGTCCAAGAGATGGTAAACATATTTTTTTGACTCCTGAAAAAGCTATAGAAATTCAGATGGCTTTAGGCTCAGATGTGGCAATGGCTTTTGATCAATGCCCACCTTACCCAGCGAGCGAATCAGACGTTGAGGAGGCTTGTAAAAGGACTCATCTTTGGTTAGAGAGATGTCTAAAGGCTCACAAGAAAGATGATCAAGCAGTTTTTGGAATAGTTCAAGGAGGTTGCTTCCCACATTTGAGGAAATTGAGTGCAAAGATTGTCTCAGGATATGATTTGCCTGGGATTGCTATTGGAGGAGTAAGTGTAGGTGAACCCATAAATCAAATGCACAAAATTGTACGAGAAACTTGTCCGCTATTACCTCAAGATCGACCTAGATACTTAATGGGAATTGGAACTTTAAGAGAAATGGCAATAGCAGTAGCAAATGGAGTAGATCTATTCGATTGTGTAATCCCTACGCGCTTGGGAAGGCATGGGAGTGCATTAGTTAATGGTGAGACATGGAATTTAAGAAATTCTCGTTTTAAAGACGATTACAGACCATTGGATTCATCTTGCACTTGTGAGGCATGTTCTGGTGGATATACAAGGGCATATATTCATCATTTAATTCGCAACAAAGAATTACTTGGCCTTTCACTTTTGAGTCTTCATAATCTCACGCATTTGATCCGTTTTACAGGTGCTATGAGGCAAGCAATCATTGAGGGTTGTTTTTCAGAGGATTTCGCTCCGTGGCAGAGTGACTCTAAAGCGCGTCATACGTGGTAGCGTGCGTGCTTAATACGTCCATTATTTATTAGGGATGGCACTGATTAATCTCGACTTACTTGCTGAACTTCCGGTTGCTTACCAGGCTTTTGCACCAACAGTGGATGTACTTCCGCTCATACCTCTTTTCTTCTTTCTGCTTGTTTTTGTATGGCAAGCGGCAGTTGGCTTTCGTTAATAGCGAAGTTTTTTCTTTTGGATTTTTTAAAATCTAAGTAATTGCTTAGAGGTTCTTAACAAAATAAAATTTTTGCTCGAAGTAAAATATCGGGCAGGAATTTTATTTTTTTTTGAGTGCATTAATCAAGTTCATCTAGATTCCTTTGCTAAGCAAAACGTCTTCACTTGGCATTGATACAGCCTTTTCAATCAAATCAGCAAGATGAAGTGCTCTAGATGCTTGAAGCCCTCCAACCGCAGGTTTCTCCTTACCTCTAACGCATTGCAGAAAATGCTCCAACTCTGCATACAACGGTTCAATTGATGTTGTACTGACTTCTTCAATAAAACCATCATTTCTATAAAGTAATTCTCCATGATCGGCTGAATACCATTCGTGAGCCTTTCTATGGATGTGAATATTATGATTTAGGAAATCAGTTTCTATCAGACTTTGTTTGCAATGAGCGCTCAAGCTTCTAATTTTTTTGTGACTCATTTTGCTTGCAGTCAGACTCGCAACCACCCCGTTTTGAAATCCCAGTGTCGCGTTAACGTAATCCATTGGTCCATCTCCACTGCAACCTCCAACTGCAGCAAGCCTTATTACTTTTGAATTTGCAAGTTCAATAACTAAATCAATATCATGAATCATTAAGTCCAATACGACTGAAACATCATTAGCTCTCTCAGGATGCGGGCTATGCCTTCTGGCTTCAAGAACTACAACTTCTTCGTTAGCAATTACTTTTGTTAATTCTCTAAAAGCGGGATTAAATCTTTCTATATGACCAACTTGTAATAATTTTTTTGAATTGTTTGAAGCATTAATCAACGATGATGCTTCTTCTTTATTAGCTGCTATCGGTTTTTCAATTAATACATGTTTGCCGGAGTTTAGACATTCTAGACCTACTTCATGGTGAAATAATGTAGGTACAGCAATACATACAGCTTCCACTTGATTTAATAAATCCTTGTAATTTTTATACCAATTACAATTAAATTGCTCCATAGCCAGCTTCCCTCGTTCTTCGTCTAAATCTGCAACTCCTATTAGCTCAGCATCTTTAAGAAGACTTAGTACTCTTGCATGGTGCCACCCCATATTTCCAATTCCTATTACCCCAACTTTTACTGGAATAATATTTTTGTTGATCTTAGAAATTTTTTTCATTTTTATTTTCTTATTAATTAATAATCTTTTTTATAAATTATTTAGGAAGGATTATTTTTACTTTATTTATTCTTGGACCTTTCATGGAGATAATTTCAAATATAATTTTATTATGGACGAACGTTTCTCCTGAGTTGGGGATTTCTTGAAGTTTTTCTAAAACAAATCCAGCAAGAGTGTAATGATCATCTGCTTCGGGTAATTCTAATTTAAGCTCTCTATTTATTTCTATCACTTCTATCTCCCCAGAAGTAATCCATATTTTTTTTAAGTCATCAATAGGTCTTAGCTCAGATTCTTTATTGTCAAATTGAATCTCATCACCAACAATTTCACCTGTTAAGTCTGCTGATGTTATTAATCCTTCAGTTCCACCATATTCATCAACAACCAACAGTAGTGGGTTCCCATTTTTTATGATCGGTAGTAATTCGGCCAAAGTAGAAGTTTCTAAAACACGAACAACTGGTTTTATATAAGGCTCTAAAGATGAGTTGGCTTGCATTTCCCCTTTGGCTATTGGATCAGCAAGTTGCCTTAAATCTAAAACACCAAGAACATTATCAAGTGAATCATCAATTACTAAGTATCTTGCATGACGAGTTTTATGAACTTCTTCCATCATTTGAGTAAAGGAAACCTCTCTTGGAAGAGTAACCATCCCTGACCTGGGAACCATTACTTCTCTGACTTGTGTATCTCTTAAAGCAAAAACACCTTCTAGAATGTTTCGTTCATCAGGTTTTAATCCTGTTACGCCACCAGTTTCAATTAATTTCTCTAATTCTCCTGCAGAGAATGCAGCTGTCGTAAGACTTTCTGATTGTGTATTAAGTCCAAATAATCTAAGTATTAATAAAGCAAGTCCTTCAAGCAAAGAAAGGAACGGAGACATCCATTTTATCGCTGCTTCAATTAGAGGTGATAATTTCAGAGCAGAAGTCTCTGGTTGATTAAGAACAAGTGCTTTTGGAAGAAGACCAGATATCAGAGTTGCAAAAAGTACAACAGTTACAAAAAGTCCTAAATCTAAAAAATAGTTAAATGAAGCATTATTTCCCCAGAATTGACTTGCTAAATTTTTGCAAATCCAACCAATTGAAATTAATGAAATAGTTATTCCTAATTCTGCTATTAAAAGGGTTCTTCTCAGCCTTTTCTGCAGACGAATTATTGAACTTGAACCAGGGAGTCCATCTTCTACCAGTCTTTGAACCTTAGTTGAACGAAGGCGTAAAATAGCAAATTGCCCTGCATTGAAAAATGCTGGTATTGCAAGCAATATACAAAGAAGTAATAAACTCATTAATAATTTTTCTATGGGGGTGGCGAGGATCGAACTCGCCTAAGGCGAATTATGAGTTCGCTGCATTCACCAGATTGCTACACCCCCAAAAAAAGCAGAACTAAAACTTTTTTTGATAATAGTTAATTAGTTTGCCTAAAGTAAATATATATCTAATCCCACCAAGATGTTTAATAATTAAACTTGCATATAAAGATATGATCCCATTGAATGCTTCATTAGATGGAATAAAAGAAAATCTATTAACTTTATTAGCTCAAAAAGCTTATAGGTTTGGCGATTTTTCTTTGGCTTCCGGGAAAAAAAGTTCTCATTACGTCAATTGCAAGCCAGTATCTCTATCAGGTCCAGGCCTCTTGTCGATAAGCTCACTATTCCTGAAACAAATAAATGAAAGTGATAGTGGAGTGGCTGGCTTGACTTTGGGTGCTGACCCCCTTGTTAGCGGAGTTGTAATGTTAGCTGCTCAATCAGGTATTGATTTAAGCGGTTTAATAGTAAGGAAAGAAGCTAAAGGTCATGGTACTGGTGCTTGGTTAGAAGGGCCTTTGCCTCCTAAGGGTTCTGTGATTACTGTCTTAGAGGATGTAGTTACTACTGGTGGCTCTTCTTTAAAAGCAGTTGAACAGCTTAGAAATCAAGGGTATTTAGTTAACCAAGTACTAGCAATAGTCGATAGAGAAGAAGGAGGAATAGATGCCATGAGTAAAGCTGATTTAGATTTAAATAGTCTTTTCTTTTTAAAAGAGATTGTTGAAAGAGCGAAAAGCTTGTAATGACAGAAACTAAATTATTGATTTGGGATGAAACATTCCCTTCATTCCTTCTAACAGGGGAGGGAACTGCTGCTTTTTTACATGGCCAAACGACTGCAGATATTTTTGCTCAGAAACAACTAGAAAGAACCTTCTTGAGTTGTTGGTTATCAACTAAAGGAAGTTTAAAAGCTTTATTGGAAATTCGACTTACAAATAACATGGCTGAAATAGTTATTATTCTTGGAGAAATTAATTCTATAATTGATGGATTTGAATCAGTAATATTTCCAGCGGACAAAGTAAAGTTAGAAGTTCTAAAACCAATAAGAAGAATACAAAAAATGAATAACTATGAATCATGGAAAGAGTCAAGTCCTATTTGGATCGGTAATAGCGACTCAATTGAAAATAAAATTTCTTCTTATACTAAAGCAACAAAAGAAGAATTAGAAATATGGAAAATCAGACAAGGGATACCTGGATTTGATAGACAGGTATACGGAGATTCAAATCCTTATGAGTTAGGCTTAGGAGATATTATAAAGCTTGATAAAGGTTGTTATTTGGGTCAAGAAGCTATAGCAAGATTTTTTAGATCTAAGTCTTTAAAATACCAGCTTCGTTATTGGGAGTCTTATGGGGAAGCTGATAATTTCGATGTTGGTAAAAAAATTCTGAATAATAATCAAGATAACAAATTGAAAAAGAAAGTAGGAGTCATTACATCTTCAATTCAAATCAAAAATAATTTCCTTTATGGACTTGCTTTAATCAAAAACAATTTTATTGATCAGGATATTTGTTTTTCTGAAAAAGACGAACCTATAAATATAAAAAAGCCAATCTCGTTTATTCAGACTTTTTAATTTTGTAAGATATTTATCATTCTTGATCTATTAACCACTTCGCGATCATTAAAGTAGCAATACAATCATCACGATTATATTTAAAGAGTGAATTTAAATTTTTAGAGTAAATGTTATTTAATCTACGCGATTTTTTCCATTGTCTCCACCATAAAAGAGCTCTAGCCCCATCAGTATTGGATTGTTCCCATTCGAACCCTATGAATTCTGCGATTGATTTAAGTCCATAATTCTGTACAGGAAGGCACCAGTATTCTCTAATTAATAGATGTATGTCAATAAATCTTTTTTTTATCGCATCAATTTCATGAGGACTAGCCCCTTCCCTTAATCCTAGTTTTAGTAAAGATATAGGCTCTGTTTCACCATAATGAAGTATTGGAATACCTTTAAGATGATTTAACTTTCTATTTATTCGTTTCCATAGGGAATTTTCTGTATCCTTTTCAAGATTAAGTAATGGTGAATATTTAATTTCTTTTAAATTTATCTCCTTATGGAAATTGTTTGGTATTCGAATAAAACCGTGTAAAAAATCATGTTTAATATCTGGGTCAGATTCAATATCGTAAATCAAAAAACCTTTTGCTTGTTTTAGTTCATTTAGTTCTTTTGTTGACTTTAGCTTAATGGCCTTATTTGTTAATTGAGATTGTGCTTGTAAAGTAAGTTGTTTGGAAATATCACCATGCTGTGTGCCAAATTTATCAAGTTTTTCCTTTAGTTTATAATGCTTAATTTTTGCTAACTCCTCGATATTATTTATAGCAATCTTGTTTAATAAAAGTTCTCTTTTTGCTCCTATTCCACTAACTTCGCTTAAATGTCCTTCTTTAATAGCTATAGCACCACAATATTTTCTCCAAGAACATATTGTGCATTTTTTTCGATTAGAAGTGATTGGTGGAGGAGTTTTTGATTCAATATCTCTCTCTAGATTTAATAATGATTCTATTAATTCTGTGTTAATATTATCGGTTAATCTTATTTTTTCGACTTTTAAAGTTTCATTTTCTTTGTGTAGTATTAAACCTTTTTTGACTTGATATTTTTGTAAGTTATTTATTAATAAGCTAGTCATAGCAAGTATTAATCTATGCTCCCTTGTGACTTTTTTCCCTTGCCTAGCTATCATTGGTTGATAAGAAAAACTACCCCAAATACTTTCTCCTGTTGTCTTGCTTAGTATTGGTAAATTTCCTTTAATAACTCTATTTTTTATTAGAGGATATTTAAGCCTTATTCCATATGCGATGTTTTTTCCTTCTTCACAAGCTTGAATTCCTATCCCATAACTTTTTTGTGCGAGATTATGAAAGCAGTCGATTTGATGATTTAATTGAAGTGTGCTATGGGCTGTCCACAATTTTTTTTGTTTATCACCATTGATTTCAAGCCAAGCTTTTCTTCTGCATCGAATCCAACTCCTTAAAAGGTGATCGTTAATTGGTTTGGATTTATTGCATTTCATACTTAGAGAATAATCTGCATCTCTTCAAGAACAAAGTTTCTCCACTATAAAGATGAAAAAGAAAAAGTTAAATCTTACTAAGGAGAAAATTTCTTTCGGAACAGATGGATGGAGAGGAATATTAGGAGTTGATTTCACATTGGAAAGATTACTAAAAGTAGCTGCTGCTGCAGCCCAAGAGCTTGCGTATGTTAAGGAGAAAAAAAATAATAAAATAATTATTGGTTTTGACTGCCGTTTCCTTGCAGAGGAGATGGCTGAGGCAGTTGCATCTGCAGTTAGAGGAGTAGGTTTAGTACCTTTGCTGGCATCTTCCGCGCTGCCAACTCCTTCCTGTAGCTGGGGAATAGTTGAAGAAAGTGCACTTGGTGCACTGGTAATCACAGCAAGTCATAACCCTTGTGAATGGTTGGGTTTGAAAATTAAAGGCCCTTTTGGAGGCTCAGTTGATAGTTCTTTCACCGATGCCGTTCAAAAAAGATTAGATGCTGGAGGACTATCAATTCCAATTGAAGATGTAACAGAGAGAGTTGATTTTAGGAAACAACATCTTATAGGGATTAGAGAGAAATTTGACATACCTTTAATTTCTAATGGCTTGAGGAAATTAGGTTTGAAAATATTTGTCGATCCAATGCATGGATCTGCTGCGGGCTGCATGTCTGAATTATTTGGCTCTAATAGTAATGAGCTTATTTATGAAATTAGAACTAAAAGAGACCCATGTTTTGGAGGGAACCCTCCAGAACCTATGAAGGCTTATCTATCTCAATTAATAGAAGAAGTTCAGGATTCATGCAAAGCAGGTCAGTTATCTATGGGCTTGGTTTTTGATGGAGATGGAGACCGAATTGCGGCAATTGATGAAAAAGGTAGATTTTGCAATACACAGTTGTTAATGCCTGTCCTTATAGATCATTTAGCAAGAGTGAGAGATATGGCAGGTTGCGTTGTTAAAACTGTAAGTGGTTCTGACTTGATGCGATTGGTTGCGGAGGATTTGGGGAGAGAAGTGCTCGAAAAGCCAGTTGGCTTTAAATATATTGCTGAAGAAATGCTTTCAAATGAAGTGCTCATAGGAGGAGAGGAGTCAGGGGGAGTTGGATTTGGACATCACTTGCCAGAACGTGATGCTTTGTTTACCGCTTTACTTTTGCTGGAGTCAATAGTTGCTGATAGTAAATGTTTAGGTGAGAGAATAGATTCTCTTCATGGTCGTTTTGGTAAGAGTTATTTTGAACGTATTGATTTAACTCTCAAAGACATGAAGATGAGAAGGGAATTGGAAAATTTTTTGAAACAGAAAACTCCATCTTCAATTGGTCATAAATCAGTTTTAGAAGTTATTTCAACTGATGGAATAAAACTTATACTTGATAAGAGTCACTGGCTAATGTTCCGTTTCTCTGGAACAGAACCTCTGTTAAGAATTTATTGTGAAGCTCCCTCAAGTGCAGAAGTTTCTTCAACTTTGTATTATGCAAAGCAACTTATAGATAATAGTTTTGGGTAATCTCCCTCTAGTAATTGCTAGTGGCAATCAAGGTAAAATCAGAGAATTTAAAAAACTTTTGGAAGATTTTCCATTTGATTTATTGACTCAGCCTGTTGGATTTGAGATTGAAGAAACAGGTAATACATTTGTTGAAAATGCAAGAATCAAGGCCATTGCTGTTAGTCAAGACACGGGAAATATGGCTATTGCTGACGACTCTGGATTAAGTGTTGAGGCTCTTGGAGGAGCTCCGGGTATTTATTCTTCAAGGTATGCAAGTTCAGATAAGGAGAGAATTCAAAAACTATTGGCCGAGTTAAAACCTTTCCCAAATAGAAAAGCTAAATTTGAATGTGCATTATGTATTGCTATTGGAGAAAAAGTGTTGATAGAAGTTTCTGGCTTTTGCGAAGGTCTAATAACTTTTTCCCCGAAAGGGAAAAATGGCTTTGGTTATGATCCAATTTTTGAAGTTTCTGGATTAGGTGAGACTTTTGCAGAAATGGACCATGAAAAAAAGAAGCACATTGGTCACAGGGGAAATGCATTTAAATTGCTCAAACCAGAATTGAAAAAACTATTTACTTAAATATAAAATTAGTTTTGTTTTCTTAGTAAACTTTTAGTTTTCTACCCAGCTTCCGTGTAATCCATGGGGGATTGAAATAGGAACTTCAAGAATAGCTTTTTCAGCTAGATCTTTAGAATCAAGGATTATTAAATCAGTTCCAGATCTAATGCTATTCCAAACCAATACAATAATCCATCCATTGTCTTCTTCCGATTTTGATTCTTGGGAAGGAATAAACATCGGCTCACTTACAAAACCTTTTGGTGCAGCACTCCAACAGATCTCTTTATTGTTAGAAAAATCGATTTTTTTTATAGATTGAAGTGGTCCATTCCCTTCTTTTTCTTCTGCAGTTGCCATCCAACTGAAGCGTGCCTTTAGTCCCTCGAAATGAGGGTTAACCATTGCAAATTCACAACATTGATTGCTTATTATTGAACAGGTAAATGTATTTTTTATTGGATTGATTTCACTTCTTTTTAAAATACCTGGTGGTAAAAGATCAAAATCGATTTCTCTGAAGTTATCCTCGGGTCCGATACTTGGAAAATCATCATAAAAAATACTTTCAATATTGATTCTCTCCCCATCTTCCCAAGCATTTAGATGATGGAAAACAAAACCTTTTGGAGCATCAACTAATTTTGGAGGTTGACCAGCAAATTTTCCACAATCCCTTGGAATTAATAAGAATTTTGGAGTCCCATCAGATTTGGAAGCTAAACATTGTGCAGCTCCTTTTTGTCCAAGAAGGAATGGGAGAGGATTAAAACTTATTGCATTTTGCAGAAATATTGCCCAGTTTGGTGTGATGGCAAAATCATGCAAAAAAGCAAATCCATTAAAAGAATCTTTTCTATCGCTTAAAAGAGAACCCATCTTTTCTTCTTCTGTAGAGAATTCCATCAATCTAATTGTGCTTTTAGGACCAGTAGAGACTCCAAAAGTAACCATTCTTTGACCTTTGTGGTGGCCAGGGTCGAATCGAGGATGAGCACTAAATGCTTCTCCTTTTTTCAAAACTCCTTTTAAATCAGATAGACCATTGGTTTCTAGGGTGTGTGGATTGAGTGAATATGGACTAGATGCTTCCCAAAGAGCTAAAAGATCATTCCCAAGTTTTATTACGTGAGTATTGGCAATATTTTTTAGCCTTACATCAAAAGCATTAGATAAGACACCGCCTTCTTTTTGAGTTCCAAATACACCTCTATATAGAAATTTCTGGGATTTTTCTTCTTCTATCCATTCCTTAGTACGAACAAAACGATTAGTCAGGTTTATTTTTCCGTTTTCAAATTTAAAAGCAGCAATCATACCATCTCCATCAAATGGATGGTGGACCCATCTTCCGCCTCTTTCTAGCCTCCCTGGACCGTTTCGATAAAAGGTACCAGAAATTTGTTTAGGAATAGAGCCTTTTACAAGTTTTAGTTCAGCATGATCTAGTTCTTTTTCAACATTGCAATATGCACTTGACCAATCCTCTTTGCTGAAGATTGTTTGCTGTGGGGATGTTTCTTTTTTTAAATAACTAACGGCCATTATTTTTCTTGGATTGGAACTTGATTTTCGCTCAAACTTCTAATTTTTGCGAGCTCAAACTCAAAAATATTTATTTGAATATGGATCTTTTAACTACCAGCTTGTTCAAGAACTCCTTTACTGCTAGGAATTTGACTTGATCTTCTTGGATCAATTTCAGTAGCCATTCGAATAGCTCTTGCAAAAGATTTGAAAGTAGCCTCAATTATATGGTGAGTGTTATTTCCCGCTAGTTGTCTTATGTGGAGAGTTAAACCACCATTGCTGACAACAGCACCAAAGAATTCTTTAACCAACTCAGTATCGTAAGTTCCCACTTTTTGAGAAGGAATATCTAAATTAAAACTTAAATGTGGTCTACCGGAGCAATCAACCACAACTTGAATAAGAGCTTCATCAAGCGGAGCTAAAAAATGACCAAAGCGTTTTATTCCAACTCGATCTCCTAATGCCTTTGATAAAGCTTGTCCAATTGCAATCCCAACATCTTCATTAGTGTGATGATCATCTATGTGAGTATCTCCATTTGCTCTTACCTCAATATCAAATAATCCATGACTAGATAATTGTTGGATCATATGGTCTAGAAAACCTATACCTGTATTTGCTTTGCATTTGCCAGAACCATCAAGATCAATTTGGACAAAAACGTCCGTTTCCTTAGTTATCCGGCTAATCTCTGCTTCTCTAGTTTTCTTCATATTTAATTGGCAATTTGAGTTGGCTTAAAATTACATTCCATTTATGCAATAACCTGCATCAACATAAACAGTTTGTCCTGATATACCACTCGAAAGATCGCTAAGCAAGAAAGCCGCGGTATTACCCACCTCGATTTGAGTAACGGTTCTCCTGAGTGGAGCTTTTTCCTCAACGTTATGAATCATGTCCAGAATTCCTCCAATAGCTGAACTGGCGAGAGTTCTTATTGGCCCAGCACTGATGGCATTAACTCGAACCTGATTTTCAGGACCAAGTTCCTCCGAAAGATATCTAACTGATGCCTCTAAAGCTGCTTTAGCAACTCCCATTACGTTGTAATTAGGAATTGCTCTTTCTGCTCCTAAATAAGTCAAGGTGACTACGCCTGAACCTTTGCTGAAAAGAGGTTTTGCATATTTGCATAGTGGGGCGAGTGAGTAAGCGCTAATTTCTAGGGCTCTTGAGAATCCCTCTGAAGAAGTTGCACTATAATTACCAACTAATTCTTCTTTCCCTGCAAAGGCTAAACAGTGAACTAATCCGTCAAGCTGTCCCCATTGATTTTTAATGGCTTCAAAAACTTCTTCAATCTGAGAAGAGTTTTGAAC
This sequence comes from Prochlorococcus sp. AG-436-C14, assembly GCA_003209755.1. Lineage (GTDB taxonomy): Bacteria > Cyanobacteriota > Cyanobacteriia > PCC-6307 > Cyanobiaceae > Prochlorococcus_B. The sequence continues at coordinate 39,249 of QCPD01000007.1, forward strand.
ATTAAGTGGTAAGAACAAGCTTGGATTTAAAGGTGAAGTAAGTTCTTTTACTTTTGCTTCAAATCTACCTTTTTCATCGGGCAAGTATGTAATTCCTAATTCAGCTCCAGCTGCTTTTAACTGTTGTGCAATGCCCCAGGCAATTGATCTGTTGTTTGCTATTCCTGTAACAAGGATTTTTTTGCCACTAAGATCGAGAAGCATCTTTCGGATTCATTTGGTTAGTATTACTAATTGTCCCTTATTTAGGGCTATAACTCATAGTTAAATGAATATATAGTTAAAAGTTGTGTAATCCATTAAACCTAAAAACTATAAGAATCATGGTTCGAACAGCCTCAACAATGCTTCCATTAGGAACTCCTTTACCTGATTTTGAGTTAGGTGTGGTTTCAGGCGTGAAACTTGCTCCGGATGATTCTTTAAAAGGCCTTAGTCAAATTAGAAGTTTTGATTTAACAAAAAGACCATTGTTTTTGATGGTTATATGCGCCCATTGTCCATTTGTTAAACACGTAGAAAGTGGAATCACAACTTTGTTCAATTCTTTTGGTGATGTTGTTCAATTTTTGGCTATTTCTAGCAATAGCGTCATCACACATCCGCAAGACTCGCCAGAATTCTTAGCCTCTCAAGCTAATAAGCTGGGATGGAAGTTTCCATATTTATTTGATTCTGATCAAAAATTAGCAAAAGCGCTTAAAGCGGCATGCACGCCCGATTTTTATGTTTTTTGGCCTTCTTCAGATGGAGAATCAAAATTGAGATACAGGGGACAAATGGATGGAAGTCGTCCTGGTAATGAAATACCTGTTTCTGGGGATGATATTCGTTTAGCACTCAGATCATTATTAAGGGGAGAAGATATTTCAGCTAATCAAAAACCTTCTATTGGTTGCAACATTAAATGGCATCCTGGTATGGAGCCTGAGTGGTTTGGATGAATTAATGAGTGTATTTTTGATTTTTCATCGTTACAACTTAATTTAAATAGTTATGCAAATACCTCCTTTTAGCCTTGAAGCTCAAATTTCTGAAATAGGAGAAGAGATTGAAGAAGCTTTAATTAAAGTTTTTAGAAGCGGAAAATATATTGGTGGAGAGGAAGTAGCTTCATTTGAAAAAGCTTTTGCATTAGCCATAGAAACTTCTTACTCAGTTAGTTGCAATAGTGGAACAGATGCATTAATTCTTGCCTTAAGATCGCTAAATATTGGTCAGGGTGATGAGGTGATCACCTCATCATTTAGTTTTTTTGCTACCGCAGAAGCAATTACCAGTGTTGGAGCTAGGCCGGTTTTTGTAGATATTGATCCTGAAAATTATCTTATGGATCTGGGTTTAATAGAAAAAGCAATAACTTCTAGAACAAAAGCTATTTTGCCTGTGCATTTGTTTGGTCATCCACTAGATATGGATAAAATAATGGAAATTGCTGAAGTAAATAATCTAAAGGTTATAGAAGATTGTGCTCAAGCAGCTGGTGCACATTGGCGAGATAAACCAGTAGGAAGTTATGGGAATGTAGGTTGTTTTAGTTTTTTTCCTACTAAAAACTTAGGTGCAGCCGGAGATGGAGGAGCTATAACCACCAATGATTTTGATCTGGCAAAAATAATTAGGGAACTAGCTATTCATGGAATGCCAAAGAGATATTTCCATACAAATATTGGATATAATAGTAGGCTTGATTCATTACAAGCTGCAATCTTAAATATTAAATTAAATCGATTAAACAAATGGATAGTTAAAAGAAAGGAAATAGCAATTAATTATATAAATAAGCTATCAATGATAGAAGGAATTAAATTGCCATCTAATACTTTGATCAACAATTCTGGTCATTCTTGGAATCAATTTGTAATAAGAATAACGGACAATTCTTTTGTTGATAATATAAAATCTAATTCAAAAAATGTTTTTGATAATTCAAATAGAGATCTATTTAAAACTGAACTTCATAGACTTGGAGTTAATACAATTATTTATTATCCAATACCTATACACCTTCAACCAGCATATAAAGAGTTAGGGTATAAAGAAGGTTCTCTTCCTGTTACTGAAAAAGTATGTAGTCAGGTAATTAGTTTACCCATTTTCCCCGAATTGAAATCTATTCAGCAATCATATGTGATTGATAAAATAAAGGAAATGTTTAGAAAATAATTTAATTAATACTTGAATATAATTCTTTGAAGATTGATGTTTGATTTTTGTGGTTTATAATAGGGCTTGGATAGCCTTTTCTCTCCGCAGAAATTATTTCCCCGGAAAGTAAGTTAGGCGTCGAGACATGTGCCAACTCTGGGATCCATTTTCGGATGTAATCGCAATTTTCGTCGAATTTAGCAGCTTGTCTAGAAGGATTAAATATTCTCATAGGTTTTGGATCCATTCCACTGCTAGCACTCCATTGCCAACCTCCATTATTTGATGCTAAGTCACCATCAACTAAGCTTTTCATGAAGAAAAGTTCACCCCATTTCCAATTAATTAAAAGGTCTTTTACTAAAAAAGAGGCAACAATCATTCTGCATCGATTATGCATCCATCCAGAATTCTTAAGCTGTCTCATTGCAGCATCAATTATTGGGATACCTGTTAATCCGTTCTCCCAAGCTTTAAACCAATCAGGTTTATTTTGCCATGGAAACTTTAACCATTTTTCTCTATATGGACCATTCTCTAATTCTGGAAAATTAATGAGAGCATTTTGATAAAACTCTCTCCAAGCAAGTTCCTTTATCCATGTATCAATAGAATTTAATTGGTATTCATTATTTGCCATGTTTTTCGATACTTGAGCCCCATTCCATACCGCTCTACAACTTATTGTACCTAAACTTAACGCAGCACTTAGATTAGAAGTTGATTCTAAAGATGGAACATCTCTTGCTTGGTTATATGAATTTATACTTCCTGAATTTATGAAAAAGTTTAATTGATTTATTGATTCTGATTCTCCTGGTTTGCAAGGACAGAGGTTAGTATTATTAAATCTATTTGAAGTAAGTAAATCATAAACAGATTTGCTTTCCCTAGAAATACAATAGTTTAATTCAGAGCCTTTAATTGATGATAACTCTCTCTCATTAAGACCTCTAATCTTTTTAGATGTTCTTGATATTTTTATTGAATTATTCATTGATATGTTGCTCTTAGTAATTATATCAATCCATTTACGATAAAAAGGTCCATATACTTTGTAAGGTTTATCATCGTTTGTCTTGATGTCATTTGGCTTGACAATTAATTGATCTAAAAATGTATATATTTTAATTTTCTCTTTTGAAAGATGTTCTTTAATTAGTCTGTCTCTATTGATCTCATAAGGTTCAATATTATCGTTCCAGTAAATACATTCAGCTTTAATTAAGTCCGCTAATTTAGAAATTAATTTTATAGGATCTCCATTCAATATTAATAATCGACTTCCTCTTCTCACCCAATTCTTTTGAAGTTCTAAAAGACTTTTAGCTAAAAACCAATTTTTCGCCTCAGACGTTGTTCTATTGAGATTTAAAAGATTGGGATCTAAAACATATACTCCAATAAGATTTTTTGAATTTTTAGATGCTTCAAATAAACCTATATTATCTTCAATTCTTAAATCTCTTCTATGCCAAAATATTGAGCGAAACTTTTTCATTTTTTATTCAAGATTTGACATGCTCTAAACCATGCGGTAATAGTTTTCCCATCAAGTGATTCTTCTCCACTTGCAATAATTTCATTTAACCTTTCGGGGGCAATTTTTAATACTTCAATATCTTCATCTGCATCGCCTTCAGGCTTTTGATCAAGCTTCGTTAAATCTCTTGCAAGGAAAAGATGAATTGTTTCGTCTGAATATCCTGGACAAGGAAGCATTTCTCCAAGATTGTCCCATCTTTTTGCAGAGTAACCACTTTCCTCTTGAACTTCTCTTTTAATAGATTCAAGTGGGCTTTCTCCTGCTTCTAAAGTCCCAGCTGGAAACTCAAGGATTCTTCTCGAGCAAGCAAATCTGTATTGACGAAGAATAATGACTTCTCCAGAATATGTTATTGGTACTGCCAATGAAGCTCCTGGGTGGCGAATTATCCCAAATTCACCCTCCATCGAATTAGGTAACAGAAATTTATTAATTTCAAAACGAATTTTTTTTGCATCAAGACAAGCTTTTGTCTCAATAATTTTTGAGGGTTCTGGTCCTGGAATAGACATGAATTTTTTGTTATTCATATAGGATGATTGATTTTTTTAGAAAAGGTTGGTGATTTTTGTTATGAGTTTTATTCAGGCCAAATATTTTTATAAGTGATTCTTTTCGTTTTACCTTGAGCCTTTGACAAAACTTCTGCAAGGGGAATTAAAACAAAGTTCCTCTGACTTAATCTTGGATGAGGCAAAATCAGCGTATTTGTATTTATCTGTAGTTCTCCCCAAGCAATGAAGTCAATATCTAAAGATCTTGGCTCCCACAAAATTTCTGTATTTCCTCTTTCCCTGCCTGCGATTTTTTCTAATTCTAGAAATTTTTTCATTAAACAGATTGCTGCTTTTTCATTTGGGGTTACTGATGCAAAAGACTCTCCCTCTACAACAAGTACGGTATTGATAAATTTTGGTTGATCAATTGGCCCCCCTAAAGGTTCTGTCTCAAAAAGAGGCGCCCATTTAAAAGATAAAGACTTATCAATATTTTGAGAGTCGATTTTTGGACGATTTAAAGCATCATTCCACTTAATTATGCTTTCTTCTATTTGCGGCCTCATGGCAGCGATTGTTGTTATGGGATCTCCAAGAATGCCAGGGATATTTGCGCCTATTGAGATTACGAGTTCCAATTCTGTTTTTTGTTTTGCATAAGTCATGCGAATATTAAAAGACTTTTAAAAATTTGCTTGATTTATCCAACCTTATGGTTTCCAGTGGATTGAATAACAAGAATATGTCTTCGGCTTCAAAAGACACTGCTGTTATGGATAGAGCCAATCGTTCTTTCCCTTTGGCTGCAATTACAGGCCATGGAACTTTAAAGCTTGCTTTAATGCTCGCCGCAGTTGATCCAGGTTTGGGAGGCGTAATAATTGCTGGTGGTCGTGGTACTGGTAAATCTGTTTTAGCTAGAGGTTTACATGCTCTTCTCCCTCCGATTGAAATAATTGATTTTGAAAAATTATCTAATAAAGAGAGTGATCATGATTTATTTGTTTATCCAGCAGGTAGAAATTTAGATCCATCTTTTTCAGGGGAGTGGGATGATTTGACTAAAAAACTATTTACAAAAAAGATAGGAAGTCTAGAAAATATTAATGACTTAGAAAATATCCCTAAGAAAGTTGTTTCTGCTCCTTTTATTCAGGTTCCCTTAGGGGTAACTGAAGATAGGCTTGTTGGTGCTGTTGATGTTGCTGCTTCATTATCAAGTGGAACTCCAGTATTTCAGCCAGGGTTACTAGCTGAAGCTCACAGAGGAGTTTTATACATAGACGAATTGAATTTGTTGGATGATGGCATTGTTAATCTTCTTTTGGCTTCAGTAGGGGCAGGTGAAAATAGAGTTGAAAGAGAAGGATTGAGCCTAAGTCACCCATGCCGTCCATTATTAATTGCTACTTATAACCCTGAAGAGGGGGCATTGAGGGACCATCTTTTGGACAGATTTGCAATTGTGTTGTCTGCGGATCAATTAATTACAAATGAACAAAGAGTTGAAATAACTCAGTCTGCGATTTCTCATGGTCAATCTAGTGAAGCTTTTTCTAAGAAATGGTCAGAAGAAACAGAATCTCTCTCAACGCAATTACTTTTGGCAAGGCAATGGCTTCCAGATGTTCAAATTAGTGAGGATCAAATTGAATATTTAGTTGTAGAAGCTATTCGAGGAGGTGTAGAAGGACATAGATCAGAGCTATATGCAGTAAGAGTCGCAAAGGCTCATGCTGCTTTATGTGGCAGAGATTCAGTGGACGCGGAAGATTTAAAGGCTGCAGTAAGACTTGTAATCGCTCCAAGGGCTATGCAAATGCCTGCAGAAGAGGAAATGGAGCCCCCAGCACCAGAAGATCAGCAGCCACCCCCACCGCCTCCTGAAGACTCTGATGACAATAATGAACAAGAAGAAGATCAGGAAGAAGATCAGGAAGAGGACCAAGACCAAGAGTCATCACCTCCAATCCCAGAGGAATTTATGCTTGACCCAGAAGCATGTGCTGTTGATCCTGATTTGTTACTGTTTTCATCCAACAAATCAAAAAGTGGAAATAGCGGAAGTCGTTCAGCTGTTTTAAGTGATAACCGTGGTAGATATGTAAAACCAATTCTTCCAAGAGGTCCAGTTAGAAGAATTGCAGTTGATGCGACTTTGAGAGCTGCCGCCCCTTATCAAAAAGCCAGAAGGGAAAGAGAACCCAATAGGAAAGTTATTGTTGAGGAGGGAGATCTACGTGCAAAATTACTGCAGCGTAAGGCAGGTGCATTAGTTATTTTCTTGGTCGATGCAAGTGGTTCGATGGCTCTAAATAGAATGCAAAGCGCTAAAGGAGCAGTTATTCGCTTGCTAACTGAAGCTTATGAAAATAGAGATGAAGTTTCTCTTATCCCTTTTAGAGGAGATCAAGCAGAAGTCTTGCTTCCGCCGACAAGATCAATTACTGCTGCAAAAAGAAGACTTGAGGCAATGCCTTGTGGCGGTGGATCTCCACTTGCGCATGGTTTGACTCAAGCCGCAAGAGTAGGAGCAAATGCTTTGGCGACTGGAGATCTGGGCCAGGTCGTCGTAGTTGCAATTACTGATGGTAGAGGAAATGTTCCATTAAGCACTTCATTAGGTCAGCCAGTTCTTGAGGGCGAAGAACCTCCTGATTTGAAACAAGAGGTTCTTGATGTTGCTTCGCGGTATCGATCACTTGGCATCAAATTGCTTGTAATTGATACAGAAAGAAAATTTATTGCAAGTGGTATGGGTAAAGACTTGGCTGAGGCCTCTGGAGGTAAATATGTTCAATTACCTAAGGCAAGTGATAAGGCTATTGCTTCAATTGCAATGGATGCAATTAATAGTGTCACCTGATATGTAGTGCTTTAAGGATATATATCATCGAATAATTTACTCAAACCTATAGTCACCCTTTTTAAGGCATCTATAAGTTCTTTGTCTTCCATAATATTTCCCATATCTGAACTCATTTGATCAATTTTCTTTGTTAGAGAACTAGATGTTGAGGCGAGTTCCTTAATATCATTTAGCGTCTTTGGATTGTCTAGGCTTTCAAGAATATTATTTAAATGCATAGAAGCTTTTTTCAGTTCAGAAATTATAGGTTTTGCTCTTATAAGTTCTGATTTAGATAACAAGACAAGCTCGTCAAGATTGGCTTGCGTTCTGTCAAATTGTTGAATAGATTCTGATACTTTATTTACTATTGCTTTCCTATCTGCTTCATCAATAATTCCATTTATACCCTCTGTTAGGTTAGACATACTAACCATCTCTACACCTTTAATCTTATCTCCACCACATAAAATTCTTTTATTAGGACAACCTTTTTTGACTGTAACAATTTCGTTTTGATTTAATGATTTCCCTAATGAGACTAAAGATAATTGAGCATCTCCTCCAAGCATAGAGCTTGTGACGATTTTAGCAATTACAGGTTTTGTTAAAATTAGATTATCGTTATTTAGTTTGATATTAGTTTCAACAGTGTTTGGAGTGAAACTTATATTTTGAACAGATCCAACAATGATTCCCCGATAAGTAACTGGAGACATCTTGGCAAGACCACTTGCATCTTTGAAGCTTGCAGATATCTCCCATGTTTTCGAACCTAATCGAAAATCTCTTAACCAAAGCATTGCTCCTGAAAAGATAACTAATCCACCTAAAAGTGAAAAACCAACAAACGCATCTCGTAAACTTCTTCGCATAAATTTATGAGTCCTCAGGTTGCATTGGTCCTTGAAGATTACCTTTACGAAATTGTTTCACATAGGAATTTTCACTTTGTTTAAATTGATCTATTGATCCATCCCATTGAAACTTGCCACCGTAAAGCAAAATAACTCTATTAGCTGTTCTTTCAATTGTACTTGAAACGTGACTTACTACAATTGAACATCCCTCCGCAGCCTCAGTTGTTTTAATAATTAGATCTTCAATTCGGGTACAAGCTATTGGATCTAAACCAGCAGTTGGTTCGTCATATAAAAGAAGCGGAATAGAGTCTTTTCCTTTTTTGGAGTCACTAATTAATGCACGAGCAAAACTTACTCGTTTTTGCATCCCTCCACTCAGTTGATTTGGAAATTTGTCTGCAACATCATATAAACCTACTTTCTTTAAACAGTTTATGACTTTTTGATTAATAATCGCCTCTGGAAAAACCTTCTGTTTTTCAAGCAAAAAACCTACATTTTCCCTTACAGTTAATGATGCTAATAATGCTGGGTTTTGAAAAACCAATCTCACATCTGGAGGGCTATTTTGATCAAGCCTTAAATAATTTTGCTCAATACCTGATATTTGAAGGCTTCCTTCAGAAGGTAATAGCAAACCAGCTAGTAAGCGAAGTATTGTTGACTTGCCTGAGCCTGATGGTCCAACAATTGCCAATCTCTCTCCAGCCATCATGGCTAGATTGACTTCATCGAGAACTTTGTTTGATCCCAGTTCGACACTGAGATCTTTCATTAACATTACTTGAGTGTTTTTTGTCACACTCTCTCCTAATGTTTGTTTACCTATCTCATTTTGTATGAGATAGGTGAAATGGGAAGTTTAATTAGAGTGAATATGAATTAATTATTTAGGTCTCTTTGTTGAAACTTTCTCAAACTCGAATCCATTGATTAAAAGAAGGAAAAGAAAATTAAGAAGATCTACGTTGCGTAAAAGCTTTTTCGCTAGTTTGTCTTTTCATCTTTATTCTCGCTTCAAAAGAGCTATTAGATGGCTTTTGCCAGGACTAGTAGTCAAAAGGTGGATGATGACATCTGGATTGGGCTTGTTAATTGCTTTGATTGGGGCCTCTATTTGGGCTGATCTGCGTCCAATTTATTGGGTCGTTGAAATACTTTTTTGGTTTTTAGGATTTATAACTACTTTTTTACCTAGAACCATTTCTGGACCAATAGTCTTTTTGATAGGAATATATCTTTTAATTTGGGGTCAAGGGAGAAGTTTTGAATCTATTAGGCAGGCTTTAGGTTCAAAAAAAGATACTTTCTTGGTTGATGCATTAAGAGCTAAGCAAAAATTAAATAGAGGTCCAAATATTGTTGCTATAGGTGGAGGAACAGGTTTATCTTCATTATTAAAAGGTTTAAAAAGATATAGCAGCAGAATCACAGCAATAGTGACTGTTGCTGATGATGGAGGAAGTAGTGGAGTGCTTAGGAGAGAACTGGGTGTTCAGCCTCCAGGAGACATTAGGAATTGTTTAGCAGCTTTAGCAACGGAAGAGCCTCTCATAAAAGGACTTTTTCAATATCGCTTTCCTTCAGGAAGTGGACTTGAGGGTCATAGTTTTGGGAATCTTTTTTTATCTGCCTTAACTGCAATAACTGGAAGCTTAGAGACCGCAATTACTGCATCAAGTCGGGTTCTGGCTGTTCAGGGTCAAGTTGTACCAGCTACTAATGTCGATGTTCGATTGTGGGCGGAACTTGAAAATGGTGAGAGAATAGATGGAGAATCAGCTATTGGAAATGCTCGATTTCCAATAATCAGAATTGGCTGTTATCCATCCAGACCGCCAGCTTTGCCAAGAACTCTAGAAGCTATTAGAAATGCTGAAATTATTTTGATAGGCCCAGGAAGTTTGTATACTTCAATTCTTCCAAACTTACTTGTCCCTGAAATAGTCGAAGCGATTGAGAAGAGCAAAGCTCCAAAACTATACATATGTAATTTGATGACTCAACCAGGTGAAACTGATGGACTTGATGTCACAGGTCATGTAAGGGCTATCGAAGCGCAATTGGCATCTAGAGGAATTACTAGGAAAATATTTAGTTCTATACTTGCCCAAGATGAATTAGAACCCTCCCCATTGGTTGATTACTACAAATCGAAAGGAGCTGAACCTGTTATATGCAATAAAATTGATCTTCTATCAAAAGGTTACAAGGTTTATTTGGCTTCTCTTCAAGGTTCAAAGGCTACACCAACTTTGAGGCATGATCCTAGAAGTCTCGCTTTGGCAATAATGAAATTTTATAGAAGATACAAAAAAGGTAAATAAATCAGTATGCATCTTGCATCTCATAGAAATCGGGCTGAACATAGTCTTTTCTAAGTGGCCATCCTTTCCAATCTTCAGGCATTAAAAGTCTTTTAGGATGTGGGTGGCCTGTGAAGTTAACACCATACATATCGAATGTTTCTCTTTCTTGCCAATCGGCTCCTCTAAAAAGACTGTATAAACTAGGAACAGTTAAGTCCCCATCCCGATCTAGGAATACTTTTAATCTTACTTCGCGAGGAGAAATATCTTTCTTGAATTCACTCATTTCTATTAAATTATAAAAACAAACTATATTTAAACCTGGACCCTCATCGTATCCACCTTGGCATTGAAGATAATTAAATCCATCATTTTTTAAAGCTTCAATTATTGATAAAAGATTGCTTGGATTGATTTTTATTACTTCAACTCCTAAGTGATCATCATGGAGAGGAATGTTTTCAAATCCATTTTTAGAGAGCCAATCGCTAATTGGACCTGAGATTTGTTCTTCAACTACAATTTTTGATTCATTTGTCATTTTTTTAATAATAGATGTTTAATTACTTGAAAGTTCCTCAGATATTTTTTGAACTTCTTTTAAAGATTGATCAAATTCTTCAGATAGAGAAGGATTTAATGCAATTAGTTGGGATTTTGCATTGAGATATTTTCCATTAACTTTTGACTCGGCTCTCTTCATTTTATGAGGGATAGTTAAATAACGATGAGTTTGAGTCATCTTTGATCTCTCAGAGATTGATTCGTTTGCAACTTTTTTTCTTAATTTAATAACAGCATCAAATATTGCTTCTGGTCTTGGAGGGCATCCAGGGAGATAAAGGTCTACTGGTATTAATTTGTCAACACCTCTAACTGCCGTAGTTGAATCAGCGCTGAACATACCACCAGTAATAGTGCAAGCCCCCATGGCTATTACGTACTTTGGATCTGGCATTTGCTCATAAAGCCTTACAAGAGCAGGTGCCATTTTCATTGTGACCGTACCTGCAACTATCAATAAATCAGCTTGCCTCGGAGAACTTCGGGGTACTAATCCAAATCTGTCAAAATCAAATCGAGAACCAATTAGAGCTGCAAATTCAATAAAACAACAAGCAGTTCCATAAAGAAGAGGCCATAAACTGCTTAATCTTGCCCAGTTGTGAAGATCTTCAAGGCTCGTGAGAATTATATTTTCGCTTAAATCGTTTGTTACTGTTGGTGATCCAACAGGGCCACAGGAAGCTTCTCTAAGATTTCTTACGGCTTCAGAAGAAGGAGATTTATTCAAGGGATTTAACTCCATTCAAGGGCACCTTTTCTCCATGCATATGCTAATGCCACAACCAATATTGTGATAAAAACAAGTGCTTCTATAAATGCTAATAACCCAAGCTTGTGAAAAGCAACTGCCCATGGGTAAAGGAACACTGTCTCAACATCAAATATAACGAAAACTAGAGCAAACATGTAGTAACGAATATTAAATTGGATCCATGCTCCTCCAATGGGTTCCATACCAGATTCATATGTAAGCTGTCTTTCTCCTGCTTTGCTTTTAGGAGAAATTAGCTTATTTGTTGTGAGAGCAAGAATGGGAACTGCTCCAGAAATAAGAAGAAATCCTAAAAAATACTCATAACCCTGAAGGGAAAACATGAATGAATTACTGATTTCAATATCAGTCTGACAGTCATTTTCTAGATTAGTGCCATAGAGTTGTTATATGTGAAAGTGAAAACTGTGAGTGAAGACACCAAAACAAAATCAAATCCTTTGGAAAATTCGAATTCTGATGGAAAACAGAAGCAAGTTATTTCATTGGATCCAAAAAACTCAACCGAGGAATTTGATCCAAAAGGAAATCGCTTCGAATGTATGAGTTGTGGTTTTATTTATGATCCTGATGAGGGTATAAAAAAGCTAAATATTGAACCAGGAACGGCATTCTTGGACATAGACAGAGAGAAGTTTAGATGTCCAGTCTGTCGAGTAGGATTTGGTGGATATAAGGATATTGGTCCTAAGTCAAAGCCTAGTGGATTTGAAGAAAACCTTACTTATGGCTTTGGATTTAATAAACTTCCCTCAGGTCAGAAAAACGTTCTTATTTTTGGAAGCCTGGCTTTAGCCGCTGCCTGTTTTCTCTCTCTTTATTCTTTGAAATGAAACGTCTGTTTTCAAATGTCATTAATTTGGCCCTTGTCTTAATTGTTGGATTGGCTCTTAGTGGTTGTACTGTTAGCAATGCTTCCATTGGTTCATCAAGCCCTTGGTCACTAATCGACCTCGATACTGAGGCTAATCCACTGGATGTTGACTTCGTCGATGACAAAAATGGGTTTTTAGTTGGCACAAATAGATTGATTCTTGAGACAAATGATGGTGGGATTACATGGAAAGAAAGAAATTTAGATATTCCAAGCGAAGGCAACTTTCGTTTGATAAGCATTGATTTTAAAGGGCAAGAAGGTTGGATTGCAGGTCAACCAGGATTGATTCTTCATACAACTGATGGAGGAAAAAATTGGACTCGACTCGATTTGGGAAATAAGTTGCCAGGAGATCCATATCTGATTACAACAATTGATAATGATTCTGCTGAGTTGGCAACTACTGCTGGAGCAATTTATAAAACAATTGATGCTGGTACAAATTGGGAAGCAATAGTTGTTGATACCTCAGGCTCTGGAGGTATAAGAGAATTAAGGCGCACAAATAATGGTGGCTATCTAAGCGTTAGTAGTCTTGGAAACTTCTTCTCGGTTCTGACTCCAGGAGAGGAGACATGGAGTCCTCATCAAAGAGCTAGTAGCAAGAGAGTACAAAGTGTTGGAGAACAGCCAAATGGCGATTTATGGATGCTTTCTAGAGGAGCTGAAATCAGATTTAATGCAGATCCTGATGATGTCGACTCCTGGTCAAAGCCCATAATCCCAATCGTCAACGGGTATAACTATCAAGATCTTGCTTGGGATCCATCTAAGTCGATTTGGGCAGCGGGAGGAAATGGAACATTATTAGTGAGCAATGATGATGGAAAAACTTGGGGGAAAGACCCCGTTGGTGAATCTGTTCCAACAAATTTCATCAGAATTTTATTTGTGGACGATTTTAATAGTGACAGTCCAAAGGGATTTGTATTCGGAGAAAGGGGCAATTTACTGCGATGGCAGGGTTGAAATCATAAATTCTCGATGATTTCCATGACTCTGTGTAACCACCTTGCAACAGAGATCGTTTCTTTTGATTTCGCTTGATAAGATCACTGAGCTGATTAAGTGAGGCTATGGCTGCCGGCTCTACCGGGGAACGCCCGTTTTTTGAGATCATTACTAGTGTCCGCTATTGGATTATCCATGCGGTAGCACTTCCTGCGATCTTCGTGGCAGGATTCCTATTTGTGTCTTCTGGGCTTGCCTACGACGCTTTTGGAACTCCTAGACCAGATACGTATTTTCAGGCTGGAGAAAGCAAAGCTCCTGTTGTTGTTCAGCGCTTTGATTCCAAGGCTGAACTTGACACGCGTCTGAAATAACCAAATTTCATCTGATTGCTTTTTTATCCATGCAAGTCAATCCAAATCCAAATAAAGTTCCGGTTGAATTAAACCGAACAAGTCTTTATCTTGGACTCTTACTTGTTTTTGTAATGGGAATTCTTTTTTCCAGTTACTTCTTTAACTAAATCTCTTTATCATGAGCAAATTAAATGGACCTGATGGACGAGCGGGAGATCGTCTGCCAAATGGTATGCCTGCAGTCTCCTGGGAAAGGCGTTGGACAGAAGGAGCACTTCCTTTATGGTTAGTAGCTACTGCAGGTGGAACAGCTGTTATTTTTGTTCTTGGTATTTTCTTTTACGGTTCATACACTGGTATTGGTAACGCTGGTTAGTTTTAACTAGAAAAATACTATTTTTTTAAAATAACTTAAAAACCAACTGACATTTATTGTCGGTTGGTTTTTTAAAGCCAATATTTATCTGTAAATAATTTGATTTTGCCTTTGGTTTTATTTGGTACATGCTCTTTTGGAGTAACTAGTGCATTTTTTAACGCATTATGAAAAGAGCTTGACGGCCTTAATGATGAGATTTTTTTGGCGGCAGCAGAGATTATTGATTTTGCAAAATTTGAATTTTCCTGAAGGTTTTTAATGACCATCTCTACAGATACATCTTCGCAATTTTGATTCCAGCAATCATAATCAGTAACCATGGATAGGCTTGAGTAAGCGATTTCGGCTTCTTTTGCTAATCGGGCTTCAGTATGGTTTGTCATGCCTATGATTGAACATCCCCAATCTCTGTATAAGTTTGATTCTGCTTTTGTTGAAAATGCTGGCCCTTCCATAGCAAGATATGTTCCTCCAAGATGCATTTTTTTTTCTTTGGTTAAAAGTTTTTCTATTTCTTGCGACAGTATTTGAGAAAGAATTTCGCAAAAAGGATTTGCCATGCTTATGTGTGCTACAACTCCATTGTTGAAAAAAGTCAATGGCCTTTGATGAGTTCGATCAATAAATTGATCAGGGATAACAACATCGCAAGGTTTAATATTTTCTTTTAAAGACCCTACAGCGGATGCTGATATTAACCATCTAACATTTAGATATCGCATAGCCCAGATATTTGCTTTATATGGAATTTCGCTTGGATTTAAAGTATGTTTTTCTCCATGGCGAGCTAGAAAAACAATCTCTATTCCAAATAGATTACCTACTAGTAACTTATTAGAAGGTTTCCCATAGGGAGTGTCTAAGCTTAATTCGACTATGTTTTTAAGGTTTTCTATCCTATATAATCCGCTTCCTCCAATAATTCCTAATCTGGCTTTTTTGAAATCATAGGCATCTGATTGTGTTCCAGAAATATTCAAAAAATCATGTTCAGTGATCATCTCGTTCTTGCTGGTGGTGGTCATACTCATGCCCTTGTGTTGCTGCGATGGGCAATGAACCCAAAATTGAAGCCTGCTGGAATGATTACTTTAGTCAATAAATCAAGTACTACTATTTATTCTGGGATGTTTCCAGGTGTAGTTGCAGGTAAGTACAAGATCGATGAAATACTAATTGATTTGAGGAACCTTGCTTTAAAAGCAGGAGTTTCCTTTGTGATGGCAGAAATTGAGGGGATTGACCTAAAGAAGAAAAAACTACGTTTAGCAGGACGCCCAGAAATGGAATATTCTTTGTTATCCCTGAATATAGGAACAAAAACTAACTTAAATTCTAAACCTTTAATTTTAAGGGATAAAGATTTAGCTGTTCCAATTAAACCTTTTTCTAAATCCTATAAATTTATTGTCGAACAAGATATTTACAAGGATGATTCCTCTGCAAAACCATTTGTAATTATTGGTGGTGGATTCGCTGGCATAGAAATAGCTTTTTCACTAAGAAAAAGATGGCCCAAAAGATGTATTTTATTAAAAGTTAAATCAGGAAAAGATATTAATAAAAATCTCTTGAGAAATTTAAAGGCTCTAGATATTAAAATTACACAAAAGACTCCATCTGTTTTATATCCAAAATTAATATGTACTGGGAATAAACCATTTGATTGGATAAAAGATAGTGGTTTACCTTTAGATGAGAATGGGAGGGTTCTAACAAGAAAAACTTTTCAAGTCCTTCACTTTCAAGAGTTGTTTGCTGTAGGAGATTGTGGCGTCATTAAGGATTATCCACGTCCTTCTTCTGGAGTATGGGCAGTTCGTTCGGCAAAACCACTAGCAAAGAATTTAGAGTTTATCAGTGGAGGTTTAAAACTTGAGGAATGGAAACCTCAAAAAAAAGCAATACAACTTTTGGATATCAACTCCAGAAAAAAAGAATCCAAAGCTTTTATTTCGTGGGGTGAATTTATGATTGGTCCTTTTAATTTTCTATCAAGATTGAAAGAATCAATTGATAAAAGATTTATCTCTAAATTTTATCGTTTTAAAGATATAGATTCAGAAATGTCTTCTGAAAAAGAGATGATTAAATGTAGAGGATGTGCAGCAAAATTAGCCTTTACTCCATTAAGTTCAGCATTAAATAAATTAAATTTAATAGAATCTTCAAAAGATGATTCTATTGATATAGGTATATTGGATTCTAGTAAGACTTTAATACAAAGTGTAGATGGATTCCCTTCTTTAATTAGTGATCCATGGCTAAATGGGAGGCTTGTAGCATTTCATTCTTGTTCTGATATTTGGGCATGCGGAGGATCTGTGATCTCAGCACAATCTGTTGTGAATTTACCATCTATTCCAAATAATTTACAGCAAGAACTGCTATTTCAAGTTTTGGAAGGTATTAATTCTGCTTTAAATATTCAGGGGGCAAATCTTATAGGTGGGCATACATTAGAATCAAGAATAACTTCTGAAGAGCCTTACTCTCTAGGAATTGAAAACGTATTAACTGTAAATGGGATTATTGATGATAAAAAATATGTTTGGTCTAAGGGAGGAATGAAAAAGGGAGATCAAATTTTAATAAGTCGTTCTCTGGGTACTGGAATTATTTTTTCTGCATTTATGAATGGCCAAGTAAAACCTTATATACTTGATTATGTTTTAAAAGAAATGAATAAAAGTCAGCATAATATTGTGAATTATATTAATCAATTAACAAATATAAACCCACACTCAAAGATTATTAATGCATGTACTGATATAACTGGCTTTGGTTTGCTAGGTCATTTATCAGAAATGTTGGAATCTACAAATAGCGATCAGTTAAAGATGAATTTAGAACCCTTGAGAGTCAGTCTTGATCTTGACAAGATTCCATTGTATGAGGGTGTAAAAGAACTTTTAGATAAAGGTTTTGAAAGTACTTTAGCTCCTGCAAATGAAATTTTTTTAAAAAATATTAATGGAGATAAAAACTTAAGATTTGATATCGTATCTAATTATTATTCTTCTAATTCCTCGTTTTATAAATCAATGCTAAAAATTCTAGTAGACCCACAAACCTGTGGTCCATTGCTTATTAGTTGCTCGCCCATTTATTCAGAAAAACTTATACAAAAAGGACCTTGGATTAAAATTGGATTTATTTCTTAATAAATCCTTATTAACTTATTCAGGAAATAATTTCTTCATCAATTAATTTCATTCTTTGTCGTTTTAGTTCTAACCCTATTTCTGGTCCGGGTGCCCAACCTTTGGCTATTAAATCATCTCCTTTTATTGGAGACTCTATATCCTTCCAATTAGTTAGCCAAGATATCAAATATTCTTTTAGAGGATTTTCTTTACATATTTCAAGTATGAAAGAAGACTCATTAGCATTTATTTCCTCTAAAAAACTTGTCCACTTAGATGGAGGCCACTTTTTATATAAATCATTAACGGTTAGATTTTCTAGATATTTTTTTAATTGACACGCTCCTTCTATAATTTCTTTTTGTTGTTTATCAAAGTGTAATCTCTGAGCTAGAGAAATAGGGTATTTGGATTCATAAACTAATGCTGTTAGAGGTTCAATATTTGATTTCTTTGCAATGAATACTTTTTCGATTAGGCTCTGATCATTCTGTAGCTTCGGATCTAATATATTTAGTCCTCCCCAATCTTGTAGGTTCTTTAATGCGTTCTTCCAATAGTTACTTTTTAAAAGTAACTCGAGTTCCATTTTTAATCTTATTGATAAACCTGAAGGAGCTAAATCAGCATTATCTCCAATATGCCAATTCCAAGGCCAAAGATTTACTGTATCTTTTATTTGTCTTAAGGCTTGATGTGATAGACGAAAACCTAACTTGGCTGAATAGCGAGAAGCTCTAATAATTCTAGTTGGGTCATCGAGAACGCTTGATTCATGTAAAAAGTCAATTTTCTTGTTGTAAATGGCATCTAATCCTGAAAATAAATCCAATAACTTATTATCTTTCAGTTCGATTGCCATAGCATTTATATTAAAGTCTCTTCTTATTAGATCATTTTGGATTGTTGATGACTCGACTATTGGATTTTCCCCAGGTATGGGGTAAGTTTCTTCACGAGCAGTTGCAATATCAACTTTTATTCCATTAATTGATATTTCTGATGTTTTATAAGTTGTGTTATTGCGTATGACCTTTACTCTTTCTGGTCCAAGTTTTTTTTGCAATTCTTTTACATATATTGATGTCTCACCTTCAATGATTAAATCTAGATCATTAAAGATAATTTCACTATCTTGATTTTTAGACTTTGTTATTAAGTCTCTAACCACTCCTCCAACTATCGCTATGGAATTTATATTAAGTGAGACTGCTGTATCTAATAGAATAGTTAGAATTCCATTGGGTAATTCACGTATCTCTTTTTCAATTTTAGATTTGTCAAATAATTCCATCAGATATATAGAGATATATAATTTTTAATTAATTAATTAACATTTTTCTGCTTAAATTTTACTAATCTATTAATTTCAATGGAGCTAGTCTTGGGTCCAATATTTTGGGTCCCATCCCTGAGAATTTTATAGCAAGTGAGATTTTTTCTCCTGAACCAAAAACATGTGTTATTTTTCCTTCTCCGAATGAAGAATGTTCAACTCTATCGTTAACTGACCATCTTTTCCCTGGGGAAGGACCAGAATATGTTTTTCTTACTCCATTTTCAGCTCCAGCAATAAAAGATTTTTTACTACTTTGGCGATCTATTCTAGTTAGTCTATCTAGATTTTTTTCTCTTCTCAGTGTAGCCCCACCAGATAATGGGATATCCCCTTGAACAAGCTCTTCAGGAATTTCGGAAAGAAATATAGATGCTATAGCAGGTTCTCTCATCCCTCCCCACATTCTTCTCTCAGATGCATGAAAGAGAAATAGTTTTTCTTTCGCTCTAGTAAGTCCTACATAGCAAAGTCGCCTTTCTTCCTCAAGTGAAGATGGATCATTGAGTGATCTATAGCTTGGGAATAAACCTTGCTCCATTCCCACAAGACAAACAACAGGAAATTCCAAACCTTTACTGCTGTGAAGAGTCATTAATGTAACTCGATTTGAAGCAGTGTCTTTATTATCTGCATCGCTTGATAAAGCAGCAGTTGATAAAAAACCTTCTAAATTTGCATCTTCACTTTCTTCCTGATACTGCAAAGCCGCATTAACTAATTCTTGAAGATTGCGTCTTCTTTCTTCTGCCTCATCTGTTCCTGTCGCAATTAATTCACTTAAATAGCCACTTTTTTCTAAAACTAATTGAACTAATTCTGCCGGGCTTGAAGAAAGAAGATGACTTTGTAATTCATTGATCAGCTCACTAAAAATCAAAAGCCCTTTAGCTGATCTTCCGGCTAGAGATCTGACAGCTTCGGGGTCATTTACAACTTCCCAAAGAGGAATTTTTAATTGACTAGCCGCATCACTCAATCTTTGAACTGTTGTTTTCCCAATCCCTCTTTTGGGAACGTTTAAAACTCTTAGAAGACTTACACTGTCAGATGGATTAATTAAAAGTCTTAAATAAGCTAGTAGGTCTTTAATTTCTCTTCGATCATAAAAACGCAATCCTCCAACCACAATGTATGGGATACTCCAGCGGACCAATGAGTCCTCAATTGCTCTTGATTGAGCATTAGTTCTATAAAGAATAGCCATATCTCCCCAATTTAATTCTGGATTCGAGGCATCTAAAATTCTCAGCCTATGAATAACTGCCTCTGCCTCTGCTATCTCATCGTCACATCTTGTTAATTTAATAGGTTCACCTTCTCCTCTGGTGGCTCTAAGAATTTTATCTATTCTCTCTTTATTGTTGGAAATTAGTGAATTGGCTGCTTCAAGGATGGTAGAGGTAGACCGGTAATTTTCTTCAAGTTTTACGAGAGTTGAATCATTTGTCTTGTCTTGGCTTCTTTTCCCAAAGTCCTCTTGAAATCCCATTAGTATCCTAAAGTCCGCAGCTCTAAAGCTGTAAATACTTTGATCTGCATCGCCAACAACAAAAACTGATCGATTGTTCCAATCTTTAAAAGAAGATGGATCTACACCATTTGTAACCAATTGTTTAATTAATTCGTATTGTGTCCAATTAGTATCTTGATATTCATCGACTAAAACATGCTTAAAACGACTGTGCCAATAACTCCTAATTTTTTCATTTTGCTGTAGTAATTGAACAGGTATTAATAAAAGATCATCAAAATCTAATGCATTATTAGCAGCTAAAGCTTTCCTATAAAGTCTATAAGTTTCAGCAACTAACTTACCTCTCTGACCTTCTTGGCTCTTTAACAAATCATCAGGAAGCAAGCATTGATTTTTGGCATTACTGATTGCCCAGCGGACTTTTTTGGGCTCAAATCTTTTAGGGTCTAATTGTAGGTCTTGTGTAACTATTTCTTTGATAAGACTTTGTGCATCTGTTTCATCGTATATTGAAAACTGTCTAGTCCATGTCAATCCTTCAGGATCTTTGAACTTGTCAATATCAAAGCGTAATAATCTTGCAAATAAAGCGTGAAAAGTTCCTATCCATAATTCACGGCTGATTTCACGATATATACGATTACGAATTTGTCTTTGTTCTGCTACTTGCAAGGTAGTCCAGGGTTTTCCATGACTTATATTTGCTAGCCTTTTTGCTAAAAGTAATTCAAGTCTATCTTTCATTTCTCTTGCGGCTTTATTGGTAAAAGTTACTGCAAGAATAGAGCTTGGATCCACATTATATTCAATAATTAGATGTGCAATACGATGAGTAAGAGCTCTAGTTTTCCCGCTTCCTGCTCCTGCAATAACTAATAATGGACCATGAAAATGATCAACTGCTTGAGACTGAGCTTGGTTTAATCCATTTAAAAATATATTGTTTGATTCTTTCATTTTATAGACTGAAAATACTTTGATTTAAACTTAGTGTTTGCCATATTAATAGAGACAATTTTGTATTATTTATAGAGAAAAAATAAATTTATATTATTATGTTAGAATCTGCATTTTCTTTTTGTTTATTTAGTTTAGAAAGTAATATTTTTATTTGATTAAGCTCTGAATGGGAGTTGATAATTGAGTTGATTTTTTTCTGAGGCATTTTTAGCTTATTTGAAATAATTATCACCTCTTTTTCTAAACGATTTTTGTACTCGGTTAGTTCTTTAATTGATTCTTCTAACTCTTCTTCTTTAGGACTTTGCATTTTTTATCTCAACAATAGCTCAAATTAGTAATATCCCCTTTGCTTATAAGCTTTTTGAGATAACTCTATGAATGAATGATTTTAGTGACAATTCTTTTTTACAGTTAAGAAGCATTGCGTTCTTAGATCTCTTTCGGCGTAATTTGACTGTAAGTCTTAGGTTAAATAAGAAATGAGTAATGAAGTCATTACTTATTTAACTTTTTTACTTAATCGAGACTAGGTAGTTAAAAAATGCTTGATGCGTTCTCTAGAACAGTCGTAAGTGCTGACGCCAAGGGTGCAGCAATTGGAAGTGAGGATCTTGCTGATTTAAGAAAGTACGTAGCAGATGCAAATAAAAGAATTGATGCAACCCTTGCAATAACTCAAAATGTTTCTTGCATAGCTGCAGATGCAGTGGCAGGGATGGTTTGTGAAAATACTGGACTTACTCAGCCGGGTGGGCATTGTTATCCAACGCGTCGAATGGCGGCTTGTTTAAGGGATGGGGAAATTATTTTGAGGTATGTAAGCTACGCACTTCTTGCAGGGGATCCTTCTGTTCTTGAAGATAGATGTCTAAATGGTTTAAAAGAAACTTATTTAGCTCTTGGAGTCCCCTCTGCTAATGCTATTCGAGCAGTTGAAATAATGAAAATTGCCACAGTAGCAATTATGACTGAGACAAATACAGGAAGAAAAATGTTTAAGGGAATTAATTCGGGCTCAGGAGGACAATGTCAAGATATCGCGGCGGAGGCAGCATCCTATTTTGACCTTGTAATAGAGGCTTTGAGTTGAATATTCAACTTTAATTTTAATTCCTCTTCTAAAGCACTTCAAACTAACTTTTATTAAGTCATTATGAAATCTGCAGTTACAACCGTTGTTAGCGCAGCTGATGCAGCAGGAAGATTTCCTAGCATGAGCGATTTTGAGTCTGTGAAAGGTTCTTTTGATAGGGCAAAAGCTCGTTTAGAGGCTGCAGAAAAACTCGCTTCTTGTCTTGATAAATTTACCAATCTTGCTGTTGATGCTGTGTATCAAAATGGCTCATATGAGCAGGCTAATAAAGATAAGTGTGTGAGAGATATTCATCATTATTTGCGTCTTATTAATTATTGCTTAGTAACTGGTGGAACTGGTCCTTTAGATGAATGGGGAATATCAGGTATGCGAGAAATTATTCGTATCCAGCTATTACCAACAGCTGCATATATAGAAGCATTTATTTTTATTCGAGATGAAATTAAAATTAATGATGTTATGAGTCAGCAAGCCGAAACGGAATTCAAAGGATTATTGGATTATCTAATAAACGCACTTGCATAAAAATAAATAAATTTAATTAAAATCTTTTTTACTAATTTTGAATAATTATATAAAATTATAATGTCTAATTCTATAGATTTACATAAATTTATAGAACTTTATCAAGATTTCTTGCATCCAAATCCAAATATTAATTCTCAAGCATTTTTGATTTTAAGAAAAGAATTTGAGGTTAAATTTATGAATAAACTTTTAGCTAATCTCAAGGAAGAAGATGTATTTATAAGAAGAAAATCAATATTAGCTTTGGGACAATTTGGAGAAAAAACTTTAAAGTCAATCGTTTCATTGTATATGAACAATAGCAATAAAACTGTTAAAGTTAGCTGCCTTAAAACGATGATAAAAGTTGTCGTTAATTTTAATTTAGAAGAATTATCTCAGGAGGAGATGTTAGTAGTTGATTTAGCGCTTAAAGATGATTCTCCTGAGATGATATTGACTGTTATTTCTCTTCTTAGGCAATTAGGGACAACTGGTAGAAATATTTTGATGAAAAGTTGTAGAGATAAAGACTTATTAAGGTCGAAAGCTTCTATTAGTGCTCTTTTGGAAATTAAAGATCAGACTGTTGATGATTTATTTGATGAATTGTTAAATGATAACTCTATTGATCCAATGATAAAAGAAGATATTTTAAGAGAGAAAATTATTTAATATTCTAGATTATTTTTTAAAACTATCAGTTATTGATTTTTTTTATAGCTAATTTAATAACTGCTCTAACATTTGTATCCTGCTCAATCTTAAGATGCTCTTTGAGTATATTTATAGCTTCGTTAATATTAAGTTGCATCAACGATAAAACGGAAGCTTTTCTAATATCTGGATTTTTATTTTTTAATTTTAATATTAAGGTAGGAATTAAAGATTCTATTCTATACAATTTACCAACTAATTTAATAGCTTCAAGCTGAACATTTTCAGCAGTATCATTAATGGCACTTTCTAATAATTGAATTGCTTCTTGATCTTTTGACTGTCTAATATGTTCTTCAAGTGCTGAAATTGCAGCTGATTTAACATTGGTATTTTTTGATTTGGCTGCCTGTTTTATTGCATTAGGGGCTTTGGCTCCAATAAATTCTAAACACCAGGTAGCAAGACCATATTGCATTTCTGTATTTTCTTGATTCTCTAAGATAATGATTAGATGTTTAACAGCAGCTTCTCCAAAAATCGCAATTGCACCAGCTGCGGAGAATTGCACTACAAAATCTGAATCATTGGTAAGAGCTTTTATTAAATGAGGTAAAGCTTTTGGATCTTTAACTAATTTTAAAGTCTTTGCTGCCGCTCGTCTCTGTATTACGTTTTTACTATTCAGAAGAGCTTTAATTAATTCAGGTAAAGCTGCTGTGCCAACTTGGGCTAATGCTTCTCCATGACGTCTTCTCACTAAACCATTTTCATCACTAAGACCTTTGATTAACAACTTGATGTCGTTTTGACTTGATTTTTTCTTACTCCTTATCTTGTTTTTATCTCCATTTATTTTTTCTCTTTCTTCTTCAGTTGGTTGTTCATTTTCCAAGTAATAAACCACTTTTTTGTTATCCACTTGAAAGCTTATTATATAATCTAGATTAAATTATTTGCTATAATCTTATTACATGTATTTTCAAAAATAATATCGTTTTATATTAAGCATCATCCTAGTATGAATATAATGCTATCAGCTTATCTACTAAATACAGGACTTTAGAAAAAAAGTGCAATCAAATCCATTTAATAATTTACCGAAAATAAATAAAATAGAAGCTATCAATATTCTTAGAAAACCCATTTCTGAGGTTAAGCTTTTAGTAGATTATTATAAAGCTGTATTCCACTTAGTAAATTTCCCTTGTGAAGAATCAGAAAAGGTGCTTCTTGACTTTATTAAATATGACTGTGAAAAACTTGAATATAAGATAGCAAAAAGAAAAGCAATAGAGGTACTTGCTATCTTCGATTGTAAGAAAGCAATACCAACTATTGCAGGTTTTCTTCAAAATGATAATAACGATGATTATCTTATTGAGACGGCTATCTGGTCATTAGGTAAACTTAAATGTAAAGATAATGATATTATTAATGAAATTTGTTTGATCTTGTATAAGAAATTTAATAATAAAAGATTAGTAATACAAACTTTAACTAATTTAGGGGTTAGAAAAGAAATAGATAAGATTAGATCATTATCAAGAGATAAGGAATCATCCAATGGAGTTAAAGGAGCATCTTTCGCGGCATTAATAAAACTTGCTGGTGAAGAAGATAAACTTAGTTATTTGAAGGATTTCTTGAAACTATCTAATCAAAATGATAGACATTGTGCAGTTCAAGATATCATAAATGCTGGTCATCTATCTGTTTTACCTGTTTTAATTAAGGCGCCAATTTCTCCATCTTTTAAATTACAGGCAATAGAATCTCTTTGGAATAATGAAGTAGTATTTTGGAAAAATATAAATCTATTAAATTGTATAGATTCAGTTATTTTTGATGATCCAACTAAGATCGATACTTTAGAAATTAAAAATTTAAATAATGACTTGAGTTTTTATATTCAGCAACTTTTTCATACAGACTTTAATAGATGTTATTTAGCAATCCACGAATTGCTAAAATACCCTTTAGATAAGGTTTTATATTATCTCAATTATAATTGGGATAGAGCTAAATCAGATTATGGAGCGATATACTTCTTTATTAATGCATATAAATTACTATTAGATCAGGAATTATATGATGAATTAATTTTAGATAAAGTAGATTTTCTATTATCCGATAATTGGCCTAATTATATGAAATTTAAATCTTCAGCAATACAAATATTGGGTTCCTTGAATGAAAATAAATTCTATAATAATATAATTGAGTTTTCAGATGAGAGGCATACACCCTATTGGAAAAATAGATATACAGCCTTGCTAGTATTACAAGATAAGCAAATTCATATTAAAAAAAAATACGCTAAATTATTTTTGGATGATAGTCATAAATTTGTGAGATTAAAGGCAAAAGAAATTATTCCTTAATTAATTTATCTTTGGTAAAGATAAATTGAATCTATATTACCAATTCTTGTCAATAAAACAATCAAAATCGTCTATTTTTTTAAATATTAATGGCCCAAAGTCTGATCCCCAAATCTTTTTATCAGTTTCTACTTCATATCCAGAATCTTCAGAAATAAGAAGGTGTTTGTTAACTGATACTTCACTTTTTACATAAGTCTTATCTCTACCATATTGTATATAGCATCTACAACCTGATTCTATTGTCCCTGAAAAATTCCCTGGATTTGTTTTTCTAAAAAACATAGAGCACCCAGATTTTTTATATAATTTATGTTTCGATATGTTTTCTAGAAGAGATATATCTAAAGCACCACCAGTGAATCTTTCTTTATCTTCAATTTTATGATTACTTAAAATAAAAATTTCTTTTTCGTGGGATAATTTATTTATAGACTGTCTATATGGATTCCATATATCGTGTTGATACCTCTGCTCTGAGTAAAACGCAAAACATTTATAAGTTTTAAAAAATAATGGACGAATATGTATTTGAATATGTGCAAATTTTCTTGGATTTTCTAAAGCTTGTTCCTTATTACTAAATACTCCTGAAATTATCTTAGCAAATTCTACTACAGCTTTTCTTTTCATCTTATAAATGTAATTTATTTTTTTATAGAACGAATTTCAGATGCATAAGAGGTTTGCAGGATAGCTAATGAATCTATTGCTCTAGTAACAGAAGATCTACTCCTTAAATTGTTTGAGACAAACCATATTCTTTCTTCTGTACAAATATGACTATAGTTTGAATAAATAATTAGAGTTCCGTCATCAAGAATCTTGTATATTGATACTATTTGCACTGCTTCCGTGTATCCAATGCTCCTAATTATCTTTCCTTCAGTTTTAGAAATCTCCACAGGAACGAGTATACATTCGCCAGAAGAGTTTTCTTTTTGATTCTCCTCACCCCATTCACTTTTTGCTTCCCAATTAATTAGAAATGCTTTATTTACTGCATTAGTAGTTATTAAATTATCTTTTAAAAATTTAATAACTCTAGAATCGTTACTTTTAGAAGGAACTATTTTTATTTTACTTCTTATTTCTTCAAATTCTTGAAATGCTAGAGAATGTCCGCTTCTCATTGAGTTCCATTCCCCAACGCTTTTTAAGAAAAATTCTTCAATATTCATCTACTTTCTTTAAATTGGGATTAATTTATTTTTAGACAATTAAATAATTTCGCAAATGTCACTTGTAGCAAAGCCTTTTGATATGGATGAAGTTTCTAGAAAACTT
Organism: Prochlorococcus sp. AG-436-C14; assembly: GCA_003209755.1. Lineage (GTDB taxonomy): Bacteria > Cyanobacteriota > Cyanobacteriia > PCC-6307 > Cyanobiaceae > Prochlorococcus_B. The sequence goes on from QCPD01000007.1 coordinate 66,215, forward strand.
TTTGTTTTCAAACCAATTGGAGAATTCCATGATCTCATGTATGGAACTATATCTTCACCAAAAACATTATTATATTCATCAGAATCTATTAGAAAATCAATATGAGCTTCAAAACCTAGGTTATTTATAATATTAGAACTTTGAGACACTTCTATTTGACTTTTGATGGGCCTACCAAGAATATGCTTGTATCTTAGCTTGATGGATTTATATTGGCTAATACTATCAAAGTAAAAATTTCTATAAATACTTGATTTACAAATGTTTCTTGTAAATTCTCTTATTGTGATATCACCATTCCTTAGTTTCCTTTCAATATCAATTGGGCGCTCCGATTGCATTAATGAGAAGTTTCCAAAGATATTTTTATATAACGCATTAATTGCTACCAGTAATGCATCATCATCATTAGGAACAAATTCATTGATTTGAAGCATATTTATTCGGACACTTTCTTTATTGAGTATTTTGTAGTTATAACTTTCAATCTTATCTCTTCTGTAACTGCTCATAACTTTGTTATGAATTAAATTTTCGAATTGTTTAGGCTTGGTTTTAGATGTGACTGTGAATTTTTCTTTTTCTCCTGGCATGGATGCTCCTCTTATATGTAATCCATATGTTGTTTTTTTACTTCCAGAAACTCTGCTTTTGTTATACTTAACTGGATTTTTATTAATTGCTTCGGCTCCTATTTTGAGCGCTTTAAATGGAATACTTGACATATCAATATTCAGTAATAAGTAAGTTTAACAATATAAAGAGAATAAATATAAATTTTTTCTTTTTAAGTATCTATATTATTTAATTTCTTAATACTTATTTAGAATTCATTGGCTTTTCTCTTGAGTTTTGGCGACTCTATTTTTATTAAATCCAGCGATGGTTGCTAGTGCAAACATGCCAAGTAAAGCTCCCCCAAGCATTAGTCCCGCGCCTTGACTTACGCCTGCTCCAACAGCAACAATAATTGAATCACTTATTAATAAACTGATTATTAGAGCGGGAGTGAATAGTCTCCATCTTGTTCCACCTATCCCTAGTGCATAGCTTAAAAAATCAAAAAGTCCAGTCATTAGTAGTCCAGTCATTAGAAAGAAATTTCCTTCTAGTTGATTTTGATTAAAACCCTCAATTCTTTTCATGGCTTTTAAGCCAACTAATTTGCGAACCGGAGCACGCCCGAAATTTCTAGCGATAAAAAATGCTAACTGGCAAAAAATCAGGTCAGATATAAATATAGTTAGATAGCCTGATTTGAAACCAAGTAATGATCCAGCTAAAAGTGAATAAACTGAGCTAGGTAATGCTGGAAGAATTACGCTTATTCCTCGAAGTATAAGAATTCCAAGAGGTGCCCAAATCCCCATTTCTTTAACGGCACTTCTTAATGGTTCAATTCCATACGTCTGAATTAAGAATACAAGTAAAATGAAAGCACCTGTGAATAATGCAATAGTAAGGGACTTTTTAAATTTTTCTTTTTTCAAATTGAACTCCTGGCGATAGAGGTTAAGCTCTTAAAAGATTTCTAATTTAATTATCCTATTTAAAATTTGTTTGATTTAGTTAATCAATAAAGATTTACGTGACATACAATTAATCAATTTTATGATTTTTGGCACGATACTAAAATAAAAATTTAACGTGTGAAATTTGATGCCCACATCTCCTGTGAAAAACTTGATTACCGGAGGTGCTGGCTTTGTGGGTTCTCATTTAGTTGATCGCTTAATGAAATCTGGAGAAAAAGTTATATGTTTGGACAATTTTTTTACTGGAAGTAAAGAAAATATTGAACATTGGATTGGACATTAATCTTTGGAGCTCATACATCGTGACATTACCGAGCCAATCAAGCTTGATGTTGATGGGATTTGGCATTTACCCTGTCCAGCTTCTCCAATTCATTATCAATTTAATCCTATGAAAACAGCTAAATGAGTTTTCTTGGGACTTACAATATGCTTAGAGTAGCAAGGAGAGTTGGAGCTCGAATATTATTTGCAAGTACTAGTGAAGTTTATGGTAATCCCGAAATACATCCTCAAAATGAAAAATATAACTGTAATGTAAATCCTATAGGAATTCGTAGTTGCTACGATGAGGGTAAACGTGTCGCCGAATCATTGTGTTATGACTATATGAGAATGCATGGTATAGAGATAAGAATTGCCAGAATATTTAATGCCTATGGTTCTAGAATGTTATTAAATGATGGAAGACTTATTAGCAACTTATTAGTTCAATAAATAGATGGGAAGGACTTAACTATTTATGGAAATAGTAATCAAACCAGAAGCTTTTGTTTTATTGATGATTTGATAGATGGTTTAACTTTATTCATGAATTCTTCAAATAACTAACTTAATAAGAAATACATGAATTGAAAAGGTAAATCTAAACTTTCAAAAGAATTTGAAGATGATCCATTGAGGACAAAACCTTCAATTTATCTTGCATAAAAAGAATTAAATTGGGAGCACAAAATAATGTTTAAAGAAGGATTAGAAATCACAAGAGATTATTTGGAAAGGAAATTAATCTTTAAAAACTAAATAAGTAATTAACTATTTTTAATTTAAAAAAGTTAATCAATATGATGCTATGATGATAGAAATTGTTTGTTTTTTATAAATTAGAATAAAATCATGAATTTAAAGGCAAGTAATGAGACAATTCTTGTAACAGGTGCTGCGGGTTTTATTGGTGCGGCTTTAGTAAAAGCTCTTCTTTCTTTGGATTTTAAAGTTATAGGTATTGATAATTTAAATGACTATTATTCTACTTCATTAAAGAGATCTAGATTAACTGAAATTAAGAAAGTTTCCATGAAAAATGGAGAATGGTTTTTTTATGAGATTTCTATAGAAGATAATAAAGTATTGCAAGACATAATTAATAGATATAATCCAGAAATTTTAGTTCATCTTGCCGCTCAAGCTGGTGTTCGTTATTCAATAACCAATCCTGCTGCATATATACAAAGTAATTTAGTGGGTTTTGCAAATGTACTTGAAGGATGTAGGCAGAATAAGATTTCTCATTTGATTTATGCATCTAGCAGTTCTGTTTATGGTGGCAATAAAAATCTTCCTTTCTATGAAGAACAAGCAGTAAATCATCCAGTTAGTTTGTATGCGGCGACTAAGAAATCTAATGAATTAATGGCCCATACATATAGCCACTTATATGACTTGCCAACAACTGGGCTCCGATTCTTTACCGTTTATGGCCCATGGGGAAGACCCGATATGGCTCCAATGATTTTTGCTAGATCAATTTTAAATAATGAGCCAATCCAAGTATTTAATCACGGTAAAATGCAGAGAGATTTTACTTACATTGATGATGTAGTAGAGGGGATCATTCGTTGTTGCTTCAAGAAAGCAAGTATTGATGATGACTTTAATCCTCTTATTCCTAACCCTTCAACTTCATCTGTACCTTATAGAATTTTTAATATTGGTAATTCACATCCAACTCAACTCTTATATTTTATAGAGCTATTAGAGAATAATTTAGGAAAGAAAGCTATAAAGAATTTTCAACCTATGCAGCCAGGAGATGTAGTTTCCACTGCTGCAAGGATGGATTTGCTTAATTCATGGGTAGAATACAAACCCACAACATCTATAGAAAATGGTATTAAATTGTTTTCTGAATGGTATTTAGAATATTTTAAAAATACTTTTTGAGGAATGATTTTGATTTTTTCTGATTATTTAAAACTCATGCTAGTCCTAACAATTTAATTCTAAAGAGAGCAACATTTTTTGATTGTATTGGATTTGAAGTTAGAAAAGGGTGCTCTTTAATCTTCTCAAAAACTATTTCAATTTTTTCATCTATGTTTAAATCTTTATTATTTTTCAGATCACAATTCTTCCAGGCTGTATCAAATGCCATTGCAAAACTATCAGCATTATTATATAAATTTTCACTAGATGCATCTAAATTCATAAGAATAGAATTAAATGTTTAACTCATCTTAACTCCTTAATGGGAGATTAAAAATCCCAAAGTCTTTGTAATATAGTTAATCATTATTTTTTTTCGACAAAACCTATTGCAGTATGATTTCTGGTTTATAAGCTAACTAATGCATTTGGAGATAAATGATATAAAAACCAACATAAATAATGATTATTGTTTACAATATATTTTTTATCATCTACTGATTTTGCCAGATATTAACGATCTTTTAGTCCTACTTATTATTGTCTTCATTTTTATTGTGAATTTCTTACGAAGAAATCGAGATTAGAATTATCTAATCTTATAAATGGTTTAAGAAAATTAATTATTTAGTCTTTAAAATTATCAACTTTAGAAATTTAACTAGTAGTGCTTTTGGGAACTAGGAGTCTCTAAGAGTTGTTCCAAGTCTCAAGGCTAAAACCCCTGCAAAAATAACCATTAAAAATGACATGCCAGCAAGATCGGGTGAGTTTATACCTAGACCTGAGGAGAAATCTACTTTGGATAGATCAAATGTACTTTGAACTCCTAGTAAAAGGTTCATCATCTCTTAACTACTAATTTCATTTATGGTAACTCAAGATTGAAATGATCTTTTAATTTTCAGCTTCTAGGATCAACTCCTATGCAGTTTTGTAATAATTAGGATTGGTCTACTTACTAACTTATCACTTAAATGCCTTTCAGCTGCTAAGAATAGGAGTTTAACTAAAAATATTAAAAGTATGACTAACAATTTTTATAGACATTAAAAAGCATCTTGCTTGAGGCGCTTTTTAATATTAAATGTTCCTATTTGAATGGTGCCAGGGCCAAGATTTGAAGGAGGGATAGGTAAAATACCTTGAACAGCACTATATTTGTACTCAAACCCCAGTATAATCTACTAAATATTGTGTATTTAGTAAAAGTTATAAACCATTTCCATACTAGGTTGTTCCATGAAAGTACAAAAAAATGAGTGCTTAGTCATTATTTTTTCAGTTGCTAGATATTGCAAAAAAAGCATTCAATTAATGCTTTTGATGATGGTATAAAAGAATTCCTATATAATCAAAATATTATATAGGTTTTTCATGCTTGAAGTTGATTCTCCAATTGGATCTGATCAAAATAGTTTTTTAGCTTGGCAAGTTGTATCTTTTCTTGATCAAGGAATTTCTGAATTTGTAAGTTTATGTTGCATCCCTTCAGTTATTTTTGTTGGTATTTTTAATTTTCAACCAGTTAATGCATCAGCTGTTAATCAACAATGTATTCAAAATGTATTAACAGGTAATCAATATCTGACTGACAAAAAAATTGATATGAAATTAGCAAGGAATGCATGTTCTGATGATGAAAGCATAAGTGCAAAAGCTCAGGCTGAAATAAATGCTTTAATGTCAGGTGGTTATTAAGTTTAATATTCATAATAAAACAGATCTTTGATTTCAATAATCAAAGATCTGTTTTATTCCTAAATTTGATTAACTTGGAATCCTAGCCTAAGGGCAATTTATTAATAGATAAGTAACATGATTTACACTTCTAATGAACTCTTAAAATATTGATAAAGAATTGATTTATAATAATTAGAACATCAAAGATTCAATTCTGTTATGAATCCATAATTAATATAATGAGGTTATATATATCCACTTTCAATGCTATACGATCATCTATTTTCAAAGGAATCTGAGCTTTGGTGATGATATTGCAAGGTGTGAAATTAAAAGTGATTTCTAACTGTCAATTCATTAATCAGGAAATAAAACAAGCATGAGTTTAATCAATATGGATGATTCTGCTGTCATTGTCCCAATTCACTGCTTCAAAAGATTTGAAACTCTCTTCATCTGAGAATAATTTCCCAGTGAGGGTTTTGAAAAATTTTCTTTTCCATCTCTAAAAATCAATTTAAATAATTTCATTCTCACTAATTTGATTTCCTTAAAACTGCCATACCACTTTTAAAGATAATATTGCCTCTTAGATCAGTTCTGGGTTTCTAAAATAACTATCTGAATATTCAGAGAACATCGTGGCAATAATTATTCATTAATCTGATAGGGCAACCTCCATACCACTTCCATACCGTTTTTATAGATACTCAATTTGTGTCTTATTGAACTAAAAGCCTTAAAAACTCAACTATATTTTGTTTTTTACATTAAAAAAGCACCCTTAGGTGCTTAATTGATGGTGCCAGGACCCAGATTTGAACTGGGGACACGGCGATTTTCAGTCGCCTGCTCTACCAACTGAGCTATCCCGGCTTTACCCTCTAATAATCTACCAATTCGTAAGTACCTTATTGAATAATAATTTGAAATCTCCTTAATTTTCTTTTGTTCAATTGCAAAGGCACTTCATTCTCTTGGAAGTGTTTTTCATAACGCTGGAATAGCTTTAATCATCTTCACTAATGTTCTATGTGCATCTGAACTGTCTTGAAGAATATGATCAAATGTTATTTCTAAGATTTGTTCATCAACTTTAATGTGAATAGACTCTGGAGATAGGCCTATCATTTTTGCTGATTTAAAAGTTTTAATTTTTCCATAATACCTTGCATATGCATGGACTGCTTCCTCATGGTCTTTGTTCATATGATCACATATTCTTGTACTTGACTCTTGGTTGATTGGTTCGGAATTCATAAAATTTTCTTGGCGTTAACTTTAGAAGTTAGTTAATAAGGTAGATAGATTTTAAGAAATTAATATTGAAAATTTTATAAAGAATTTAATGCTTTTCATAATATTCGTTGCAAAGCAATACTTGCTACTCCTGCGGCGGGTGGGCTGTTGCAAATTCTTATTGGTATTCCGATTTCTCTTTCTCTTATTTTTTTCCAAGTAATATTTTTTGCACCTCCTCCAATAGTAATAATTTGCTTAGGTAAATCAGCTCCTAACTCATTAAGTTTTTGCCAGCCTCTTGCCTCTATTTTCGCTAATCCTTCAAATAATGCATGAAGATAAAGAGAATCACTTACTGGTCTTGGCTCGAGCTTAGGTTGTAAATTGGGATCGTCTATTGGAAATCGTTCTCCTTTACTTGATAGTGGAAGAAGATTTAATCCTGTTGATTTATAAGGGTTTATTTGTTTACTTAACTCTTCAATATATTCAAGATTAAAGAAATCAAGTAGTATTGCGGCTCCTGCATTAGATGCCCCACCAGATACCCAATTCCCTAATAACCTATGATTGGAGATTCCTTTCCCTGAAAGGGTCTTGTCAACAAACTTCTTTATCACTATTGTGCTGCCAAGAATTGTGACCCCATCATCTTTGTTGGGAAAAGTTGCTAAAACACCAGCATTAGAATCTGTAGTTCCTGCTATTACTTCAAGATTTTTTGGTAAATTTAACTCGTTTGCTTTTTTAGAACATATATTTCCCATTATTTGACCTGAAGGAATTATTTTAGGTAGACATTTTAACCATTTTAAATTTTTAAAATTTTCTGGCCATGATTTATTTGATATTTCCCAACCCATTCTAATATTGTTACCTTCTTCACCATAATCCCAATTATTGATAAGCCATCCACTAATCCAATCTGCTTGGTGTCTTAAGATAATTTCATTACCGTATAATGCTAAAAGTCTTAGCGCTCTTCCAACACTTCCACTTATGCTTGAGCCTGCACATTCTTTTGTAAATAGCTTTTCAATCTCGTATGAATATTCCGAATATGCTAAGAAATAAGGTAAAGCTTTTCCGATTGGATCTCCATTTTTCTTGCATGCTAAAAGTGTTCCAGATGTTCCTGCTACTGAGCAAGAAATCAATTTTTCTTTTAAACTTTTTGGAATTTCTTGTATTAGAGTTTTGAGGCTATTTATCCAATCTTCTGATATTTCAAGACCTTTAGAGTATGTTTTTGAGGATGTGAATAGTATTTTTTTTTTAGTATTAATGATCGCAATTCTTACACCAGATGTACCAAGATCTATACCAAGGACAAGAGGACTATTTAACATTTTTTGATTACAAACTTCTTAAATGAGTAAAGTTAGTTCTTTTGCTTTTTGAGATACATCTTCCCACGGAAGAGCAATATCAGTTCTTCCAAAGTGACCATAGGCAGCAGTATCTCTATAAAAACGTCCGCCTCTAATACTTGGTAGGTTTTGAAGATCGAATGCTTTGATAATTGCGCTTGGCCTTAGATCGAACTGATCTTGTACAAGTTGTGTTAGTTCATAGTCTGAAACCTTTCCTGTTCCAAATGAATCCACAAGTATCGATATCGGTTTTGCGACTCCTATCGCGTAACTTAATTGAACTTCAACTTTTTTTGCAAGATTTGCTGCAACTAATGCCTTTGCAACAAATCTTGCTGCATAAGCTGCAGATCTATCAACTTTAGTAGGGTCTTTCCCTGAGAAAGCACCTCCTCCATGACGAGCATATCCTCCATAGGTGTCAACAATTATTTTTCTTCCAGTTAGACCTGCGTCGCCTTGAGGACCTCCAATAACAAATTTTCCAGTTGGATTAACAAGGAAGCGAGTTGATTCTCTAGCAGGTTTTAGAGGTAGGTCTTCAGTCGCAGGCTCAACAACAAATTCCCACAGATCTTTAGCAATTCTTTTCTGAATTTCCTCTTCAAGAGTTATTCCAGCAACCTCTGATTTGTGCTGAGTAGAAATCAGTATTGTGTCTATGGAGCATGGTAGTCCGTTCTCGTAGGTAACACTTACTTGGGTTTTACCATCAGGTAAAAGGTAATCGATTAATTGTTGATGCCTAACCAATGCAAGCCTTCTCGCTAATCGATGGGCGAGACTTATTGGTAATGGCATAAGTTCAGGAGTCTCGTCACAAGCAAATCCAAACATGATGCCCTGATCACCAGCTCCTACTTGATCTAGCGGATCTGTTGAATGGTCTTCAGCTTCATTTACTCCTTGAGCTATATCTGAAGACTGTTGGTCAAGTGCGACTAGAACTGCGCAACTATTAGCATCAAAGCCCCCATCGCTAGCACTTCTATAGCCAATGCTTGTAATGACTTCTCTAACGAGCTTGTTAAAATCAACCTCTGCTTTGGAAGTTATTTCTCCAGTTATTAAACATAAGCCAGTATTAACAACTGCTTCACATGCGACTCTGCTTGTTGGATCTGCACTTAAGCATGCATCCAAAACTGCGTCACTCACTTGATCACAGATTTTGTCTGGATGCCCTTCAGTGACAGATTCAGATGTGAAAACGTATCTACTCATTTTAAATATTAATATTGAATATTTTAGTTGCTTGAATGAATTTTTAATTCATTTAATTTTTCTATAAGAAATCTTTTTTCAGCCAAGGCTGGAGGCTTTCCCCAGCCACCATTAAAACCTACTACTATAGGTATGCCAGCTTCTTTAGCCATTCTTAAATCAGTATCTGCATCTGAAATAAGAGCGTAATCTGAAGGATTAAAGTTCATTTTTTTGCAAAGTTCTATAACTGCTTTTGGGTTAGGTTTTGACGGTTTATTCTCAGCACTCCAAACATAATCGAATATACCTTCTAATTTATTCCTGCAAATAAATTCTTCAATACCTTCTTGTGTATCATTAGTCATTAATGCAATAGATACTCCTTTTTTTTTTATAGAAACCAATAGATCTGCAGCTCCTGAAATTAGAGTTCTCTGCTTCTGCTTAATACCTTTTTGTTTAGAAAGGTAAATATCTACTTCATTGAAGATTTCTTTACTTATTGATAGTGATTGAAACCAATCGAAACCAAATAAAGTGAATATTGTCGCAGTAGATATAATATTTTGCTCTCTAGAAGCTATAGCTAAACTTGCATTGGCTGAAAGATAATTTTTCTTTAATCCATAAACAGAAATAAGTAACTTTTTTAATAACCAAATTTTAATATTGTTTAGTTTTAATTTTTTAAATTTATCTTCAAAAAAAACTATCCTAGTTTTAGCAAGTTCTAATAAACATTCTTCACTATTTGATAAGGTTCCATCCTTATCAAATATAATTGCCTTGATAAAACCAACAGAGCTATTTCTTATTAACAGTTCTGCCATTTCAAAAAAAGTAAATAATCAAATAGTCATTACTGCAATAGGGTCTTCTCCTTCTTCAGCTTGCTCAAGAAGCATTTGTTTGTATCTAGCTGCCATCTCTTCAGCCTTATCAAAAACTTTTTGTGGGTCAGTCAGCATGTCTCCGGGTTCTGGTTCTAGTGCCTTTGTCGATAGAGAAATTCTGCCTCTTTCAGCGTCTAGATCAATAATCATGACCTTCATTTGATCATTAACGTTTAATACTGAGTGGGGAGTTTCAATATGTTCATGGCTTATCTCAGAGATGTGAAGAAGACCACTTACGCCTCCGATGTCTATAAATGCACCATAAGGTTTGATTCCTCTGACTGCTCCTACAACAACTTCTCCAACTTCAAGGCGATTCATTTTTCTTTCAACTAAAGCCCTGCGATGACTTAAAACAAGCCTATTCCGTTCTTCATCAACTTCTAAGAATTTCAACGGTAAGAAATCAGCAACTAGTTCTTCTTTCGCTTTTCTGGTGCTTATGTGTGATCCAGGAATAAAGCCTCTTAGTCCTTCAACTCGAACTAGTGCACCACCTCTATTGGTAGCAAAAACCTCGGAATATATTGTTGCATCTTCTTTTTCTAATTGTCTAACTCTTTCCCAGGCCCGTTGATATTCAATTCTCCTAATTGATAAAGATAATTGACCATCCTCATTTTCTTCAGTCATTATAAAAAATTCTCTAATTTCTGAAGGTTGTAAAACATCACTCAGGCCCTCGACTCTATTTATTGAGACTTCTTGCATAGGCATAAAAGCAGCTGTTTTGGCGCCAATGTCAATCATTGCCCCTTTAGATTCAAGAGCAAAAACAGTTCCATTAACTATGTCGCCAGGTTTAAAGTTGTAGTCATATTTACTTAGTAAAGATGCAAATTCATCAAGCGTGAAACCTGCACTTTCAAGATCACTCTTATTAATTCTGCTTGAAGAGTCATCAGCAGTAGGAATGTCTTTTGGAATATCTTCTTCTTTTATTTCGTGCATTGAATTTTGTTCAAACTCTGCACCAGCGGAATTTGAGATAGTTTCTTCAGGTATTGATATCTCTTTTTCAGGGTTTTTTTCTTGAACTTTGCTTGCTGGATTTTCAGACATGCTTGAATGGCGGTCTGCCTTTTGAGGACAGTGCGATAGAAATACAAAATGGCCCGCCGACCAAATTGAGATTAAATTCTACTTTATTGATAGGTCTTTCTAGTTAAATAACAGATGCCAATTGTTCTTTTTTTATTGGTTTTAGTGATTCAAGGGTTTTAATGAAATCATTGATTCCATTAAATTGTCTATAAACAGAGGCAAATCTTATATAAGCAACTTCATTAATATCTTTTAAATGTGTAAGAACCATTTCTCCAATCTGAATAGATTGGATCTCTTTGCAAACTCCTTGATGGAGTTCTAGTTCTATTTCATCAACAATAAATTGAATTTTAGATCCATGTATAAGTGTTTTCTCACATGCTCTGTTTAAACCACTAATTATTTTACTTCGATTAAATAATTCTTTTGCTCCGTTTCTTTTTAAAACAGTAATTGGTGTTGTTTCTACTCTTTCATAGGTAGTAAATCGGAAGTCGCAATTTAAGCACTCCCTTCTTCTTCTTACGCTCCTACCAGAATCGGCGGAACGAGATTCAAGAACTCGACTGTCTGTATTTTGACAAGATGGGCACTGCATGCAGCCCTTTTCAATGATTTAACTAACTTTAAACATTTATTTGGGTTCTGAGAAGGGGTAGATTAAATAAAACTACTTTTTACTAAAAAAAATTGTAATTTTATTGTGGTATTAAGTTAATAAAAATTTTTAAATAAAGATCTAGACATTAAAAAAAGCCCTGAAATTTCAGGGCTTTTTTTAATGTTATTTACTTGTCGTATTTCGGAGGATCGCGAAATGCGACAGCAAAGAAGAGCGTTACAAGTGCCAAAGTAAGGATTAGCACGTAGGAGAAAGCTTCCATCTAAGTTCTCGGTATAAGGGGTTAAAGAATCCTGATTAAGCTCGACCAGGGACTCGGCGAGTTGATTCGTCTCCAAGTTTTTTGAAGAGACCAAATTCAACCTGATCCCCAAGATCTGGATCGATACCTGAGAATCTGTCGCCAAAGAGAGTCCTTGCGGCGTGCCACCAGTGCCCAAAGAGGAATAACAAGCCAAAGCACAAGTGTGCATAAGTGAACCATGCTCTTGGAGAGCTTCTGAATACACCATCAGACTTGTAGCGATCTCTATCAAACTTGAAGGCTTCTCCAAGTTGAGACTTTCTAGCTAAACGCTTGACTATTACTGGATCAGTAAATGTTTGTCCATTTAATTCACCACCATAAACAGTAGCTTTGACTCCAGTTTGTTCAATGGAGTACTTAGCTTCGGCGCGACGGAAAGGAATGTCAGCTTTAACGTTCCCATCCTTGTCTTCAAGAATGACTGGGAAGTTTTCAAAGAAATTTGGAATTCTTCTTACTTCTAAGTCATTGCCTTCGCTATCAGTAAATGAGATGTGACCTTGCCATCCACTTGGAACTCCATCTCCATTAACCATTGCTCCAACTCTGAATAGTCCTCCTTTGGCTGGACTATTCCCGACATAGTCATAAAAAGCAAGTTGCTCAGGAATAGCTTCATAAGCTTCAGCTTTCGAAGCACCATCATTCATAGACTCTTGAACTCTGCGGTTGATTTCAGTTTTGAAATACCCAGAATCCCATTGATATCTAGTAGGACCAAATAATTCAACTGGAGTGGTTGCTGATCCATACCACATGGTTCCAGCGACTACGAAGGATACAAAAAGAACAGCTGCTAGAGCACTAGCTAGAACGCCTTCAAGGCTGCCTAGCTTTAAAGCTCTGTATAACCTTTCTCCAGGTCTATTGGTGATATGGAATATTCCACCAATGATTCCTAAAAGTCCTGCACCAACGTGATTGGCGGCAATTCCTCCAGCATTGAATGGATTAAATCCTTCTGCACCCCAAACTGGAGCAACTTTTTCTACATGACCGGTTAATCCATATGGGTCAGAAACCCATATGCCTACAGAAGAGCAATGAAATGCGCCAAACCCAAAGCATGTCAAGCCAGCTAAGAAAAGATGGATTCCAAATATTCTTGGAAGATCTAAAGCTGGTTCTCCAGTGCGGGAATCTTCCCACAATTCAAGGTCCCAATATGTCCAGTGCCATACGGCAGCGAGCATCAAAAGACCACTGAAAACTATATGAGCTGCAGCAACACCTTCGAAGCTCCAGAATCCGGGGTCAACTCCCGTTGCTCCGGTTATATCCCATCCATTCCAGCTACCTGTAATTCCTAGGCGGGCCATAAAGGGCATGACATACATGCCTTGGCGCCACATTGGATTAAGTACTGGATCAGAAGGATCAAAAATGGCCAATTCATATAAGGCCATAGAGCCGGCCCAGCCGGCTAACAAAGCAGTATGCATGAGGTGCACGGCCAAGAGGCGGCCAGGGTCGTTGATAACGACTGTGTGCACCCGATACCAGGGCAATCCCATGGGTCAGGTTCGTATAACGAAGCTGCTTAATGCAGCAAGACTCGAATGATCGTAAATGGTATTGCTTGAGTTAATGCACAGGATGTAGAGACCTGAAATGACTTTTGACACTCTTGATTAAAAACTAACCCGTTTTGAGGAGCTAAAAATGGCGAATAGACAGTGGTAGACTAGAAAAAAAAAAAAAAAAAGGAAAAAAAAGAATTTTTCAAATTTAAATTGATTTTGTAATTTTAAGACGTTTTTACTTCAAATATAGTTCTAAAAAATTAAAAATCCGGGATAAATCTTCTTGAAACCGAATAGTTGGGAAATTTTTACATGGCTATTCAGAATAATTGAATAGTGTTTTATACGCATAATTTTTCGGCAAATTACAAAATCTCATCTCTTTGATTCAAACTCCATTTTTTCTGCTTAAGGGATATATAGTTTATTTCAGTAAAATATGTTCTGAGTAAAATCTCGGTATGGAAACCACTAGTTTTGGATTTGCAGCAAGTCTTTTATTTGTTGGAGTACCAACGATCTTTCTTATTGGTCTCTTTGTTTCTACCAGTGATGGTGAGAAATCAAGCTTTTATTCAGATACCAGTAAGGGTAGATTGAGCCCTGAGCCTAAAAAGTAATTTACGATTTAATCAAATCAAAGATCTCAAGTTTTGCTTGAGGTCATGAAAGCTATTGAGGTTTTACCATATTAGGTATTACTTAATAGAGTCTAGATTCAATTAAACGACTCAAATAATTGATTATTCTTTAGGATGAGTTCTAAAAATAATAGATGGAGATTAAAAAAAACAGTTCTACCTCAGCACACAGATCATGCAGGGGTAATGTGGCATGGTTCTTATTTAGATTTTTTGGAAGAGGGGAGAATTGATGCCTTAGATAAAGTAGGATGTTCATATTCTGAATTATCTAAACAGGGCTTTGAAATACCAGTAATTTCTATCCAAATAAAATATAAAATATCTTTTTTCCATGGAGAAAAGGTTTTATTAAATAGTCAATTTAAGCTGGAAAATAAAATACGATTTACTTGTAAAACTGTATTTTTGAAATCAAATGGTGATATTGGTGCAGAAGCAATAATTGGACTTGTTGTGGTAAAAAAAATAAATGATTCAATACAGTTAGTTAGAGAATTACCAGTACAAATTAAAAATATATTATTAATGCTTGAAAAAGGCCCAAAAGTTTAAAAATTTGAATAATTTATGATTTTAAACCCCATTGCTGGTGAAACTTTTCTTCAATGGAGAAAGAAAATGATATTGAAAGGAGGTAGGAAAATTGATTTTGATTGGCTTTTAGATATAGCTGCTGGAGTCTCTTGGAGTAACTTACAAAGCATTATTTTGAATCCTAAAAATTTTATTTCTTTAGAAATATCAATTGAAGAATTAGAAGTTATTTGGGAATCTCATTTAAAAGATCAAACCCCACTACAATATTTGATTTCTAAGTGCCCGTGGAGAGATATTGAGTTAGAGGCTTCATCCGAGGCTCTAATCCCTAGGCAAGAAACAGAATTTCTGATTGATTTTGCTTTGAAAAAAGTTACTAATATTGATTGTGGAACATGGGCTGATCTAGGTACGGGATCTGGACCTATTGCAGTATCTCTAGCTAAATCTCTTCCTAATTGGAATGGACATGCATCTGATATTAGTAATAAAGCATTAGACCTAGCAAAAAGAAATTTAAAATCTATTGTGCCTAATGCGAATGTGAGATTTTCTTTGGGAGATTGGTGGGAACCTTTGAGTAGATGGTGGGGTAGCTTTAATCTGGTTTTAAGTAATCCTCCTTATATACCCTCTGATTTGATTGAAGAGTTAGAGCCAGTTGTAAAAAACCATGAGCCTCGTTTAGCCTTGGATGGTGGGGAGGATGGAATGAGTTCTTCTAGAAAAATCATCCTTGGGGCTTCAAATGGACTTGCTAAAGGAGGTTGGTTAATTCTTGAACATCATTATGATCAAAGTGAAAAGATAATTGATTTTATGAAGGATGTTGGAATGGAAGAAGTTTCTTTTGAAAAAGATTTAAGTGGAATTAAGCGTTATGCAATTTGTCGTAAAAGATGAAATGATCACCGAGCAATTTGGAATTTCTGAGCTGGCTTTAAAGTTAAAAAAGGGATCTTTAGCTTTATTCCCTACTGATACTTTGCCAGCAATTTGTTCATACCCTAAATACTCAAAAAAAATATGGGCTATCAAGAAAAGGCCTTCAACTAAGCCACTTATATTAATGGGAGGATGCTTGGATGATTTATTTGAGTTTGTTCATCCTTGTGCTAAAGAAGATGGCTTGAAATTGGCAAAAATTTATTGGCCTGGAGCATTAACAATTGTTTTACCAACAATAGGAAATTTTTCTGAGAATCTTAATTTCCATACTAATTCTATAGGTTTCAGAGTCCCTGCACTAAGTCTGGCAAGAGATTTGCTTATCAAAACTGGTCCTCTTGCAACTACAAGTGCAAACATTTCTGGAGAAGAACCTGTTAAAGATGCTTTAGAAGCTTCGATTAAATTCCCTGAGATTCCAATACTTGCTCCTGTCCCTTGGCCAAAGTCTTCTGGTCTAGGAAGCACAGTTGTTGAATGGAACGAAGGAGAATGGAATTTGTTAAGAGCTGGTTCAGTTGCTTTGAATTAAAAGAAACGAATGATTTATCTTTTTGTAGTCGTTTTATTATTGCAGTCTCTTTTTTGGTGGGTTTTTCGATTTCCAATAATTGGATTGGATTGGATTTATCAATTAAAATTTCTCAATTTCTGTGTTATTGCTTTTTTAATTTGGATTATCTCTGGTAGATCCAAATAGATCTTTTTTAGCTTTGTTTTTAAAATGCCGGCTAACAGATTTGAACTGATGACCTTCGCTTTACAAAAGCGCTGCTCTACCGCTGAGCTAAGCCGGCATTTTTTTATCTTACCTAAGAAAGTAATCTAAAAGTTAATCAATATAGGAAATTTGTTGAAAATACTTTTTAAATATCTTTTTGAGCACATCTAAAAAATGAATGCCATCTTTTAATTGACTAAGAATTTTGATCTGTGCCTTCAGTTTCTTCAGAATTTTCTTCTGACTGATTCTTAGGCTCTTTAAGTTTGATTTGACCAGTCATAGTTCTTTTTATTGGTAGGTTTGCAACTAATGCGGTCATGCGATCTTCTGTCTCAAGACTTACTGCGCCTTCATCCACATCTATCTCTACATACTTTGCTACCACCTCAAGTATTTCTCTTCTCATTTGATCTAAAAGTTCAGTACTGAGATCTGATCGATCATGAGCTAAAACAAGTTGCAACCTCTCTCTAGCAGTGCTAGCGCTAGCCGGCTGTCTACGAAGTAACCTGTTAATAATGTCTCTAAGTGTCATTGCCATTTCTTTAGAAAATTTTTGTTTGCATTAGTCTTCTAAATTTTGATCCAAATCCCGAACTCTCTTCTATGGGATCAATAAGTGGAATATCTTCTCCTTGTAATCTCTTGGCAATATTTAGATAACATTTTGCTGCTGGAGAATTAACGCTATTTAAAGTTAGAGGCTCCCCTCGATTTGTACTTACAATTACTTGTTCATCCTCTAGCACAAGGCCAAGTAAAGGTAAGGCTAAAATATCAGTCACATCTTCGATAGAAAGCATTTCTTGGTTGGCCATCATCTTTGGCCTAACTCTGTTAAGAACTAATTGGACTGGTTTAATAGCATTTGTATTAAGCAAACCAATTACTCTGTCTGCATCTCTTACTGCTGAAACCTCAGGGTTGGTAACTACAATTGCTTCCTGTGATGCGGCCATAGCATTTTTAAACCCATCTTCAACTCCTGCAGGACAGTCAATTAAAACGTAATTGAACTGTTCTTTTAACATTTTTACTATTCGCTTCATGTCATCCGGTTTTAACCAATCAAGCATCCTTGGGTTCCCTGCAGGAAGTAAAGATAGATTGGATTCTTGCTTGTGCTTCACTAAGGCTTGATCAAGCCTGCATTCCTCCTCAAGAACTTCTTGTGCTGTATACACAATTCGATTTTCAAGACCTAATAATAAATCCAAATTTCTTAGACCAAAGTCTGCATCTAAGACAGCAGTGGTTAATCCCTGCCTCGCTAGTGAAATGCCAAGATTTGCTGTAAGGGTTGTCTTGCCGACCCCACCCTTTCCTGAGCAAATAAGAATGACGCGCGTATCTGTCGCCACGGACCTCCTTGGATTCGACAAATTTTAGTTCGATTTTGATTGAGAAAAAAGCTTTATTGTTGGATCGGTTGCATTGGGTTTGCTTTTGAAGACATCTCTTAGATCTTAAGTAGTAATTTCTTTTTGCTTTTTTTTAACCTATTTAGTCTGACTACTCAACTATGTTGACTCCATTGGGGAAATTATAATTTCTTCGGAATCTATTCTTGCTTGCTCTGCTAGACCAAGTTGAGGTTTCTCCTTAGGCCCTCTAGCAACTTTTTTAGCGATTCTTAGTTGAACAGGTCTAAGTTGTAGTGCAGATATAGTTGCTTTAGAGTTTCCTTTGCTACCTGCATGGGCAATCCCAAGAAGTCTTCCCCAGATAATAATATTTCCCTCTGCACTAACTTTTGCCCCTGGATTAACATCTCCAAGGATTAATAAATCTCCAGGGCTTTCAAGATATTCTCCTGACCTCACAGTTCCTTGATGAAAGTTGGTTTTTGAAAAAGTTAAATTTTTTTCATTTATCTTTAAAATTTCATTTGAATTATTTTCAATAATAAATTGAGATTTATAACCTAATGATTGAGAGCTTACTATTGTCTTTGAAGATGTTGAACAAAAACTAATTACTTTACAATTAAATTGATTGGCAATTGAAATCAGTTCCGATATGCCTCTACATGAAAGATCGAGATTTTTGCAATCAATTTCTATGTTGCTTGACTTGAGGTTTTTTAATTTATTTCTTAAGCATGATTCCCAACTGATATATTTACTATCTTCGATATTGATAATAATTTTTTGAGTTTGTGAATTCATTTTTAAATATGTTCTATTTTTAGATTTTCTATCTCTATTTTTAATTCACTATCTATTTCTTTAGGATAAATCAACCATGAAGATTGATTAGGTTCTATTAATCTCTCAACTAATGGTGAGACTTCCTCTAAAGCCTGTAAGTTTTCTCCATCCCATAAACGAAGTCCATATCTATAAGGATGATAGCTTTTAACTATTTGCTCTCTTAATCCACAGGAGATATCTGGCTCAATGTAATATTTTTCTGATAGTTTTCTAGCCTTTGCTAGGGCTTCTAGCCTTATCTCTAAAGAGAAGGAGGATATATTTAATGCTTTTAATAAATTTCTATTTATAAAACGTTTACAGAGCTGAGATAAATTATCAAAACTAGAGTTTTGCCATTTATGAATATGATATCCAGTTACTATGTCATCATTAGATAAAAAACTTTCTAAGCTCATTTTTTCATGATTCCATAGCCATTCAGACATGTTTTTATCAGCCCATACTTTATTTGGACCAATCTTTCTAGCTGTTTTTATTATTTGTTCTAATAACCAATTGCAAACCTCATTTAACCTATGATTGTATACGCTTCTATACATAAGATTCCTTATTACTAAATAATGCTCAACTGCCATTAATCCTTTAGGATGTATTGCTAAATCACCGTCTGGTGCAAGTATCATTGCTGATATTATTCGATCAATATCTAACTGACCGTACCTTGCTCCTGTCGTATAACTATCTCTCATTAGGTAATCGAGCCTATCGCAATCAAGCTGACTACTAATTAAAGAAATTATTGATTTTTCTGGTGCTTCCCTCGATTTGATTAAATCTGAAATTGTTTTTGCATTCCCCTTCCCATATCTATTAAGTATCATAGCAATTTCTTGATTTGAATTTATTAATTTTGCAGTCCAAACTTCATGCTTGATTTTGAATATTTCCTCACTTGTATGACTTAGTGGTCCATGACCTAGATCATGTAATAGTGCAGCGCCGTAAAGAATGAATTTTTGCTTTTTTAATCTAGAATCAAACTCAGATAAATGATTTATTGCTCTTCTTGCAATATGAAATACACCAAGAGAATGAGTGAATCGGCTTGATTCTGCACCGTGAAATGTTAAATAAGCAGGACCTAATTGTTTGATTCTTCTTAATCTTTGAAATGGGGAGGAATCTATTAATTCCATTACCATTTTCTCCTCTGGAATTGAGCTATTTAACGTAATGGATTGATGTAGAGGGTCATAATAAGTTCTTATTGACATGATTTATTCAATTTCTTGGCTTATTAATAGTTCTTCTTTTACTTCACTCTCTTTAGATAATTTTTCTGAAACTTCTTCTTTGTCCAAAGTTGCTTGCATGATCAACTCTGCATCTAAAAGCCATCTGTCTTCATCAGAACCTGGATTAAGTGGCTCTGGCATTTCTAGGAGGCGATCAGGATTAATTCCAAGATTTTGTATGTCTCTTCCACTTGGAGTTAAATAGCTAGCAACTGTTACAGCTAAACCACTTCCATCACTGAGATTGGTTAAAGATTGAATAAGGCCTTTCCCGAAAGTTTTATTACCTATAAGCTCAGATCTTTTATTGTCTTGAAGAGCACCCGCAAGAATTTCACTAGCGCTTGCTGTCCCCTCATTTACAAGAGTAACCATTGGGCCGTCATAAATAGTTTCTATCCCAGAACTGATGGGATCATTTATTGAATCTCTCTTTTTTGTTTCAACAATCGGCATATTGCTGAGGAAATCATCTGCAACGGCAAGTCCAGAACTGACCAGGCCTCCAGAATTATTCCTTAGGTCCAAAATGAGTCCATCTATTTCTTTCCCAGAAAGCTCCTCCAATGCTTCCTTGACTTGCTCGGGAACTCCCTCACTGAATTGCGTGATTCTTAAATAACCAAATGTATGGGATTCATTTCTTATTCTCTTTGTCCTAACTGGTCTTAAATCAACACTTCTTCTTTCTAAAGAAATTTCCTTTATTTCATTGTCAGGTTGTTCTAATTCAACGATTACTTGTGTTCCTGTTTGCCCTCTCAATTTTGCTGCTGTTGCTTCAAGTCCTAACTGTTTGGGAGATTGCCCATTGACCTTTTTTAAAATTGTTCCACTTTTAATACCTGCATCCGAGGCGGGAGAGCCTTCAAGAGGAGATATCACTACTATCTCCCCATCTTCTTTTCTCGCTCCTAACTGAAGTCCAACCCCATTAATTTCACTCCCTATGTTGCTTTTTTTCATCGCTTCGTAATCGACTGGTCTTAATAAGCGTGTATAAGGATCTCCAAGGGGGAGAAGCATTGCCTCTATAGCTGAATACGCCTGTTGAGAATTGCTTATTGGTTTTTCAAGAGCTTTTTGGCGAAGTCTTTTCCATTGAATTTCATCAAATTTCTTAGGATCTAGATAACCCGTATTAACTAGATTCCAGGCCTCAATAACAAGTAATTGTCCATCATTGAGGGCAAAAGCGGTCTGAGTAAATACTTGAAATAAAATGCCAAAACAAATTAATACTGCAAAAAATCTTTGCAGTAACTTAGTTAAAGATTTAACAGATGAAAGCATTGGATTGATCTTTTGCGGCGACCAAGGGGCACATCGAGTAAGATATTTGAAAATACAGTGCATAAGTGGATGGCGAACTCTTCACCGGTTTATGACTGGTTCCAGGAACGTCTTGAGATACAGGACATAGCTGATGATGTCACTTCAAAATACGTTCCTCCACATGTCAACATTTTTTATTGTCTTGGTGGAATAACACTGGTTTGTTTTCTGATTCAATTCGCGACTGGATTCGCGATGACCTTTTATTACAAACCTACTGTAACTGAAGCTTATAGCTCAGTTAGTTATTTGATGACAGACGTGAGTTTTGGTTGGTTGATTAGATCAGTTCATAGATGGAGTGCCTCAATGATGGTACTCATGCTTATTTTGCATGTTTTTCGTGTTTATTTAACTGGTGGTTTCAAAAGGCCTAGAGAATTGACATGGATAACTGGCGTGGTTATGGCAGTTATAACAGTCGCTTTTGGAGTTACAGGCTATTCATTGCCTTGGGATCAAGTCGGTTATTGGGCAGTTAAAATTGTTTCTGGAGTTCCTGCCGCTATTCCAGTTATTGGTGACTTTATGGTCGAACTATTGAGAGGCGGTGAGAGTGTTGGTCAGACAACTTTGACAAGATTTTATAGTCTCCATACTTTTGTAATGCCATGGCTTCTAGCAGTATTCATGTTGATGCATTTTCTAATGATCAGAAAACAAGGAATCTCTGGTCCCTTATAGTTAAAATTATTTTTTCAAATAATCCTTAAATTATCTAAAAAAATCCTCTGATAAAATGTCAACTCTAAAGAAACCTGATTTAGCTGATACCAAATTAAGAGCCAAACTTGCAAAAGGAATGGGTCATAATTATTACGGAGAGCCAGCATGGCCAAATGACCTACTTTATATTTTCCCTGTAGTTATTCTTGGAACAATTGCTTGTGTTGTTGGGTTAGCAGTTTTAGATCCTGCATTCCTTGGAGATAAAGCAAATCCTTTTGCAACTCCATTAGAAATTCTTCCTGAATGGTATTTGTATCCTGTATTTCAAATTCTACGTGTTGTACCTAATAAGTTGCTTGGTATTGCTCTTCAAACATTAATTCCTCTAGGTTTGATGATTCTTCCTTTTATTGAAAATGTAAATAAATTTGCTAATCCTTTCAGAAGACCAGTTGCAATGACTTTATTTCTATTTGGAACAGTTTTGACCATGTATCTAGGTATAGGAGCATGCCTACCTATTGATAAATCTCTAACTCTAGGTTTGTTTTAGAAGTCTTCCTCAATATCCAGCATTAATACATCATCTGGCTGAGCTCTTAATAAATGATGCAATAATAAGAATCCAACAATAGTCCAAGTTTGGTAAGTTCTAGATTGTTGACCTACCCATGTACCAGTTGGCCCATCAAAATATTCTGCCCATTTTTGTCTTGGGAGTTGATTCAATTGACTCCAATAACATTCTTCAATAAGAGCCCTCATTTGTCCCATCAGTAAAACATCAGCTTTTGGGTAACGTTTTTCATGTAGCAATATAGAAGCACCAAAAAACCATAAAAGGCTAGGCCAGTGCCCCCCATTGTGATAACTCCATGGCCAGTTTTTTGGATCTGAACCTGTTTTGTTTTGCCATTCTTCAATATCCATTGGTGGATGACAGATTCTCATTGGCATTTGTGCCATCAGGTGTTCACGGTTGTGTAGAACCAGACGAAATAATGCTCTCTGCTGGGGCGCTGTTAATACTCCAAACATGCATGCTAAGGAATTTCCCAAGCTATAAAAACGAAAATCTGGTCTACCAGTTCTTATATTTCCAATAAGGTATCCACCTCTATTCTCTAGCCAATCTTGAAGCCAGGATGGAACTACTTGGGGCTGGACATTAAATTCATTTTGATGTTGATCTTCACCATATTGCTCAGTAGGTCTTCTCCTAAGAACTTGCATCGTTTTGCTCGTGACCCAGTAGTGCTTCAAAAGAAATTGTCGAAGATCCTGCACCCACTGACGAGTTAAAACAAGTCTCTGATCAAGCAATCGACTTTTTTGATGCTTTCTGCTTAATTCCATTAGTTGAATGCAGCTTTTTAGACATGCATGCAACAAAACCTCTACTTCTAGAGGAGCTCCCCAAACGTCCATAGGTCGATCGATCATAAATGAACAATCTGGTACGAATAAAACTGGATTCCC
>QCPD01000008.1 GCA_003209755.1 Prochlorococcus sp. AG-436-C14
ATAAATGAGCACAGTGCAAATAACTAAAAACAAAATACAGCCTGCTGTTGTTGCTTCTATTGAAGAAGGTTCGATCGGCGAGGAACTTGGATTTGAAGTTGGAGATCAATTAATAAGCATTAATGGTATAAAACCAAGAGATCTTATCGATTACAAATTTCTTATTGCAGAAGAAAATATTCAACTAGAAATATTAGATGAAAAAGGTAAAAAACATATAATAGACATCGAAAAAGATTATGATGATGAGTTGGGACTTGCTTTTACTGAAGCTTTATTTGATGGATTAAAACAATGCAATAATCAATGTCCATTTTGTTTTATTGATCAGCAGCCTTCAGGAAAAAGAAAAAGTCTATATCTAAAAGATGACGACTACAGGCTAAGTTTTTTATATGGTTCTTACTTAACGCTTACAAATCTTTCCGAACAAGATTGGCTAAGAATTGATCAACAAAGACTCACTCCTTTATTTGTATCAGTGCATGCAACAGAACCTTCTTTAAGGTCGAAATTACTAAGGAATCCTAATGCTATTGACCTGTTAAATCAGTTGACTTGGTTCTCAGAAAAAAGAATACAAATTCATGCTCAAATTGTTGTTTGCCCTGAAATAAATGATGGGAAAGCTTTAGAAAGAACCATTAATGATCTATATAGTTTTGCGCAAGGAGATTTTCCTGTGGTCCTTTCAGCAGCAGTAGTTCCAGTTGGGTTAACAAGGTTTCGCCCCAGTCATGATGGGCTCATACCCGTTGATTCTGATTGTGCAACAAAAGTCATCGATCAAGTTGAACCAATGCAGAGAATTTTTTATAAATCAAT
The DNA here is from genome assembly GCA_003209755.1 of Prochlorococcus sp. AG-436-C14. Lineage (GTDB taxonomy): Bacteria > Cyanobacteriota > Cyanobacteriia > PCC-6307 > Cyanobiaceae > Prochlorococcus_B. The sequence goes on from QCPD01000008.1 coordinate 826, forward strand.
TGGTTCCCGTTTTGCTTGGTTATCCGACGAATGGTATTTAATAGCGAAGAAGCCTTTACCATCCTTAAATTCTTATGAGGATTTACCTCAACAAGAGAATGGAGTAGGAAGTATTCGCAGTTTTCTGAAATCAATGGATGAAACAACAAGAAATCTGCCAGTCCAAATTAATCAAAAGAGAACCTGCAGTTGGGTTGTTGGAAAACTGGTTGAAAATGAATTACAAAAGCCTTGCAAACGACTAAATAAAATTACCAATTTCACACTGCATCTTTACGGGGTTCCAAGCCCTTATTGGGGACAAGAGCAAATAGTGACAGGTCTACTAACAGGTCAAGATCTTATACAAGGGCTACAAGGAAAAGACTTAGGGAATGAATTACTTCTCCCCTCGGTCATGCTAAGGCAAGATGAAAAAATCTTTCTTGATGACATGACTCTTCAAGAGCTCTCTTTGTCACTTAATGTATCTATAAGAATTGTCCATGATGCACAAGACATCGTGAACAAAGCACTTGGTAAAGCATAATTGCTTTACTGAATCCATCTCAGTTTTTTCTTATAACTATGAGGAGAGTGAAGAGAAAGTTCCTAATTGTTGCAGGTTTATTTATATCTGGGCTAAATCCTTTATGGGCTACAAGTTCGCAAAAAATAACTTCCAATATAAAGATAAAAGAAGACTCAAGTAAAAGCCATAGAAAAAAACAACAAGGGGTTTTATATGAATTAAATTCACCTGAAGATCTTTTTTTACCCTCTAGATCTCGTGAAGTATTAGTAAAAACTTATCAAAAAGTTAACCTTGATCAGTTAGAAAATATACTTATAAATAACAATCGAACAATTAAAATCTACTTAGAAAAAGTTGACCAAGCCAAATCAATATTAAAAAGTTCATTATCCTCATGGTACCCAACATTAAATCTAACAGCTAATGGCTTTCCTCAATATTTTGAATCTAATAATTATAATGAAGCAAATATAATTCAAGACACTTCAAGTAAACAATGGAGTTCATCAATCTCAGCTCAAATAAAATGGGATTTAATTAATCCTGCAAGAGTCCCTGAGATAAAATCAGCTAGAGACAGTTTTGAAAAATCAAAATATTCATACTCAATAGTCTTAAGAGATTTAAAATTAGAGGCAAAAAAACGTTACTTCAATTTGCAAAAAGCAAATGAGGAAATAGAAGTAGCAAAGAAATCCATTGAATCCTCGAATCTTGGATTAAGAGACGCAGAAATTAGATTTGAATCAGGTATTGGTACGAAATTAGAAGTTTTAGAAGCTAAAACTCAATTAGCAAGAGATCAGCAATTATTTAATATTAAATCAGGAGATCAAAAAATTGGTCAAAGATCTCTTGCTGAAATACTTAATTTTCCAGAAGATGTAACCCCATTAATCGGTTCAAAAACTCAAGTCACAGGTATATGGGATTTATCTTTAGAAGATAGTATTATTGCTGCTTATGATTCACGAGAAGAACTCGAAAGCATCCTATTAGATATATCAATTAATAATAGTAATGCCAATGCTGCACTTGCTTCTAGCCAACCAAAATTAAGCATAGTAAATACATCAACCTCTTCATTTGCAAAAGGTGAATTAAATCAGATATCTCCAAATACAAATAATAGATCCTCCAATTTCTCTAACACCATTGGACTCAATGCAACATGGTTTATTTTTGATGGAGGCAATTCAAGATCTTTATACAATTACAATAAAAGTAAAGCAAAAGAAGCAAAGCTAAATTTTGCTGCAAGAAGAGCTCAAATCAGAAAAGAAGTTGAAGAAGTATTCTTCAAACTAGAATCGGCCAAACTAAATATTTCTTCTTCTTATACTGAAGTTTTATCTGCAAGAGAGTCTCTAAGACTTGCCAAGCTTAGATATAAATCAGGGATTACTACACAAAGAGAAGTTGTAAACAACCAAAGAGATTTAACTGATTCAGAGGTTCGTTATATTATTTCTGTCACTAGCTACAATACCTTGTTAGCTGATTTAAGTAGACAAACTGGTTTAGATAACATTAAACCATGTAACATCCAAGTCAATCAGCAAAATCAAAGCAACATAAACAGCGAATCAAATCTCTATGAATCGAATTTAATTCCTTTATGTCAGCTATAGCTTTTAACTGAATAAAAATGAATCAAAACCCAATATCTAAACCTCTGAGCAACTCTCAACTAATCTCAATTCATCATTTAGTTGATGAGATAGGAAAACGTCAACTTCAAGATTTTGGTCAAATCAACTCGGATATAAAACCTGACGGAACACTTATTACAGAATGTGATAGGTGGAGTGATAGGACAATAGTTCAAGGTTTATCAAAAATTGCTCCAGGAGAGGGAGTCCTAAGTGAAGAAGGTAATAAGTCAATTCCCACCTCCAGTGAGTATTGGGTAGTTGACCCACTTGATGGCACAACTAATTTTGCAGCAGGCATTCCATACTGGGCAATATCAATAGCACGTTTCACTAATGGGGAACCTGAGACCGCTTTTCTTGATATACCAGCTCTGAAAAAAAGAATTTTTGCCATCAAAGGGAAAGGAGTTTGGCTAAACGACAAGCCACTTAAGCCTGAGTCTCGCTCCAAAAAAAATAGTGACTGCATTTCTCTTTGTAGCCGGTCAATAAAAGTTTTACAAATGAAACCAGAGCAAACTTTTCCAGGGAAAATAAGACTACTTGGGGTCTCAAGTTTAAATATGACTAGTGTTGCCATAGGTCAAACCATTGCGGCTTTAGAGGCAACACCAAAAATCTGGGATGTTGCAGCTGCATGGTTAATACTTGAAGAACTTAATTGTCTTATAAACTGGTTGGACACCAATCCAAAAGACATTCTCTCCGGAACAGATCTTACTTCTGTGAATTTTCCATTATTAACAGCATCTTCTAATGATCAATTGAATAAGATGCTGCCCTGGGCGACCGCATTAATTCAAGACAGTTAATTAACTATATAATTTTTTTATCACTAAATAATAAAATCAGCTCATCTAAACCACTTATGATTTTAAATCTACCGATTCAACTAAGCAAAACCCTCTTCCAAGGAGCTAGCTTAAAGTAAATACTTCAAAACCAAAGTGGGCTTGAACTGGAGCAAAAAAGCGAGATGGTTTTTTAGTAGCCTCTGGAGAGCTTATGAAAGATGGTCTAAGTGTGATTGCGTAGATTTAAGCGCAGCATTTGCTTACTACACTCTTCAGTCCTTTTTCCCAATACTACTAATCTCTCTATCAGTTGCATCGTGGTTTTTGGGAAAACAACAAGGAATAGAGCAAAGAATAATTGAATTAACTGCTGAAGTTTTACCGTCTGAAGTAATAGCATTGGTCTCGACAACTTTAGAACAATTAATTAATCAGGGGTTTGGAGCAGGAATACTTGGAGCAATGTTTTTAATGATCACTGCTGGCAATGCATATCTAACATTACAAAGAGGAGCAGATCGATTATGGGAAGACGTTCTACCAGTTAAATCAAAGCCTGATCCGCTAAAAATTCAAGCGTTTAGATTTATTAGAAATCGTATTGAAGCCTTTTTTGTAGTTCTTTTAGTTGGAATTTTTATGGTTATCGACCAAATCAGTGCAAATATCCGTTTAATTCCCGAGGCAGTTTTAGAAGACTTAGCCAACACAACCCCTTGGATTGAAAATGCAATTACAAAAATACCTGTACTTCAAGTAGGTCAATTTATACTTCCTCTAATAGGTTTTTCAACTATGGCATTACTTTTACAAGGTTTACTCCCAAGTAGAAGAGTGCCTTTAAAACCACTAATTCCTGGGGCTTTGATGATCGGAACTTTGCTAACCGTTCTAAATTTGGCAGTTAGTAGAAGTATCCTTTCGTTGGGATCAAGATTTCAAGCATATGGATTCATTGGTGGAGTCCTCGTATTGACTCTTTGGGTTTGGATGGTAGGAGTGATTATTTATTTTGGTCAATGTTGGAGCGTTGTTATTGCGAGCATGCGTCGCAATCGATACGTTTAAACATCAATGAAACAAGCTACTAAATTTAAATTATACTATTTAATAAATCTCTTAATTACTCATGAATAAGCCATCTTCATTAATTTGGATGGTATTTATTTTACTTGTTATTTTACCTACACCAGCTGGGAAACTTATTGTTGATTTAGCAGGTGGAATATTCCTTATAATTACAATAATACCATTAATCTTAGGAGGAATTGGATGGTTTACGTGGAAAAGAATCCAATCAAAAGTAAAAACATGTGAAACTTGTGGCTCAACTTTTCTTAACAGTCAGATGATTTGTCCAGTATGTGGAACAACCATAAAAAACACCGCAGATATCCTAGAAAACATTCCAGCAAGTGCAGCAACAATTGATATAAAATCCGAAGATATAGATTTATAACGTTAATCTAAGTCCAAAAATTCTGAACTAATTTCATTAATCTCTTGTTCACAAAACTGAAGAAGTTCTTCACAATGTTTAAGAAGTAGATGACCTTTCATATAATTACTCTGAATTTTATCCAGTGAAATATTTTCATCTTGTAAATTGTTTAAGATAGATTCTAATTCAGATATAGATTCTTCATAACTTAATTTATGAATATCTTTTTTAAAGATTTCTATATTTTTTTTGTTAAAAACTTTTTTAGACATTGATAAATAATTTGGGATGTCTCCATCTTAAAATGACATAGAAAAACAAATTTTTATTCAATAAATTCATATTTTATCATAATTAAGACTATCAACCTCTGCTGTAATTTTTCCATCACAAAATTGAACTATTAACTTATCTTTTTCCTTTACATTTTGTACACTATAAATCGAATTACCTGATTCGTCAGTAATAAGTGCAAAGCCTCTTTTTAACAATTTTTCTGGCGAAAGTGCATTCAAAATTCCATACATATAATTTATTTTTGTTCTTTTATTTTTTATTAATAGTCTGGGGGAGTAAGATTGAAAAAAAGATTTTTTTATAATTAAAGATTTCTTTGTATTCTGAAAAAACAATTTCAAATAATCTTTAAGTATTTTTTTATTTTGCAAAAACTTATTTTTTTCAATTTCTCTTGAGGGTAATAGATCAACAATCGCAGCAGTTGGAGTGGCAGATCTATGATCTGAAACAAGATCAGAAACAGTTAGATCATCTTCGTGACCTATTCCTGTAATTACTGGTATTGGGAATGTTGCGATTTCTCTGGCTATGATTTCACTATCGAACAACATTAAATCTTCTCTGCTGCCTCCTCCTCTAGCTATAATTACAGCCTCTAATTTTAATTTATTTATTTTTAATTTACTTAAAATAGATTTTAATTCCGTTTCATTATTACCTTGAACAGGAATAGGAATTATTTGCAGTTTTGTTAAAGGCCATCTCTCCTTAGATGTTCTAAGCATGTCAGCCAAAGCAGAGCTTGGAACACTTGTAAGAATACCAATTGAATGAGGGTATTTTGGCAATTTTTTTCGTAACGAATCATCTATCAATCCTTCTTTATAAAGTTTTGATTTTACTATTTCAAACTTCTTAAGAACAGTAGAAATACTTGGTCGAATATCAAAAACTTGTACCGATACTCTTGCTTGAGATTCCCAGAAATTTAATTTACCAAAAATAACAACTCCATCATCTTGCTTTGGTATAAATTTTAAAGATTTTCTTGTTGATGACCATGCTACCCCATCTATACTTGCTTTTCCGTCCGTTAAAGTTAACCACAAATGACCTTTTTTTATTTGCGATTTAGAGACGGTGGCTTTAAGTATAAAATTTGGTGCAAAACCCCTTGAGAGTAATAAACCAATAGATTCGTTTAATTCCTTAACACTATATGTAGTTAGAGATTGTTTAGCGTTATTAAGATCAGTCAAACTATTAAAAATAAAAAACTAAAAATTAGTTTTTCAACCAATTCCCATCTGAGTTAAAATGCCTTGCCCTGTTAAAAGCTCTGTTGTTAAACCTATTAAAATACCCATCATGGCTAAACGGCCATTCCATATTTCAGCAAAATTGACAAATCCATAACGAGGTTCAAAGTTATCTTTCATTTGTAAATCGAAATCAATTTAATAATACTAAAGAAATGCTCACAATGAGAAAACATATAAATTGACTCTTGAAATTAATTTATTTTTAAATTTATCAAAGTCTATCTAACGTGTCTTGCCCCATCAACTGGATGATAATCCTCTCCAGTTAGTTCCTCGTAAATAATTGCTGGTAATCCAGTTTCGAACATAGTTTGAAGAGCTTCTTTTAAATAAGGATTCCATCCACCAGTACTAACTTCTCCATGTCTTACAGTCCAATCCCATGTTCCTTGTAGATCTCTAGGCATTCTTCCTTCTCTGTCTCTTCTAGCAACCAAATCAAGAGACTCGACTAACCCAACTTGAATAGGATCTTTTCCATAAGCTGGGGTAAGGCTTAATTCAAGCCTTACTGGATCTTCCTTTAATAATCTGAGCCGAAACCTTGGCGGTAACTTCATGTTTTTCAAAACTGCTGCGACTATGCGAGTTCTTTGTTCCAAAATTAAAACCTCTTTGATAACTATGTAATGTCAAAACCAAAAAATCTAATGAAAATTATTCAGAAGGCTTTTCAGATGATTGTGGATGATCAGTGTCCTTAGAAAAACGAACTGTGAGCAAATCTTCATCAGTAATGCAGCCATCTTTGTCTAAAAGCTCAGGATGAACAGTAACCAAACCTGTTCGATCATCGCTTTTTTTCTTTGAAAATGAACTTTGAGTCTTAAATGATGCTTGACCTGAGAAAAAACCATTTAGCATTATTCTGGCAGCCAAAATCAACAAAACAAAAACTGAAAGGCCATAAACAAAAGGTAAAAAATTGTTCAACATTTGCAAAGATGATAAATCAAAAAGCTGAATGCATTAATTCAGATTAAGTTTTGAAGTCGCTCTAGTTTCATCGTCAATCAAGGAATAAATCAGAATAATATTCTAGAGGAAAGAAAGTTCAAAGAATAGTTCTTTATTAAAAATCTACGGTAATTAAATTAGTGGGCCTTTGAGTTTCCAAATTAGCTATGATTAGTTTTAATAATAAGAACTAATCCCTTTCAACAGATCATGCATGGATTAGATGCAAAGAGACTATTAATAGGATCCCTAAAATTACGCCAAAAAAAATATTTTAAAATTTTTGTTTTAGTTGTTCTTATTTTTTTTAACTTACGATATGAAACTCCTCTGCATTCAAGTGAAGCTTTACTGTCATCTCCACAAAATCACAAAAAACAATCTTTCGTATCAAAAGCATTAAATATCAGTGGAGATGCTGTGGTCACAATTGAAACACAGCGTAAGGTTTTATCTTCAAGTGATGGTGTATTTCCACCTGGGATTTTAAATGATCGATATTTTGAACGATTCTTTGGTCTAAGAGGCCTGCAAGTTCCACGATCTCGAATTGAAAAAGGACAAGGCAGTGGAGTGATTTTTTCTACAGAAGGTCTAGTCCTAACCAATGCTCATGTAATAGAAAAAACTGATCAACTCATCGTGGGCTTATCAGATGGAAGGAGAGTGCTTGGAAATGTTATTGGAGAAGATTCTCTAACAGATCTTGCAGTTATTAAACTCAAAGCGAAAGGTCCCTGGCCTACTGCCCAATTAGGAGACTCCGATAATTTAAAAGTTGGTGATTGGGCAATTGCAGTTGGAAATCCTTTTGGACTTGAAAATACGGTTACTCTTGGAATAATTAGTAACCTCAACAGAGATGTTGCTCAATTAGGTATATCTGACAAAAGAATAGATCTCATTCAAACTGATGCAGCTATTAATCCCGGTAATTCTGGAGGACCATTATTAAATTCTGTTGGAGAAGTGATTGGTATTAATACTCTTGTTCGCACAGGACCAGGAGCAGGATTAGGTTTCGCAATACCAATAAATAGAGCTAGAAAAATCGCCAAAGATTTAATCACCAGTGGCAGAGCCAAACATCCGATGATAGGAGTAACACTTGCAAGCAATATCAAACAAAAAAGTAATTTCCTTTCCCAAACAGAAGATGGAGCCATTATTAAATATTTAATGCCAAATGGTCCTGCCGACAAAGGTGGATTAGAAGTAAATGATCTAATAATTTCAATCAATAATGAAAGAATTTCAACTCCTGCCGATGTGGTACAAAAAATCAATAGAAGTAATTTACAATCGACATTAAGAATTAAAATACTTAGAAAAAATATAGAGTCTATAAAAATTATCAAACCAGTTGATATTTATGATCTTCAACTATAAGTTAGAAAAATTTCCTATAATGTTTACTTTTATTTATTTTTTTTCTTCTTTCGCTGCTTTTCTCGATTAGCCAACCTTTTTCTTTCACGTTGAGCTAATTTTAATTCTTTTTCTTTTTCTTCGGCTTCTTCCATTTTTTTCTCTTTATAATATTTGTAATCACCTTGATACTTAATTAATTGACCATCTCTTATTTCTACAATTTTATTTGCAACTTTTGAAATAAAATATCGGTCATGAGAAACTATTAATGCATTACCATTATAATTAGACAACGCCTTCTCTAGCATTTGCTTTGAGGGTATATCTAAATGGTTTGTCGGTTCATCAAGAATAAGCAAATTTGATGGCTTAATAATCATTAAAGCTAGAGCAAGCCTTGCTTTCTCTCCTCCACTTATCTGACTAACCTCCTTAAAAACCGAATCATCAGTTAAACCAAAACTACCTAGTAAAGAACGTATTTCTGTTTGAGTCCAGTTAGGTACAGATTGAGAAATTGTCTCAATTACTGTTTTTTCTAATTCTAAGGCTTCTGCCTGATTTTGTTCAAAATAACTAGGGATAATATTATATTTTCCTATCATAATAGATCCTTCATCAGGTTCTTCTAAACCCATAATCAGTCGAAGTAAAGTAGATTTTCCAGAACCATTTGGTCCTAAAAATGCTATCCTTTCACCAGGCTCAAGCTCTAAAAAGGCTCCTAAAAATAAAATATTATCTGCATAGCTATGGGTTAAATCCTTAATGCTTAAAATATCCCTACCAGCGCGGGGTGCATCCGAAAATCTAAAATTAGGCCCTTTTAAGTTATTTTCAGGAGCTTCAATTCTTTCAACTTTATCTAATAACTTTTCTCTACTTTTAGCTTGTGTACTTCTTGTAGCACTTGCTCGAAATCTTTCTATATATGCCTTTTGAACTTGCATATCCTTTTGTTGTTTCTCGTATGCAAGTTTAGTTGATTCCAATTCAAAATCTCTCTGTTGAATATATGAAGTATAATTTCCAAGATAGCTTTTAGATTTACCTCTCTCAGTATTAACAATTCTTGTGCAAACTTTGTCTAAGAAAGATCTATCATGGCTTACAATTACCATAGCAACTTTCTGATTAAGTAAATAGTTCTCTAGCCACTCAATAGTTTCTAAGTCTAAATGATTAGTGGGTTCATCTAGTAACAATAAATCAGGACTTTGCAAGAGAATTTTTCCTAAAGCTATTCTCATCTGCCAGCCACCCGAGAAGTCTCCAACTAGTCTGTCTCCTGCATTTTGGTTAAAACCAATGGTGGGTAATAACTTTTCAACTTTAGATTCTAAATCGTAGCCATTTATTGAATCAAATTTGCTTTGAATAATGCCTAATTCTTTGATTAATGAATCCAAATACTCTAAATCTTTAGAGGCTAATTCAGATTCCATTTTTTCTTGAATTAATTTTTGACTGTGAAGTAAATCGGATGCTTCTTGAAATGCCTCAAATAACTCTTCTCTGACAGTTCTTGAAAGATCAACATCAAATTCCTGTTTTAAATATGCAATAGATGGATCCCCTTCAGTAATCAAAGATCCATCCGTTGCCTCTTCTACTCCAGCAATAATTTTTAATTGTGTTGATTTCCCTGCTCCATTGACTCCAACCAAGCCAATTCTCTCTCCATTTCTTATTTCCCAACTGACATCTTTCAAGACTTCGCCAGTGGGATAAATCTTACTAATCTTCTCAAGTCGCAACACTACAACAAAACCTCAAGTGAACTACCTTCAATCATTTAGCTTTAAAGATGCTAACTGATTTAAATTACATTAATTAAGTAAGCCATGTTAAGACTCGAACAAATAACTGCTTTAGTTCTCGCCGCAGCTCTTGCAATCCCTAGTTATTGGTTTTTTTGGACCATGGCAGGCGGAGGTGGATACGAGAGAAGAGGAATTAGAGAAAGTGGTCAAGACGCATTAGAAATACCCTCATCTTTCAAAAATTAATCACATAATCACAAGCCACCCCTAGCCTTGATTAACCATTGCTTGGTATCCAAATCATCAATTTTAGTCAAATATTCTTTTACCTCTTCTGAAGTAACTGGTAAATTCATTTCAATTCCAAATGCACATATAGATTGCATCGCACCTTTTGGGTTTTGAAGAGCTTGACGAAAAAGATCTTTCTTTTTCTTAGGATCTGCATTTATAAGCTTATAAAGCTCAGCAGCATTGCCGCTCATAAGAAAAACATGGACTAGCTAAAGAATATTCAATTATGCAACTTTTGTCTCGCAACCGGTAGATTCATGGCACATATCTAAATCACTTTCCTTTAAACCTAAAGCAGACGCGTCCTTCATACTTCTCGCATCCATACAAAGTACTTTACGAAGTTGAGCAAAGTTTGCAGCATGAGAAGATCTTCCTTCTTTGCTGGCACCATATTCCGCTCTTTGTAAAACATGGTGTAAATGAGTCAATAAATAAGAACTCACTACAGCAGAAATCAGAACATCTGCATTCTTACCATTACTACGACTCTTCCTTCTTTGTCGTTTTCCAATAACTTTATCGGGAACAACATTTTTAGAAAGAGGTCTAGATGTTTTCGGAAGAGATGGCTTAGACATGAAATACTCCTTTTAAATCAAAAAATTTAAACAAAGGTTGATTAGGCAAAACTGGCCAGATTAGTAAGTATCATACACAAGGATACTACCCTTGTATATAAGTGTACACTATTTACTACTTGGTAGTTCTTTGTACGCATGGCTACTCGTCAAAACTCATCGAACGGAAAGCAAAAATCGCCTCGAATACAAGTGGTTTTGCCAGAAGATTTGTGTGAAAAATTGTCAGAATTAGCCGAAAGAGAATCTAGAACTGTGAGCAATATGGCCAAAGTTTTAATTCAAGAAGGAGTCAAGAAACACGAATTGAAAGAAAGTTCCGGATCCAAAGTATTAGAAACAAAAAAAACTAAAACACAAAATTTTATAAATGCATTAGAAAAACAAAAAACACAAAGATTAAAAGGCATTCCGAAAAGATTAAAATTCAAAAGAAATTAACTATTAAATCATTTAATTCAAGGATCGACTCTTACTCCATATAAAATAGGTTTATTTGCTCCTGTGATGTACTTCGGATTAATTTTTTTTCCTAAATAGTGCCACCAAGATAAAGTTGCAAATACCAAGGCCTCCCTAAATTGTGATGGAATACCAATTTCATTTATTTGACGAATATGAACACCACGACATTGCTTCTTTAGTTGATTCATTAAAAACAAATTTCTAGTTCCCCCTCCAGCAACCAAAAGCTCAATTAAACGTATGTTTTTCAGCCTAAAAAGATTATCTAAATCTTGAGATATTATTGATGCAGAAAATGTGGTTAATGTTGATAGTAAATCTTCTGTTGAGATATCTCCCAATTGCTTTTTCCTTTTTTGTAAATCTTTAGAACCGAATTGCTCTCTACCTGTAGATCGTGGAGGTTCTAGATGAAAAAAAGGATCCCCCAACCACTTTTCGATAATTTCTAATTTAGGTACTCCACGAGATGCAAATGATCCATTCTGATCAAATGTTAAAGATGAATTAGTACTTTCTTTAATAGCTAAATCAATTAAAGAGTTAGCCGGTCCGCAATCCCAACCTAAACATTTAGAGGTTTTATCAATTCCAGTTTTAGGAGGAATAATTGTAAGATTAGCAATGCCACCAAGGTTAAGAACTCCTCTCCATCCATATAGTCTTCCAAGCAAGGCTTCATCTACTAACGCTACCAAAGGAGCGCCGTGACCACCTGAGGCAATATCCTTTGATCTAAAATCATAAATGACAATTTGATCTAAAATATTTGCAAGTAAAGGTCCTAAAAGAATTTGAAGACTACCTCCTCTTTTAGATTTTTTTACACTTCTATGAAATAAGGTTTGTCCATGACATCCAACAACCTCTGCAGTTGAATTAGGATCACAATCTCTAGCAGCAAAAGCATTTAGTTCAGTAATTTCCTCAGCCAACTCAAGCCAATCTTTGCTATTAATTTTTAATCCTTGACCAACTTGTATTATTTTTTCTCTAGTTGAGGCAGGATATTCATAAGATCCTGTATTTAAAATTTTCCATTTTGGTTTTGAAGGATTCCCTTTGAATTCAACTAAAACCGCGTCTATTCCATCAGCACTAGTACCACTCATCAAACCCAATGCACGCATATATCAAGTTTGGGGCAACTTTTGAAGATCTTCCATGGAACCCATTACTACAAGAACATGGTCTTTTTCTAAAATATATTTCGCTGGAGGATTTACCGTTAATAATTGAGCAGGACCAGCGGCTAAAACATTAACAAAATAATTTTTCCTAAGATTCAAATCTCGTAAAGAACGACCCACAAATACCTCAGGCACTTTTATCTCATCAATACCCGTTTGATCATCGAGTTCTAATCTTTCAATCAAATTAGGTCTGACCAATTCCAAACCTAATCTTTCTCCTTGCATTCTTGAGGGGAATACAACTCGATCAGCACCAACCCTTTTCAGCATTTTTTCATGCAGATCACTTGTTGCTCTAGCAATAACCTGCTTAACCAAACTTCCATCTGTATCTTTTGCAATAAGAGTTGTCGTAATACTTGCCTCAATTGGCTCACTAATTCCTACTACTACAGTCCCCATTTCAAGCACACCTGCTTCTTTCATAGACTCTTCATCCGTTGAGTCAACTACCCTCGCTTCAATAGTTGGTTCGAGTTGACGTAATTCCTCTATTGCCTTCTCTGATGAATCAACAGCTAAAACATCAGCACCATTTCTCAATAGCTCCCTGCAGACCGCGCTTCCAAAACGACCAATTCCAACCACGGCAAAACCAAGTTTCTGGTTCGCTTTTATTGGAGACCATTGCCACCAATCACTCATGATTTGTCCTCCTCAAACATAAAGATCCTCCTTCGGGTAGCCAACTCGATTGCGATTTTGAAGCTTACTTTTATTAAGAGCTTGCCATACAGCGCTCAAGAATAAAAGGATACCCAGTCTGCCAACAAACATCCCAATAATCAGAATGAATTGACCTACATGTCCTAACTTAGATGTCACGCCAAGATCGAAACCTACAGTTGCAAAAGCAGAAATACAAGTGAAAAGCATTTCTAAAAATGAAAAATTCTCTCCACTATTTAAACCATTACTCAAACTTAATAATAGAGCCATGGTTAATACAAATAAAAATGAACCAACAGTGATACCAACAGCTTTAAGAATTACTTTGTCAGAGATCTGACGATTCCGAATAATAATTTCATTTTGACCACGTAAAGTTGCTCTTGTCGCAGCCATTAATGCAGCAATAGTTGTGGTCTTAATTCCGCCTCCAGTACCACCTGGACTTGCCCCAATAAACATCAAAAACATTATCAATAGAAGACCAGAATCAGAGACACTCTCAATTGATATAGGTAAACTCATAAAGCCTGCAGTTCGCGCACTAACAGAAGTAAATAGAGCGGTCAAAATCCTATCATCAAAATTAATTAACGAAAAAAAACTACCTCTAGCTAACGATTCAGTAAAAATCAATCCAAAGAATCCCAGAGAAATTAATATAAAAGATGATCTAATTACTAAACGTGTATGAAGGCTTAAATTTCTTAATTTTAAAGATCTGCGATTTATCCAAATATCATTAGTTACTCTCCAGCCAAAACCACCTAATATGATTAAAGTAATTAAAATAAAATTTACTACCCAATTGCTTCTATAATCTTGTAAACTTCCTGACCATAAACTGAACCCAGCATTATTATAAGCAGAAATACTATGAAAAATTGATGCCCAAGCCCTCTCACTTGAACTAGTTATATTATTGAAACCAAAAAAATATAAAGTAATGGCGCCAAGAAAAATAAGAATAGATGCTGTAATCGCAATTCCTTTAAAAGTTCTTCCCACACCACCAACTCCAAATTCATCAAGGGTTTTACCTCTATCAAGACGTGTTTTTAATTCTGTTCCACTAACAATAAAGCCCTGTAAAAATGTAGTAACAGCCATTAAACCTAGGCCTCCAGTTAATAACATAATCGCTAAAATTACTTGCCCAAAAAATGTCAAATCTATTCCTATATCAATAATAGATAATCCCGTAACTGTGACAGCAGAAGTTGCCGTAAATAATGCCTCCCACAAACCTACATTGGCATGAGAACATAAAGGTGTAGCTAATAATAATGTTCCACAAGTAATCACAAGTAAACCTGTTACCACAGTGAACTGTGGAACAGTAAGCCTTCTGTAAGTTTCCTGTCTAATACTCACTTTCTTTGACAATAGATGGAGACTAATTCTGAAAAGATTAAATAATCAAAATCAATTGTTAACCTTAGCTTTTTTCCTAAATAAATAATCATTTCCAACATATTTAAGAAATACCATAGTTTAGCAAAATCAGCCCAGGGACAAGAAACGTCATCAAGATAGTCAAACCAGCTCCGTATCTAGTGACATCTAAAAACTGATAACGCCCAGGCCCAAATACCATAAGGTTTGTCTGGTAACCCATAGGAGTAAGAAAAGATTGACTAGCGCCAAAAAGAACTGTTATCAACAAGGCCAAGGGAGGTAGGCCCATACTTGGCGCCAATTGAACCGCAATTGGCGCCAAAAGAGCTACTGAAGCAGCGTTACTGACAAATTGAGTAAATATCGTAGTAGAAAGAAAAATTACTAGTAAAGCAGAGTAAGTGGATAAGTCTTGCAATATAAAAATTAAAATATTCGCAAAAGCATCAGCAAGACCTGTGTTTTGCATTGCTACACTAAAACTAGAAAGAGATCCAAGCAAAAGAATGACATCCAGTCGAATTGATCTTTGAACTTCTGCTGGTCTTAAACATCCACCCCAAACCATCCCAATTACAGCCAATAAAACGGAAGCAACCAGAGGCAAGTCAGTAAGTGAAGGAAGAATCAACATAGCAATGGCAATACCAATTGCTATCGGTTTTCTTGTAACAGTTGGTAGATCATTATCAAATTGATCTAAAACGAGTAGGTCATTACTATCTTGCAATCCTCTAATTGAATCTCTAGGTGCTTGAAGAAGTAATACATCCCCCTCTCTTAAAATTGCTTGTCCCAATCTTTCTTGAACAGTTTGCTGCCCTCGTCTTAAAGCTAAAACAGTTGCATTATGCCTTTGCCTAAATCGTAGTTCTCGCAAACTCGCGCCAGCCAAGGTTGAACCAGCTGGCAAAAGAACCTCTACAGTTTGTTGGCCTTCATCAGTATTGGATAGAAAAAAATTCTTTTCAGTATTCAATTTTTTAATCAATTGAACTGTATGTTCTTGTTTTAAACGCAAAAGATCTGAGCGTGTAATTCTTATCAACAAGCGGTCATCAGTTTGAATTATTCGATCAGCTAGAGGTGGTAAAAGTCTTTCATTGTCTCGCTGTATTTCTAAAACATCAACATCAAATCTTCTTTGTAAGCGACTATTCCTCAATGAATTCCCAACCAATTCAGAACCAGAAGGAATTGTGACTTCCGTAAAATAGCCAGTTTGATCCGAACTACCTCCATACTCTGAACTAATTCTTCCTCTATCAGGTAGAAGAGACTGAGGAGCTAACAACATATAGGCTGTCCCAAATAACCATATAGGTATACCTATTGCAGTAAAAGTAAAAAGATCAAAACGACCATAGCCAAGTTGATCGCTAATATCGCTTACTAACAAATTTACTGAACTACCTAATAGAGTTAAAGTGCCACCTAAAACCGTCGCGAAAGATAGTGGCAGCAAAACACGAGATGGAGATAGTTTTCGCTTTACACACCAAGCCTCAATAACGGGTAAAAGCGATGCTACCACTGGAGTATTAGGAACAACGCCTGAAACAGGAGCAACAACTAATCCAAGTAAAGCTATTAACCTACGCGGAGTTCGAATACTTTCAGAAGCAATCAACTCTCTTAACCGATCCAGAGCTCCACTTTTAAAAAGTGCAGCAGAAACAGCAAATAAGCCCATCAATGTAATCAAAGCAGGGCTTCCAAAGCCAGCCAATGCTTTTTGAGGAGAAAGAACTCCTGTTGCCATTAATAATGCAACACTCAAAAGTCCCGTTAGTTCAGGAGCTAGAGCAGAACTTACGAATAAACAAATTGCACTAATTAAGACTGCCAAAGTTATGACAGCTTGTGGATTCTCAAAAACAGTTAATATCTCATTCATGTTATTTAATTAATAACCTTTTCAACTGACTCTGTCCAAGTATTAATTTTTAGACTACTGCGTAAAGGAGCTAAGAAGATTGGGAAAAAAAACGATTAATTATTTTTTTACTAAATAGCCACGAACCAGAGGATTTAAGCGATAGAAGAAGTCCTGGCATTCTAATTAAATATGCAATACGCCTAATTTCAAATGCAAGGGAGCCTGCCAAAGTAATTCCATATCCAGTAATAGATGCATTACCAATGCCAAGACTCAACATTTCTCCAAGATCTTCAAATTTGAATGGTTTAAGTTCATTTCCCTTTCTTAGAGAAATAATATTTTGAGCCACTAAAGAACCTTGCTGCATAGCAACTTGAGCGGAAGATGGAAAGGGAGCGTTTTCATAAAATGTGATATCTCCAACGAAAAAAATGTTTTGATATTCATCCATTTGCATAAATTCATTTACTTTAACCTTCTGATTTTCATTCAAAAAATGATTTACAAATTTTGATTTAGAAGGTTTTAATCCTGCAGTCCATAATAAATTAGAATAATCTATTTTAATGAAATTATCTGTTTCATTATTAGTGATAGAAAGTTGTAAAAAAGTTTTATCAACAGATTTTATATAATAGTTTAGATAAACTCTAATATTTCTCTTATGGATTGCATCAATTGCTTTTTCTCTATTAAATGATTTACAATTAGGTAGGATTTTATCTCCTTTATCAACTAAATATATTTCAACCCTATCTTTTATTAAATCAGAAATTTTACATGCAAGCTCAACACCAGTTGGACCAGCTCCAGCAATCACTATAGGATTAATATATTCAGAAGAATTATTTATTTTAGTTATTAACTTTTTAATTATTCGAAAGTCATTTAAATTAGAAAAGCCACAAGCATAGTCTTGGAAAGTATCTAGAAAGGAATAATCCTTTGTAACTCCTGTACTAATAACAAGTTGAGAATAATTTATTTCCATCTCAGATGAAGTAATTAACTTTTGTTCTATTTCATCAATCTCAACTACACATTCTTGTAAAAAAATAAATCCTAATTCTGAAGCCAAATCAGAATACTGAGGTGCCACCTCCCATAATTGAAGCTCACCGCTTAATAACTCATAGAGCAATGGCTTAAAAAGGAATCTATTGCCTTCATCAAGCAAAATAACTGATGTTCCATCTGACTTGGCTAACAAAGCTTGAACAGTAGCCAGTCCTCCGAAGCCACCACCTACAACAACTATTGGGTCAGGCTTCAAATTATTCAAGTCCATAGGGACTAGATTTAAGATGATTTTAAAGACCCTAAACAAACTTTGACCGATTCGGCGTTCAATTTTCAAATATGCAGAAAGAATCCCAAGACAATTACACTAGTGATTTGAGAGAATCAACTAACTTTGCTCAACCTTTTCAGGTGAAATCAATTGATGAAACAAGTAAATATCTTGAAAAACTTTCTGCTCAAGATCAACTTCAATGGGCCCATAAGAAATTTGATGAGAAATTTGTTTTAACAACAAGTTTTGGAATCCAATCTGCTGTTTTACTTCATATGACGGTGGCTTTAAAATCTAGGAAAAAACCAAAGATAATTTGGATTGATACTGGTTATCTACCTCAAGAAACTTATAATTATGCAGAAGAACTAACAAAATTATTCAAATTAGATTTAATAGTGGCCCAAAGCCCTATCTCTCCAGCAAGAATGGAAGCATTGTATGGAAAACTTTGGGAAACAGGTGAACTAAGAGATCTAAACAAATATCACGAAATACGAAAAGTTGAACCTTTAGAGAATGTCTTATCAGAACTTGGCACTCTCTGTTGGGCTAGCGGAGTACGTAAAGGTCAAACCAAAAATAGAGAATCAATGTCTCATATTGATTACATTAGAGAACGTTTAACTCTCCGTCCTCTCTTAAACTGGACTAAAAAAGATATTTTTTATTACATGCAAAATAATAATTTACCTCAACACCCTTTATTTGAAAAAGGGTATTCTACTGTTGGAGATTGGCATTCAAGCGTAGCAGAAAATAACAATTCCAAAGGAAGATCAACAAGATTTGGAGGTGTCAGTGAAGAGTGTGGGATTCATGTTGATGAAAATAGTTGCTTGGGAGAAGGAATATAGCTTGTGTTTTTAGAAAGAAATTACTTAATGATTGGGAATACAAGATGGCATTGGGC
The DNA here is from genome assembly GCA_003209755.1 of Prochlorococcus sp. AG-436-C14. GTDB lineage: Bacteria > Cyanobacteriota > Cyanobacteriia > PCC-6307 > Cyanobiaceae > Prochlorococcus_B. Next base: position 19,572 of record QCPD01000008.1, read on the forward strand.
ATCAAAGATACAAGAAAATTGGAAATATTTTCATACCACTCCAAATCCAATCGAATTTAAAGATATAAATTTTTCGGAATTATCTTGGGCTTCAGTAGGTCCAATTCCCGAAAATCTTAAATTATGCCCTTCAAAAAAAATAAATTTAGATGATGTTCCGCTCATCAATCTTCCATCTAATTTAGGTATTGATAGAGCTCTAGCTTCATGGAGTGCTTATCAAAAGCAATCATCTCTCAAAAGCAAAAAACAAGACTTAATTGTTATTGATGCAGGAACAATCATGAGCGTCACAAAAATAACAAAAAAAGGAGAGTTCGCTGGAGGGCAATTAATTTCGGGTTTAAGACTTCAATTATCTTCGATGGCAAATGGTTCATTAAATTTAGATAATCCAATCATTAAGACTATTCCAGTAGAGACATTTCAACATGAAACGAAAAATGCTATGATCAGAGGGGCAATAAATGGCTTACTAGGATTAATCTTACAGATTTTTGAAGAGACAAAATTACCGATATGGATCTGCGGAGGTGACGCACCAATAATATTAAATGAACTTAAAAATACAAATATAGATATAAATCATTTTCCTAATTTAGTTCTAGAAGGAATGATTGATATAGACCAAAAAATTAATTCAATTGAAGATCGTTTAAAATCTGACTAGCCATATTTGCTGATTTTACTTTTAAATATATTAATTCTATTTTTCCGTCTTTATCTATAACAAAAGTATGCCTCATCATTCCATAATACTCTCTACCCATAAATTTTTTCAAGCCATAACTTTCATATGATGCCGCAACAGGACAAGGCTCACTATCCGTTAAAAGTATAAAAGGTAACTTATATTTATCAATGAATTTTATATGCGATTTTGAGGCATCTTTACTAATACCTAAAATTTGAATATTGTGTGATTTAAAAAGCTCCCAATTATCTCTAAAGCTGCAAGCTTCCTTAGTGCAGCCAGGAGTATCATCTTTAGGATAAAAATAAATTACAACTCTTGATCCTTTGAATGATGAGAGACTGATATCAACACTATCTTGATTAGGAAGAGTGAAATCTGGTGCAGAATCGCCTATACAGAGAGTCATGACCATAACTCAAATAAACAATATAAGCGTACTAGGTCTTTGGCTTTTTTTGATGCCATCAAAACTTTTACAAATAAGCAACGATGAAAAAAAATGGGTTCAAAAATTAACGCCAAAGAGAGGGATGACTTACCATTTTTCTAGAGGCTGCCTCAGACATGTCATGTCCAGCATTACGGGCTTAGAGCCTCTTGCTATACCTCTCAAGGCATATCCAGGAGAACAGCCTCTATTGGCGGAAGGATGGGGTCATATCAGCATGAGTCACTGTTCTGATGCTTTGTTAATAGGATGGTCCTCAGGAAAAATTGGGGTAGATATAGAAAGAACGGATAGACAGTTTCAAGCTTATAAATTGTCAAAACGTTTTTTCACTCACTATGAAAATTGCGAAATAGAAAATTTAACGCCAAGCCAAGCTAAAGAACTGATTCTAAAAAGATGGGTAGTTAAAGAAGCCGCAATCAAATGGCAGAGTGGGAAAATAGCAAATGATATAAGCCAATGGATTTGGAAGAATAAATCATCATTTGCATATAATAAAAAACTTAAACACAAAGTAAAAGTTTACCAACAAATTCATGATCAATGGACTTATGCAGTTGCATTAGACGAAGATTCGTTAACAAATAAACCAATAATTTGTCTGAATTAATTATTATTTTTAGCATGCAACTTAGTATGTATAATCTTCTGTTTTATCGTCCTACCATCCAATCTTTTAAATAAATTTTTTAATCGAATTAATGTTTTTTCCTCGTAATTTTTAAGTATAATTTCACGATAATCACTTCCGTGATTAAGCCATCTTTTAATTATAGAGCTATCAACTTTTTGATATACGACCTCACTCCATTCTTCAAAATAAATATTCCAACCTAATTCTTTTAATTGTTGAATAAATTTCTTTTTATTATCTTGGTTATTTAACCACTTCTCTTCTTTAAAAATCAAATCATTCAATAATGAAAAATCAGTATTTTTATTATTAATATTAACTTCTAAGCTTTCCTTTAAAGAAAGGGCAGGACCAGAACATGGGTTACTTAAAATCAAACTTAATTCTGTATTCGCGGTACATTTTTCAGTAAGAATCGGCCACAATTTATAAAAATTTGTTTCAGAAAAAATTTTCCAAGAGATCCTTCCTCCAATTACCTCAAATTTAAGATTATCTTCTAATGCTTTAATTGCTTCAACTTTTGAATCAATTAAAGCCGGTCGCGCCATAGGAGCCAAAACTTCTAATTCAGCTAAGAACCTAGGATGATTATCTTCTGATACAGCCAAGATAACGCCCCCTTCAGATGCCTCTCTTAAAGGCTTTAAAGACCAAAGCAAAGAACTAGGTGTTAAGACTAAAACCCTATGATTTCTTTTCCAATTAATACCTGACCATAATTTAGTCATCAAGTTTTTTAATCGTTCCTCCTCTTGCAAAGCTTGACTAGATAACCATTTCTCCAAATCATTATCAACTTTTCCAGATGTAATAGTTAAAGGATTTTGTTGTTCAACTTCAACTAATGAAGCTAACTGTTCGGCTCTTCTTTCATTCAAAAGAGATCGTCTTTGTCCTTCCCATCCATGCTTAGTTGGCTCCCAAAAAATTTCATTTAGCAAACTATCTGGCAAATATTGCTGTGTAACCCAATTTTTTGAAAATGAATGTGGATACCTGTAACCCATACCATCTCCAAAAGCTTCTTGATCTCGATTTGCATCTTTAAGGTGTAATGGAACATTTTGCTTTTGGGAATCTTTAACTTTCTGAACTGCCTTAAAAATAGCCTTCAAACTATTGCTTTTCTCAGTTGAAGCCAAGTACAAAGTTGCCTGAGCCAGTGGGTAAATACCCTCTGGCAAACCTATTCGATCAAAAGCCGCAGCGCATGACTCAACAATAACTATTGCATTGGGATCAGCAAGACCAATATCTTCTCCTGCAGCGATGAGCATACGTCTAAAAATGAATCGTGGATTTTCTCCAGCCTCCAACATTCGAGCAAGCCAAAACAATGCCGCATCAGGATCCGAACCTCGTAATGACTTAATAAAAGCGCTGATCGTATCAAAATGAGCATCACCTTTTTTGTCGTATAAAACCGCTCGCTCTTGAATTGAATCCTCAGCGATCTTGAGATCAATACTGATTGAACTATCTTGATCTGCGATTGTACTCTCTACAGCAAGTTCAAGCGCATTAAGCAGAACGCGTGCATCGCCATTACACACATCAACCAAATGATCCTCAGCTTCACTAGCTAAATTGATCAACTTCAACCCATAACCCCTTTCCTTGTCGCTCAAAGCTCTTTGTAGCAATTGATGTAATGCTTTTGAATTGAGACTGTGTAATCGAAATAATCTAGATCTGCTTACCAAAGCTTTATTTACTTCAAAATATGGATTTTCAGTAGTTGCACCAATCAGGGTCAAAGTTCCATTTTCAACCCAAGGTAATAAAGCATCTTGTTGAGCAGTATTAAATCTATGAACCTCATCAATAAATAAAATCGTACGTTTACCATATTTGTTTAATCTATCGATTGCAGACTCAATCTCAGACCTCAAATCCTTGATCCCAGCCAAGGCCGCATTTACGACGCTAAAGTGAGACAGGGTATTTGAGGCGATAATTCTAGCCAAAGTAGTCTTACCAACTCCAGGTGGTCCATAAAGCAATAAATTGCCTACTTTATCAGCAACAATTGAACGTCTCAATAATCGTCCTTCAGCAAGAATGTGATCTTGACCCACAAACTCATCAAGTGTTTGAGGCCGTAAGCGATCAGCTAAAGGAGCATTATTCTTTATTAGCTGTTCACCCTTAAAAGCAAACAGATCTTTGGACAAAGCTAATAAACAAACATACTTGTTACTCTAAAAGCAAAAAAAAACTTATAAAGTTGTTTTGATGATTTCCAATTGGAAGGTTTTTTATCTATGTAATCACTGTCGGAGCGGACATGCCTGTTCGTTTTGAGATCTCAGCTAAAGAATCAATACCTTTAATTAAAGGATCCAAGGCTAGCTGAGGATCTAGAGTGAGATCACCATCACTTGGAACAAAGCTTTCAAAGTAAACTCTCAACGTGGCTCCTTGAGTGCCAGTACCAGAAAGTCTCACTAACACTCGACTACCATCATCTAATAAAATTCTCAAACCCTGATGAAGCGTAATTGAACCATCAACTGAATCTGTGTAGCTAAAATCATCAGCTTTTTTCACTGTCCTTCCAGCAAAAGATTGATGTTCCAAAGTGGGAAGCATCTTGCTCAATCTGGAATAAAGCGAATTTGCAACTTCAGATGGAATAGATTCATAATCATGACGAGAATAGTAATGACGACCGAAAAATAGCCAATGATTTCTCATTATCTCAGAAACAGATTTTTTCTTAGACGCAAGTATCTGCAACCAAAAGAGAACAGCCCATAATCCATCTTTCTCTCTTACATGATCACTTCCAGTTCCAAAGCTCTCCTCTCCACATAGAGTAATTTTTTTAGCGTCCAAAAGATTGCCAAAGAATTTCCATCCAGTAGGAGTTTCAAAGCAATTGATCCCTAAATGTTTTGCCACAACATCTACAGCGGAACTAGTCGGCATGGAACGAGCGACACCAGATAAACCTTTGGAATACCCTGGCACACAGTCGTAATTAGCAGCTAAAATTGCAAGGCTATCACTAGGATTTACAAAGCAACCACGTCCTAAAATCATATTTCTATCACCATCTCCATCACATGCTGCTCCGAAGGAAAATAAATTCCCTTTTAAAAGCAAATCAGCAAGGTCTTTTGCATAAGTCAAATTTGGATCAGGATGAAGACCTCCAAAATCTTCCAAAGGAATTCCATTCCTTACTGTTTCTTCATTAGCTCCCAAATGATCCACAAAAAGACGTTTTGCATATGGGCCTGTAACAGCATTTAATGCATCAAAAACGATCGGAAAATCTTTGTTGATATAGGAATTGATCAAATCAAAATCAAATATTTTTTTCATTAAATCTAAGTAATCTTCTATTCCATCAATGATCTCAACAACCATTGAAGCTAATTTATATTTACCAAGTGAATAAGAATTAGTTGATTGACATTCTATGATCTTATATTCTTTAAGATTCTTCGAGTAATTATAAATTTCATCAGTTAAAGATTCTGAGGCAGGTCCACCATTTGAGCCATTTAGCTTGACTCCAAAATCACCTTCAAGTCCACCTGGATTGTGACTAGCAGATAAAATAATTCCACCTATTGCTTTATTAATTCGAATCAAGTTAGAAGCCGCAGGAGTGGACAAAATCCCATCAACAGTTGTTATAACTTTTTGAATTCCATGTGCAGCTGCCATTCGAATAATGATATCAATCGCTCTTTTATTGCCATATCTGCCATCACCTCCCACAACTAAAACACCTCCATGCACCCCAGGGAGGGAACTCAAGATCGACTCAATAAAGCTCTCAAGATAATGAGGCTCTTCAAACTTCAAAGTACTTTTTCTTAATCCAGAAGTACCTGGTTTCTGATCAGTAAAAGGTGAGTTTAACTTAACTGTAAGTTGGCTAAATTCTGTAGAAAACACTTTGAAAATAAATTAGTGAATAATATAAAAAATGAATCGAGAATCAAAATGACAACACTTTTAAGTCAGTGAGGCATTTCAGAAGTACGAAGCATTGCGATAAACCAAAGAGTACTTAAAATCAATGCACTTAAAACACCCGGACCAAGTCCTAAATGCTCAATCGTAGTAGGAATTAATAAAGGGAAAGCAATAGCACCTACTAATGGAGTAAAAGCAACAATTAAGCGAACCATTAATTAAGTGGGGTTAGATTTAAAACCATTCTGATTCAGCTTTTGAATTTGGATTAGTATTATCAACTGGAGTAACTCTTTCAAATTTCATTGTAATGTTCCTTGAATCAACTCCATCTTTATCTATCGCTTTAATTGAATAGTTCTGAAGACCATCTCTGAATGGGACTTGCAATCTAAAAGTCCCATCATTTGCAAGTGGAACCGCTTCATCTTCAATAAACAATTTAGCTGAGGGATCTGTAGCTCCGTAAACGATTAATTCAGCGTCTGCAACTAACCAAAAAGAACGTGCTTGAGGGACCCCTCCAATACCAGATTCATTTAAACCACTGGCCCAAAGACCACTACCAGATTCATTATTTGAATTTAAATCTCCAGGACCACCTTCTTGGAATTCTTCTGAACCAACTCTTCGAGTTCTAAATTTTGTAGTAGCTGACTGATATAAGCGCTCATGCAAACCACTATCTGGTTGTTCTGAAACCAAGCTTTCTATCTTTGGATCACTTGTAGTAACAGGGGCTTCTAAACTAAAAGGGACAAATTGATCAAGAATTTGTTCACTTGGATGTAGTGAAGGTACTTTGGCTGAAGATGAATGAGCAAGTGACATCCATTTATGGCCAATTCGATAACCAAGCTCAACCTTATAATCTCTTCCGCCTAAGGGAATAGGTAAATACCACTCGGTACTGTGACTATCAACAACAACTTCTTGAAGAGTTCCAGGATTAGCTTCTCCATTATTTTTATTGGTGACATCAGCTAAACGCAAACAAAGCCTAATAGCTCCTTCATTTTGAGCATTAGTACGATCAGTATCTGAGATCTCCCAAAATACATATGCCCACTGGGGATCACGAGGTAGAAAGACGACTTTGGTCTCTGCAGAGCTTGGGTATGTAGTTTCTTTAGATGGTTCGGTTTTATTATTTATCAACTGTTTTTCTAATTCCTTTTTTTCTTGGTAGAGAAAAACACCTTTAATCAAATCAGCTTTTGATTTTCTACTGTAAAGAGGAATACCTAATTCACTCGCTTTAATACGAAGCTGACGAAGTGTTAAACGTGACAGGGATTCTTGATCAAAAGTCACGCTCATAAACCTCCATTTTTTATTTGGGATCAGTGCGATAAGTATGTGATGAAATGTGCTCTTCTCGTTGATGTGGTCAGCATCTACTGACTCCAAGAAGAGATCAAAAAGTGGTATCTACAGACAAGAAGCATTGCTATAACTTAAAAGTAGAAGTCCATTATTAATCCACGAATTCCCAACAAAAGAAAAAAATTCAAAGCTAATCAAAAAAATAATTCCTGATTTTTAAAATTTTGAAGACTTTTTCTTCGGGATCATCCTCTTCACATAATTAATTTCTCATTTAATACGGTCAACGATCTCAAGCTTCATAAGCGTCGATTAAATTTCTCAAGGTCAAATCCAATGGAGCAACCTTTAAATCATTTGACAATCTTTCCAGCTGGATAGCTGCTCCAGAAAATTGCTCGAACATAACCTGCACAAACTCATCATCTTTGATCATGATGGGGTTCTTCAAGCACCATTCAAGCCATTCTTCCTTCACAGGGATCAAACCCTTTGGATTGTGCTTTCTCATTGATTTAAAACATTGCAAGCAATGTGCAAGCATCCTTAAATGATGCTTTTCACTCGATGAAAGGTTAGTTAAGCCGATCAAATTTATATCCTCTTTACTTAAGGGACTATTTTTAGAATTATCGTTAAAAATAGATTCCATCATCTTTCGACGGGAGCAACTCTTATATGTAAAGTTTAAAAGAATATTTATCTTTTAATAGATTTTATCTTATTTTTGTCCACTTATAAACAACGGAAAGATATTCATCCATTAACTATTACAAGTCAAAAAAAAGGAATTGATAAATGAAATCAACAGTATTAATAAGGATTTACATAGCTATTTGTATACATTAGAAAATCTTTTACTAATTAAAAAAAGATTAATAGTTTATTCAAGCACAATTAGAACTGGAAACGATTTTAAGCATTATGACTTATGGTGATAGGAGATTAAAACTACTTTCTTAACACTGGGTTTTCCCCCTTGATTTGACTTAGAATGACATTTGAGATCCAACTATCAAAACACTCTGATCCATTCATGAACCCCAGATGTCATAATTGAAGATTATCTTGGATCTTAAAAGCCAAACTTTTCATAAATAAAAAACTCCTACGACTTGATTTAATCAAAAATAAAATGACCCAATCTAATACTGTCGAAGAAATTGTTTCCAAACCTTATAAATACGGTTTTATAACTGAAATTGAAACTGAAAAAATCCCAAAAGGATTGAATGAAGATGTTATTAGGTTAATTTCCGCTAAAAAAAATGAACCAAATTTTTTATTAGAATTTCGTTTAAGAGCTTATGAACAATGGTTAAAGATGAAAGAGCCTGATTGGTCTGGCCTAAATTATTCCAAAGTAGATTATCAAGATCTAGTTTATTATGCAGCCCCAAAACAAGACATAAAGAAAAAGAGTTTAGATGAAGTTGATCCTAAATTACTTGAAACTTTTGAAAAGCTTGGAATACCACTTAGCGAACAAAAAAGATTATCTAATGTAGCCGTTGATGCTGTTTTTGACAGTGTTTCTATAGCGACTACATACAAGGAAAAACTAGCTGAACATGGAGTAATATTCTGCTCCATTAGTGAAGCCATTAGCGAATATCCAGATCTAATTGAAAAATATATTGGTACAGTTGTTCCAATAAATGATAACTTTTTTGCAGCCCTAAATTCTGCTGTGTTCAGTGACGGTTCGTTTGTTTATATACCCAAAGGTGTCGAATGTCCAATGGAATTATCATCTTATTTCAGAATAAATTCTGGGGATACTGGGCAATTCGAGCGAACTTTAATTATCGCAGAAGAATCTTCCTCCGTTAGTTATCTAGAAGGATGTACAGCGCCTATGTTTGATACCAATACACTTCATGCTGCTGTTGTTGAGCTTGTTGCACTCGATAATGCATCTATTAAATATTCAACAGTGCAAAATTGGTATGCAGGTAATGAGGAAGGAGTTGGAGGAATATATAACTTCGTAACAAAAAGAGGCGAATGTAGAGGGAATAGAAGCAAAATCAGCTGGTCTCAAGTCGAAACAGGATCTGCAATTACATGGAAATACCCAAGTTGCGTATTACAAGGAGACAATTCCATTGGTGAGTTTTATTCAATTGCACTGACTAATAATTGTCAGAAAGCAGATACTGGGACAAAAATGATTCACATAGGAAAAAATACAAAATCAAAAATCGTAAGTAAAGGTATCAGTGCAGGACAATCTAAGAATAGCTATCGAGGTCTTGTATCCATAAGCCCAAATGCTGAGGGCTCTCGAAATTACAGTCAATGTGACTCAATGTTGATCGGTGACAAAGCCAGCGCAAATACATACCCATATATTCAATCCAAACAACCTCAGTCAAATATTGAACATGAAGCTAGTACTTGTAGGATTTCAGAAGATCAACTTTTTTACTTACAAAGTAGAGGAATTGATTTCGAGGAATCAGTTTCAATGTTAATCAGTGGATTTTGTAGTGATGTTTTCAATGAATTACCCCTGGAGTTCGCATCCGAGGCAGATAAACTTTTAGCTTTAAAATTGGAGGGTTCAGTTGGATAAAAACGAATGAAAAACATACTTTTGCTCTCTACAACTCTCTCCCTAATTTAGTGATTTCATCAACTTCAGAAACAATATTATCTATTGAAGATCTTCATGCCACTGTTGAGGATCAAGAGATACTTCATGGAGTCAATCTTGTAGTAAAAGAAGGAGAAATCCATGCGATTATGGGTCGCAATGGAAGCGGAAAAAGTACGCTTTCAAAAGTTATAGCTGGTCATCCATCTTACAAAGTTTTATCGGGATCTATCCAATTTAAAGGCAAGGATATTCTTGAGCTAGAACCTGAGGAAAGAGCAAGAATTGGTATTTTTCTTGGTTTCCAATACCCAGTAGAAATTCCTGGTGTCAGTAATCTAGAGTTCTTAAGAGTTGCCACCAATTCAAGAAGAAAAGAATTACTTAAAAGTGAATTAGATACTTTTGAATTCGAAGATCTAGTAAAAGAAAGATTGAAAATAGTTGAAATGGATCCAGCCTTTCTAGAAAGAAGCGTAAATGAGGGTTTTTCTGGCGGAGAAAAAAAACGCAATGAGATTCTTCAAATGGCTCTTCTTGAACCGATCATATCAATACTCGATGAAACTGACTCAGGACTTGATATTGATGCTCTAAGGATTGTTGCATCTGGGATCAATAAACTCTCGCAACCAAATTCGGCAACAATTTTAATCACCCATTATCAAAGACTTCTCAATGAAATTACTCCTGACTTTGTACACATAATGGCTGATGGAAAAATAATAAAAACTGGCAACAAAGAACTAGCCATTGACCTTGAGAAATCAGGATATGACTTTATTGACAAAGATACCAAAGAGAAGGAAATGGCAAAATGAAATCATCAACTATTTGCAAAGAGTGGCTTGACTCTCTTCCGCCAACTCAAGGTTATTTAAAAAACGAACAATCAATAGGACGAGAATTTCTCTTGGAGAAAGGGATGCCCTCTAAGAAAGATGAAGCATGGCGATTATCCAACTTCAATAAGTTAAATAGTTTTTTGTCATTACCAACAATTATCGATAGCGAAGATATTAAATCTGAATTTAAATCTATCTTTCCCGAAAAGGATGAAAACAGAGAAAGAATTATAATTAATCCTAATAAAAATCCAATATTAAATATAAATCTACCTAATGGAATTGAGAAGCTGAGCAACAGAGAAATCGAAGAGAATCTTGGACAAATAGTTAAGTCAACTAATATAAAAAATGACATTTCAGTATGTCTTAATCAGTTAACAAGCTTAGAGCTTCTAGCTTTAAAAGTTAAACGTAATTTCAATCACTCTTTAGAGATAGTAATTCCATCAATAGAGGAAAAGTCAATCTCAACTAGAATCTTTCTCCTTATAGAAGAGGGAGCAAAATTAGATCTTTTACAAATTTTCATTGGTAATAATAATTCAGCACAAAATCATTTAATCGAAATCAAACTAGAGTCTAAAGTTGAGTTAACTCATGGATTAATTTCTTTGGGTGAAGAGAAAGACTCCTCCTCAATTTGCACTTTAGCGGTAGAACAATCAGAGAAAAGCAAATACTCTCTTCATTCAATTCATCATGGTTGGGATTATGCCCGATTTGAACCAAGAATAATTCAAAGTAAAGGAGAAGCTTCAACAATGATCAAAGGGCTTCAAGTCACTAAATCAAAAGAGCAAATAGCCACTCACTCTTTAATTAGATTTGAAGGTCCAAATGGAAAGCTTGATCAATTACAAAAAGCCGTAGCTTCTGAACATTCCCATTGCATTTTTAATGGTTCTATTGAAGTTCCTCAAAAAGCACAAAAAACAGAAGCTTCGCAGCTCAGTAGAAATTTATTACTTTCCAAGCGCGCCAGAATAGATACTAAACCAGAGCTTGAAATAGTTGCTGATGATGTTAGGTGTACTCATGGAGCAACTGTCAGCCAACTCCAAGATGAGGAATTATTTTATTTACTTAGTAGAGGTATTGATAATAAACATGCTAATTCTTTGTTATTAAAAGGATATTATGATGAAGTAATTTCAAGCTTTCCTAAAAGTGCTAAAAAGTGGAATTTTATTGAAAAGTTAATACAAGATATAAAAAAGTGAATCATTTAATAAAAAAGATTGCTGAAAAAAGTAGAAATGATTTTCCACTATTTAATGGACATCAAAATAATTTAATATATTTAGATCATGCAGCTACTAGTCAAAAGCCACAAGCAGTTATAGATTCTCTAAAAAAATACTATAGCTTTCAAAACGCTAATGTTCATAGAGGTGCTCATCAGATGAGTGCAATCGCAACAGAAAAATTTGAAAATTCAAGAAAGTTAACAGCAAATTTTATTAATAGTAATAATGAAAAAGAGATTATTTTTACTAGAAATGCTACGGAAGCTATCAACCTTGTAGCGTATACATGGGGAAATTATGAACTTAAGGAAAACGACGAAATCCTCATAAGTTTAATGGAACATCATAGCAATATTGTTCCTTGGCAATTAATAGCCAATGCAAAAAAGTGCAAGCTCATTTATATCAATATTGATAAAAATGGAGAATTAGACCTTGGTGATTTTAGAAAAAAATTGAGTGATAAAACTAAAATAGTAAGTCTTGTTCATGTAAGTAATACACTAGGTTGTTGTAATCCTATCGAGGAAATTTCAGACCTTGCACATCAAAAAGGTAGCTTAGTTCTTTTAGATGCTTGCCAAAGTCTTGCTCATAAACCTATAGATATTAAAAAGCTTGGAATTGATTTTCTGGCAGGATCTTCTCATAAACTTTGCGGACCTACTGGAATAGGTTTTTTATGGGGTAAAGAAGAAATTTTAAAAAAAATTCCTCCTTTCCTTGGTGGTGGAGAAATGATTAATGAAGTTTTTAAGGATAATAGTACTTGGGCAGACTTACCGCATAAATTTGAAGCGGGTACACCAGCTATTGGAGAAGCAATCGGTATGGGAACTGCACTTAATTATTTACAATCAATTGGATTAAACGAAATCCATAATTACGAGAAAGAATTAACAAAATATCTTTTTGAAAAATTAGAAGAGATAGATGATTTAAAGATTCTTGGTCCTAGCCCTTTAATTCAGCCTGATAGAGGACCATTAGCAACTTTTTATATAAAAGGTATTCACTCTAATGATGTTGCTGAGTTACTCGATAACAGCAATATATGCATAAGGAGTGGACATCATTGCTGCCAACCACTTCATCGCTTCTATGGGATAAAAAGCACAGCCAGAGCAAGCTTGAGTTTTACATCTACTCCATCAGAAATTGATTCTCTTGCTGAAGAACTAAAATCAGTAATTTCTTTTTTAAAGAAAAATTCTTAAATATTCAGATATTGTCTAAAAAAAGCCTCTGTTTTTTTTAATACATCAACTTTAATTTTACCGTCCTTAAATCCATGACCTTCGTTCTCAAATAAATTTATTTCCAATGGAATTCGACGTTTTAATAATTCATCTTTGATTGCAATAGATTGATCAGAAGGTATAATTTTATCTTTTAATCCATGAAATAAAATTAATGGCTTGTTGATAGAATTAACATTTTCAATTGGTGATCTTTTAAGATATTTTTCATGATCAGTTTGTATATTGCCTATTAAATAATCCAAATAAAATTCTTCAAATCTATGCGTTGAATTAGCCATACCTATCAAATCAGTTACAGCATATTTACATGCCCCGATATTAAAAATATCAGTAGATATCAAACAACCTAAAGCTGTAAAACCCGATGCGCTACTCCCTACAATTGCGATACGATCCTTATCAGCCTTACCAGATGCAATCAATGTCTGAGCTGCCTTAGTGCAATCCAAAACATCGATTACTCCCCAATTACCTTGCAACCGATCTCTATATTTCCTACCGAAACCAGAAGAGCCTCCATAATTAACATCGACAACAGCCCAACCTCTTGATGTCCAAAATTGCACCTCTAGATCCAAACCACAACTAGCCATACCAGTTGGTCCGCTATGACTTTTCACCAATAAAGGAGGTAATAATACTTGTTTATTAAGAGGCGGATAATACCAAGCATGAACATTCTCTTCATTCGTTCCGATAAACCAAAAAGATTCGCCAATACTTATTTCCTTTGAATCTAAGCTAAATGAAGAGGCAGGAGTATGTTCCCAACTTTTATGCAATAGATCTATTTCAAAAATTCCTTCAGTAATTTCTGAACTGCTGGCAATTGCAACAAGTTTATTGTTATGAGAATGAAGACCCGAAAACTCAATAAAAGGCTGATCAAAAGTAATGATAGATCCATTTTCTTGAAATAAAGCTAAAGACCAAATTCCTTCCTGAGCAAAAACTCCAACGATATCATCTCCCACACATGAAAAACTCGACATCCCTAGGACCCATTGCGGAAAAGCAATTTCAGCCTTAATAGTCCATTGGTTCTGAGAAATAGTAATTGAATTATTATTAATATCAGCTTTAATCTGCGTGATATTCCACCAGCCACTACTATCTTCAGCGACAAAAAGATCGCCTCTATCGGACCAAATTGGATTAAAAAATGATACTTTTTCTGCGCATTTTAAATATTCATTATTAAAATTTACTATATTAATTATATTAATATTTTCATCTAATTTAGCTAATTTTAATTCATTTAAATCCCAAGGCATTGAAGTATTTTCCCATTCAACCCATGCCAATTTTCTATCTTTAGAATTCAGCGCAAGATAACCTAATAATCCCTGAGATGAATAAATAAATTTTGGATATTGATCAGTCTTTTTTAAAGAATAAGAAACTATATGATCTCCTTCTTCATCTTCCATCAATCCAATCCAAATATTTTTTTCAAGGTCAATTACGCCACCTGCAAGAAAATAATTATGTTTTTTTGTAAGACAAATTGATTTTATTTTAGGTATGAATTTAAAAGAAGAGGATTTTTCATTTTCTTCCTCATAAGACCAAGCTCTCATCCATAAGCAGTTGTCTTTATTGTCCACCCAAGTCAATATCAGATCTGATCCATCAAGAGTAGCTGTTAAAGGAGCACCACCATATCCATGAATTTTTGTCCTTAAATCAATTGGATGCGGTGTTAGCTCCTGAGGTAATACGTCTTTTTGTCCCCAAGGTCTAATTAAAGCTGTAGTTCTTCCCTTTTCGTTGGGTCTTTGTTCTAACCATAGAACCCAATCACCTATTATCCGAGGCTCTTTAAATATGGGGGCTTCTCCATAAACTTTCTCAGCTTCCAAGGTTCTCATTGTTTTGTTCTTCATTGATGTTGAGAGTCAATGATTAATTCACTCATGGAACTTAAAACAAAGTAAAGTATAAAAGTTGTTGTCTTAAGACTCCTTTGGCTGGCAGTTTTGCTCAACTTGCAAAAAATGCAGAAAAAAAGAAGCCCTCAATTTCAGTTTCGAAAGAACCTGTCAAGAATCCCCCTTTGAAGGTATATCAATTGGGACACGAGGCTTTAAGAACTCCAGCTAATCGTATCGTCAAAGTTGATGATTCAATTCGAAAGTTAGTGAAAAATATGCTCATAACTATGTATTCATCAAAAGGTATTGGTTTAGCAGCACCTCAAGTAGGAATACAAAAGAGATTGTTAGTTATTGATTTAAATTTTGAAGATCCAAATGCCCCACCGATGGTATTTATAAATCCTGAGATAATTTCATCTAGTGCAAGCTTAGATACATATGAAGAAGGTTGTCTAAGTATCCCTGGTGTTTACCTGAATGTTTTAAGACCCTCTTCAATCAAATTAAGTTATAGAGATGAAATGGGTAGACCAAAAAAAATGAATGCAGATGGTCTAATGGCAAGATGCATTCAGCACGAAATAGATCACCTAAATGGTGTCTGTTTTGTTGATAAAGTAACTGATGAAGAAGAGCTGAAAAAACAATTAAATGAGAATAACTTCAATCAAAGCGATGTAATAAAAGAAACGAATTGAAAGACTCTATACCTTTGAACTATAAATAATCGCATTAGATTCTTATTATTGGTCTCTCCTCAAATTCAATGACAACAATTTTCGATAAAATTCTTAATGGTGAAATTCCTTGTGATGAGGTTTTTAGTGATAACAAATGCTTAGCTTTCAAAGATATTACTCCTCAAGCACCCACTCACATTTTAATAATTCCTAGAAAACCTATTCAAAGTCTGCAAGATATAAAAAAAGAAGATCAAGAATTACTGGGTCACTTACTGCTAAAAGGGACCGAAATTGCCAATGCCGCGGGTTTAAAAAGTTGGAGAACCATAATTAATACAGGAGAAGAAGCAGGGCAAACAGTATTTCACTTACATATTCATATCATTGGCGGAAGGAAATTAAGTTGGCCACCTGGATAAATAATTCATTTTCATGATTTTCCTGATCAATCAGAACGATTGCCTTACTGGCTGAGTAACTGACTCAGTTTCACCCATCAATGCGCTATAAGGTATTTAACTTATAGCGTAAAATGGATTCCCAAACTGCTGCAGATAAAAACAGCTTTATAAATAAAGTAAACACAAATTTACAAGATTTTTGGTCAAATCTTAGTGAAAACCAGCAATCTATTTTAAAAAGAATATGGTCAATTTTAACTTACAAATGGCAATGGCAGATAATTCTGAATGCTCCTTTTTTGTTTGTTTGGACGCTAGATCAAACTATTCCTGCTGTTCACTCTTTTGATATGCAGCTTATTTCTTCTCTACCAATACCAACGATCATAAAAACATATTTGGGTTTTAGCTAATATATAAAAATAAATGACTTTGATGGGTTTCTGCTCTGAAAAAAAACTTCAAATTAACTTAAAAAAATAAGCTAACCTTATTGCTAATCAAGTATTTATTGACTTTGAAATAATCAAATTAATATGACCTCATCAATTTCGAAAGCTCAAAAAGGGCTAGTAAGCCAACTTATTAAATTAAGAAAGCTTACTCAGCCATATTTTCTACCTTATACAAAAAACAATGGCTGGCTATTTATCTATTTATTAATAGCTTTATTATTTTGTGTAGGCGGAACAGTTCTATTTTTACTAACAGGTTTAATGAGCCTGTTAACCAACTTAGCTCCAGAGATAACTAACCAATTTTTAGCAGGTGTTCAAAATTCTTTAAAGGTAATATGGGATGGTCCCTCAGGAATAATCATTTCAAGCTTATTTGCATTAGGACTTTTTTCATTTATCACAATAAGAGGTCAATTAAGACAAAGAAGATGGATACCCTGGCTCTTCCTAGGTCTAATAATTTTAATGCTGGTATCTGTTAATGGTATTAATGCTGGAATTAGTTTTCTTGTAAGAGATATCACTAATGGTTTAATACAAAAAGATGAAAATGCAAGTTATAAGAATTTGTGGATTTTAGGAATTTGTTTTTTTGCAGCATTACCCATAAGAAGTTTTCAATTTTATTTCACAGCTAAACTTCAACTTTTATGGAGAGAATGGCTATCAAAAAACCTCATAAATGATTACTTAGAAGATCGTACATATTATATTTTAAATCCAAATGAAGAATCCGAAACAAATATCGATAATCCTGATCAACGGATTACAGAAGATGCTAAAGATTTTACTGAACAAATAATTGATTTATCAATAAATATTTTTGATTCTCTTTTAGTATTTTCCTTAAATATTTTTATTTTATTGAGTATTAGCAAAGAGTTAACAACAGCTCTAATTTTATACGCAACAATTGTTTCAGCCTTGCTCATATTTGCAAGTAAAAAGCTTTTTGCAATAAATTATGATCAACTAAGATTTGAAGCTGACTTTAGATATGGGCTAGTTCATGTAAGAAATAATGCAGAATCAATTGCTTTTTATTCTGGTGAAAACCAAGAAGAAAATGAAGTTTTTAGAAGATTAAATTCTGTGGTAGAAAATTTCAACTTACTCATCATTTGGGAAGCATTTCTTAGGGTTTTACAACGTTCAGGAATATATGGCAGTGTATTTATTCCATTCATAATACTTGCTGCTCCAATTCTTAGTGGCGAAATGGACTATGGGGAATTTGCACAAGCAAGATTAAATTACAGCCTTCTTGAAGGATCTCTATTTTTTATAATCTATAAAATTGAGAAATTAGCAAGATTCTCTGCATCTATAGGCAGACTTGAAGGATTTCAATCAAACATGAATGAGGTCAAAAGTAACCAATTTGATGACTTCAAAGTGGAAATCAAAACGAACGATTCTATTATTCTTAAAAATGTAAGTATCAAAACTCCAGGAAAGGATAATTACCTAATTAATAACTTAAATCTTAGTATTGACTCTGGTCAAAGTTTACTTGTTGTAGGACCTTCTGGTTGCGGCAAGACTTCTTTACTTAGAGCGATTAGCGGTCTCTGGGCAATCCAATCTGGTGTAATAGAAACACCCTCAAATGGTGATTTACTCTTTATCCCTCAAAAACCATATATGACTCTTGGTACTTTAAGAGAACAGCTTTGTTACCCATTAAATAAAAATAGATTCAGTGATGATCACCTAAAAGCCGTTTTAGAGGAAGTTAAGTTACCTCAAATTATCCAAAGGTATCCGGACCTAGATATCAAACAAGATTGGCAAAGGCTATTATCTCTTGGAGAGCAACAAAGGTTAGCTTTCGCAAGACTTTTACTAAATTCGCCTAAATATGTTGTTTTAGATGAAGCAACAAGTGCACTAGACGTAAATACAGAAAAACATCTTTATGAACTTCTTAACCATCGTGATATGGCATGCATTAGCGTTGGTCATAGGCCAACCTTGAAGAACTATCATGAAACTGTCCTTGAAATCACTGAAAACCAAGGTTGGCGATTAATGCCTGCTGCAAGTTACAAATTTACAGAGAACTAGTGAATTTTTATGAACTCAAATACCGAAACAAATCAAGAGAGCCAGTCAACAGAGCCAGAAAAAACTGATTCAGAACTTAAAAATCTTTCACCGAGCGCAACGACAAATGATATTCCTCAATTTGGCTGGAGTGGATATGCAGAGAGAATAAATGGAAGATTTGCAATGATTGGTCTAATGGCAGTTCTAGTTGTAGAAGCTCTTAGCAAGATATCTTTTTTGGAATGGGCTGGAATAATTAGTAAACAATAATTGTTGGACTAATCATCAAATCTTGAACTGTTATCTCTTGGTCTCCCCTTTCTTGTGGATGATGAATAAGAGCTTTTAGAAGATGGTCTTTCATTAGTAGAGCTTGAACCTGAATTTCTTGCGGGTCTTCTACTAGCTCGTCTTACCCCTTTTTCAGTACTAGAGAAGGCAGCATCTTCAATACTATTGTTAGTTTTAGCAGGCCTACTAGATCCAGTAGAAGGCCTAGTTGAATTATCAGAATTAAGTCTTGAAGATGGAGCTTGTGAGGGACTAGTGGCTCCATTCCTTCTGCGAGTTGATTTTTGATCATTTGCGATAGGACGAGTACCTCGTCGAGTTTCTTGTCGGCTAGTTCGTCTATCTCCAAAGCTTGATGCTCTATCTGAAGAGGATTCTGAATTTTTAAATCTTTCCATTCTCCTATCTCTTTCAGCTCCTTGAGAGTTAATTTCTGAAGAACTTATATTTCTTGGCCTTCTACTTACTGCCTGCTCAGGTATTGCCGCCCTAGATGGACGTCTTCCATAATTTTCATTATCTGTATATTCTTCTAGATAATCTTCTCTACCTGAAAATCTTCTATTGATAGGTTGAGATTCCTCAAATCGATCATAATCCATATCTGAGCTTGCTCCAGACAAGCCTCCTCTAGAAGATCTTGGCAACTCAGGTTCATCATCAAAATATGAAGATCTTCGTGCTTGATCGGTAGCAATTCCTCTCAGTCGAACACTTTCATAAGCAAAGAAAACAGTTGTTCCAGCAAGCAAAAACTGTCCGAACTGAAGGATGGGATCTAAACGCCATCCTTGAAAAAATAGTATTCCGCCACAGAGCAAACCTATAGCAGCAAAAAACACATCGTAATCTCTTGCCAATGCTGGCTTAAAAGATCTAAGAAAATATAAGCCAGCTCCGCATACAGCAAGAACTATGCCAACAATGCTGGCCCAATTTAGACTGGCATTGACCAAGTTTGCCCTCTTAAATAAACATTTTCAGGTTGAAAACAACCTTATTTGAATCAGTCTATGGCATAAATAGGTGTTTGCTAGGGCTATCTACTCAATGCATCTTTTTGACTAACCCAAATCAATGCAGCAGCAGCAGGTGCAACTACCAAAGCTCCAGCCGCAAGAAAACTCCCTATCATTCCAACAGCAGAACTTGTAGCAACTTCACTAGAAGCTCCAGCACTTAGGAACAAATTTAATAAATGAAAAGCCATTTCAGCTAATTCTTATGCAAGACCGAGTAATCTTAAGCAATAAAAGATGATTTATACCATCTATTCAATAATGCTTTGAGCTTTGTGATGCCTCTGTTGATGAAAAGTCTTCCAACCCTCTATTTTTTAATGGGTTTTTTAATAGGTTCCCTAACCCTTGCGTTCCTTCTCAGAATTATTTTGACTTGGTACCCAAAAATAGATTTAAGAACTGGTTTTTGG
Organism: Prochlorococcus sp. AG-436-C14; assembly: GCA_003209755.1. Lineage (GTDB taxonomy): Bacteria > Cyanobacteriota > Cyanobacteriia > PCC-6307 > Cyanobiaceae > Prochlorococcus_B. Next base: position 39,763 of record QCPD01000008.1, read on the forward strand.
CCAATTATCTACTTACCAACTGAACCCATCCTCGTAGCTACTCGAAAAATTGTGGCTCCGATAGGAGGAGTAGATGTGACTCCTATAATTTGGGTAGGTCTCTTAAGTCTTTTCCGCGAATTATTTCTTGGCCAACAAGGTTTGCTAACTCAAATTATATTTTAATCTTTCGACCTATTTACAACATTTCTTGTTCAACAAACTTGGTATGAACATCCCCTTTTGTAAATTCTTTTCTCTTAAGTAATTTTAAATGAAAATCTATAGTCGTTGTAATTCCTGTAACTGCACATTCATTTAAGGCTCTTTCCATACGTTTAAGTGCAGCTTCTCTATCTCTTCCCCAAACGATTAATTTTCCTATTAAAGAATCATAAAAAGGAGGTATGTCATAACCGGTATAAACATGACTATCTACTCTGACACCAGGTCCCCCAGGAGGTAACCATCCTGTTATTTTTCCTGGAGAGGGTCTAAAATTATGATTAGGATCTTCAGCATTAATTCTGCATTCAATTGCATGTCCCTCAAGTTTGATCTCTGATTGAGAGAATTGTAATTTTTCTCCGCCTGCAATACGAAGTTGTTCGGATATTAGATCCATACCCGTAACTAATTCCGTTACGGGATGCTCAACTTGTATTCGAGTATTCATTTCCATAAAGTAGAACTTTCCGTTCCTATCCAATAGGAATTCGACTGTCCCAGCACCCTCATAATTGATACTTTTTGCAGCTGCAACCGCTGCTTCTCCCATCTTTACTCTCAAGTGATCATCTAAAGCTGGACTTGGTGATTCCTCTAATAGTTTCTGATGCCGTCTTTGAATCGAGCAATCTCTCTCTCCAAGGTGCACAACATTTCCAAAACGATCAGCAAGAATCTGAACCTCTACATGCCTTGGGCGATCGATGAATTTCTCCATATATAGTCCTGGATTACCAAATGCTGCTTCTGCTTCCCCCTGTGCAGCTTTAAAAAGATTATCCAACTCATCAGCATGTCCGACTAAACGCATCCCTCTTCCACCACCTCCTGCTGTTGCTTTAATCATGACTGGATAGCCCATGTCAGACGCAAGCTGGGATGCATCTGAAACGCTATCTAGCAAACCCTCACTTCCAGGAACGGTTGGAACTCCAACCTTCTGCATAGTCGATTTAGCTGTCGACTTATCACCCATTGAACGTATTGCATGAGGAGATGGACCTACAAAAATCAGCCCATGGTCGCCGCAAATCTCTGCAAAGCGATCATTCTCAGCTAAAAAGCCATAACCTGGATGAATAGCATCAACACCTCGTGATGTCGCTGCCGCTAGTATATTTGGAATATTTAGATAACTTTTACTACTAGGAGAATCTCCTACGCAAACAGCCTCATCAGCTAATTGAACGTGAAGCGCATTTTTATCAACGGTGCTGTAGACAGCAACAGTTGCAATCCCCATCTCACGACAGCTACGGAGAATTCTTAAAGCTATTTCGCCACGATTAGCTATTAGCAATTTACCTATGGGCATTCAAATTAATTAAAGCCTCAGGCGGATCGTATCAGTATTAGTGCCCAAGGAAGAAACGCATTAAGTAGAAGCTTAATAGGTTTAGGATTATGATCATGGTTACTTGGTGTATAACTGAGTTAACTTGCGGATGTGGCGGAATTGGTATACGCGCATGTCTAAGGAACATGTGGCTTCGGCCTTGCGAGTTCAAGTCTCGCCATCCGCATTTTGAAAACAAATGCTCATCAATAAATGAGTAATGATCCTTTAGCAATTATCTTTGTCTCAAATGGACCAGGTGAACTAGCTACTTGGGTGAAGCCACTAGCGAATGAGCTTCATAATCAAATTTCGCTAAGACCAAAAGCGAAGAAATCTGCAATATCATTAAATCTTGTCTTGGTTCCTTGCCCAAACTCAACTGGAAATGAAGAGCTCGTTGCCAAAAAGTGGTTGCAATTTGAAAACATAATAAAAGCAAAAAATTTCTGGAAACTTCTCGTAAGACCGAGAAAATTTGGTTCATGGCCATCGAAAGGATTAGTAATTTTTTTAGGAGGAGATCAATTTTGGAGCGTTCTTCTTTCAGCAAGATTGGGATATTTACACATGACATATGCAGAATGGATCGCAAGATGGCCTTTTTGGAATAACCGTATTGTCGCGATGTCGGAAAGTATTGTTAAGAGGCTACCAAGACGAATTCAAAATCGGTGTTCAGTTATAGGAGACCTGACTGCTGACTTAACTGAAACTACAAAAACTGATGATCCAGATCCACTCCCTTCTGGAAAGTGGATTGCTCTGATGCCAGGTTCAAAAAGTGCAAAACTAAAAATTGGAATACCTTTTTTTCTTGATGTAGCTGATAAAATATCAAAATTAATGCCAGATTGTAAGTTTCTAATACCTATTGCACCAACCACAAATATAGATGAAATAAAATACTTTGGCAGCAAAAAAAATCCTATTTCAAAACAATATAAATCCGGGATCAAATCAATTACTAAAGCCAAGAATAAAGAAGCAAGAGGAATATTAGTAACCAATAATTCGACAGTAATTTTATTACAAGAGAAGCATCCAGCATATAGCGATCTCATCCAGTGTGATATCGCACTTACGACAGTAGGAGCAAATACGGCTGAACTGGGCTCATTAAATATTCCGATGATAGTTGTTCTACCTACACAACACATTTTAGTTATGGAAGCATGGGATGGTTTGTTAGGTTTAATAGCTAGATTACCAATTTTAAAATGGTGCCTTGGTTTATTAATTAGCTTTGTGAAACTTAGGAAAAGAGGTTTTATGGCGTGGCCAAATATATCTGCAAAAAGAATGATTGTCCCTGAAAGAATAGGGAAAATAACTACCGCACAAATAGCTGAAGAAACTATTGATTGGCTAAATTCCCCTTCAAGGCTTTCTGGGCAAAAGGAAGATCTTCAAGCACTTAGAGGTAACAAGGGCGCAACACAAAAGTTTTGTCAAGAAATTATTAATCTTCTAGAAGAAGAAAAAAGCTTTTAAGTTAATCACCAGGGATCTTCAATATCTAAAATTTCTTTATCATTAGATAAAAAATCTTGAGGTTTTTTAATTGATGATTTTTCTACAGACTCGACATCGATTGGTTCTTCCTCTCTTGTTATTTTTGATCTATTTTTTATATTTTGAGAGGATTTTTTTGATTGTAAATTATCAGATATATTTTTAAATTTTGATTCAGTATAATTTACTTGATCTTCATCAACTTCTGAATAGATTGAAGACTGATTAGGTTCATCTAAATATCTTAATTCTTGATTATATTGTTCTTCTTCTGAATCATGTAATTCCACATATTCCATCTCTTCTTCTTCATATATTTCCTCTTGTGATTGCTCTAAAAGTCTTTGATCATCATTATCAATTTCTCCAGATGCCAATTGATTCTCGACTGGGACAAGATTAACTCTATACCTTTCTCTTTCGCTTTCTTCCCATCCCGAATTACCTACACCAAGCTTTTCAAGAAAACCGCTATTTAATTGTTTTAATTTCTCTTCTGCTCCCTCATAAACAATGATTCGATCCGGACCACTACTTACAATTTCATCAACAGGCATCTCCCAAGTACTTAAAACTCCTTCACCTAATAATGGAACGCCTAATGCTCCCATAACTAGTGTAAGTAATTCTCCAGTTTCAATATCAAAAGAAAATCCAAGTACTCTCCCTAATTGATCTCCCGATTCAGTAATAACCTGGCAATTGATAACTTTATTAAATCTTTGAGGAACAAAATTTTCGCTCAAAGAATCTATGGTATCTACCAAAATGACATCACCTACTTGACGAATCTGATCAAGAGGAAGCCATCTTGGTAGTCCTGGTAAAAAACGTGTTAAAGGATTATCTCTTAATCCCAAAGCAACAACTTCTCGACGATCAATATCAACAACAACCTCTCCTACAAGGCCCAACCTACGCCCACTATCACGAGTAATAACCTGAGTCCCCATCAACTCAGAGCGAAGCCATAATCTGTCACTTGGGACAGCAGAGGTTGATTCTTGTGGGGCTTGAGTATTGGTCAACTCAAATATGCAGAAATGAGATTTGTAGAACCATATTGGACCATATTAGTAAATTCAATCAAGCTGCGATTGGCAACCCAACAACTTGAGTATGATTTCCCCTCGCTTGCGTAACTCCAATAGTCCTCATTGATGCCCCAATCATAGGTCTTCTATGACTTACAACAAGAAATTGTGCATTCATAGCTTGTTGTGCAATTAAAGCAGCTAATCTTTCGACATTTACGCCATCCAAGAAACTATCTACTTCGTCAAGGGCGTAAAAAGGGGAAGGTCTAAAACGTTGTAATGCAAAAAGGAAACTCAAAGCAGTTAAAGATTTTTCTCCACCGGACATAGCGGCAAGCCGTCTTACAGGCTTACCTTTTGGATGAGCTACCAAAGTCAAGCCACCTTCCAAAGGTTCTTCAGGGTTTTCAAGCTGCAAATGTCCATCGCCTTCAGAAAGGCTTGCAAAAATTTCACGAAAATGTATATCAACTGCCTGATAAGCCTCCATAAAGGCCTCCTGACGCAAAGTTGCAACTGTCTCTATTCGAAGCAATAACTCCGATCTTTCATCAGTTAGCACTTGAAGTCTATTTTCAAGTTCATTTAGTCTCTCTTCTAATTTAGCCAACTCTTCTAGTGCAAGCATATTTACAGGTTCCAATTCTTCCATTCTTTTCTGCAAAGCTTCCAATCGAGAAAGTAAAGCATCCAAACCATTGTCTCTTATTTCATCTGAAATCAAAGGTATAGGATTAGGAAGTTTCTTCTCTAATTCAGTACATCGAATAGTTTCCATTCGCATTTCTTCCTTCATATTTTTTTGATCTGCCCTTAAACGTTGGAGACTCCATTGCATTTCTTGTAAATTCAAACGTTTTTTAGCAACATCAGCTTCTACGCAATCTCTTTCTCTTCGTTGTTCACCAAAGCGAGTTTCTAAATCTCTTTGTTGATTGATCAAATCTTGCCGATTGGTATTAAGTAATTTAGTCTGATCACGCCAAGCGATATGAGCAGAAGCAAGTTGATCTATGGAATCTTTTAAGCGTTTTTCTTCACTTATTAAAGAAGCTTCTTGATCATTTAATCGATCAATAGCAAGCTTGTTTTGGGATTTCTTATTTAAAATCTCATCTCTTTTATTTCTAAAAGCAAGAAGATTTTTATCAGCATCTTCTAGATCATTTTGTAATTTAGACCAAACAGATGCGTCACTTGATTTATCTATTATTTTTTCTTCCTTCTCTATTTCTGATAAAACGACCTCTAAAGGTTTAATGCTCAAATTAATAGATTCTAATTGAAATAGCTTTTCTTTTTTAGATTTTTGAAGATCATTAATCCTTTTTGAGCGATGACTTTGGCGTTCTAATAAAGGTGAATTTGATCTTTTAGAAGTTACTCTTTCAGCATCAAGTGCAGCTTTCTTCTGTTCTAATGTACTTAGCTGATTTCTTAGATTATCTAGCTTATGGATGAGTTGACTTTCATTCTTTTGACAATTAGCTAGAGTCTCACGAACTTCTAATAATCTATTCTTTAAAAAATCACAATCATCGTTATCTTTTACTCTTCCAAAACTTAAACCCAAAGCTCTATTATTTAAACTTCCACCAGTCATTGCTCCACTCTTCTCTAACAATTCACCTTCTAAAGTAACAGCTCTTTTTATGCCAATTTGATCACGAGCTGATAACAAGTCACTAAAAACAATTGTCTCACCAAATACATAAAAAAAGACATCTTTATATATTGAATCAAATTTAATCAAGTCAATAGCCTTGCCAATTAATCCAGAAGTTTTATTGAAATTAGTGTGAACAGATCTCTGAAATACATCAGACCTATTTTGATTGTTTTTTAAAATCTTATTAAGAGGTAAAAAAGTCAATCTTCCAGCTCTTTTTCGTTTTAAAAGATCAATTGATTTTGCAGCAATTCGATCGCTATCCACAACAACTTGCCCAAGCCTTCCACCAGCAGCCACTTCAAGAGCAATCCTATACTGATCTTCCACTTCACCTAAATTCGCAACAGGTCCATGTATACCATCTATGCCAGATTCTAATAACAAAGTTATTGCATGAGTCCCTCGGCTTTCGGATATAATTTCTTTCCTACTTTCTAAACGTGCAATGTCATTTTGAAGCTTTACTTGTTCTTTCTCTAATCTATCTTTAGTGCGCTCTTGTATACCTTTTTCAGAGACTAATACTTGAAATTCTTCTTTTTTAATAGACAGTAAATCTAAAATACTATCCCATTCTTTATTCAACTTATTAATTTCTATATGTACTTTATCATTGGAAGATTGATCAGCTTTTTGATCAGTCTCTAATTCTTTTAAAATAACATTTAATTGCAATAAACTTTCTTCAATATTTTGTTTCTCTTGTTTTTTAGGATCTAATTCCATTCGGATTTTATTAAGATCTTCTCTAGCTTTCTGATGTTTTTCTATCCATGCACCAGAACGACCTGCTACATCTGAAAGCTTTCTTCTAGAAGATTCAACCCAAGCCTCAGCTTCTTTACATCTTAAGTCAGCTTCTTCTAGTTCTTTAGGATTGATCTCATTCAATTTATTTTGTAAATCAGTTTGATAATCTTTCTTTTTCTGTTGAAGGTTTTTTCTTGATTCCTGTAATTTTTCTCCTTCATTTTTATGATTAAGACCCTGTCTTTCTAGCTCTCTATGTTGAGATTCAATTCCTGCTAGTTTACCTTGAACTTCAAGCAATTGATCTTCACCGAGTTCTTTAACATTTTTTTGTAAAATATTTAATTTTTCTATGCATTTACTTAAATCATTTTCATTATTAAGTAACTTTTCTGAATCTATTTTTTCTTTTTTTATCAATTCTTGAAGATCTATATCTAATTTTTTCAATCCCTTTTTTGCATTTTCATAAGATAAAACTAATTCTTGCTGTCTACCAATTAATAGTTGATTTTTTAGATCTTTATATAAACTTGCTTTCTCACAATCCTTTTGCAAACGCTGTTTGGAAAGAATCAGTTCTTGTTCAACAATCCGACAACGTTCCTGCCTTTCATAAACATCATCCAACTTTGTACGAGTTTGATCAATACGAGTATCAAATAGTGCAACGCCAGCAAGTTCGTCTATTAGGCCTCTACGATCTTTATTACTCATAGAAACAATTCGAGTAACATCTCCCTGCATAACAACATTGCTCCCTTCAGGATCGATCCTTAGACGCCTTAATTGGGTTTGTAATTGCTGTAAGTTACAAGTCTCACCATCTGAGCTATAAGTGGAAGCATATGACCCTCCTGGCATAACTTTTAATCTTCTTGATACTGTCCATTCTTTTTGATCAGGCTTAATCCAAGGCCCTTCCTCATTAGGTTCTATCCCTTCTTCAGCTTCATCGGGCTCCCAATCACTTAAATCAAATTTGACAGTTACTATAGTTTCCGAAGATTTTCCAGCTTTTAATACGCCACTATTGACTAAATCAGGCAATCTGTCTGCTCTCATGCCTCGACTATTTGCAAGGCCTAAACAAAATAAAACTCCATCAAGAATATTACTTTTACCTGAACCATTTGGACCTGTTACAACAGTGAAGCCTTCTTCAAGTGGAATCGACATGGATCCACCGAAGGACTTGAAATGAGACAAATCTACGTGGTTGATATGGACCAACAGAATGCATCCACAATAAGAATGACGTTAGCGAAATATCAGAGAAACTCAAGTCCTTCAAGCGCAGAAGAAATAATTACGTTTTTTTACTGAAAATTCTGCAACCATTTTCATCCAATACCAAATCCACTTCAAACTTGTCCCATATCAGCGATAATTTGATAGAACTACTTTTAATTGATGGCAAAGATTGCAAAAAAACACCTTGCTTAATTCTTTTAGCAACTCCTCTATTTCCTGAAACGACCTTTTGTTCGATATCCAGCCAGGAAAGATTATGAGGCGCTATACAAACAGAATCAACATATGGTCCATCTAATAAAGGAATATCACTTAAGCGCCAAGTTTTACAAAATTCTTTATCTTCTAAAAGCAAATCAAAATGGACACCTTTAATGTCATCCGGTGATCCAATGTGTTTTAACAAAACCCACCTATAAACTTTTTTTTCACCAAGATTACTCAATTGAAAAATATTAAAAAACTAAACAGAAAGTTTCCATAAAAATCTTATAAGGAGATAAATCTCCTCAAAAAAATTACTAAACGATAAATTTTTTAGCTTTTAGCCTCAGGTACAAACCTTAAAGCTATTAGAAGAAGGCTTCCAGCACCTGCTATTGCAGCTAAAACTAGGCCAAAATCAGTAGGGATTGTATTAGAAGCAAAAACCATTGATGAAATTCCGACGCCCATGGGTCTATAAGAAGATACCAATGACGTTTAGCACTATAAGTATTCGAATAGCAATATTTGTAAGCAAAGACGACGAAATATCCTAATGAAATTTTGGACTTCAAACAATTAAAACTCAAAAACAAGAATTTTGTGAGACAACTTTCAACACTGAATTCAATTAAGGGGTTTCGATTAGTGCAATATCTCTCTATTCTTTAATAAACCTTTAGGTTTATGGAATCAATGAATTCCTCACCCTCTTCATCATCAAATTCAGTCGAAGCGGAAGAAGCTATTGCTGAAAAGTCTCCAGAGCAGTGGTTCAATGAGCAATTTGATAGTTTATTGCCAAAAATTCAAGAACGTTGGCCAGATTTAGCTAAACAAACATTAGAAGCAACTAAAGGAAGTCTCGAAGATTTAATCAATGTCATATCTGTGCATTCAGGAAAAAACAGTTTTGGAGTACAAGAACAACTAGAAGAAATTTTTCATTCGGCAACTGACACAACTAGAGGGCTAGCAGAGTCTTTGGAGCCTCTCGAAAAACAGCTTGAAGATCTTCTAGATGAGTTAAACAGTACCCTAAGACCAAGAATTGAGAAGCCAGTAAGAAAAAGGCCCCTCTTAGCTATAGGCATTGCAGCTGGAATTGGAGTTTTATTTGGCATACTGCTTGGTGGAGGCAGAAGAAATTAATGACCAATTCAGAACGCAAAAAAGGAATAGGAGCTGCAGCAAGAGTTACTGCACTAGCAAGTTCAGTGATGGATCTTCATGTCCGCATTGCGCTGCAAGAAATGGACAGAGAAAAACGCCGCCTGATAAGTGGTGTGATTTTCTTAGCTACTGGAGGAGTATTGATGTTATTTGCGCTAGTTGGATCTGAATTAATTTTCGGATATTGGCTTAGAGACTTACTTGAAATGGATAACAAATCAACAATTTTAATTTTAGTATTAATAAATCTTGTTTTGGCTGGGATGAGTCTAAGAATTGGAGGATATCTAGCAAAAGGTCCTTACCTTCCAGAAACATTGGAGGGAATCGCAAAAACGACAAAAGCTGTTTTAGGAAAAAATTAAATTATTTAATTTTATAATTCAACCATCGGCAATCGATCGAGCCATTATTTACTTGAAAACGTCGATTTGCTTTCATCCCTAAATATTTGCTTAGTTTTGGATTCCCATTAAGTAACCAAAGATCCCAACCAGAGGCATTTTTCTTACAATATTCACCTAATTTTTTATAGAGATTAGATAGTTCATTTTCATCTCCTATCCTTTTCCCATAAGGAGGATTACAAATTAAAAATCCTAATCCAGGCGGCAAATGAAATTCTTGAAAAGGACAGTTAATTATTTCTATATAATTTTCCAAGCCCGCTTTTCTAACATTATCAATAGCATTATGAGCAGTAATTTCATCAACTTCACATCCAATTATTTTAGGTAACTTTTTAATTAAAGGTTTTATCTTCTGTGCCATTTTTAATTCTTTTTCCCAAACATAGGTATCAAAATCAGGCCAATTCTTAAAAAGAAATTGTCTATTAACACCAGAGGCAATTCCAAGCAACATGCTGACTGCTTCAATCAAAAATGTTCCGGAACCGCATAATGGATCTACTAAATTATTCGTTCCATCCCACTCAGTTATTCGCATCAAACCCGCAGCCAATGTCTCCTTAATCGGAGCCATTCCAACAGCTGGTCTATACCCTCTTTTGTGAAGACTCGAGCTACTACCAGCAACGCTCAAAATCGCTTGATGATTTGACAAATGCACATGAAAACAAATATCTGGATTATTCAAATCAATGCTTGAACGGGATCCCCATCGTTCTCGTTGTAAATCAATAATTGCATTTTTCACTTGCAAAGCAGTGAAATGAGTATGTGATAATCCTTCTCCAAAACCAGTTACATCTACTCGAAAACTTTGTCTGGGCTGAAGCCAATTTTCCCAATCAATTGATCTTTGAACTCCGCCATAAAGTTCATGAGGACCACGACAAGGAAATCTGAAAATCTCTCTTAAAAATCTAAAGGACAGGCGAGTCCTTAAATGTATTCTGTATAAACAAGCCATATCAGCTTCAAATGATATATGCCTCCTTGAAGCTTTAACTGATTTAGCTCCAAGTTCTATCAACTCTTTTGCACCCTCTTTTTCAAGACCTTGCGAAATAGATGCAACAAGTTTCATTACTTTTCAGTTATTAAAAAAGGAGAAAGAAGCTCTTTAAACACTAATCGATAAATTCCAAAAGATCTGTCAGAATGTATATGTCTATTTTCTAATGGACTAGGTGATTCACACCAGTATCTCGGACAGCGGTTCGATTCCGCTCAGCTCCACATATGGGGCTGCAATGGCTTCGACGGGGTATCAGGCGAGTGACTGAAGCCTGCTCGGTCAGAGCAAAACCATAACTGCTAACAACATCGTTAGTTTCTCCCGTCAAACAGCCCCTGTTGCTGCTTGATCTTTTAGGAGATGGGGTTAGTTCAGCCTTATTACCCAATTGATCCATGGAGCCTGGAAGGGCTCCCTTTTTAATTACTTTTTCACGAGCGAAAAAGTAATTTTTTCAAAGCTTCGATTCCCTACAAGAGCAAAAGAAAAAATGCAATGGACAAATAAAAAACTATGATTCAGAAATAAAGAAATTCAAACTAATTATTAGAGGCTCTAAAAGCTAAGACAATTTAGCTTTTATTAGCTATTAAATAAATTCATATTTACAAATTTCTCTTATACTTCTGGAATACAATAATTTTTAATAAGTAAATAAATTTATAATGAATTATCTGATAATATTTATTCTAAATAAGTAAATTCATGCATCTATCTATTTTTGCTTTAGCTTCATCAGAATGGGGCATTGCCAGATTCACAACCGACTCTTTTGCTTTAATCGCATTAGGAATATTAGTTAGCCTTCCTATTCAATTACTTAAGGATAAAGCCGGCTTCAAAAACATATGGACAGGCGGAAACGCTCTCTCAAACAGATAAATTAATAATTTCTAAACTTTTTTCTTCTCTGTAAAAATTAAAATCAAGTTTTAAATAGTTAATATATTTGTTGAATATGTTGAATATATTTAAGACATTTTGTCAAATAAATCCTTGTGATAATCAACAACATTTTGGCAGCTTATAACTGGCGTGATTTCCATATCCAAACCAAACTGAGCTCTCCATGGAGCGAAGTGTTGAAAAAGTTCCTTATCACCATTTGCATTGCAGAGAATCACAACACGACCCTCCCCAGGAGCATGAACACGAAATAGCATTTCAAATCCATCAAATTTGTCTTGCTTAGACATCTCTCCATTTTCCCAAAATTCTACAAACTGCTTATAAGCAGCAATTTGATTATCAGCATCAGTGAACTGGCAATCAACCAAATAGAGTTGCATTAGTCGTACAATAAAAGAAAATTTTAGCTAGAAATACAAAATAAATTGTTGATATATCGATGAATACACAAATGATGTTATAAAAAGAAGAAGAAAAAAGAAAGTTTAGGATCTAATTTTCAGATCCGGATATTGATGCTTCCTCATCTAAAGATTTATCAAATTCTCAAGGAGAGTTGAAAAATCCATTTGAGCTTAAAAATAAACACATAAGAATCAAAGGTCCTACACCAAATACAAACAGGACAATTTTTGCAGTTCTTGGTGTTGTCTTTTTCTCCTCATTTACTTGAGTAGTTTTAGGAGTCAATTTTTTTTGAGATTTTTGTCTAGGCATATAAAAAAAAGATTGAGAAACTATAATAGCAGTTATAAATTAAGAGTAAACTATATTAGAAAAAGTTATTCTAATTAATCCACAAAAATTTTTTGAATCTGGACAATCATCAAACGAAAGAATATAATTCTTTAAATATATTAATAATTGAGAATTTTTTATATAGCCTCGATGTGATTATTAGATTATAGATTAGAAAAATGTTAATCAATTTCTTGAATAATTTTTTCTATTGTTCTAGCGGTCTCAATCCAATTAAAAGACTTTGCTCGCAATGGGCCTTCTCGAAGAGCTTTTTCGAAGCATTTTTTATCATTTATAACTGCATTCATCGCAAAAGCTATTGATTGCACATTTAATGGATTAACAAAATAACCATAGCTTCCCATCACCTCTCGAAGCGCTCCCCTTTCAGAAGCAATAATAGGTGTTCCACAAGCCATGGCCTCAAGAGCTGGAAGGCCAAATCCTTCCCAAAGACTTGCAATAATAAGTGCATGACATTCGTTTAATAGTGATAATTTTTCAGCATCATCAATCCAACCTTTCCAGACACATAAATGTCTAACATTTAATTCATCAATTAGTTTTATAAGACTGGGTGTATACCTTTTATCATAGGGACCTACAAAAATAAGTTTATAATCATTAATTTTGGCATATGCGAAAGCTTTGATAACTCTACCCAAATTTTTATGTGGATTATGTCTACCAATAATAAGAAAGAATTTTTTTCTTGTTTTCTTTATGGGATGATACTTTTTATTATTAAAACCTAATTTAATTGGAAATAATTTATTCCTAGGCACATGATAAAATTCATTCAAATCATTAGCAGTAGAAATAGAGTTACATAGAATTATCTTTGATTGTTTTAAAATCAAAGGGATATAGATTAAATGATATAAAGTTAATAATGATATTGAAGGATACCTAATCGGTATTAAATCATGAGCCAAAACAATAGATTTAATATTAGTAAATAATGGCGCTTCCAATAATGGTGATAAAAAATAATCAGCATTTAAGTTATTCATTAATTTTGGAACAGCATTTTGAAGCCAATACAATCGTCTAAAATGACTTTTTAATCCTGAGCCTGGAGATAAATTATTGGGTATATAAATATCACCTCTTATGCCTATATCTTTTGGAATAAGTGTAGTTGTATTTTGGGAAGATAAAGAATTTACTAAATCTATAGAAACGACTCCAATACCTGTATTCTTTTTTGTTATGTAGCTTCCATTAAAAACTATAGAAGTCATGGTTATAATAACCGCATAGGAATCTATCCTAGATAATAGTCAGTCAGATGTTGAGAGCAAACTTTTTTTTTAAATTTTTTAAATACAAAAAAAATAGTAGTCAAAAAATTGTGCAATATAATTGGAATAAAAACTTTTCATCACAAGAGCAAATTACTATTAAAATCGTAGACATAGATCAAAAAATATCTGAAAATAGCAAAGCCCTAGTTGAAGCACAAATTGTAAAATTACGATCAACATTCCCAAGATCCAATAGTTTGATAGAACAAATTGGAAAGAATGTATATAAAACAAAATTAGAGGACTCAATTAATTGGCATCAAAAAAAACTTAAAGAATTATTTCTTAAACGTAGGGAATTAGAAATCAATCTCGAAAAACTTAAAGGTATATTTTGGCTTAATCAAATAAAAAGATTGCTAAAAATTATACTAATAGGTTTTTTTATCGTTTTAAGTCTATTTATTTTCTTGTCTAGTTTTATGATTATAATTTATTTATTGCCTTTTATTATATTAATCTTTTTAGGATATTTTATATCCACTAAAAGGTATTAATTCCCAAGTGAATACAAATCAAGCTTTAATAATATTAAACTAAAAATAAAGACAATTTTCTCAGAATAATACTTTTTCATAATTTTCTTTATGACTTTTATAGTATTGACGTAAACAACTCACAACCAAACACCCAAAGAACTGGCTGAATCAGCATAAATAATTTCTCAAAAGTAAGTAATTTTATAAAATGATCGGTACTAACAAAACATATCATCTATTAATGCGCCTTCTGAAGGCACTACCAGCTAGAAGAAAAAGGTCACTATTGAAATTAATTCCTGTAGCAGCCTTGACTGGTTTAGTGGATGTGATTGTAGTTGGCATTGTTTCTAGATTATTTACTGTTTTCATAGGCCAACCTAATCAACCTCCCTTACCATTTCAAAATTTCATACCTGAAGACCCAAAAACAAAAGTTATCAGTCTAGTCCTCATATACATCGGAATGAATTGGCTTGCATCATTCTCAAAATTATTTCTTAAAGCAGCCCAAGAAAGACTTCGAGTAGCAGTTTGGAAAGATTTATCAGAACTAGCTCAAAAAAAATTACTATCTCAATCATATGAATTCTTCTTAAACAAGAAAAAATCTGACTTATCATCAAAAGTTTTGATCAATATTTCGAGAGTATCAGAATTTCTAGTCAGACCAGTGCTTCAAATTTCTAGCGGGTTATGTGTGATTACTTTTATATGTATTGCTGTTCTTTTTATAGCAAAATCGATAGCTCTATATTTAATCATAAGTCTCTTAATTTTTTATATATTTATTTCATTATTTGTAACACCTTTTATAAGGTATTCTTCTCGTCAAAGAATCAAATTAGAAAAAGAAACAAATAATATACTGACTGAATCAATGCGTACAATTATTGATGTTCACCTTACTAGCTCAGAATCTTACTTTGAAAAAAGATATAAATTAGCGGGTAAAAGTTCTTTCCCTTTCATTTGGAAAGCTGAAGTTTTACCTGAATTACCTAGGTCATTAATAGAGCCTTTTGGTATTACATTGATTTTTGCTATTGGTCTTTTCCCATACATAACTGGGCAAAACGATTCAATACTTATTGAGATAGTTCCATTTTTAGCAACAATTGCAGTAGCAGCATTAAAACTAACGCCTCCATTACAGGATTCATTCAGAGCATTAACTTCTATGCGTGCATCAATTCCTGATTTAGAAGAAATACTAACTTTAATAGAACTTCCCTCTACTAGGCTAACTAAAAAATCAATAGGAGTTCCTACAAAACAAGGAATAGAACCTAGAAACAATATAAAACTTGAAAAACTAAGTTATAAGTATCCGAACAGTAAGGAATACACTCTCAAAGGTATTAATTTGACTATCCCTATTGGCTCAAGAATAGCTTTTGTAGGAGAGACGGGAAGCGGAAAAACCACTGCCGCTAATCAATTACTATGTCTTCTTAGACCAACTGAAGGAAAATTACTATTAGATGGAGTCGAAGTTACTGATACAGAAGTGCCTGCTTGGCAGGATTGTTGCTCTTACGTTCCACAATCAATTACTTTATTAAATAGCAATATTATTGAGAATATTGCATATGGATTAGATGCAGAAAAAATAAATAAGGAAAGAGTCTGGGATGCACTTAAGGCTGCTCAATTAGCAGATTTAGTATCAGAAATGCCAATGGGCTTGTATACCTCGGTTGGTGATAATGGCATCCGTTTATCTGGAGGGCAAAGACAGCGACTTGCCATAGCAAGAGCTTTTTATAGGCAATCAAAATTATTAGTTTTAGATGAAGCAACAAGTGCCTTAGATAACCGAACAGAAGCAGAGGTAATGAATGCAATTGAAATTATAGGTAGACGTTGCACAATAATTACGATTGCTCACAGATTATCAACAATTGAAAAATCAGATTGCATATATGAGTTTAAAAATGGGGAAATCGTCGCCTTTGGCAATTATCAACAACTGCTAAAGCAATCACAAACTTTTTTTAATATGGTAGAGATAGCAAAGAGAACACACGGATCAAATATATAAATTCACGAATATCAGAATACAAAATAGGTTGAACTCAAAATTAGACTTTAAAAAAGAAGTTTAAAATCTATCAATGCTTTAGCTGAAAGATAAAAAATCAGAGCGGTTCCAATAATTGATCCAGATAATCCTCCTACAAAACCAAAAAATAGCGTACTTAAATTTTTCCCATCCGTAGTAGGTGGTTGAGTAGACATAGGCAGTTTTTCAACTACTTTTAAGCGCTCAGTGGCAGGTCTTCGACTGATTTGTTGATGTCTAACAAGTGCTTCGAAATCTGGCATTGAATTTGTGTAGCAATAGAACAATAGGCCGACCAACCTGACATTCGTCTGGGATCGGATCGACCTTTATCATCTACGGCATCAATGACAGCGGCTCCCTGGTTTTCTGCTTTATCAAAAGCAGATAGCAAAGGGATATCGCCTTGTAATACAGTTAAATCAAATTTTTCTAAAGCTTCTCTTGCTTCTTTCGCAATTCGCTTTTGGCGGAAGTCAACCTTAACTAATAAAACTGCATGAGGAATATTTAAATGTTTTAGTAAAGATGCTAATTCAACGGTTAATTCAACCGACCTTGCTTTTGGCGCAGTAGGTAAGAGTACAAGGTCAGATCCAGCTGCTAAATGTTTCAATTCTTCTTCATCAGTACTTGCTTGTCCATCTGTAATAACAATTTCTGCGAATCTTGTTGCTTTAGCAGCTGCCTCGACAGGGACAATATTAAATTTAAGATTACCTCTAGATCCATAGGCAAGAGCCGATCGATTTCTATCAGCATCGACTAGACAAACATTTTTTCCTTGAAACGACCATACACTTGCTAGATGAATTGAGGTACAAGTTTTAGCTACACCACCTTTTTGGCCACATACAGTTATGAACAAAGGAAGGAATTTACATCTAAAAATAATCTGCAGGATCTCAACACAAAGTCAAGTAGCAATGAAAAGATTAACCAAACAATACTAATCAAAAAAACTATATATATAAGCACAGCATATATATATAGTTTTTTTTTGTATTTTAAAATACATTTTTATATCATAATTGATAATCTAATCATCAAAAGGAAATATTTATACTTGCAAATAGTTTTTTTCTGCTGCATATTAATAGTATGATTAAGAAAAAGAAATGTTAATTAAAAAAATTTTATTAAATACAAAAAGAAACCTTTCTAAGATTTTAAGTATTTTCAATCAACAAAAAGAAGAATTATCAGCTAGATGTGAAAACCTTACATCTATCCCGGGTATTGGAGAAAAAAACTGCAATAATTTCTATGAAGCAGGATACTTGACACCAGAATCAATTATTTCTGCATCTGATGAGGAACTTTTAACTATACCCGGAGTTGGCATTAGCTTTATTAAAAAATTAAGAAAAACATTAGGTAGAGTTTAATTTCAGGCAGCATACGGGGAAAATCAGCATTTTATATTTGAATAAGTAAAATGAATATAAATTATATAAAAAATCTTTTACCAAGGTAAAATTGTTCCATTTGCATGCCAGAAAGTTCCACTATTCTCAAGTGTAAGTTCATCAATTCTTTGAATCAGTCCTCTAACTGATTCTTTAGGTTGAATACCATTGGAAGCAAATCCTGTCATACGAGTACTGACTAATCCTGGATGTAAAATTGCTACAGAAATACCATTAGGCTTTAAATCAACAGATAAAGATTTACCAGCCATACATAAGGCAACTTTTGACATCCTATATCCATAGGAACCACCGGAACTATTATCTTCTATCGAACCCATACGACTAGTTATTAGAGCTATTTTTGCAGATTTACTGAGGTGACTCAGCATGGTTTGTACACAACACAGAGGGCTGAGGGCATTCACCTCAAATTGATGAAGAATACTTTGCGGGTCTAAATTAGAAAGCGAGTTAAATTCTGCAATTCCAGCATTTTGAATTAAAACATCGACTGTAGTATCTTGTAAATTCTCTCTAAGCTTAATAACTGAGTCTCCTGAGGTGATATCAACATTCGTCTCAACTCTTACTGACAAGGAATTCAATTCTTGAGAAGCAGATCGACAAGTAGCAATAACATTTTCTCCTCTATTTTTCAATTGACGGACAAATTCTAAACCTATGCCTCTATTGGCACCTGTAATTAAATAAGTAGACAAAATTAATTTTAAGCTAAGCTAAGACTAAAACAAAAAAATAAAAAAATCGATAATCATTCGAATTGATACAAAATCAAAATGTGCATATAAAAATTATTATTAATTATAAAAATATCATCAATAATCTTCATAAATAGAATTAGATAGATCAGCATTGGGGGCTGAGAGGATATTTGGACCCGACAAAAAAGTAAATCTTACTTGGCCAGGTAATTCTCCAAATAGTCGAATACAGCAAAAGCCTTTTTTAATAACAAGTAATCGCCAAAACTCATTCCAATCTATACATTGATCTAAAATCTCATTTATATGAAAAGTCTCATCTGAAGAATTAACTTCAATTTTCAACTTTTCACGTAAAAAGAAATATTTTGCTAATCTTTCATTTTTTGAAATGATATTACCTATATATCGTGTTTTCTTTAAGTCGTAATCTAAAGTTTCTAAGTAATTAAGAATCTGATCAATATCAATATTACTGAAACCCTGAATTTTTAAATTTTTTAGAATCTCTAAGTCTTGCTGCATCCTTACTATATATTAATTGTTAATATATTAAATTAATATATTAAATTCTTATAAAAGTTTAACAAATAGATATTAAATTCAAAAAAATAAGTAATTAAGTATTTTCTTTTTCATAGGAAATATTCTCAGAACCTCCAACTGGTGTATTTATTGAAAGTTGATAGGCATTTTCATGAAAAGAAGAATCGTTATTTATTATTAATTTTTTAGAACCAAACCAATTATCATTATCAAAATTCTGAATTACTCTTTTGATTCTATAACCCAAGTTTAGATTTTGATATGCAAGCTTTCTCCACTGACCATTTTTCTTGCGATAACCAAACTCAAAATAATACACACCTTTATTTATAGGAATAGGAAATATAATAGAAGATTGAAATTTACTTACCTGAATCTCTTTCATAATACAAGTTGAATTATTATTATTTCTATTATTACTTATATCAAATAATCTTAAAGCATAAAAACAGCTTTGACTAAACTCGATTCTAAAGTTATCGATGGGACTAATTTCCCAAAAGCATTTAATATCTCCATCTCCAAGGTTAGTTACAG
The DNA here is from genome assembly GCA_003209755.1 of Prochlorococcus sp. AG-436-C14. Classification (GTDB taxonomy): domain Bacteria; phylum Cyanobacteriota; class Cyanobacteriia; order PCC-6307; family Cyanobiaceae; genus Prochlorococcus_B. Next base: position 59,051 of record QCPD01000008.1, read on the forward strand.
TTAATTTACTAAAGCTATTAGTAAATTTATTTAAACTATTCCAAAAATATTCCTTCAATTTTAAATGACTACCGATTTTCATTTTTCTTTATGAATATAAATATTTAATATTATAATTAGGTTTTAAATTTTTACCGTAAATTTTATTATAATTAATCTCTTTGGTCATATTCAATACATAAAATTAAAAATTATGCGTAAAAAGAAAAGTAAAAAATTCTAATCTGATTTTAATGATTTAGGCGGCTTTAGTTCCTTTTCTGTCTGCAAGGATTGCTTCAACAAAGTCTGCGGTAGCCTTTCTTGATGAAATATTACTTGTCTTCCAATGATGAATTAAAGTTTTCAACTCAATTATCCGTTGTTCTGCAACTTCAATTTTTTCTTTATTAGACATCAAAATACGTGAAAACTTCTATCTTTTCAGCCTAACCTTTTAAAAATATATATCAATAGAACATGAGAAAATAATAAATTTGGATAATCTTTTTACAAAGATAGGTTTGGTAACCTAGTTAAGCAATAAAAAAGCCAGCTACTATGTAGCTGGCTTAATGATTAATAGATCAAGGTACCTATATAAACCTATTAATAATAAAACCCTTCAAGGCAGGAGTAACAGAAGCAAAAAGTTTTTTCATTTCCACTGACTCTTGACCGATTGGTTGATGCGACAATGGATCACCTCCTTAGATAAACATATTTAGACGATAGCCAAAAAATAATCTTTGTCGGTAAATTCGGTAACAATTTTCTAAAAAATAACGATTTTATAATTATTATGAAACGTGATCATTTTTGAAAAATAAAAATTCTAGACAATTAATTGGAAAGCACAAGACTTAGCAAATTAAATTTTAAAATTCCCCTTACATCCGCCCTCATCCATTTTTTTCCGGCAAAAAATTAAATAAAAAGAATCAAAATTTATATCTAAATCACGTTAAAAAGAATTTTCTGCTAAAACAATATTTCTATCACTACTTACATGAGTCAATTAATTATTGGCGGTTTGCTATCAACCCCAGCTCCAACAGCACCTATTATAGAAATTGCTTTTATTGTTCTATTCGTAATCGTAGGAGTAATGGTTGAACCAGATTATAATGGAATGAATGTCAGATTTAAACAATTCAAAAGAAACAAATCAAACATGATTGTATCTTTCATTTAACTAATGCTGTTCAATTGAAATATAATTATTTATAGACTGAATTAATCTATTAACTATTTTTAATTCATAAGTGAATTAAAAAATTTCGGGTATTATTTGACCAGTAGTAGCATATGCACCTATGCCAACAACTATGCCTAACATTACCATTAAATCGCTCAGCGCCAGAATTAATGACTAAAAACTAAAAATCGACGATAAACAATTAGATAAGCTTTTTGAGAGGTAATACCGAATGATTTGAGCCATGAGAAAAAATCTAAATGAGCAAAAAATAATTTAATTAGATAAACCAGGAGAAGTCATACTTGAAGCAATCAAAAGGATACTTTGCAGAATCAAAAGAATAGAAAGAATTTCCACTTTAAATAGTCTTATTGTAATACTAGTGTACTATAATCGAAAAACTGCGCAAGCCATATCGGTTAATAATTAATTTTCCAGTATTTTATCAATCTGAAAAGGGCTTGTCTCTCCGACGTTTAGAGACCAGGAAACTAACTCGTTAGCATTAATTGGAGAATGTAGTTATTATTTTCATTAGTAAAAGCACTAGTGAATTCTTCTCCCTCTACCTAAGAGGAACCCTATCTTCTTAGCGTTGTCATCTTCTTTTACCTTTAATATAAAAAACTTTATCAAGTCATAATATATCTATACGAAATAAAATGAATCATGGTGCAAAAAAAAAAAATGTTTTAGGGACGGAACTTAAATCTTGCAGTTGCAATCCCCTGACTGGGTGGTATCGAGATGGGTCATGCAGAACAGACATATCTGATCAAGGCATGCATACTATATGTGCTGTTATTACTGAACAGTTTCTGTCTTACAGCAAAGCTCAAGGAAATGATCTATCTACACCTCAAATAGGATTTCCTGGATTAAAAGCCGGTGATCACTGGTGTCTTTGTGCTCCTAGATGGAAAGAAGCATTTGAAGATGGTATGGCTCCTTTAATTGATCTTGAGGCAACAGAGGAAAGTACTTTGAATATAATTGATATAGAGACTTTAAAAAAATTTTCGAATAAAAGATAAGAGAAAAATTATTTAAAGCAATTTTTCAAAAATTAATAAGCCTTAAAATTTTTTGAATACATTTCGCATATAAAAATCAAACATAAGTTTTTAAGAAGAAAAATAAAAAATGAAAGTCAAGTAGAAGTCATTGTCAATATAGCCAACTCTAAAGCTTTAAATCCATTCCAAAACTTGATTCTTTTTGCAAACTTAGAAAATAGAATTAGAAATAATTCTACTTTTATTTAGATTTGAGCACAACGAAATAAATATTTAAAAATACAAGAGTCATAAGTAAATTAATAACTCTATTAAAGAGAAATCAATTTCAGGTAGCCAAACCACCTAGATCATCTAGAAAAAGAACAGTGAAATCCAAGAACAAGAGAGGATTCAAAGTAGACTAGATAAAAGATTGTAGAAAAAGATTGCTAGCAAATTCAAATTAATTCTAAAGTTGAATCAACTCAACTTGCACTTCATGTATTTCAAGCTAGAAAGAACAAAATAGATAATTAATCATGTTAACTACATCTTCTCGTCTTCGCATACAAGAAATATTAACTCGATTGTCTATGGGAAATCAGGTAACCCTTGAAGAAAGAATTTATATAAATAAATATGCAGCAAAGAATCAAAACGTATCTAATTGGCTTAGAAGAGCCTCACGAATTCAACGAAACCAACCTATCTCAAATTCAATAGATGAATTACTGAATGGACTTGATCTAAATTCTGACGAACCTCATTCGACATACAATCCCGATCGAGATGATCTAGGAGAATGGTTCTCTGGAGCACCTTCATGGATTAGAAGAAGCTAGTAAATTAAATAAAAAATAAAACTTTAAGAATAAAAACCTAAATATTGGAGTCGAACAATCAAGCAGCCTCTTTTTTATCTTTCTTTTCCAGCTTTAAGAGATCAATAACATTCGAACTAATAGGTTGAAAGTCCTCATCCTTGGCAGAAGCAATAGAATCCTTCATCAAAAGTTTTACAAGCGAAGTAATTGAAGAAGTTAGCAATTTTAAGCTCTCAAAAAGATTTCCTAACTCTTTAGTAATCTCATCTTGATGCTTTCCTTTACTCATTAATGTTGAGAAAGTCCAACCAGCCAGTCCTAAAGCAAGCAGAAAAACAACCGTAATCATAGTAAAAATTAATACAAATCATGTATATCTACTACTCATAAATAAATCAAGGCAAAACACATATATTCTTTGAAATTTTGATAAATCTAAAAAGTGAGATCAAAACAACATATTTGATCAACTTAAGGACTTAAATACAAATTCTAGAAAAATGTTTAGGATATTTAACGTCTACTAATCAAAATACATTATGTTATTGGATTAGCATTAGAACTCTTAGAAAGATGGATAAGAGCTGTTCTGTTGCCTCCTCTGTTTTCATCTCTACTAAATTTAAATAGCGTTATAGAGAAATGTCTCGGATTCAACCTAAGTCAACACTCTCCATAAGACGTTTTAAGCAAAGCTTCTCCCGCTGATGGCTTGAACTATTAATTAGGTCAAGTTTACAGCTGTGCTGAAACGCGATATGAAGTCTTTTTAGGTTTGTCCAAATCATCCGTAAGAAAGGACTTTTTCTCTAAAATGGCGGGTTGCGTATAAATAAATAAATCTCCCCCTTTATACTCCTACAATCACCTAACCTTATGAAATTATATGCTTGTTGAACCAATTTGATTATCCTTTACTTAAACACAAGAAAACTCTAGAAGAATGAATACAAATACGATTTTCCTTTTTCTTTTAGTAATTGCTGCTTATCTAAATTTATATTTAACATTTACTAAAAAAAAGAAAAAAACAAAACTACCCATATCATCTAGAGAATGGAGAGAAAAAGTGGAAGATGAAAACTTTAAATCATGGCTTTCAAATAGAGAAAGATTAAAAGGCAAAAGGAAAGAAGATAATAATCACTAATCTTTAGCAAGATCAAAATGCTTATTGAGAGTAGTTTTATGATTATATGATTTGTTAATTATATTTATTCTTCAAATATGCCAGTATATGAATATATATTTCACTGGTTAAACATAATTTAAATCTTAAGAAGATGTTCCAGTAAAACAAAATCCATTCTTAATACAAAAATCATAAGCAAATAATTTCAATGATTCAGGCATTTCCTGCCATTGCATTTCTTCGAGTTTGTTTAATTGATCTGAACTTAAATTCTCTTTAGCTTCATATGCCTCCATCATTTTGCCCCAGCTTGAAGAAAAGGTATCAAGATAAAAAGCCTTCTGATGCTGATTAAAAAATTTAATTATATCTTCACTAGTAACTACTTCTCTAGAAAGTTTCTTATAGTGTTCAAATTCTGAAGACCAGTCTGGAGTTGTGTTGTCAGGCATCTAAAATACTATTTATTTTATTATTATAATTTATAAGGTGCATAATTATAAGTGGAATGGCCAAATGAACATAATGATTGAATTTAAACTTTCAACCTAAACACGATGCTTAAGGTAATCACATAGAATAGTTATTAAAATGTTTTACCCCTCTATAACAACCTAGAAAGGTGGGTCAATGCATACGTTGTTCGAAACTATGCAATAAATTTGAGTAAGAAGAAATCAATTACTAACTTTCCTGGTTTTTATTCCAATTCTGTAAATAAGTAAGATTAGCTATGGTAGATTTGTTGAAATAATTACTTTCTAATTCGATATGAAAAAGAGGTTATTAATTGTCCCATGCAACTGAGAAGTTTAGAGGGATGTCGATTAAAAATTGGTAAGTATCCACCATTCACCTACAATGCCTATGGTGGAGGAGGCAAAGCGATATTACATTCAAATCAGACTAATAATCTCCTACACATAAGCTTTTCATCTAAAACATTTTCAATTCCTCCTCTTACTTCAAAAACAACAAGGTTTTTATCGTTACCGTTACCTCCTGGTTTCAAAATCGAAATGTCTATAGATCAGCTAGAAGGAACTATTGATAAGAATTCTGGAAAAGTGTTATTGAAATTTGAATCCAAATTTCTTTTTAGCATTGGAGCTACGCTTAAATTTCCTGAGTTAATAGTTAAGACCTTACTTAAAACGGGAAAAGTAAAAGGTAAATTACATGAAGGAGAAGGTCTTGCGCTTCAAAATAATGGCACAACAAAACTAGTAGGTATTTCCATTATCCCTAAAACTGGTAATAAAATCTTGGATACCTTTCTCGGCCTTCCTAATGAAGCCTTTGCTGAACTTCGATGCGAAATCAAATAATCAACTTGATTAACTAATATCTCCTATTCCTAGTAAAGCCATATAGTAATAAATTCTGATTATATTTCATTTTTATAATTACTCTCTAAGCAGTAAACCCACCTCAGATTTCTTAACTAATATGATGTTTCCTTTAGAGGTGGTAAAACCTTCTCAATTATTTGAGTTTGACGTACAAAGATTTGAGTTTTTTCTCTTAATGAAGCGTTTTAGAAACAAGAAAACTACTAAAGACTATGGGCGATTCATCCAGAAACATTTACAAGCTTGATTGAATTTGTTAAAAATCATCTAGTTAAATACAACCTCTGTGTCATTATCAAACTCCATATTTCTGATATCAAAACGGTGCAAAGATCTTAAGTCATGTAAATCGAATACAATAATATCAATCAATTAAATCTGATTTGAAAATAAAAATTATTACAACGTTAAAACAATTACTACATCCCCTAATCCAATACACCTACAACTCAATAACGAATGACTCCTGATCTGCCAATTATTCCTTTAAAATCAAACAAGAAAAAGCTAGCTAATAGTAGGGTTCATAGATGGACTCTTTTTTCTCTTTGTTTTATAACTACTTTAATAGTCGTAAGTTTAATCAAAGCGTATCTTCCATTACTTGTATCTGCACTGGCAATGCTTTTTGTATGGAGTCAAATGACTAAACCAATTGCAGAGATAGAGACTAAGGCTACGAATGATGACAGTAACCAGTTAAATTTATTTCATAGGCAATACAAAATTGGCAGGAAGTATTCCAAAGTCAAGAAAGAATTAAATGAAAAAGAAGATTCTAAAGTTGCATGATATAGATTGCTTTCAAGAAAAGAGTTGAAGCAATCTATTGCACTGAGTCTGAAGAGTACTATTCCATAACTTTTGATGTAGCGGTTATCCATAACATGCTTACAGTTTTTAATTCATGAAGGGAATTGACAAGTTACATAGACATGTGAAAATCGATTCATTCAACCATTTTGTTGAGGATCTATGGTTACCCTTTGCTGTTTGCTCTGCTTGCAAATCATCATCATCACTGCCACAAGTATTTAAATAAATGACTAATTTAGCAACGACACGTCTTGAATTCACTGAATCACAACTACTGACCATTAAGGATCGAATTAGAAGCTGGAGTACAAAGGATAAAGTAATAGACATAATGAGAAATCGATATGGTCGAATAGAAGATGAAGCTGCATAAAAGCCTCTCAAACTAATAATCAACTAAGCACTCAGTATGAGTTCTGTTTCAAAAACCGATTGACAAAAAGATAACTAGATCAATCATTCGACTTCTAAAAATTAAAAACGTATAAGGAAAGCAGCAAATTACGAGTATTCCTATTGCAATCATTTACTAATTAAGTAATGCTTGATTTATCTTTATTCATTCAAATGCCTGTTGAGTTTTACGTCTTAGTTATTCCATTCTGCGTTATTCCTGTATTTCTAGTCTCGCTTGATTACTTCAATAAAAGTGCTGAACTCAAGCAACAAAATTATAATGTAATTGACTTTGATAAATTCGTAAAACGCCAAGAAAAAGGAGATGCTGTAGATATTGATATCGCTAAACTATTAGATATTGATAAAATTGCAGCATAAATTTATTCTACTGGTTTTTGATAGTCACTAATTTCAAGATATCCTCAAGCATTACACCCTCATTCAACCACTCTCTAAACTCTTCAATAATAGCTAATTTGTCGGATTCATTAAGTCCTTCAGCTCTGATCATAAGACCAGTCATAGAATCAGCGATTAATTCTTCAATATCTTGGTTATGACTCAATTGATTATAAGAATAATTTAGATAACTTTAACCTAACTTTTAAAAATCAATTCATTAACAAGTTGATATGAACATCCTACAAACACTTCATTCTTGCTGGGAAAATAACTAAATTACCTTCGCAACATTTCACAGGTTCTGCTCTATCAGGAGTTACCGTAACTTCACCTAGAAGCAACAAGGGGATCTCTTTATCTTCATAAGTCCAATCAAAATAACTTACGTCACAATCCCAGATTGGCCAATTTTTAATTCCTAAGTCTTCATAAGTGTTTTCAGGACAAGAAGAGGTAACTAAAATACCCAAGAGATCAAAAACTAGTGGCCTTCTTTTTAGCTCCTAATGGAAAAAGTTATCTTATAGGTTCTCAAGTTTTTGACAAAAATTTTTAAAGAAGTATTAGCTACAGAGACAGAAGATCGAAAAGATACAAATATTAGTTTTATATGTCATAATCTATTACAAAATCGTGGAACCTTTTAGATGGGGAAAGGCCCTACTCAAGAACGATCCTTCGAATTTATTCTGAGTGAACGAGGGGTAAGTGAAAAAGATATTGGATGGGTACTATCTAAATTAGATAGTCAAGAATATATTCTAGATGACTGCCATTACATGGCACGAATACTGAGCAAAGAGTCCGAAACTAGCGCTAAAGAGATTTTTATTAATCATTATTTTTCTTTAAATATGAAAGGAAGTAGTAATGAAAATAAACTCAACGATCTCTTTCAAGAGTGTATAGATAAAAAGAAAATGTGGACATTACTTGAAAAGAGCTTCGGAGCTATTTGTATAAAACTTCCCGATGCAAGTATTAATGGTGAAACATATTTATTCGTATGTGGTCCTAATAAAAAATGTCCAGAGTTCACGAACACTGATTCATTCGTTTTCTTCTTTCAAAATCAGATAACTAAACCTAGAAAGCAGAATCCTTTAGAAATGAGCTCACTTCGATTGGCTGGATAAAAAACAAATGAATCTAAGGGTTAATAATAAACTTAAAATACCAACTAACGAAATACAGTGGAGATTCTCTAGATCCTCAGGAGCAGGTGGACAGAACGTAAATAAGACAGACAGTCGAGCTGAAATTCTATTTAATGTATCTGAATCAAAAACTTTAACACCATACCAGAAGCATAGGATTTCAATTCAGGATGAAGTTAAACTAATCAATGGTTCAATCTGTATTGCTGTTCAGGATAAGAGAACCCAATATCAGAACCGAAAATTAGCTTTAAGTAGACTTGCTTCAACATTGCGAGAGCTTTTAAAACCACCTCCTAAGAAGAGAAGGGAAACCATTCCGACACGCTCATCACAGAGGAAAAGAGTTGAGTCAAAGAAGAAACTCAGTGAAAAAAAAAGGAGGAGACAATCAAAAATAGATTATTGAGCCCTAAACACAAGTAAGAACAAAACCTTTAGAAGAACAATCAAATAACCCTTTATGCTTCAATGAATTCATGAAAGTTTTCATGAACGAGATAACGAGCATTCCAGAGAATATGCACCCAACATCTCCCAAGCCTACGCCCTAACTTACAAAGATGATAAGTTTTCTTAATCTATGCTTGTAGTCAAATATCTCATCCGTTTTATTGGCATAGATCAATACTTTAAGGAATGGATTCTGCTAATCAAATCAAATCACTCGTTGACCACGTAGAAAAGGATCCAGAATACAAAATTAGCGAGCAAGAAGCTAAGGGTTTCTTATCCGAGATTAAGCAACTCACAAAAGATGATAAAACCAATATGCCTCCATTAGTAGTGATAATAATGGCCTACATCAACATGCTTTTTCCAGAATTAGATGAAATGAAGGTCTGAGGCAAAAGCACAACAAATGTTAAGACATTCTAAGAAATGGTAAAAAATTTTATGTTGCTTGAAGTAGAAGAGTGGGATTTCATGAACCTACCAATTCAAAATGAACTCTTCATTCCCAAATGGGAGGAGGTCAACAATGAAAGTAGAAGTTTCTTGTTTCGTTGGAGGGATGGTCATCAAAGAAATAGTTCATGTGGACAAATTTGAAGATGCTGATCAGGTAGCAAAATCAAGAAATCCTTTTTGCAGAGTAGTTAATAGGAAGGTATTGGTAAAATGAATAGAAACATGAGTCTTCCTCCTCATTTCACAGACGAAAAAAATAAAGAGGTTATCTTTCACATCAAAGGTGGTCATCCAGTGACCATTGAAATTCCTGCTTAGTTGACATCTTTCCCAGATGACTACAAGGGTATTTCTGACCGATGTGAAGAAACCTTCTACAAGTTGAGGGCAAAAATCAATGACTGAAAAAATAGATTGGAAACACGAACTTATTGATTCAGCAAAGTTCAACAAGAAGCAAGAGAAGCAATTAAAACATGGTGCAAAATCATTAACTGATAGTTGGTTACTTGGCATTCTCTACACCAGATGGAAAAAGTTAAAAAGCATTCGGGACCAACCTTCACCAGATTGCAGGTCAAGTTTTCTGGAGTGGAATAAAAAAGTTGAGGATGTAGACACATGCCAGTCTTGATAATTGGTTGGAAAATTTACGACAAACTTCCAAAGGAAGAACAAAAGGAGTTTGCATTAGTAGAGCGATATAGAACTGATTATTTTTATGAGTGCTATGAGTATGAAAATGCGAAAGGTAACAAGAATTTTGAGTGGAGTGATAGATGTTTTAAGAGTCAAGAGGAATTATTGGAGTTCTTCGGTTATGAAATGATCGAAGACTTAAATGCAGATGCTGTTTATGCAAAAAGAGTCAAAAAGTTTACTGATGAGGATAAAAAGAAGTTGATGAAATTAAATGATTCTAGTAATCAAATTAAAGTAATAAAGTAAACTAATTATTTTTATCATACTTCGGTCAAAGTATGTAATTAGAACAGTCAAATAGATTTACTTACACAATTAGAAGGGTGGAAATGATAAAAATTAATTACTTGATATATGTTCAGTGGTATATTAGAAAAAATAAGCCTCAAGCTCTCATCCAGTACACTGGAATTAACGTTACATTGTACAATCGATTTATATTAACCTCCGGATATGTTATTAGTAGTCTGCACTCTTGACATTGATTGCTATAACTAACCTACTCAAGAGTAGTCAAGATTACACAATTCTCACATTTTAACAAAGTGATAAAAATATTTTCACCACCTCTAGGAATCTCATTAGGCAATCAAAGCTATACTATCTGCATGACCATGAATAGTCAGAAAATTAGTCATTTGCTCTAAATTTTGATAATTAGCATATTGAATATTGCTATCTGCATGCATAACAGCTCTTAAATATGCAGTATTATCAACCTTACTGAAATAAATCTCTTGAAATCCATCACCATCAAAATCCCCACTTGCTTTTAAAATTAAATTATCTAATTTTAAATCATTAATAAAAGTCCTAGATCCATCAAAAACACTATCTTTTTGAACAATTCCTGCCTTAACTAGCGGGTCTTCATAGATACCAACAATTCTTGTCGCTCCACCTTGACCATGATATGAAAAATCAATTTTGTCATCATCAAAATGATCAACAGTAACCCATCTTCCACTATATTTATTTGTAAAAATTGCTTCCATATTACTACTATTTCCAGAGTAAGCGTACCCTTGAAATTTATAGCCAGTAATTACATCTGAAGGTGCATTTCCTAAATACCCATGAAGGTTGCCATCATAATCTTTTATCTCTTCCAATTTATAGGTATTGCCTATAGTCAATCCAGTTAAACTATCTATTGAGGGTATAACTTCATTTACTCCTTGATTCTCTCCTGACCATATACTATCTAATGCAAGTTTATCTATAGTGGACCATACTGGTGCATTAGCATAGTAGCTATACTCATTATAAATAAAATTATAAGACATAACTGTATCATTGCTAGTATGCCAACTACCTTCTGGATCATTATTAGGATGACTAAGACCTAGGGCATGTCCTATTTCATGAATTAAAGTAAAGGCATCTAAATCCATCAAATCACCATAATTTCTAACATAAGAATATCCATTTTGATTCTCCCAAAAAATTTCTATATCTGAATCATTAGTTGAGTAAGTAAGACCTGCATAGCCATAGTAATAGTCTCCCAGACAATAAATATTAATATCCCCTTGTGATTCGATATAGGTGCGCGTAAAGTCAAGACTTATTAGAGGATCAATGCTCTCAAAAACATTTTCAATAAATTTTTCTTCTTGCCATGTATGATAAGAAGCATATTCAAATCCTCTACTATCAGTATTGATATAACCACCTGTATCATGAATATAGTAATAAATAGCAGACTTTGAACTGAAATCACTTAGCACATGATTATAGAAAGAAGAATTAACATCAAATGTTAAATGCTCAATCTGAACTTGATTAGGCATGAGCTAAACAGCAAATTAATTTAACTTATAAATTAGTTATTTCTATTTTATTCAATAATCTAAATATTGAAACTAGTTATGAACTTCTCCTGGGTTTTGCTTAATCCGCAGAGAAGTAAAACTCTCTTTACTGAAATGAATAGGTTTGCATAACGAATGAAACACTTCTGCTCGCCCTAACTACTGCACTTCTAAAAATCAATGACAAGCAGATCTGAAATATTAGAGGAGATAATCTTCTACATACTTGAGAGAACAAAGTTCGAAGAAAATATAAACAAGTACCTTGAGCATGTTCTCGACTAATGCTGAAAGGGCTAGCAAAAGCCTCTCAGGAAAAACAATAGCGGGGCAAGACCTTACTCAAGATACACTTTTAGTATTTAAGCTCTGTCTGGATACAAATCTTTCATTTTCTCTATGAACTTCTCATACTTAGAAAACACCTCCTCTGCATATTCAGAAATACCTTTCTTATAGTCCAAGTACTCATATCAAAAATAAAATACTGGCTGGAATTGTTATCAAAGCTGCTGAAATAGAGAGCCTGAATGTGTTCTAAGTTAACTTTTCTATGATCATCTATTAAAGTAGAATAGATTTAGATTTATAAACTTTTGAAGAATAATGAAAATAAATCTTTCAGTTATTCTTCCAACTTTTAATGAACGGAAAAACATCCTTACTTTATTAGATGAATTACTTAGGCTTTCTGACTCATATGAAATAGAACTAATTGTTGTCGACGATAGTTCTACAGACGGTACATCATCGTCGGTTCGAGAATTAGCAAAAAAAGATAGACGTATTCGATTAATTAATCGTTTAGGTAGAGCTGGATTATCAAGTGCAATTAAAGAAGGTTGTCTTTGTGCAACTGGAGAAGTATTGGCAATTATGGATACTGATGGTCAGCATGAAGTAAGAAGCATTGAAAATGGTTTAGAGAAATTGATTGAAGATAAATTAGATTTTGTTGCTGGTAGTCGATTCCTTGAGAAATCAAATATAAAGGGATTAAGTGATGCAAGAAGGGGAGGTTCAAATGTAGCCAACTCCCTAGCAAGGTTTAGCTTACCAAAAAGATATACTCACCTAACAGACTTTATGAGTGGTTGTATGCTTTTAGACCGGCAATCATGTATCTCATTTATTGAGAAAATAGATGTTAACGGCTTTAAATTCTTTTATGAGTTACTAGCTGTAAGCAAAGGAAAATTGAAGGGTGAAGAAATAGAACTCATATTCCAACCAAGACAATATGGTTCCTCAAAACTTGATATTGCAATCGTATGGGACTTTTTAGTTTCTTTAGTTCATACGTGTCTTCAAAGATCGATTCCAAGAAAAGCTATAAGTTTTGGTTTTGTTGGTTCTACTGGAGTATTTGTTCAATTCTTTGTAGTTTATTTTTTAATATGGTTTATTGGTATAGATTTTGAGAAAGCATTACCATTCGCTGTAGTAATTGCAGCCAGTTCTAATTTTCTTATTAATAATGCACTGACTTTTCGATCTAACAGACTAAAAGATAGAGCATTGATGATAGGTTTATTTAAATTTTTATTAGTCTCATCTCTACCAATATTTGCAAATGTTGGATTGACGACAACATTTTTTAATTATATTTCACCAAATATATTATTATCTCAATTCGCTGGAATAATAGTTGTATATATATGGAATTATGCTGCTTCTTCGAGGCTTGTATGGAACAATTAATTTCTCAATTAAATTCATAAATGATAAGTTTATCATTTATGAATTTAAAACTAAGGTTTAATAAACCTAGTTTAATCATTAATAGATTAGTTTTACGCTAAGTTACATTTGCAATATACTGTATAATAAATTAATTATCAAATTAAAATCAATCTTATGAATAATAATCAGTTCATTACATATATGAAAAAAAATAAATATCTAAACATTTTATTAAGTTTATATCTACTATTTTCTATTAGCACATATTCAATATGGCAAGCTAAAAATCATAATAATATAACCGGGGATGAGCCACATTATTTAGTAATGGCTAATGGAATCTCTAAATATCTATCTTTTGAACAAACGAAGCCATATCAAGAAGAATTTATTACGCGTAAAATCTACCCACCAGGTTTAAACACTGGCAATCAGAATTCCAGTCCATCGCCACAAAATACTCATGCGGTATTGGGTCCCAATGGTTTATTTAATGTTCACAATATTGGGCTACCATTATTACTAGCAATTCCTTATAAAATATTTGGAGTGCAGGGATGCAAAGCCTTTATGATATTAAATGGTGGAGTGATTATTCTTTTGCTTTGGAAGATCGTCTCTTTAATATGTACCAATGAAAATATTAATTTTTTAGCGATCCTCCCTTTAGCTATTTCAAATCCTTTGATATTTGCCTCAAACCAGATTTATCCGGAATTTCCTGCAGCTACTATTTCTTTGCTTGGCTTATATTGGCTGGTCCATAAAATAATGAGACATCAATCAAAAAAAATGTTTGACTTGTTATGTTTTATATGTATTTCCTTTTTGCCATGGCTTCATATAAAGTATTCAATAACACTAATAATAATTTTATCATTTATGTTATTTAACCTTATTAAATCGAATACAATTAAAAAGAGATTAATCTATCTTTTCACTCCATCAATTCTTTCTATTTTCTTGTTGTTTTGTTATAACTATTATGCATTTGGCAATATAACAGGTCCGTATGATCAATGGACAGTATATGGAAGTAACGTAGAGTTTTCCTGGAAATCATTGACTGTTTTACTTGGTTTATTATTTGATCAAGAGCAAGGTATATTTTTACAAAACCCTCTTAATCTTTTAGGTTTGATTTCTATTGGATTATTATATAACAATAATAAAATGTTCTGTTTCTCAATTGGATTAGTATCCTTATCATCAATTTTTATAAATAGTATCCATCCCGCATGGTATGGAGGCTACTCACTTATTGGAAGATTTGGCTGGACGGGAGGGATTATTTTTATGATTTATGCTGGTTATGCTTTAGTTAGAATTGGCCAAATAAATAAAAACTTCCTAATAGTTTTATCCAGCATATCTATATTTATTTCAATCCATATTTATAAACTCTTTACCATTAACGCTATGAATTTTTATAATCTAGATAACAATACTAATTCTAGTCGTTTATACAGCGAAATAAGTAAGTATCTACCATCATGGGTTGATGCAAATGAAGTGATTGTTCATATGCCAAACTTATTATTTATTCTCTTTTCTATTTTACTTTTCTATAGTGGATTTATTTTAAAAAATAAGATGAAACAATAGTTTTGAAGACTTAATCTAATCTATTAAAAATTTTCAAAATCTCAAATAGACCACTATCAAATACCAATCACTTTGATGTAGGAGAAGTCTTCTAATTAGATCTAGGCGATAGCGAGATACCTTTGACAATGAAGCAAGAGCAGGAACACAAGCTTTTAGAAGAAAAGTGTAGAAGGTTTAGAAATGTCGCTGCAAAAGATCACAGCTTAATCTAACAGACCTAAAATCCTTTTATATCAATCAATCTCAGATTACGTTGCATAAGCGGCATTGATCTAATCCGTAACCTCAACTTAATTGGCATAGTCGGTATAGATCTAATCCTTATTTCTAGCTTACTTCTCTTTACAGAAATTTTATTGCCTTTAGGAGATACAAAAACCTTCTCAATTATTTTGCCTTCCATTACAATAATTCTAATTATTTGTCCTGAGAATCTACCCTGAAACCAATCTATAATATCTGGATAAACTCTATTATTCCTTTTAGTAGACGTTCTTGAAAAAACAGGTATAAATTTTGTTGAATTAATTTTGCTTTCAATAGATTCTTTAGATTCAGTTATTAAATTATTAATTGTATAGCGAATGAGTTCTGTTTCAGTTGATTCTCTGTGAAACCTTGATGTTAGCTTCCGATGGATCAACTCGTATTTCGACTCAAATCGTTTGGTAACTTGATGATATTTTGATTGAATTTTCTCGTGCTTATCCTTCAGACAAGTGAAAACAGACATCTTTGATATCCTCCATTAAACTTATATATCGTACATATGGCCATAAAGCCAGCTAATGAATACTAAAAGAAATACTGTACAATAACTATTGCAGCAAAACAATCTAAAACAACTTCTTGAAGCTCGAAGAAATTTTCTCTGGCTTGAAATACCTACAAAAAATCGATATAACTAGTTAACCCTATCTTTCAATAATGCTAAATCTTATTACGATATCGATAGCTTTATTTTTAATAGTACTTACTGGATGGACATTCACAACTTACTTTATAAAAAAAGATTCTCAAAAGTTCATTAGAGAAGAGCTAACCAATTTATTGGATATTTGCAAAAAGTTTTTCTTCTCTATAAAAAATCTAATAGAAATCTTAGCTAGTAGCTCTCTTTCATCTGAAGTGAAAAAGGTAACTCCTATGGAAGAGAATGTATTAAAGGAAGCTGACCAGCCACTAAATCTAGTCCAACCTATTAAAGAAATCAAAGATCAATCAGTAGAAGTTAGACACGATGATTCTGATGACGCACTTTCTTCATTCAGTCCAGAAGTCGTTGAAGTGATTAACGAAGAAGAGGAAAAAGTTGCATAATTAAATTCCACCAAATCCGAGAAAAGTTTCTTCAGTCTCATGATTCATAGACCTACTACTCACTTTCCCCCTTACGCCGCTGCTTGATGGCTATGTTGAGAAGGGAAAATCCATCACTTTTTTCACCAACTATCTGCGAATTAAATGTGAGCACAAGCACAGCGTGAGCAGCTACATTTGATACCATCTAAGCCTCTTACTACAAATAGATCTCAAGTTAAGTTGTATCATCGGCATTATTAGAAATATACAATACTACGCTAGTTATATCAATGCTTTTAAAGCATGTAATTATGATTACCAAGTCGCCTCTCAATCTGAAAACTTATCATTTGGATGGCATCGTTACCAAAAGATTACCAATTGGCTTAAATCTTGCCTAAAAACTCACTAGCCAAGAAACAAAATATCCTTGATAGAAAATAGATTCCAGGAGATCCTTGGTAAAAGGAGAAAAATTAAGCCTGCAGTAGTAGGTCTTAGATGGATTGGATCACATTAGATTCACAATCAAGAACTAAGTCTTTGAAACAATTATTACCCAGAGATAAATATAAATAAACAACATATATATACAAGATAGAGCAACTAGTACTATTAAAATCTAATG
>QCPD01000009.1 GCA_003209755.1 Prochlorococcus sp. AG-436-C14
TCAATTACAGCAAAGCTTCCGTAATCTCCTGCCCATTTTGAGATGTCTCTTGCGAAATCCAGACTAATTAATTTAAAAGAAGAATCTCTAATAAAACTTACTGTCTTATTTATACTATTTCTACTAACTTTATGTTGATAATTTTCGATGTAGTTTGGCAGTATACCTGGATTGAGTTTCCAATGAAAAGCTAGATTAGTATTTGTTGGTATATATTTAGAGGAAACTGGAGCATTAAATGATTGCTCATTTAAATTAGGGCTTTGCTTGATATGCTTATTGCTCCAGATTAATATCACTGTGAAAATTGATAAAATTATTATTCCTGATATTAAAAAATAAGTTAGACGTGGTTTCATTTTTTAATATTTGAGCGTTTGTATACTTTTTGAGTTTTGATAACTGAAAGTTTCTTCTTTACTTACAATCTCAAATATGAATCAGAATATTCCATTAAATATCTCTCCCAAAGAGTTAAATAAAATCTTAGAAGATAATTCTTCTGGAAAACCATTCATTGTAGATGTGAGGGAGGATAATGAAATTGCTATTGCTTCATTTTCATTTTCAGTATTACATCTTCCTTTGAGTAAGGCTGCAAATTGGTCAGCTAAAATAGGCGAACTGTTACCGAAGGATCGACCTGTTGTCGTTGTCTGTCATGCGGGCGTGAGAAGTCTGAATTTTGGTATTTGGCTTTTAGAGCAAGGAATAACTAAAAGTGTTTGGAATCTTGTCGGAGGAATAGATGCTTGGAGTACTGATGTTGATCAATCTGTTCCAAGGTACTAATAGGGTTGTTATTTTATATTTTTGATCCTAGTTGTTCAGCAACTGTATTCACATCTTTATCTCCTCTACCTGAGCAGTTAATGACAATTTCTGAATTTTTATTGAGAGTTGGGCAAAGTTTTTCGAGATAGGCAAATGCATGAGCAGTTTCTAGAGCAGGAATAATACCTTCCAATTTACTAACTAATTGCAGAGCTTCGATGGCTTCAGTATCAGTAACAGCTGCATATTCAGCACGTCCAATCTCTTTTAAGTAACTATGCTCCGGTCCAACTCCTGGATAATCAAGACCTGCGCTAATGGAATGCGCCTCCTCAACTTGCCCATCTTTGTCTTGTAGTAAGAGGCTCATTGCTCCATGAAGAACTCCTATCCTTCCTTCAGTAATTGTTGCTGCATGTCGACCTGTTTCGACTCCATCTCCAGCAGCTTCAACTCCAATCATTCGCACACTTTTGTCTTCAACAAAAGAATGGAAAAGCCCCATCGCGTTTGATCCGCCCCCAACACAAGCTAAAAGAACATCGGGAGACCTACCAAAAGCTTGGTTACATTGTTGCTTTGTTTCTTCTCCAATAACTGCGTGAAAATCTCTTACCAACATTGGATATGGATGTGGACCAGCAACTGATCCGAGTATATAGTGGGTTGTTTCAACATTTGTAACCCAATCCCGAATAGCTTCGCTGGTGGCATCTTTGAGTGTCGCAGTTCCACTTGTTACTGGCCTAACTGAAGCCCCAAGCAATTGCATTCGGAATACGTTTAATGATTGTCTTCGCATATCTTCTTTACCCATATAGATGATGCATTCCAATCCAAAGCGAGCGCAGACTGTCGCAGTCGCAACTCCATGCTGGCCAGCTCCCGTTTCAGCAATAATTCTTTTTTTTCCCATCCTTATCGCAAGAAGAGCTTGCCCTAGTGCATTATTGATTTTGTGAGCACCTGTGTGATTTAAATCTTCTCTTTTCAGCCAAATCCGTGGTCCTTTTAAAGTATTTTTTTTGTAATGTTCAGATAATCTTTTAGCTTCATATAGAGGCGTGGATCTTCCTACGTAAGTTTTTAGTAAATGATTCAGTTCTGAATTGAATGAAGGATCTTTCCATGCATCCTTAGCAGCTTGCTCTAATTCAATAAGTGCAGGGATTAAAGTTTCAGGAACATATTGCCCCCCGTACTTACCAAATCGACCAAGAGCATTTGGCCTTGTTAATGGAGATAAATCCGAATCTTTAAATTGTGTTGGGAGTGTACCTGTCACCTTAGATTAAGAAAATAGTTACCAGCCAAAAAGCAAGAAAATGTCCAAAGGTGGCTGGAGTGAATTTAATGACCCTCTTAAGACAATAGAGAATGACACTCAAAATAGTGTTACTCCTAAAGGAAAGCGACAAGTTCGACTAGAAAGAACTCGATCTGGAAAGAAAGGAAAACTTGTTACTGTTATTAAAGGACTGGAATTAAAGCAAGATGAGGCAAAAATAATTCTTAAGAATTTAAAAATAGCTTGTGGGACAGGAGGAGCTTTGAAAGATGATTTTTTAGAGTTACAAGGCGATCAAATATCAAAAGCTCAAGATTTTCTTTTTAAAGAGGGTTTTAGGCCAAAACAAAGTGGAGGTTAACAATAAACTTTGTCGATCAACATGGAGAATAGTAAACAAATCAGTCTGAATTCATGGAACAAAACTCTCAAAGTCCTCTATCAAAAGCCACCAATATAGTTTGGCATCAATCTTCAGTTGACAGAGATGCCCGATCTCAGCAAAGAGGACATCGCAGCGCAATACTTTGGTTTACAGGTCTATCTGGTTCTGGGAAAAGTACACTGGCCAATGCAGTGAATGCAGCTCTACACAAAAAAGGATATTCAACATACGTTCTTGATGGCGACAATATTAGACATGGTTTATGCAAAGACTTAGGCTTTTCTGATCTTGATAGAGAAGAAAATATTAGAAGAATTGGTGAAGTCTCTAAACTGTTTCTTGACGCTGGAATAATTGTTTTAACTGCATTCGTATCACCATTTAGAGTCGATCGCGATAATGCAAGATCATTAGTTGGAGAAAATGATTTTATAGAAATACATTGTTCAGCTGAGTTGGGTATTTGTGAAACAAGAGATACAAAAGGACTTTATGCCAGAGCAAGAAATGGAGATATTAAAGATTTTACTGGAATCTCAAGTCCTTATGAAGATCCTCTTTCTCCAGAATTGAAAATTGATACTGGAAATCTAGATATTGATAAATGTGTAGATATAGTTATTAATTTGCTTATCAATAAAAAGATTATTTCAAAAATTTCTTAGTGAGCTAGTAATTATTTGCACATTAATTACATTGTTCTAGATACGTTTTGGTTCCAAGCTCTTTAAGTCTCCGATCTTTTCTTACTACAAGGTCATGAAGCTCAGATCTGTAGACTTTTAATTTATTTGTTAATTCAGTATTGTTAATTGATAAAATTTGAGTGGCTAAAAGGCCAGCATTTAGGCCTCCTTCAATTGCAACCGTTGCTACAGGTATGCCTGAAGGCATTTGCAAGATTGAATACATAGAGTCGATTCCTGAAAGTGCTTTACTTTTGACTGGAACTCCTATTACTGGAAGGATGGTAAGCGATGCGATCATTCCAGGTAGATGAGCAGCTCCGCCAGCACCAGCAATTATGACTCCAAAACCATTTGATTCTGCCATTTGAGCAAAATCCATCATCTCTTTTGGAGTTCTATGAGCAGATAAGATCCTTACTTCATTCGATATGCCAAACTGATCAAGAATTGCCACTGCAGGCTGAAGAGTTTTAAGATCTGAATCACTACCCATTACTACTGCTACTTGCTTAAATGTATTGGCTTCGGTTATAGACAATTTTCAATTTTATAAATCTCATTCTTAATAATGCCAATTATTTATGAATCCTGCATTAATTATGTTAGTTTTTAAGAAATGAGAAAAATTACAAATTTAAAAGTACCTCAAGCAGATAAAAGCGAAGATGAAAATAATTTATTTTCAATGGTTTTAGATGAAAATGGAATTATTCTTTCTATTGATAAAACTTCCAAGATGGAATCAAGTTATGATGAAGATTGGTGCGGTGATTGGTTAAGTCCAAGAGCAATTGATCTTCAAATAAATGGAGGGTTAGGGATCTCATTTACAGATTTAACTTTTAATAAAATCCCTAAACTATTAACATTGCTTGATCGACTTTGGCTGGATGGAGTTGAAGGAATTTGTCCGACTTTTGTTAGTTGCTCTCTAGATCAATTTCAATTAGGAATGGAGGTCTTAAAGGAAACAAAAAAACATACTTCAATAAATCGATGTCGGCTTCTTGGTGCTCATATGGAAGGACCTTTTCTATCTGATTTATATTCTGGTGCTCATGATATTGAAAATATCTGTAAGCCAAGTATTTCTGCTTTAAATGAGAGAATAAAGGGATTTGAAGAAGACATCGCATTAATGACATTGGCTCCAGAAGTAAAAGGTTCTTTTGATGTCATTGCTCGTCTAAGAGAATTAAATATTGTTGTTTCACTGGGACATTCTTCAGCTGATTTTGATTCAGCGATGAAAGCT
This sequence comes from Prochlorococcus sp. AG-436-C14, assembly GCA_003209755.1. Lineage (GTDB taxonomy): Bacteria > Cyanobacteriota > Cyanobacteriia > PCC-6307 > Cyanobiaceae > Prochlorococcus_B. The sequence goes on from QCPD01000009.1 coordinate 4,392, forward strand.
TTTGATAATGGAGTGAGCATGGTTACGCATACTTTTAATGCAATGAAAGGTTTACATCATCGAGCTATCGGACCTATAGGAGCGGCTTTAAGAAGAGACGATGTCTTCCTAGGGCTGATAGGTGACGGTGTTCATGTCCATTCAGATATGATTAGGTTTTTAAAGACACTTGCACCAAAGCAAATTGTCTTAGTCAGCGATGCAATATCAGCTTATGGTTTAGGAGATGGATCGTTCTGTTGGGACAAGCGATTGATAAGAGTAAAAGATGGTTCATGCAGACTTCCAAATGAAACAATTGCAGGATCCACTTTGCCTCTACTAGATGCATGCAAAAAAATAGCAAGTTGGATTAATGATCCTTCTTCTGCTATTTGGATGGCAACTCTTGCTCCACGTATGGTATTGAGTCAGAAAAAAATGACTGTAAAATCTTTTTTTGTTGGGAAGAATATTCAGTCATTACTTCGTTGGAAAATGAATTCTTGTAATCATCAGTTGTCTTGGCAGATGGCTGCGTAAGATTGGTAAGAGGTAATTTTCTTATTAAATGAAAACGCAAATTGAGACCAATGAAAAGACGGAAGTAACCGATTATTTTAATGGGACTGGTTTTGATAGATGGAATCGAATATATAGTGAAAGTGATGATGTAAATAAAGTTCAAAAAAATATAAGAATAGGTCATCAAAAGACTGTTGATGATGTCATTAATTGGTTAAAAGAGTATGATAATATTAAGGATAAAAGTTTCTGTGATGCTGGCTGTGGTGTTGGTAGTTTAAGTATTCCATTGGCAAAATTGGGTGCTAAATCAATTTATTTAAGTGATATTTCTGAAGCCATGATAAATGAGACTAAAAGTAGGGCAAAGGAAGCAGATTTGGACTTGAATAAGCTTAATTTTCTAGTATCTGATTTAGAGAATTTAAAAGGTTCTTTTAATACGGTTATTTGCTTAGATGTTTTCATTCACTACCCTCAACAGGAGGCTGAAGCAATGGTAAAACATCTCTGTCAATTATCTGATGAGAGATTAATTGTTAGTTTTGCTCCCTATACTCCTTTGTTAGCCCTTTTGAAAGGAATTGGTCAACTATTTCCTGGGCCGAGTAAAACTACTCGGGCCTATACATTAAGGGAGACTGGAATTATCGAAGCGGCAAAGCAATCTGGATTTAAAGTGGTCAAAAGCAAGTTGAATCAAGCCCCTTTCTATTTTTCTAAATTAATAGAATTTGTGAAATCCTAGAGAACTAAAATTTTTATTTTTCAAGAACACATTAGGTAACTAAATGATTTTCAAGTGCATATCTAACTAGTTCTGTTCTACTAGAAGTACCAGTTTTAATAAATAATCTACTCACATATTTCTCTACATTGCGGATGGAAGTCTCAAGTTGTCTTGCAATTTCTTTGTTCATTAAACCTTCTGCTACTAGTTGCAAAACGCTTGCCTCTCTGGGCGTGAAATTCGGAATCGAATCATCTTTACGTGAGTTGTTTTTATCCCCGTGACTCAGCATTGATTTGATTTCTGTAATCTGTTTTGCCATTTGGCCAACATCAGCATTCGCAAATCTGGCTGCTTCAGTTAATAGTCGCTCTTGCCGCTGAACTACATTCCTAACTCTTGCAACTAGCTCATCTGGATCAAATGGTTTTGGCATGTAGTCGTCTACACCTGCTTGATATCCTTGAGTTCTATCAGCGGTCATACCCTTAGCAGTAAGGAAAATTACAGGTGTACCTCCAAGTCTTTCATCTTCTCTAATTTTTTTTAAAAGTCCATAACCATCACATCTAGGCATCATAACGTCACTGATAATTACATCAGGGATCATTTTTTGAGCTTTTTCCCACCCCTCTTCTCCATCTACAGCGGTTTTAACTTGAAATCCTTCATCTTCAAGATAAGCCTGAACAGCAGTCCTTAAACCAGGCTCGTCATCGACGAGTAATATCCTGGGAATCTGAGAAACTTCTTGTATTGATGGATTTGGGTCACTCATAAATAAAAATTTGGACTTCAAAAGTTTTTAAAGAGGATATTAACCTTTATTCCTCTCTATTATTTAGCTTAACGAATGAATCAATGAATAATAATCAGCTGGTTTTTGATTTTCAGTCCTCAACACCATGTAGTACCAAGGTTGTTGAGGAGATGGCTCCTTATTGGAATGAATTGTGGGGTAATCCCTCTAATACTAATAATCGATCCGGTGTGTTTGCTTCAGCTGCAGTAGAACTATCTCGTGAAAAAATAGCTTCATATTTGAACATCAATCCGAAAAGATTAATTTTTACGAGTGGGGCAACAGAAGCGAACAATTTGGGTTTAGTTGGACATGCAAGAGCTAAAGCACAACTAAGTGGAAAACCTGGACACATAATTACCGTTTCAACTGAACATCATGCAGTCCTTGATCCTCTGAGGCAGCTTCAAAAAGAAGGGTTCCGTTTGTCAGAATTACAACCCAATAAAGATGGTTTAATCAATATTGATCAACTTTCTGAAGCTGTTGAAAAAGATACTTTTCTGGTTAGCGTCATGGCAGCAAATAATGAGATAGGGGTTTTGCAACCTATTGATGAAATTGGGTCTTTTTGTAAGAGAAAGGGAATTGCTTTTCATACTGATGCTGCTCAAGCCTTGGGCTATTTAGATTTAGACCCAGATAAATTTTGCATTGATTTGATGAGCTTGAGTGCGCACAAAATCTATGGGCCTAAAGGTATTGGGGCTTTAGTGATTAGGGAAGGCTTCCCCCTTGAACCATCTCAATATGGAGGAGGTCAGGAACTTGGATTAAGATCCGGGACGCTCCCTGTACCTTTAATTGTTGGTTTCGGAAAGGCAGTGGAAATAACAAATAATGATCAGGATGAGAGAAATAAGAGACTTTTATTTTTGAGAGACCTATTGTTGAGTGGATTAAAAAAGAATATTTCTGGATTGATAGTTAATGGATCTATCGATCAAAGATTACCTCATAATCTCAATATTACTTTTCCAGGTGTGAATGGAAATCAATTGCATAGCCAATTAAAAAGGTTTATTTTTTGTACTAGTGGTTCAGCTTGTAGCAATGGTGAAGCTTCTCATGTTCTTAAGGAGATAGGACTCTGCAAAAAAGATGCTGAAGCTTCAATAAGGATGAGTATTGGGAGAAATACCACTCAGAAAGATATCAAAGAGGCTATTGAGGTTATTAAAAATATATTGATTAAACTTAGAAAATAAGTTAAGTCTATTTTATAAATTTCTTTGAAGAAATCCTTAACTTTGCACTTTTACTTCTTGGATTTAATTCTATCTCTTGAGGGCTTGCTCTCATGGGTTTTTTAGATAGTACTTTTAATCTATTGTCAGTTTTAAAACTCGATTTTACTCTTCTATCTTCTAGTGAATGGAAACTCATTACCATAAATAGACCTTTTTCTAACAACCAGCCTGGAGCTTTTAGAAGTAAACGATCGAGCGAGCCTAATTCATTATTTACAGCTATTCTTAAAGCCTGAAAAGTTCTTGTTGAGGGATGAATCCGACCATGCCTTTGCTTTGGTGGGAAGCATCCTGCAATTGCATAAGAAAGATCTTGAGTCCCTGAGTATGGTCCATTTGCTGCTAGATCATTTTTTATTTTTCTTGCAATACGCCTAGAACGTTTTTCTTCTCCTAATTTATATATTAAATCAGCTAGATCCTGCTCAGATAGAGTTTCAATAAGTTTGGCTGCGCTTGAACCCTCTTCGGGATTCATGCGCATATCTATTGGACCATTTAAACGAAAGCTAAAACCTCGTGAAGGCTCATCAAGTTGATGACTACTAACTCCAAGATCCGCTAAGACGCAAATGGCTTGTTCTTTAAGTGAAAAGTCTGCGAAGTTTGTAGAGATTATTTCTATTCTTGTTCCGAATCTTATTAATTTCTTTGATGCTGCTTCTCTAGCCAATGGGTCTTGATCAAGCCCAATAATTTTGATTCCTGGAAAATTTTCTAGTATTTGAGCCGAATGCCCCCCTCCTCCAATGGTGGCATCAATAATTAATCCTTGGTTTGTTAAGTCACTTGGTAATTCTTTTAATGATTGAATGATTTCTTTCCCCATTACAGGGACATGATTAAAGTTAGAACTTGAACTAATTGGCCCTTCTTTCATGAGTTTTCACTAGTATTTAAACATTGCTTTGGTTTGGCCCAATGACGCAGCTTGAAACGCGTACAGAGCCAATGGTGGTCAACTTTGGGCCACATCATCCATCAATGCATGGGGTATTGCGATTGGTCGTAACCCTTGATGGAGAGGATGTTGTTGATTGTGAACCAGTTATTGGTTACTTGCATCGAGGTATGGAGAAAATTGCTGAGAATAGAACAAACGTTATGTTTGTTCCTTACGTGAGTCGCATGGATTATGCGGCTGGAATGTTTTATGAAGCTATTGTTGTTAATGCCCCTGAGCGTTTAGCGAATATAAAGGTACCTAAGAGAGCAAGTTATATCAGAGCGATAATGCTTGAGTTGAATAGGATTGCTAACCATTTGCTATGGTTAGGCCCATTTTTGGCTGATGTCGGGGCTCAAACTCCTTTCTTTTACATTTTTAGAGAAAGAGAGATGATTTACGATTTATGGGAGGCTGCAACTGGTCAAAGGTTGATTAATAATAATTATTTTCGTATTGGTGGTGTTGCATGTGATTTGCCTTGGGGTTGGTTAGAAAAATGCAAAGATTTTTGTGATTGGTTTGGTCCAAAAATTGATGAGTATGAAAAATTGATAACTAATAATCCTATTTTTCGTAGACGTATAGAAGGTTTAGGAGTTATAGGAAAAGAGCAAGCGATTAACTGGAGTCTTTCTGGTCCAATGCTTCGGGCAGCAGGGGTGCCATGGGATTTGAGAAAGGTAGATCATTATGAATGTTATGACGATTTTGAATGGGATATTGCATGGGAGAAAGAGGGTGATTGTTATGCAAGATATAGAGTTCGTATTGAAGAAATGAGACAGTCATTAAAAATATTACGACAAGCTTGTGAGATGATTCCTGGCGGACCAACAGAAAATCTTGAGGCACAAAGGACTGTTGAGGGAAAAAAAGGGGATTTGTCAGGATTTGATTATCAATATGTAGCGAAGAAAGTCGCACCTACTTTTAAGATTCCTAACGGTGAATTGTATACACGCCTCGAGTCTGGGAAAGGGGAGATAGGAGTATTTATTCAAGGTAATAATGACGTCACTCCTTGGCGATTTAAAATTCGAGCAGCTGATTCTAATAATTTGCAGATACTTCCTCACATACTGAAGGGAGCTAAGGTCGCTGACATAATGGCTATCTTAGGTTCGATTGATGTGATTATGGGTTCTGTTGATAGATAGGTTCTTTGAAAAAACGTAATCCTAGAGAATGGTTATGTTTGAAACGAACAGTACGTTTTGGTGAGACAGATGCTGCTGGTGTAGTGCATTTCCTTGAATTATTCAGATGGTGTCATGAAGCTTGGGAAGAAAGTTTAGAAAAATATGGAATACTTTTGCAAGAAATTTTTCCTACAATCCCAATCAATACAAGCCAATTGGATGTGGCTTTACCAGTTGTGCATTGTGAAGCAAATTACTTTAAACCACTTTATGTTGGAGATACTATCAATATTGAACTTCATCCAGAGAAGATCAATGAGTCTTCATTTGTACTTCGATTTAAATTTAAAAAGAATGGTGAGCAAATCGGCACGACAAATATAAAACATTTATCGATAAATTCGATTACGAGAGAGAAATGTGCATTATCTAAGCAAATAAATTTGTGGCTTCATGAATCTGGTTTGAATTTTTAGTTAATAGGTCTATTCAAGGCTACCCAATCTTGCCATTTTTTTACTTCCCATTTTTTATTTATATTTCTTGAAAGTTCTGGGCAATCGTACCATTTTAGTGGTTTTTTGGATGGTTGCCAGTCTCTAATGAGATCAGTCAGAAGTGAGATCATTTGATATCTGTCAATTCCTTTTTCTTTGAATTTAGTTAAGGCAACTAAACGTTGTCCCCATTTCTTATCACTAACTCCTAATAAAAAAATGTCTTTAATTGGGATTTGATTTGTCGAGATTATTGTCATTATTTCCATTTCGATATCTTCTGGGAAAATTGTTTCACCACCCGAATTTATAGCTGAATCTCTTCTGCCTAGGATTTGAATTGCTTTTCTCTTATTAAGACTGATGTATTGCGCTAAATCTCCTGCTTCCCACCATCCATTTGAGTCTGTAATTGATTCGAATTTATCATTCTTCCATTGTGAAGTTGCAATTCTACTGGTTTTAATCTTAAGTGAATTTCTTTTGTTGATTTCTATCTCAACATCTTCGAGTGGGAACCCAACACTATTACTTCCTTGTAAAAAATCTCTAGGACTCAGACAAGTCACCATTGCGACTGTCTCGGTAGCCCCGTAACAAGGAGCCAAATTAATAGCCTTTCTTCTTGCTTTATCAGCAAGATCTGTGGGGATTGAGGCTCCTCCAACCCATATAATGGAAAGGGATTGAAGCCATTTTAAACCATCAGGATTATCAATTAAAGATAATAATTGAGTTGGGACTAGGGATGTAATCAATGGACGTCTATGTTTATTAGTTAATGCTTCACTAAACTGCTTAAGTTGAAGTGGATTATGCATTAAAGAATGTGAAATCCAGTGAAATTCTGATCGCCAAGTGTGATGCCTCCACCAAGGCATGAAGCCACTTATATGGTGTAAAGGTAGCGAATTGAGAATGATGCACTCATTTGGCTTATAGCCATGATTCTTTAACCACTTTCCGGTTGCTAAAGCTGAATTATTTAGATTTTTAATTGATTGTAAACAAAGATTTGGTCCTCCAATGCTGCCCCCGCTTGAAATGATTATTCCTTCTCCTTCAGGTAAGGTTGATGATATGGAAATTTTTGTTTGATCTTTTGGAGGCGCTAGATATACCCAGTTCTGCTTTTCAAAATTCTTCAAAATTTCTTTTGAACATTCCAGGCTTTTTTCAGGAATACATTTTACTACTGCAATTTCGGTCATGCAGCTTCCCAAACTAATTTAGGATTTTTGTTAAAGAGTGGGCCTTTGGGACACCATCCAGGTGCAAGTCCAGGTGCACAAGGATTTCCCCCTTTGACTTGCCTGGCAGCGAGATGATTAATCCACCTGCTTCCAATGCCAGTTTCAAAAGCTGTGCTTATGACTGTTTGACTATCTTCTTGTTCTATTTCTTTTAAAAGTAATCTAGGATCACCATCTAATGCAGGGCGACGTATTTGCCAACTTTTCCATGTTTTTCGTAAATATGGAAATTCAACCAAAGATTCATCTAGTGCGATTGGAATTTGATTGGCTAATGAAAATAAACCTTCAATATCTTTTGATGGGAGTGGCTGTTCAATCCATTCCAAACGAGGCTCGTTTTTGAGTTCATTACTCCATTCTTGTGCTTTTTGACGACTCCATCCTCCATTTGGATCAATTCTAAGTTTAAAATTTTTCGGGAGAATATCTAAGATTTTTTGTAATATTTTCTCTTCATTTAAGTTGTTTTCTTGGTTAGATACTTTCCATTTTATAGTACATGAACTTTTCTTTTCTTTTGATCTATCTATATAGTCAACTATTGACTCTAAAGGATCTATATCTGTAGGCAAAAGATAAGCTGATTTTGTGATGTCAAATCCTTCAAAATCTAGCTTTCTTATAGTTAAATTTTCTAAATCGGCTAAGGAGGCTCCTAATCCGAAAGTAAGTGCGCCTAGTCCCTGTAATTCACACAAATAATTTTCTAATGAATCTTTTGTTGTTTGTCTGCCAATAAAATCAAGACTTTCGATACTTTTTTTTAATTCATTTTTCTCAATAGGTGAAACTTCACCCCATCCGCAATTCCCATCTGAGTCTTTTATTTGCAACAATAAACCTACCTTATTATGAATAATTCCTTGCGAGGTGATTAACTTTTTTGTTAGTTTAAATGAAAATGGCTTGATATTGATAATTAATTTCATGATTCAATAAAATCAAAAAAATTAATTATAAAAAAATGAGGATATAGCAAAACCTATACTCAAGCATAAGCCATTAATTGTCTGAAAGCGTAAAGCTATAAACTTACTGTTTTTAATAAGCTCTGGTTGATTGTGATGTCTTTTAATTAATCTGATAAGATGAATACCTGAAGGAAGGCTAATTAAACATATAAGAGTCGTTATTGGCCATATTCCACTAAATACTGGAAATAACTCTAAAAAAAATATTAGACCAACCAACCACGGTAAAACTTTTGCTGCTCGATGCGTACCTAAAACAACTAAGGGTGAATTTTTACCGACAGCAGCATCTTGGTTGATTTGATGAAAATGCGAACAGAACAGAACCAAAGTGGTCGCCATCGCAGGACCTGCTCCAATCATCAGTGCTGTTCTCCAGGGGATGGCATGAATATTAGATTTTGGAGAAATCACAATAAGTGCTGCAGCTGTTGCAAGAGGGCCAAAGGCAATCCAGCATAAGGGTTCTCCCAACCCCTTATACCCCAGTCTAAAGGGTGGTCCTTGATATAAATATCCAAGGAAACAACAAATTAAGACCAAGAAAAGTACTGTTATTTTACTTTTTAGCGCAAGGATAAATATTATAAATAAACCTATTAAAAGAGAAAAATATGCAACTCGACTTACAGTGGTTTTATTACCTGTTAAAGCGACTACCGAGTGAAATTTGTATTTGTCAACGCCAGTTTCATCGTCAAAAAGATCATTGGTAAGGTTTTCCCAAAGCAAAATCAAGATAGAGGCAATTAGAAAACCGATGAATTGTCCTAGACGAATATTGCCATTATTCCCTAGCTCCCATCCTGCAGATAAAATCACAGGCATTATTGCGACTGAATACAATGGCCACTTAATTGCCGCTTGCCAAAGATGTTTCCTTTCAGTTGTAGAAGATTTCACTGATAAAATAACCTGCTCTGTTTGTTTCTTGGTTCCTTTCTTAAGACTAGGCAGCAGTTCATGTATTGGTTTATTTATGTCTAAAGGCTTTGATTGGTTATGAATTTAGAACCTATCTTTAGTGAGCTTTTAGTTAGTTCTCTTCATAAATGGAGTGAACGAAAAGTGGATGAATGTATCTTGAGCATTTGTGTTCCTGTAAGTCAAGCAGACCCTTTAACGACATTACCCTTAATTGCTGAAAAACATCAGTTTAGATTTCTTTGGGATCTTTCTCCTGGATTGTGCGTTTCCGCAGGAGGACATTGTCAATCTTTGGATTTATCTGGACCAAAGAGGTTTGAAAATGCGCAAAGGTTTAGTGATGAGATTTTTACTAGATTGATAGATACTGCTCCAGGCCCAGCATTTTCAGCATCAAGGATTTTATTTTCATTTTCTTTTTTTGATCAAATTACGAGTAATGAAAAATCACGAGATGATAAATTTTCCCTTCAGGCTGTTTTGCCTAAGTGGCAATTAACTTCAAAAGATGGATTGACATGGTTACGTTTAAATTCAGTTGCTCAAAATCCTTCAGATGTTCGTGAATCTGTAGAAAGATTATGGTTAATTCGAGAAAAGATAAATAGATCACCAGTCCGAATTTTCAATGATGTAAAAGAAAATCTATTGGTGGATAATTTTTCTAATGATTGGAAATCTCAATATCGAGATGCGTTGGCTAAAGGGATCGAATTAATCAATACAGGTGATTTGGATAAGCTTGTATTGGCTACGAGACAACGCCTTTCCCTTAGGAAACCATTAGATCCGCTGAGCTTACTTGCTCGTCTAAGAGTTCAGCAAACTAATAGTTGTCGATTCCTATGGCAAAAAAATTATGACGAGTCATTTTTTGGTGCATCACCTGAGAGATTGATAAGTCTCAATCAAAATCAGTTACTAATCGATGCTTTGGCTGGTACTGCAAAAAAAGGTGATGATGGAAAAGAATTACTTGCATCTTCTAAAGATTTGAGGGAACACCATTTTGTAGTTAACTCTATTGTCGAACAACTTTTAAGAAAAGGTATTAAAGCAAGTCATTCACCTCAACCAAAATTAATTACTCAAGGCCATTTAATTCATTTGCATACACTTATTCAAGCTTGTGTCAAAGAAAAATCTCCTCTTAAATTGGTTGAAGCGCTTCATCCAACTCCTGCAGTTGCTGGATTACCTCTGAGTAAATCTTTGAGTTGGTTGAGAGCTTTAGAACCCTTTGACCGTCAAACATATGCTTCTCCAATTGGATGGATAGATAAAAATCAAAATTCAGAATTTAGGGTGGCTATTCGTTACGGACATGTTAGAGGCTATGAACTTAAATTGTTTGCTGGTGCTGGCCTAGTAAAAGGCTCAACTGTTGAGGGGGAAATGCAAGAGGTGGCTTTGAAATTTGAAGTTTTAAGAAATCAATTAAACTTAGATAGGGTTAATTGTTCAAATGATCTATAAGATAATCAATCACTTGATCTGCTAATGGAACATTCATTAGGTTTTCTACTTCTCTAATACCAGTTGGACTTGTAACATTAATCTCACTTAGCATTCCTCCAATAACATCTATACCAACAAAAAAGAGCCCTTCAGCTTGTAAAGCAGGCTTTATTTGATCGCATATCTCTATTTCTTTAGGAGTTAATTTGGTAATCTCAGCTTTTCCACCTAAAGCGAGGTTGCTTCTGAAGTCTCCTTTCTTGGGACGTCTATTAATTGCACCTAATGGCTCTCCATTAACCAAAAGGATTCTTTTATCGCCATTTATGACTTCTGGTAAAAATTGTTGCATCATAACTGGCAAATGTTCTCGTGAAGTAACCAGTTCGAGTAATGCCTCTAAGCCTGGAGCGTCCTTTGCAATTCGTATAACTCCTTGCCCACCTTTCCCTCCCAGTGGCTTCAAAACAACTTCTCCGTACTCTTTTGCAAATGTAATTAATTGCTCCACCCGACTCGCGACAAGAGTGGGAGCCATTAAATCACTAAATCTTAAAGCTCCTAACTTTTCATTCCAAGCTCTAAGTGATGCAGGCTTGTTAATTACATTGACACCATCTCTTTCTGCAACTTCTAATAAATGAGTTGCATATAAAAAAGCCTCATCCACAGGTGGATCTTTGCGCATCCAAATGCATGAGAAATCTCTTAAAGGAAGGCTTTGAGATGAATGGACATTGATCCAGGGCTCACAATTGACTTTATTAGAAACCACCCATGCATCGTCCCCTCGGGCTTGTAGGTCAGAAGGAGTACAGATCCAAACATCTATTTTAGCTCTAGATGCCGCTTGCATAAGTGCTGCTGATGAATCCTTGTTGGGATTAATATTTTCAATTGGATCTAGAATAAATAGTTGCTTCATGAATCAATTTCTTATTCCAAGCAGTTCATTTAATTCGTTATTGTTCTCAAGTTCATATAGCTCGTCGCAACCTCCAATACTTTCTCCATTAATAAAAATTTGTGGAACAGTTCTGCGACCTCCTGCTCTTTCAGACATTTTTGTTCTTGCATCATTGTCTCCATCAATAGAATATTCTTTGAATTGGACTCCTTTTTCGTTTAGTAGTGCTTTTGCACGTAGGCAAAATGGGCAAAATCTCCAAGTGTATATTTCCACTGTAGTAAAGCCTGAATCGTGAATTGATCTGTTCATTTATAGTTTTTGGGTTGATATGCTGATAGTTTTTAATGTATTAATTCTATTACCTCGTTTGCAAGACCTGACTGATTTTAAAAGAGACCTTTCTTTATTGACTGCTCGCCTGGCTACAGCCCAGGATTGTCTTTGACGAACCTGCATTATTAGCAAGAAAAAAGGACTTAGAGCAAGTTGCATCGCAACCTGAATTTTGGAACGATCCCAAAAATGCACAAAAACAGATGCGTCAACTTGATGAGGTTAAAGCAGAGTTAGCAAAACTCATTACATGGAGAGGTGCTATTGAGGACGCAAATCTTTCGTTAGATCTTTATGAGTTAGAGCCTGATGAAGCAATGCTTGCGGAGGCTCACCATGGGCTTGAGAAATTAAAGCAAGACCTTGAACGTTGGGAGATGGAGCGTCTCTTGAGTGGCACGTATGATAAGGAGGGTGCAGTTCTCTCAATTAATGCAGGTGCTGGCGGAACTGATGCCCAAGATTGGGCCCAAATGCTTCTAAGGATGTATACCCGCTGGGCTGAAAACAATGGTATGAAAGTAATTATTAATGAACTTTCTGAGGGAGAGGAAGCGGGAATAAAAAGTGTCACCATTGAAATAGAAGGTGTATACGCATATGGTTTTTTACAAAATGAAAAGGGGACCCATCGTTTAGTCAGGATTTCCCCTTTCAATGCAAATGGAAAACGACAAACAAGTTTTGCTGGAGTTGAAGTTATGCCTAAACTTGATGAAGAGGTTGAACTTGAAATCCCTGAAAAAGATATAGAAATTACTACAAGTCGCTCAGGCGGAGCAGGAGGACAAAATGTAAATAAAGTTGAGACCGCAGTTCGGATTCTTCATGTGCCTACAGGTATTGCCGTTCGATGTACACAAGAAAGATCTCAGCTTCAAAATAAAGACAAAGCAATGGCTCTACTAAAATCAAAATTGATGGTAATAGCATTAGAACAAAGGGCCGCAGAGATTGCAGATATTCGAGGAGATATTGTTGAGGCTGCGTGGGGCAATCAAATTAGAAATTATGTTTTCCACCCGTACCAAATGGTAAAAGATTTACGTACTGAACAAGAGACAACAGATGTAGATTCAGTAATGAATGGGGAAATAGATATTTTTATTCAGTCTCTTTTAAGGCAAAATATTGAAGAATCATAAATCAACTGAATATGAATAAAAAAATTACTTCTGATGACGTCACCAAGAAAGCAACTCCACCTCCAGGTTTTGTCAAACTTGCAATGAAAAATATGGTTCGGAAAGGTAGTCAAAGCCTTTCTCACTTTGGGTTAACAGCTTTGGGTTTCCTTGGGTTTATTCTTTTAGTTGCTGTTCTTGGAAAACCTCATATCCCTCAATAATTTATGGAGAATTTTTCGACTAGTTCTTTTAAATTAGATGTTGACCTTTCTTTTACACCCTTCCCGGTTCAAGATTTAGATGTCTTTGTGAACAGTGAGTCTTTTGAGTTGATGAAAAATCCAAGTCAATGGATTGAGGAGATAGGAAGCTGGATTAGATTCATACAAGTAAATTCATCATTTAATTGTCCGGAAATAGTCTTAAATGCGTCTCAATTTAGCTTGGGCTTGGAATTAACTAATGATAAGAAAATTTTTGATTTAAATCATACCTGGCTCGGGCAATCAAAAAGTACAGATGTGCTGTCATTTCCCATAATTGATGAGACATTTTTTGGTGTTAGTAAAGAATGTATCGAATTGGGTGACATAGTTATCTCAGTCCCGACAGCAATCAGGCAAGCCAAGGATAATAATGTTGATTTATTTAGAGAACTAAGATGGCTTGCTACTCATGGTCTCTTACACCTTTTGGGTTGGGACCATAGCGATGAAGAAAGCCTTGATAAAATGCTTTCGATTCAAGAGCAACTTCTTGATATTAGAGGTATTCTTTGAAATAAAGAGTTGAAGGTTCACAAATATGGTTCCTGAGATATCCAATGACTCTGAGAGGGAAATTAGGGACATGTCTAAAACTCTTCAAAGGCCTAATAAAAGGTCATCGTGGAAGATAGCTAAAGATTTACCAACTAGCTTTTTATATGCAGCTAAAGGCTTAAGATATGCTTTCTCGACTCAGAGAAATTTTCGGATTCATGTTGGTTTTGCATTGGGTGCGTTTGGCTTAAGCTTTTTTTTAGGCCTTAATAAAAGTGATTTAGCAATAATGGCCCTTACAGCCACTAGTGTGTTAGTAGTTGAATTGCTTAATACCGCGATTGAATCTGTTGTTGATTTGGCCATTGGGAAAAGATTTCATCCTCTCGCGCAAATCGCTAAAGATTGTTCAGCTGGAGCAGTTTTAGTAGCTTCAATTAGTTCATTGCTGATTGCTGTTTTATTATTATTTCCTCCATTACTTAAACAGTTAGGAATTTAATGGCTTAAAAATTATGTTTTTGGTGATCGACAATTATGACAGTTTCACTTATAACCTCGTTCAATATTTGGGCGAATTAGCTTCTCAGCATCCTATTGCATCAGAAGTAAGAGTCGAACGTAATGATGCTCTAACGATAAGTGAGATTAAAGATTTAAATCCTGATGCGATTTTATTATCTCCTGGTCCAGGAGATCCGAATCAATCTGGAGTTTGTCTAGATATTTTATCTGAGTTATCAATGGAAATACCAACTCTTGGCGTCTGTCTTGGCCATCAAGCTATTACTCAAGCGTTCGGTGGAAAAATAATCAGAGCTAATGAATTAATGCATGGTAAAACATCTAATGTTTTGCATAGAGGTACTGGAATATTTAAAGATTTGCCTAATCCCTTAGTAGCAACTAGATACCATAGCTTAATTGCGGAGAGAGAGGGGTTCCCTGAATGCTTAGAGGTTATAGCCTGGTTAGAGGATGAAACAATTATGGGAATAACTCATAAAGATTATCCACACATATATGGAGTACAATTCCACCCTGAAAGTGTATTGACCGAATCTGGTCATAAGTTACTTTCGAATTTCTTGGATATAGCAGATTCTACCTAAATTATCTCAAGTTTTGTAGACGTTTTAAATTAATTGAAACTACATTTCATCGACAATCTTGAAAGCTGACCAGAATCTTTTCATCTGCTCAATTGTTCCGATGCTCACTCTGATAGAGCCTTTTAAATTTTTTTTCTTATCCATATTTCTAATTAGAATTCCAGATGACTTTAACTTTTGCTCAACTTGTTTTGGGTTTGATTTTGGCCAAAGTAGAAAATAGTTTCCTCCATCAATATGATGCTTAACGTGGTACTTCTCACATTGATCTTTGATCCAATTACGAGCCTCAAGTACTTCGTTCACATACGAATCAATATAAGCTTGATCTTTAAGTGCTGCAAAAGCAGCAATCACTGCAAAGCTATTGACGTCATAAGGACCAGTGACTCTATTTACTAAATTAATTACTTTAGAATGACCAAAAGCAAACCCAATTCTTAAGCTTGCCAAGCCAGCAGTTTTAGAAAGTGATCTTAATACAATAAGATTAGGTGTATTATGGAAATTAACAAAAGGTAGAACACTATCACCTGTAAACGCCTCGTAAAGTTCATCGACAACAACTAGTGTTTTAGATGAAAGTTTGGTGATCTCTATAATTCTTTCTGGGCTTAATCTTGTTCCAGTTGGGTTATTAGGGTTGCAGATGAGTAAAATTTTTGGATTATTTTGTATGATGAATTCGCAAATACTATCAAATGGATATTGAAAATCTTGCCCCTCATAAGGTATTGAGTTGATTTTCATTCCTCGCATTAGTGCGCAGGGAGTATAATATCCAAAAGTAGGCGATGTTGTTAGCATTAGATCATTAACATCGCCATAGGCATGAAAAATAGCATTTATTGCTGCGTCTACTCCATTAAAAATACCAACTTCAGATGAGTTTATATTCACCCTTGAATTTTGTTTGATGAGAGTTTCTACTACTTTTTCTTTTAAACCTGAATATTCAGGATAAATAGAGATTTCATCTCTATTTATTTCTCTGAGAGACTTAATTACTAGTGGGCTTGGTCCAATGGTGTTTTCATTAAAATCTAGTCTTAGTAAATTTCGTCTTCCTTCCAGTGGTGCAGAATATGGCTGTAAATCTTCGATATCTTTCCTGGGATTTGGTAGATCAACAAATGAATGTTCTGTTTTTTCCATTACATTCTTTCCAGAGTAGGGATGCCTAACAAACTCAATCCCAGTTTAAGTGTATCTGCAGTGATAGAGCATAAAGAAAGTCTACTGGTTCTTGCAGGTTCACTTGCTTTTAAAATAGGAACTTGATCATAGAATCTGTTAAAAATCTGACTTAATTCAAATAAATACCCGCAGAGACGATTAGGAAGCAGTTCTTTTTCGACTTCAGCAATAATACAGTCAAGTTGCAATAGCTTGCGAATCAAGGCCCATTCTTGTGGCTCATTGAACTGAATATTCTGACTTGATACATTTAAATCCCCACCATTGCGAGATATTCCGGCTATTCGTACCAATGCATAAAGTAAATATGGTGCAGTATTCCCCTGCAAAGAGAGCATCTTATCAAAACTAAATTGGTAATTAGAAACTCTATTTTGACTTAGATCCGCATACTTGATGGCTGCAATCCCGACAGTCGTAGAAACTTTATCAATAAAACTTTCATTTTCGGATCTACTTTCAGTGTTGAGACGATCTTTAAGATCTTCTCTTGCTCGTTGAATTGCTTCATCCAGAAGGTCTACTAATCTAATTGTTTCTCCCGAACGAGTTTTTAACTTTTTACCATCTTCTCCTTGAACAAGACCAAAGGGGACATGCTCAATTTGACAATCTATAGGAATCCAATTTGCAAGCTTTGCAATTTGAAAAACCCCAGAGAAATGTGATGCTTGCCCAGCATCTGTTACATAAATCAACCGGAATGCTCCATCTCCATGCGGAGGAGTAGTTAATCTGTATTTAATCGCTGCCAAATCAGTGGTTGCATAATTGAAACCTCCGTCACTTTTTTGAATAATTATTGGTTGAGGAGTGCCATCTTTTCCTACTACGCCATCAAGGAAAATACATTGAGCTCCTTGATCATTTATTAGTAAATTTTTATTTTTTAAATCATTAATAATATCTACTAAAAATTTGTTATAAAAGGATTCACCTCTTTCAGTCAGCTTGATATCAAGCCGATCGTAGATCTTTTGAAACTCATTTCTGGATTGGTTGCAGAGTAATTGCCACGCAATGAGACTTTCTCGGTCACCTGCTTGTAAATTAACAACCTCATTTCTAGATTTCTTTTGAAAGCTGTGATCTTCATCAAATCTTTTTTTTGCTTGACGATAGAAATTTACGAGATCACTTATTTCTACTACATCTTTTGTATGGAGTGCTTCTGGTACAACCTCTTTCAGATGGGTGATGAGCATGCCAAATTGTGTACCCCAATCCCCTACATGATTGAGTCTTAAGACTTCATAACCGCAGAATTCAAGAACTCGTGCTAAGGAGTCTCCAATAATTGTTGATCGTAAGTGTCCAACATGCATTTCTTTAGCAATATTTGGACTGGAAAAATCAATAATCACGCGGTTATTTTTTTTTTCATCCTCTAATTTTTCACTATTGAATTGTTTTAGAGGGACTCCCAATCTTTTATCATTTAGACGAAAATGGATTTCCGATATAAGTGTTTTTGAATTTATAGATAGGTTTATGAAACCTGGACCTGCAATGTGTGGAGGATTACATATTTTAATGAAATCATTATCTTTTTGTAGTTGATCAGCTATTTGTTGCGCAATATCACGAGGAGGTTGTTTTATTTCTTTTGCTAGTGATAAAGCACAATTTATTTGAAAATCTCCAAATTCCGGCTTGGATGCGGGTACTAAATTAGAACCTGTAAGTATTGAAGAGGTTTTTGAACTTCGATCTTCTTTTGGGAATATTTTGATGAAAGCTCTATTAAGGGCTTCTTCTAGTCTGGTGGATATTTCAAGCATGATGTTTATGGTTAGGTAGAGACTTTTTAGAATTTTTTGTTTTTAGGATGTTGTCAGAAAACTGTTTATTCATTTTTAGTCAAAGCGCATACTAAAATCTATCCATGTGCTTTTAGTGATTGGAGCACTAGTTGAGATTAGATCAATACCTGTGAAAATATAGTCTGATAAATTATTTGGGTTAATTCCAGAAACTTCAATAACAATATTTTGTGAGACGTATTTGGAATTACTGGTTTTTGAAAGTTGACGTAATTCTGGAACTAATTTCGCTATAGTTTGAATAGACATTTCATCAAGTAAAACTCCATCAGCTCCTGCTTCTACAGCTTCTTTCGCTTGGGAGGGAGTTTCTGCTTCGACTATTATTTTTTTTGTCCATGGAAGAGTATTTTTTAAGATTTTGATACTTTCGCTAATCCCCTGAGACCATTCAATATGATTCTCTTTCAACATGGCAGCATCATCTAATCCAAGTCTATGATTAATTCCGCCACCACAATGAAAAGCATATTTTTCGAATACTCTCAGCCCTGGAGTCGTTTTACGGGTGTCTGCTAACTTAACATTGGATCCTGAGAGTTTAGTTACCAGTAAAGCTGTCGATGTAGCAATACCAGAAAGATGCATGGCTACATTTAGAGTTACTCGCTCTCCTGCTACTAAGGAAGAGGCTGAACCTTTTAATTCTATGAGTCTCTGATTCTTTTCAAATTTCTGACCATCCTCTATTAGAAGTTGAATATCAACTTTGGGATCAATCTTTCTAAATATTAGTTTGACTAGATTTCCACCACAAAAAATCCCACCCTCTTTTGCAACCCAATGAGCTGATGCACTTCTGTCTTTGAGGACAAATCTTGTGAGATCTCCATCACCGAGATCTTCCTCAATCCAGGCATCTAATATTTTATGTAGCTTTGGTGAGCGAAGATCCACAATACAACAAATACATTTATTACTATACCAATGCTAAAACCATTAAAAAATATCTTTTTCTATTTTTTAATTTCATCTAATTATCTTTGTCTTAAGTATTTTAAAGAAAATAGAAAATTTTTTAATATTTTTTCTTTGATGTATGTGAACTATATGCTTTAATTAACTTACTATCGACAGTTTGGATCAAGTGGACGTTGTTCATAGTGTGAATATTATGGTTGCAATACTGATTGGAGGAGTTTGCTATTACTTATATTATATTTTTACAATAGATAATAACTAGTAGATAAAAATTGCTTGATTACTTACCAATACAAAATTTTGAAAATATATTATCAAGTAAGCTTTCTGTTAAATCTTCTCCTGTTAATTCTCCTAAATAATTAATAGCTTGTCTTAAATCAATCGTCCAGAAATCCCATGGTAGATTTTCATCAAAAACTTTATTAATATTTTCAAGCGATTCCATCGTGGACTTCGCTAGGTCAAGTTGTCTTTCATTTAGAGCAATATGTAATCCATGCGTTTGAGAAGAACCACATATTTTTAGTAAGTAATTGATTAGATCGTCTTCTCCATTTCCGGTTTTTGCGCTCAAAAACAATAGATTTTCTTTTTCTAATATATATTTTGGAACTTTTTCAAAAAATTGATTATTTTTTAAATCAGATTTATTTCCCACAATCAAGAATGGAATATTTATGGGTAATTGATTTAGTATTGACTCATCCGCGCTAGTCCATCCTTTTGAATAATCAAAGATTAATATGATGAGATCAGATTGAATTAAAGTTTTTTTAGTTCTAGAAATACCAATTTCTTCGATGATATTTTTAGTCTCTCTTAGACCTGCTGTATCAATAAAAGTTACTGGTATTCCCTCTAATATAATCTCACTTTCCAAAAGATCTCTAGTCGTTCCAGGCAAGTCAGTCACAATAGCTTTTTCTTGCTTGCAAAGCCTATTTAGTAAGGAGCTTTTCCCTACATTAGGCTGCCCGGTTAATGCAACTTTTAAGCCAGAACGAACCCAAGAGGCTCTTTTGGCATTATCAATTAGTTCAATTAGATCCTTTTTGATTGCGACAATTTCATTCTTTACATGCTTTTCATCTAAATTTGGAAGATCTTCTTCAAAATCTATTCTTGCTTCAATTTCCGTTAGTTGCTCAACTAATCGTTTCCTGATTGATTGAATCGTAGTTTGAATAGTGCCTTCAATTCCATTAATTGCGAGTTCTGCTGCTTTTCGACTTCTTGCTGATACCAGTTCACTAATTGATTCTGCTTGAGTTAGACTAAGACGACCATTTAGCACTGCTCGTTGACTAAACTCACCTGGCTCTGCTCTCCGAACGCTTGGAAAATCCAGTATTCTTTCAAGGATCTTCTGGACTGCAATTATTCCACCATGGCAATGAATTTCTACTACATCTTCACCTGTAAAGCTTCGCGGCCCTTTCATTATTAATATTAATACTTCATCGATATATTTTGTTTGATTTGCTTCGGTTACATGTCCATAAAGTACTTTGTGAGTGCTCCATTCGTGCGTTCCAGGAATATGAACAATGGTTTTAGTTATATCAATGGCTGAGGAGCCAGAGATTCTAATAACAGCGATACTTCCTTGTCCGGGACAAACGGCAGTCGCAATTGCAGCAATAGTATCTTCAGTAGGGGAAAACGAATTCATTAATCAATCATCACGCAATCTTCACTAAAATCAAATCTAGGTTTCTTTTTTGGACCAAGATTTTTTAAAATATGAAAAAAATCTTCCTAAATCTAATACAAAGAATTCGTAAATTTATCTCTTGGCTCTGGAATCAGGAAGGTTCTCCCTTTCAGAGAGCATTAGGATTGGGCGTGGGGGTATTTAGTGGTTGCTTTCCATTTTTTGGTTTACAAACCTTGATGGGTGTGTTTTTAGCAAAAATCTTAAAGGGAAATAGTATTTTGGCTGCTGTTGGAACCTGGATTAGCAACCCATTTACTTATGTTCCCCTTTATTATTTTAATTATAGACTAGGCTCTGTAATACTCAATAAAGATAAAAAGATAATAGATTTTAGCCATATAACTACTAATGAATTGTGGTCTCAAGGTTGGTATTTGAGTTCTAGGCTGATAATGGGCTCGATATGTATGGGGCTTTTGACTGGAATAGTTGGTGGACTGGGTCTATATTTTTTACTTAAAAAACTTTCTAATAAAATTTAAATTTATATATTAGATATCATTAATTAACTTTTAAATAATATCTTGGATTATTTAAAAGTTAATTAATTCCTGTCCTTGCGATATCTAAGACATCAACCATTGAACGAATTTGATTGATAGTAATTTCTAATTGATTAACGCTTTCCAGTTCAACTCTGAGGTCTATGCATGCAGGTTTACCATGAGATGTCTTAACTCTTGCATCGATTACATTAATACCTCTATCAGAAAGTCTCATTAATATGTCTTTAAGTACTCCGACTCTATCAATAACTTCAATTCTTAATTGAACAGGAAATTTGTTTTCTTTGATATGTGTATGGCTATTCCATTTGGCTGATAGTCTTCTTTCGTTAGGTACTGATTGTATATTGACACAATTAGTTCGATGTATCGTGATTCCATGATTACCAAGTGCAACTGTTCCAAGTATTGATTCTCCTGGTAAAGGGCTACAACACCCACCTAGTCTATAGTCAAGCCCTTCTAAACCAACTATTGGCGAATACTTAGTTTGAGATATTTTTGATTTGTTTGCAGTTAGATTTACTTCTGACCCAATTTGGTTAGCCAGCTCGATATCGCTTAATTCAGTCTCAGGTATTTGGTTCTGTATTTTTATCTCTTCTCTAAATCTATTAATTACTTGATGTAGTGTTAATGCCCCAAATCCAAGTGCAGCTAATAAATCTTCCGTAGACTTTAGATTACATCTCTCGGCAACTTTTATTATTGCGTCACCTTTCAGTAAATTATCAATTCCTTTACGACCAAATTCTTGTTCTAGTAGTTCTTTCCCTCTTAATATTGTTTCTTGACGATGACTTTTTTTATACCATTGTCTAATGCGATTTCTAGCTGTGGGTGTGGCTACATAGTTTAACCAATCTAAGCTTGGATGAGAGCTTTTGTGAGTGAGGATCTCAACGAAATCTCCATTTTCAAGAGGTGTTGATAACACGCAAAGACGATCATTAATTCTAGCACCATTGCAATGATTTCCGACTTCAGAGTGAATACGATAAGCAAAATCGATTGCTGTTGAACCATTCCTCAATCCCAAAACATCTCCTTTTGGAGTAAAAACAAATACTTCTTCATCAAATAAATCCTCTTTAATTGATGCAAGGTAGTCATTGTGATCATTAACCCCATCTTCTTGTTGCCATTCGACTAATTGGCGTAACCAATTAAATTTTTCTGAATCGGGATTTGCAGGAGACCCTCCTTCTTTATACTTCCAGTGAGCTGCAATTCCAAATTCTGAAACCCTATGCATTTCTGGAGTCCTGATTTGTACTTCAATAGGTCTGTGCCTGCCAATTACAGCTGTATGTAGCGACTGATAGCCATTTGGTTTAGGTAGGCCTATATAATCTTTAAACCGACCAGGTATTGGTCTGAATGTATCATGAACAACAGCAAGAGCTCGATAACACGTCTCGACATCTGAGACAAGAATCCTTAGAGCAGCAACATCAAAAATTTCATGAAATTCTTTTTGCTGTCTTTGCATTTTACTCCATATTCCATATAAATGCTTTGGCCTTCCACTAACTTCACATTGGTGAAGCCCTGCTGAGGTCAAGCGATCTTTTAGTAATTGAACAGTTGTATTTAACCTCTCTTCTCTTTCACTACGTTTACTAGCTATTTGTTGTTGAATTTCTCGGAAAGGATCTGGCTCTAAAAGTTTAAATGCTAGGTCCTCTAGTTCCCATTTGAAGCGTCCTATGCCTAAACGGTTTGCGAGAGGAGCATAAATTTCTCTAGTTTCTTTAGCTATTCGTGTTTGCTTGTCTTTGTCTAAGTAACTAATAGTTCTCATATTGTGAAGCCTATCTGCAAGTTTCACAAGCACAACTCGAATATCGCTAGCCATAGCTAGAAACATTTTACGTAGGTTTTCGGCTTGAGCTTCTGTCCGATTATTAAAATGGATTCCGCCTAATTTAGTTACACCTTCAACTAGATATCTAACCTCACTGCCAAAATACCCCTCCAGTTGTTCTGGAGTTATGTCTGTATCTTCGACCACGTCATGTAAAAAACCTGCTGCAATGACACTAGCGCTTGCACCTATCTCTCTTAGTAAGTCAGCTACTGCAACTGGATGGATTATGTAAGGTTCACCGCTTTTTCTGTATTGCCCTTTATGCAATTGAAAGGCAAGATCAAATGCGGCAACTAAAAGCGCTTCAGAATCCCTTGGACAGCTTGATCCAATTCCAGGCGGAATATTTTTAATGCAATTTTTTAACCACTCTGGCAAAATAATTTCATAATCATCAATATGTTTGATCTGATGAGTTCTAAGTTGAGGCTTGCCATCAAAATATTCATCACAGACGATATGAGTCTGGTTTGAATTGTATGCAGAGGTGACTTTAGACATCAGCACCGGAGCTTAATTTATTTTATTCAAACTCAACATTTCTTGCTACCTTTTTATGAATAATTCATCAAAAGAAGTTTTAAAGATAAATAAACTAAATGCTATTTATCCAAATACTACAGCTTACGTGTTAAGAGGATTAAATTTGAATATGAATCGTGGCGATAGGCTTGCATTAGTTGGTAGTTCTGGATGTGGTAAAAGTACTGTTGCTAAGGCTGTAATGCAGCTTCTTCCTAATGGATGTGTTTGTGATGGTGAGATTGTTTTAAATGGAAAAAATGTATTGGATCTAGACAAGTTTTCTTTGCAATCTATTCGAGGGAAAGAGGTTGGATTGATATTTCAGGATCCAATGTCTCGTTTAAATCCCTTAATGACTGTTGGAGAACATTTGGTTGATACTTTTAAAGCTCATGATGATTCTGAACCAATTTATAACCTAGTAAAAAAAGCTAAAAGCTTATTAGAAAAAGTTGGAATAGATCCTTTAAGATTTAATTCTTTTCCACATGAATTTAGTGGAGGAATGCGACAACGTTTAGCAATTGCTTTGGCAATTTGCTTAAAACCTCCTTTGATAATTGCTGATGAACCTACAACTAGTTTAGATACAATAGTTGCAGATCAGATCATGAGTGAATTGAGTTTACTTTGTAATGAGATTGGGACTGCTTTACTATTAATTAGTCATGATTTATCAATGGCATATAAATGGTGTAATAAAATTGCAATACTTGATTGTGGGCATATAGTCGAGTCTGGAAATATTAAAGAGATAGTTGATAATCCAAAAACTGAGATTGCTCAAAGATTAGTTAACTCGGGTCGAATTTTAGAGGGTTCTGAGAGAGAATTAATGAATAAAAGTGAAGCATTATTGACTGTAAATAGTTTACGTTGTTGGCATAATTTAGGCTTTTGGCCTTTCAATTCTTTTTGGTTGAAAGCTATAAATGAAGTTACCTTTTCTCTGTATGAAGGTGAAACTCTTGGTATCGTAGGCCCATCAGGATGTGGGAAGAGTACTCTATGTAGAGCGTTGACTGGTTTATTGCCTATAAGAGGTGGAAATGTTTTTTTTCTTGGAAAGAATATTTCAACTATCAATAGGAAATCTTTAAAGCAATTACGTAAATATATTCAAATTATTTTTCAAGATCCTTCTGCATCGTTAAATCCTAAGATGTCAGTAATAGATGCAATTATAGATCCAATTCTTATCCATAAATTGTCAAGTCAATCTAAAGCTAGAGAAAAAGCTCGTAATCTTTTAGAACTAGTTGGTTTAACGCCCACAGCAATGTATGAACAACGCTTACCTAATCAACTTTCAGGAGGACAACAGCAACGAGTAGTTATTGCAAGAGCACTCGCACTTAATCCCAAAATACTAATCTGTGATGAAAGTGTAAGTATGTTAGATGGAGAAATTCAAGCAGAAGTTTTGGAGTTACTTCGCTCTTTGCAAGAAAAATTAAAACTTTCTATGTTGTTCATAACCCATGATCTATCTGTTGCGGCAGGTTTTTGTCACAGAGTATTAGTGTTTGATAAAGGGAAAATTATCGAAGAGAATTCTGGAAAAAATTTGTTAAATCATCCTCAGAAACATCTAACAAAAAAGATGGTGAAAGCTTGTCCTAGACTTCCGAAATAATCTTGTTTTTTGGTTGTAATACTTTTAAAAGTCGTTCAAAATCCTTAGGTAATGGAGCTTTGAATTTCATTTTTTCTAATGTTATTGGGTGTATTAAACCCAATTCAACTGCATGTAAAGCTTGGCCACCAAGTTTAATAGGCAATTTTTTACACCTACTGTAAGTTTGGTCTCCAATAATAGGATGACCTATGTGTGCACTATGAACACGAATTTGATGTGTTCTACCTGTATCAAGTTTGAATTTAAGAAGAGAAAAATTTCCTAGATTTTCAATTAATTTCCAATGAGTACAAGCATATCTACCAGATTCCTCATCAACCACAGCATATTTTTTTCTATCTTTTGGATGTCGACCAATACATCCGACAATCATACCTTCATTGTCTTTAATAGCTCCATGGACAACAGCAATATAATTCCTTGAGGCTACTCTTTTTTGTATTTGAATTTGTAGTTTAACTAAGGCTTCTTGAGTCTTTGCTACGACAATGCATCCAGTTGTGTCTTTATCTAAGCGATGAACTATTCCAGGTCTCAATTTGCCTCCAATGCCTGGTAAGTCTGGACAATGATTGATTAATCCATTGACTAATGTTCCTGATTTATTCCCTGGTGCAGGATGAACTGCTATCCCTGCTGTTTTATTAATAACTATTAAATGATTATCTTCATATAAAATATCTAAATCAATCTCTTCTGGTTTTAAGTAAGGAAGAGGCTCAGGTGGTGGAACCCAAAGTTGAATTATGTCACCTGGCCTAACGGGAGTTTTTGCTTTTCCAGTTTTACCGTTCACTCTTGCAAACCCCGCTTCAATGAATTTCTGAATATGAGCCCTACTTTGTTCGGGGCGTTGACTTACCAGCCATCTATCAAGCCGCATAGGCAAAGGTTTCTTATATTCACCCTCAAATAATTCACCTGGTCCTTCCCCAAATTCATGTTTGATTTCTTTATTCATTTGGGGAGTTCAAGAGAGATATTTCCCAACAAATTTTTGCGAAAATCATCAAGTAATCTTTGAGACATTCTTCGAGTATCTCCAGAAGTGTGACGTTCTGCTGCTGAAAGTAGCCATAAAGATTTGTCTTTAATATTTTGATTGACAAATATTCCATATCTATTTTGAAGACACATTGAGTTGATTCCCGCTTCTTGGGTGTTTTCTAATGTCTCAAGAAGTTTCATAAAGTTAATGGCTACTTGTTCAGTATCGTATGCGGCTTGACCAATATCATCACAAATAGCTAATTTTAACGCTGCATTTTGATCTTCAAATCTAGGCGGCAACACTCCAGGAGCATCCAATAGATCCAGATCTTGTCCCAATCTTACCCATCTCAAACTTCTTGTGACTCCAGGTTTTCTTGAGCTGGATACAACCTTTTTTTTGACTAGTCTGTTAATGAGAGCAGATTTCCCAACATTTGGGAAACCAAGAGTTAGGACTCTAATTGCACGATTTTTCATCCCTCGGTCGAGACGTCTTTGATTTAACTCTTGCCCAGCACGAATAGCGGCTTGTTTTATTTGGAGAACGCCTGTTCCAGTTTTTGCATCACACCACCATGGAATTTTCCCTTCTGACCTTAATTTTTTATCCCAAGCTTGATGGGCTTCGATATTGATCATGTCTTTTCTATTAATAACTAATATTTGCTTCTTTCCTTTCAACCATTTTTGAAGATATGGATGAGAAGTGGCGAGGGGTATACGTGCGTCTCGTACTTCGAAAACTAGATCAACTTTATTCAGATGCTCCTTTAACTGTTTTTCTGCTTTAGCGATATGCCCTGGATACCATTGTATAAGCTGCTTGTTCACGGAATTTTAAAAGTAAATTGGTTTAAATTGATTAATTTAAAAATTGAAAAAGTTGATTTTTGATTTATTTTGGGAATGTAGTTTTCAAAATTATAATTTCAACTTATCATCTGAAAAGATTAAATATGTTGATAAAAATAATTGAATTTTTCAGAATATCCTGATGGGAGTTTAATTTTGTTGATCAATCTAGATTGATAGAATTACAATATTTAATAACTTGTCAGTAAAAAAATATTCATCAATATTGTACGTTCAAAAAAAAAATTGATTTTTAGACTCTTATTATAAGTTTTTTTCAGTAATTGCAGGCATTTAAGGGGTAATTAATTCTTTTAACTATAGACTTTTAATATCTAAAAAGCCATTTTGAGTTTCTAAAAGGTTTAGGTAGATTTTTTCTGTGTCTTAGTAATTACCCAATTGGTGCCTTTTAAGAGCTATGGTCACTCAGTTTCCTTTCTGAATTTTATACATTATGTCTAAGCGTTCCCTGTCAAGTCTCGGCGCTGAAGACTTATGCGGCAAACGTGTTTTAGTGAGAGTTGATTTTAATGTCCCATTAGGAGATGAGGGCCAAATAACTGATGACACAAGAATTCGTGCTGCTTTACCAACTATTAATGACCTCATAGAGAAGAGTGCAAGAGTTATTCTTTCTGCTCATTTTGGCAGGCCAAAGGGACAGGTTAATGAAACCATGCGTTTGACTGCTGTTGCTCAAAGACTCAGTGAATTACTTGGTAAAACAGTTGTAAAAACTGAAAGTTGTGTAGGAGCTGAAGCTAAGTCAAAAATAGATGCAATTTCCAATGGCGATGTTGTCCTTTTGGAAAATGTTCGATTTATTGCTGGTGAAGAAAAAAATGATACAGAATTTGCAAAGGAATTAGCTTCTTTGGCTGAAGTCTATGTTAATGATGCTTTTGGTGCTGCTCACCGAGCTCATGCCTCAACTGAGGGGGTTACAAAGTTTTTAAGTCCCTGTGTGGCTGGTTATTTAATGGAAAAAGAACTTAAGTACCTTCAAGGAGCTATTGATCAACCTAAAAGACCCTTGGCAGCAATAGTTGGCGGCTCAAAGGTAAGTAGTAAAATCGGTGTTCTGGAGTCTTTAATTGATAAATGCGACAAGATAATTGTTGGTGGAGGGATGATATTTACTTTTTACAAAGCCAGAGGATTATCTGTTGGGAATAGTCTTGTCGAAGAAGATAAGCTCGAATTAGCAAGTGCTTTGGAGAAGAAAGCGAAAGATAAAGGAGTTGAGTTTCTTTTGCCAAGTGATGTTGTTTTGGCTGATAATTTTTCTCCTAATGCAAATAGTAAATCTTCAAAAGTAGATGCTATTAGCGAAGGTTGGATGGGATTGGATATTGGTTCAGAATCAGTAGAACTTTTTCAGGATGCTTTGAAAGATTGCAAAACTGTTATTTGG
This sequence comes from Prochlorococcus sp. AG-436-C14, assembly GCA_003209755.1. Classification (GTDB taxonomy): domain Bacteria; phylum Cyanobacteriota; class Cyanobacteriia; order PCC-6307; family Cyanobiaceae; genus Prochlorococcus_B. The sequence continues at coordinate 32,581 of QCPD01000009.1, forward strand.
AATGGACCGATGGGTGTCTTTGAATTTGAGAAATTTGCAAATGGAACAAATGCCATAGCAAATACTTTGGCTGAATTAAGTGCTCAAGGATGCTGCACAATTATTGGAGGTGGAGATTCAGTGGCAGCAGTTGAGAAAGCAGGTTTAGCGGAAAATATGTCTCATATTTCGACTGGAGGTGGTGCTAGCCTTGAACTTTTGGAAGGTAAAGTTCTTCCTGGAGTTTCTGCTCTAGATGATGCTTAATAATTTCAATCTAAATTTTATGATTACTAAAAGTAGGTTTTTATAAACCTACTTTTATTTTTTTTGTAAATAAATAAGTTCCTTCAGGATGAGTAATTATTGCTGAAATAGTTTGAGAACCAGGATTTAAGGGTGCTTGAATATATTTAAATAAACCGCCTGATTGATTCGGCTTAATTCCAAAGATATCATTTGATATATTCTTATTATCTTTGTTTTTAACTACGATCATTCCACTAGCAGTTAAAGAATTGTCTAATGGTTTTTCAATAATTAAATTCATTTCATATTTTTCACCACTAAGGACTTCATCTGGAGATACAATTTTTATAATAAGAGGTGAATTTTGGCTATTTAGAATCGATTCTTCCTCTATTATTTCATATCCTTTTATTTTATTTTTGTAAGTCTCTATCTTAACAGTCTGTTTGGTATTTAGATTATAAACTTGATCATTAATTTTTGTTTTAGATATGATTTTTATATCTAGCAATGATTTATTTTGATCATTTCTCACTGGTTGAATTGACCATTTTGCATCTTTATATTTTTTCCGAAAGTCTAAATACTGTTTATTAAACTGATTGAATGATTTTTGTAGAAATAGATCTTTTAGCAAATTATCCTTCCTATTGTTAAGGTGTTCCTCCAATTGATTGATTAATAAATGATTATCTATATTTTTACTTAACGCAGAATTGATCGTTAGGGGATAGAGCAATAAAAAAATGATTGATTTCGCTATCAGTGAATGTCTCACGCCTACCTTTTTTACTAAATATAACTTAGTCTCGAGGTAAAAGGTTATTTGATTTATGCCTCGCCTTTTAATTGCTGCAAGCGGAACGGGTGGGCATATTTATCCTGCATTGTCTTTCGCTGATTCACTTCCAAATTCTTGGGAAATTGAGTGGTTAGGCGTGCCAAATAGGCTAGAGATTGAACTGGTTCCCAAAAAATACAATTTAATAAAGCTAAAAGTTGGAGGATTACAAGGAAATATTTTTAGAAAAATGTTTGATTTATGTAAATTACTCTTTGCTTCTATTCGGGTCTCTGTTCTATTACGTCAAAAAAAAATCAACGTTGTTTTTACTACAGGTGGGTACATATCTGCTCCTAGTATTCTTGGGGCAAAACTCAGTGGCATCCCTATTCTGTTGCATGAATCTAATGCTATACCTGGAAAAGTAACTAGGTTATTAGGTAGATTCTGTGACCATGTTGCCTTGGGAATTCCATCGGCATCTGAGCATTTGCAAGGGTGCAGAACAAGTTTTACTGGAACACCTGTAAGATCAGAATTTTTTCTAGATCAGTCTCTACCCGCTTGGGTGCCCATTGGAGAGGGGGTATTGATTGTAGTGATGGGAGGTAGTCAAGGAGCAATAAAAATGAATGAGATGGTAAGGAATATCTTGCCCTGGTTGCTTGATAAGGGTTGTAGAGTTATTCATTTGACAGGTAAAAACGATTTTTTCTATAAAAAATTAGATAAAATTGATACTCACGCTAATTTGGTTATAAGACAATTCAGTAATGAAATATCGGCCTTGCTACGAAATGCTGATCTTGCAATAAGTAGAGCAGGATCTGGTGCAATTTGTGAATTAATGGTAACTAAGACTCCTTCAATTTTAATACCTTTTCCAGATTCTGCTGATCAGCATCAGGAACTAAATGCTGCTTATATGGCTAGATATGGAGGTGCTGTAATAGTTAATCAACATGATCCAGAAAAAGATATTTTGAAAAACGCTATATCTAAGTTGATCAATTCTAATTCTCTAAGTGAAATGACATCAAATATGAATAATTATGATCACCTCAATGCTGAAAATAAGATATTTGAGATTATAAACTCTATTAGTTAATGTAATCTTTTAAAGTATTAATAATTTGAATATTTTTCTTTCTTTTTTGAAGACTTATTCTTATCCAATTTTCATCTAGAGTTGTAAATGACCTACAGTCTCTTAATAGAATTCCTCTTTTTTTTAAATTCTTGATTAGACTTAATATAGAACTATCACTTTTAATTAATTGAAAATTTGTAGTTGTTGGAAGAGGTTTAAAAGTAGAAAAACCTGATAAACTTTTATGTAACCAGCTCCCTTCATCTTCTACCCATTTATGGATTTTATTTAATCTTTTTTTATGCATTTTAGAATTGTTCATTATCATATTAGTTGCATTTATTGCTAGGGTATTTACTGGCCATGGATCTCTTATCTCTTTCCATTTTAATAATCTATCTGAGTTTGTTATGGCGTATCCAATTCTTAATCCAGCAATACCTAGAAACTTAGTTAAACTTCTTATCACTATAAGGTTTTTATGGCTTTTAGTTAAATCAATGATTGATTGACTTTCTCCACCGGGTGTAAGAGAAATAAATGCTTCATCGCAAATTATGAGTTTATAATTAGTTAATAATTTTTCTATTGATGAACGACTCCATAGTTGCCCAGTTGGATTGTGTGGGTTTGTAATCCATAAGACTTGGGTTTTTGGTTTAATTGGAAATGACTGGGGATTGCTATTAGTCCAAGATAATGGAATAGGATTATGAACATAAGAAGCATTCCAACATTTTAAAGCTCTTTCGTAGTCTCCAAAACCAGGAGAGGGCAAAGAACTTATGCCATTTAAACTTGCATCTCTTGCTGCCCAAGTAAATAATTCTGAAGCTCCATTACCAGGTAAAATCATTGAAGGGTCAATATTATGCCATTTCGCAATAGAATTTTTTACTTCAAAATAACTTCTATCAGGATAAGATTTTATAGATCCACTGTTTATACTTTTAATCAGATAATTACTTAACTTTTTAGGTAGTTTAAAAGGAACTATTGATGCACTTGCATCAATTATTTTATCTGTAGATAGTCCTAACTTTCTTGCTTCTTTTTCAATATTACCTCCATGAATATCAAAGTCTAATTTCATTATATATGAGATAATATTGTGGTCAGTTTAAATATAATCATAAACATTTATTGAAATCATTTGTGTTTTTATTTCCATGGTTCTTCTGAGCCGATTACCTCCTTAATATTTCGGAATCCGTGTTTTTCCATTTGCAGGGTTAATCCATCTAAAATTTCTGGAACTAAATTTGGTCCCTCAAATATCCAACTTGTATACACTTGAACCAGTGATGCCCCAGCGGCAATTCTTTCCCATGCTGTTTGTGCCGAACTGATTCCGCCTACACCAATAAGCGGTAAAGCATTCTTAGTACTATTTCTAAGCCTTCTAATAACTTCCAGTCCTCTTTTCTCTAAAGGAAGCCCACTTAAGCCTCCATTCTCTTGCTCTAAAGTTTTTCCAGTTTTGATTCTTAGGTTTTTTAGATTAAATCTATTTAAGCTTGTATTGATTGCAATTATTCCATCAATACCATTCTCAATTGCAACTCTCGCGATTTCATCAATTTCTTCATTTGACAGATCTGGAGCAATTTTCACAAGCAAAGGAGGACAATTGGATAAATCTTTTAGCGTGAGGATTAAATTTTTTAGTTGTTTTGTTCCTTGTAATGAGCGAAGGCCTGGGGTATTCGGCGAACTAACATTGATAACTGCATAGTCTGATAAAGGAGCCAATAGTCTTAAAGATAGAAAATAATCTTTATGGGCTTCATCAAAAGGTGTGATTTTTGATTTTCCTAAATTTATTCCCAGGACACACGGTCTTTGCCCTGGAGAAGGTATTTTTTGTTTTTCTATAGTGCTTAAGAATTTTTCTGCGCCTTCATTATTAAATCCCATTCGATTTAGTGCAGCTTTTTCTTTTGCAATTCTGAAAAGTCTAGGTTTTGGATTACCTTTTTGGGCATGCCAAGTAATGGTTCCTAATTCGGCGAAACCAAATCCAAAATAATTCCAGAGACCAGCTCCTACACCATTTTTATCAAATCCAGCAGCAAGTCCTATAGGGTTTTTAAAGTGTGAGCCAAAGATAATTTGATTTAAGCTTGAATTGTTTCTTTGAAAATCACTTGATGCTTTTAAAAGGAAATTAGAAATTATTGGAAAATTTCTATTTAAAGACGCGAATTTAATGGCATTAAGGGCTGAATTAGTAAGTATTTCTGCATCAATCCCCTCGTCTTGAGAAAGAAGGTGCCCAAGCAGAATATTGTATAAGTCGTTTTTTTTATTCTTTGACAAAATCTTTTAGTTGTATTTTTCGACCTTTTGAAAAAGCTACAGCAATGGCGTCAACTCTATCATTATCCTTTTCTCCGCTGTGTCCTTTGACATATTGAAGTTTGATTTTTGGTAGTTCAGGGTGGTCAAGAGCTTTCCATAAATCTTGATTGAGAACTTTTTTACCAGATGCAGTTTTCCATCCTTTCTTTTTCCAATTCGATATCCATTTTTCCATTCCATCAATTAAATATTTGCTATCAGTTTTTATGGTTAATGAAGGGTGAAATTTTATTTTTTTTAATTTTTCAAGAACAAATAATGCAGCTTGTAATTCCATGCGATTATTTGTTGTCTCAGGACTGAAACCTCCAAATTCAACTTCACTTCCATCCTGGAATCTAATTAATGCTCCCCAGCCTCCTGGACCAGGGTTACCACTACATGCACCATCAGTTGCTGCAGCAATAGCTAATTTTTCTTCTTTAGACATAAAAAAACCGGTCTGAATAGACCGGTTTCATATAAGCAGAAAACAGGTGTTTTTCCAGTAACGATTTTATTTTAAAGTTACTTTTCCACCAACAGCTTCTATTGCTTTCTTTAAAGCTTCAGCATCTTCTTTTGTTGCTCCTTCTTTTATTGTTTTTGGAGCAGCCTCCACTAGCGCTTTGGCTTCGCCAAGGCCTAAGCCTGTGGCATTTCTAACTTCTTTAAGGACTTTGATTTTAGATGAAGCGTCAAAGCTTTCTAAAACTACCTCAAACTCAGTTTTTTCTTCGGCAGCATCAGCACCATCGCCACCACCAGCAGCTCCGGGAGCTGCCATGACAACGCCAGCAGATGCGGCAGCAGATACACCAAAAGCTTCTTCTATTTGCTTAACAAGCTCTGAAGCTTCAAGCAAAGAGAGGCTTTTTAATGAATCTAAGATTTCATCGGTTTTTGCAGACATGGTTTAAATCAGCAACTAAGTAAGTAGAAAACAAATTGTTAAACAAGGAGTATCAGCTCTCGCCGCTCTCAGAATGATGTTTAAGAGATCTCGCAAGTCCAGATGGTACCTCATTTATACCAATAGCGATTTTGCTTGTTATGGAATTCATTGCACCAGCAATTTGTGCCATAAGTGCTTCCTTGCTAGGAAGTTTTGCAATCGCTTTGATCTCATCTTGAGATAAAAGTTTGCCTTCGAAAAGACCTCCTTTAGTCTCAGACTTTTGAGTTTCCTTTTGAAATGCTTGTACAGCTTTAACAGCACTCCCAACATCTCCTTTGATTAATACAAAGGCGTTAGTTCCAGTAAGCAATGACTCCAAACCAGTCCAGGAATCTTTTCCTTTTATGGCTTGACGCATCAAGGTGTTTTTAGTGACCTTGCAGACGCCATCGCTTTTTTGCAATCTTGAGCGCAAGTCAGACATCTCTTTTGTGGATAAGCCCTTGTAATCAAGAACTAAAGCCATTTCAGAGTTATCTAGTAGACCCTCTATCGTTTCAACGATCTGTTTTTTGCTTTCCAGCGTGCGGCCCATAATAATTGGATCGAATCGGGGGAAGAACTGGACATACGGCCATATTCCCATTGGGAAATCGAGGCCGCTAATGATTCAATCCAAAAAGATAAAACCTTGCGTATGCCTCGGCGGGGATTAGAGATTCTCTTAAAAAAATTTTAATAGAATCAGACCTGCTGTCTTTGGCTGGGCGCATGCCCGTGTGGTTATACCACTTATCTAATTTACATCAACAGGGTCACTTTTCTTTCTGCAAGTCTTGTAATTCGTTGATATCTACTTCTACTGATGGTCCCATGGTGGATGTAATAAAAAAGCTTCTCCAGAATTTTCCTTTTGCCCCGCTTGGTTTATTTTTTTCTATTGTTAATTGCAATGTCTTCAAATTTTCAAGAAGAGCCTCTTCCGAAAAACTTGCTTTACCAAATCGGACATGAACAATTCCTGCCTTATCTGCTCTAAATTCAAGTTTTCCTGCTTTAAATTCTTTAATAGCACCTGCTAAATCGGTTGTAACTGTTCCTGCTTTTGGATTAGGCATAAGCCCTCTAGGACCAAGCACTCTTCCAAGTTTTGCAACCTTGGGCATCATATCTGGAGTTGAAATTAGCAGGTCGAAGTTCATTTCTCCTTTGTTAATCGAATCAACTAAATCTTCTTCTCCAGCCAAATCAGCACCTGCTTTAGTCGCCTCAGAAACTTTTTCTCCGCGCGTAACTACTGCTATTCTAACTTTCTGGCCGGTACCACTTGGTAAGGCAACTGTCGTTCGTAGTTGCTGATCAGTATATTTTGGGTCAATTCCTAGTCTTATGTGAGCTTCAATAGTCTCATCGAATTTTGCATTTGCATTCTCCTTGACTAGCTTTATTGCTTCAATTGGAGAATATGAACGCTCTTCCACTTTGGAAAGTAACGTTGTCATTCTTTTAGAAAAATTTTTCATAATAAATTGGGGTCCATTCGACTTTGAGTCTCCCCCTTTAAGAGAACCTTTGATAATTTTACGATTTAATCAGTCCTTTATGGAAACCCCCATATTTTTGGCTGTCCCCTCAATCACTTTCATCGCTGATTGGATGCTGCTGCAATTTAGATCTGGAAGTTTTGTTTTAGCAATTTCTTCAAGTTGACTTTTACTGATTGAGCCAGCAGTTCCTTTGGCTGACTCGCCTGATCCTTTGGAAATTCCAGCTGCTTTAGTTATTAAAACCGAAGCAGGAGGAGTTTTTGTTATGAAAGTAAAACTTCTATCTTCGAAAACTGATATTTCTACAGGAATAACAAAGCCAGCTTTGTCTTGGGTGCGCGAATTGTATTCCTTACAAAACGCCATTATGTTCACCCCATGTTGGCCAAGCGCAGGGCCAACGGGAGGAGCTGGGTTGGCTTTGCCAGCCTGTAAGGCTAACTTGATCAGGGCTACTACTTTCTTTGCCATCGGCTGTAAATTGAACTAATGCGGAAAATCTGAAACTAATCAGATGAATTATCTAATAAACTTAACTCCTAGACTGACCAGACAGCAAAAGGAAATTAAAAATCAATTTTGTTTGGTTATTTGAGAAAATTCAAGTTCAACAGGAGTTTCTCTTCCGAAAATTGATAAAAGCGCCTTAAGCTTGTTTCTTTCTCCAGAAACTTCAATTACTTCTCCTTGGAAATCTTTAAAAGGACCTGAAGTAACAACAATCTGATCACCTTCTTCTACATCCAACTTCACAACAGTTTTCTTCTCAGCTGCTCGCTTGAAAATTCTATTAACCTCCTGCCTGCTAAGAGGACGGGGTTTTATATGCCCTCGCGCTTTCCCAGTAGCTCTTCGGTCTTCTGCTCCAACAAAATTAATTACATTGGGAGTACTCCTGACTGCCATCATTGTGTCTTCATCTAAGACCATACGAACCAGCACATATCCAGGGAATACTTTTTCTTCTGTGGTCTGCCTACTACCATCTTTTTTTAGCTTAACTGCAGGTGTTTGAGGGATTTCTATCTCTATGATTCTGTCACTAACACCAAGAGTGATAGCTCTTTGTTCAAGTGTCGCTTTTACCTTCTTTTCGCAACTGGATGCAACTTGAATAGCATACCAGCGAGCAATATTTGTCTTTATTGTTTGGTTTGCAAAATGTGATTGATCATCCTCAATTGCCTCAGATCTATCAATTATTTTTGAATCTTTAGTAGAGGAGGTTTCAATATCTGACACTGGAAAAAATTGTGAGTGGTTTGAAAATTTAGATTAATGAACTCAGCGGAATACCTGAGTAGAGGCCCATCCATAAAAACGGCTTACCGCTGCGATTGATACTGCTGATAAAGTGACCATTAAAATCACAGCAACAGATTCACTGAAAAGCTGCTGGCGTGAAGGCCATACAACAAGTTTCATTTCATCAATTGTAGAGGATAAAAAACTTTTTTTTAAGGCAGACTTTTCCTTTTTTGTAGGACTTACCTTTTCTTGATCCTCTTTAGAGGTTGGACTTGTCACTTTGGAAAGATTAATAGGAAGGTACTTTTAAGAAGAATGGCTGTAAACCTAGAGTAACTTATGTTTGATAGATTAGTTATCAATTAAAAAAAGAAGTTTTTTAGACTCATCATCTTTAGTTTCAACCCTTATAGATCTGGCATCTTCAAAAGCCTCCTCTAATATTTGTGTTGCCAGTGGGTTTTCTAATCTTCTTCGAATCACTCTTCTTAGCGGTCTGGCGCCATATTCAGGTTCATAGCCTTCATCAGCAAGAGTTTTAATGGTGTTTTCGTCAACATAAAGATCTAAACCTTGGTGCTTGAGAAGCTTCTTTAACTCTTCAAGTTGAAGTCGCACTATTTTTTCTAAACTTTCAGGTTTTAATGGATTAAATCTTATTACTTCATCAATGCGGTTCAAGAATTCTGGCCGAAAATGTTTTGTTAGAGCTTCGTTGATTTTTTGATTTAATTCTTGTGAAAGAATATTTTTATTTGAATTTCCGCTTTGAACTTGTAGTGAATTATTTAAGATTGCTTTGCTAGCAAGATTGCTTGTCATAACAATAACTGTATTTCTAAAATCTACCGTCCGGCCTTGAGAGTCGGTGAGTCTTCCATCATCAAGTACTTGTAAAAGGATGTTGAAAACTTCTTGATGAGCTTTTTCAATCTCATCAAGGAGCAAAACTGCATAAGGTCTTTTTCTAATTGCCTCTGTTAATTGCCCACCTTCTTCGTAACCAACGTATCCAGGAGGTGCGCCTAAAAGTCTTGAAACAGCATTTCTCTCCATATATTCACTCATATCAAGTCTCAATAAAGCGTCCTCTTCATCAAATAAAGAACTTGCTAGTGATCTAGCAAGTTCAGTCTTCCCAACACCTGTAGGCCCTAAAAAAAGAAAGGATCCAATGGGTCTTCTTATGTCCTGCATCCCAGCTCTTGCTCTACGAATTGCTGCTGAGACTGCTTGAACTGCATTTAATTGACCAATAACTTTTTTCTCTAAGTCTTGTTCTAAATTTAAAAGTTTTTCTCTTTCACCTGATAAAACTTTTCTAACAGGAATTCCTGTCCATCTTGAGACAACATCAGCTATGTCTTCTGGGGTGACTTGGTCTACTAGTAAGGAATTGCCACACTCATTATCTTCTTGAACAGAAGCTTTTATTTCTTTTATTCTTTCTTTGATTTGATAAAGTTGTTCATATTTAAGTCTTTCTACTTCTTCAATATCACAGGAGATTTCAGCTTCTTTTATTAAATTTTTTACTTCTTCACAGCTTATTTTTAATTCTTGTAATTCAGCTGATTTATTAATCTGGTCTTGCCATTTTTGTTTGATCTCAGCTAGCTCAAAGATTAGCAATTCTTTCTTTTCTTCAAGATTATTTATTGTCTCTAATGTTGTCTCTTTGTCCGCATTTAGGATTGACGACTCTAACAGATTAATCTGATATTCTTTCTCTTCAATGATTTTTGGTTTTGATGCAGATTCGATTTTTACTTGAGCTGAAGCCTCATCAATTAAGTCAATAGCTTTGTCTGGTAGGCATCTATCACTTATATATCTATGAGATAAACGATTTGCTGTAATTAGTGCTTCATCACTGATAGTTACTCCATGGTGAAACTCATAATTTTCTTTAAGTCCTTTTAGAATTTCTAAGCTCAAATCTAATCCAGGTTCTTTTATTAATACTTTCTGAAACCGTCTATTAAGGGCTAGGTCTTTTTCAATCGTACGTCTATAATTATCCGCAGTTGTTGCGCCAATACATCGTAAATCCCCGCTAGCTAGTAATGGTTTTAATAGACTTCCAGCATCAGTGTTTGATCTGTCTTTGCTTGCAATTGTGTGTAATTCGTCTATGAATAGTATTACTCCTCTTTCACTATTGCTGATTTCACTTAGCAATGATCTAAATCGCTCTTCAAATTGCCCTCGGAATTTAGCTCCAGCTATTAATGCACCGATATCAAGTGAAATTAGTCTCAAGCCCTGAAGAGAATCAGGGATTTCATTAGCTATTATTTTTTGAGCTAATAATTCTGCAATTGCTGTTTTCCCTACACCTGGAGCCCCAATTAGAACTGGATTGTTTTTGCCTCTTCGAGATAAAACTTTTGTAATTGCTTTTATTTCTGACTCTCTGCCAATCACAGGGTCTAATGTTCCATTCTCAGCTTCGTCCGTAAGATCTTTACAGTATAAATCCAATGCACTTGGTGTTTCATTAAGATTTAAGGATTCTTGTCTTGATGTGGTCTCTTCTTTTTTGACAGGAGGAAGTGGCTCGGGGGCAAGATTTTTTGATGTTTTATTAATAGATACAGAAGCCTTAGAATCTTTTTGTGTTCTATCTTCTTTTTGCTGCGTTGCAATTCTTTTTGATTGTTTAAATGATTTGGGTGCTGGTAGTCGTCTCAATTCTGCTTCAAGAATTTCACTAGGAAGCCCAGCTTGATAAAAAAGATCTTCTCCTAAGCGATTGTCTCTACCGATTGCGATAAGGATATGAGATATCTCTATTTGATTAGATCCCCATCGAGAGCGAAAATCATCAGCTGTTTCAAGAAGAATTTCTAAATCTTCTCCAATAAATAAATCTGATTGGTTTGTTATTGGGAGTTCAGCGATAAAGTTTTCTAAAATTTCATTTATTTCTTCATGATTTACAGATAAGGAATTTGTATATTTCTGAAATTTTTTATTTCTAAAAAGTACTTGAATAAGATGTTCAACATCTAAATTTTGATGTCGCCACCTCCTTGCTGATTGTTCAGCTATTAGTAAAAGACTCCAAGCTTCATCGCTAAAAGAATCGGGTTCTGTTGTTAGACTTCCATTCATTTTCGATCAATGTTGATTCAAAGTGTTCATTTGCCTTCTGGATTTTGATTGAGACCTGTTTATCGATACGTGTATTTCTTGTTAAGACGAATTTGATTGATTAGGTCTTGGAAAGCAAGCTAGATTAGCAATTCAGGAACATATAGGAATAATGTAGTTCATAAGATCTAAAAATCATCTTAAATTCGTGGCTGACTCTCTAGAACTAGTGATTGATACTATTATGGCCCGAGAAGTTTTGGATTCTCGTGGTAATCCAACTGTAGAGGCTGAAGTGCTTTTAGAAGGAGGAGCTATTGGACGTTCGATTGTTCCAAGTGGCGCAAGTACTGGAGCCCATGAGGCTCATGAGTTAAGAGATGGTGGCAAACGCTATATGGGTAAAGGAGTTATCAAGGCCATTGGTCATATAGAAGAAACGATTGCTCCCGCTCTATGTGGTCTTTCTGCTTTAGATCAAGCCACGGTTGATTCGGTAATGAAACAACTCGATGATACAGAGAATAAATCAAACCTTGGTGCAAATTCAATTCTTGCTGTCAGCATGGCTACAGCTAGAGCAGCAGCTAATGGATTGGGTTTGCCTTTGTATAGATATTTAGGTGGCCCAATGTCATCTTTATTACCCGTTCCATTGATGAACGTGATTAATGGAGGAGAACATGCTGCAAATAATTTAGATTTTCAGGAATTTATGTTGGTTCCGCATGGCGCTGAAAGCTTCAGAGAAGCATTAAGAATGGGAGCTGAGGTCTTTCATACGCTTAAGGATTTATTGAGTCAGAAAGGTCTGTCTACTGCTGTTGGTGACGAAGGAGGATTCGCTCCAAATCTTGAGAGTAATAAAGCAGCAGGTGACCTTTTAATGCAAGCAATTGAACAGGCTGGATACAGACCAGGGGAGCAGATCTCTTTAGCTTTGGATGTCGCAAGTACAGAGTTTTATAAGGAGGGGCAATATTTTTATGGTGGGAATTCTTATTCTAGTGAGCAAATGGTTGACGAATTGGTTGGGTTAGTTAATTTATTTCCAATCATTTCTATTGAGGATGGATTAGCCGAAGATGATTGGGATGGTTGGAGCTTGCTTACCAAAAAGCTTGGCAAAAGTGTGCAATTGGTTGGAGATGATTTATTTGTAACCAACACACATCGTTTACAAAGAGGTATTGATGAGAATATTGCAAATTCAATATTAATTAAGGTTAATCAAATAGGATCTTTAACTGAAACACTTGAGGCTATAGAGCTTGCTTCAAGATCAAGTTATACAACTGTTATAAGTCATAGAAGCGGAGAAACTGAAGATACAACTATTGCTGATTTATCAGTAGCAACTAAATCTGGTCAAATTAAAACAGGTTCATTGAGTCGGAGTGAAAGAGTCGCGAAATATAATCAATTACTTCGTATTGAGGATGAGTTGGGTAGTCAAGCTACATATGCTGGGCTTGTTGGATTGGGACCAAGAGGAACCTTGCAGCGTTGATTGTCACTATTTAAAGCCTTTATCTTCCTTGAAAATTATCTAAACGACTTTCTCCTCTCATTTTGAATTTTAATTTAATCCAGCTTAGAGCTATTGGAAATCCAATAGTTACTGGTATGAGAAATAAAAAAGGTCTATTAGTTGAAGCGAGTAAGGCTGAGGATATAGCAAGTGAGCCAAGAAGAACAGAATTCCCTAATGATTGTTGAGCATTAATCATTCTTCTTAGTTGTCTGTCCGATTCACCCATTCTCACTTGAAGTTGCAAGTCACCTTGTTCTAGCCTCTCAAGATTTTCATCCAGGCGTTTTGGCAGCCCAACAGCTTTACTGCCTATTTCAGTAACTTGTCTTCCTAATTCATTAAATAAGTCATTAGAGTCTGGATTTTTTGAAGTCATTAGAGGGAGAAGGAAGGGTTTTGCTATCGCTATTAAGTTAAATTCTGGGTCTAAATATCTTCCAACTCCTTCAAAAGTTGATAATGCTCTAAAAACAAAAATCAACTCAATTGGTATTCTAAAGGGTTTGCCATAAGCCAGTTCAGATATATCCCCAGAGAGCTTTTCTATAATTTGAGAATTAAATGGAGGAGTGAGAGCTTCATTTAACATTATTCTTATTAATCTTCTGACTGGACCTATTTCGACATCTTTTTCTATTAATCCAGCGATTTGAAGTTCTTTGACTAGCCCTCTAACATCTCTCAGCGCTGCCGCTTTGATCATTGAATTGAGCCTGCCTCTAATACGCTCAGAGACAAAACCCATCATCCCAAAATCGTAGTAAATAAGTGAACCATCCTTTGAAACAGCAAGATTTCCTGGATGAGGATCAGCATGGAAAAAACCGTAATTAACTAATTGTTTCAAATAACTTGTAGCTCCAATCTTTGCTATTAAAGAAGTATCAATATCATTATTCCTTAGAGATTTAATGTCATTTATTTTGATTCCTGGTAAATACTCCAAACATAAAACTTTACTGGTGCTTAAATCCCAAAATACACTCGGGATTGAAATATCCGAGTCATCTATGAATTGTTGTTTAAATCTTGCAGCATATTGAGCTTCAATTCGAAAATCTAGCTCTCTGAGTAATACTCTCTTAGACTCCTTGGCAATACCTACCCAGTCATTACCTCGACTTAGAGATTTTATTCTTTGCACTACTTTTGCAACTTGATTCATTACATCTAGGTCAAGCCTAAAAAATTTTTCTATATCAGGTCTTTGAACTTTGAAAATAACATTTTTTTTATTAAATAACTTAGCCTTATGAACTTGAGCAAGAGAGGCTGAACCAATTGGAATTTCATTAATACTTATAATTTTTTCATATGAATTTCCAAGTTGTTTTTTTAATATATCTTGAACTTTTTCGAATGCAAAAGGTGGAACTCTATCTTGTAGAGAGGTTAGCTCATTCACCCATGCCGATGGAATAACATCAGCTCTTGCAGATAGAAGTTGGCCTAATTTTATAAATGCAGACCCTAGATTAACTAATTCTTTTGTAAGCCATTTAGCTCTTAAAGTATTTCTTTTTTCTCTTCTTTTAGGGTTATATCCTTTTAAATAAGTCCATTTTTTTGAATCAAACCATAAATAGAAAAGTAAACCTAATAATATTATCCAAATCCTAAGGACTCTGCCAAATCTTTGAAGTTGACTAGCTAGAAATATCAATTTTTCCCCTCAATATCTTTATTAATATCGATAACCTTTAATCTGAGACTATCTATTTGAATTTGAATTAAATCTTCTTTACTTAATTGTTCCTTAGAACTTTTTTCTTTTGATGAGTTAGTCTTTTTTTCTAGACGTTCAGATTCTTCAATAACCTCTTCTTTAAAGCTAGACCATTCATTTTGGAGCTTTTGAGGTAATTCTTCAGCGATTTCAGTGAATTCTTGGGCAGAATTGATCACTTTCTCAGTTATTCTGGCTGCTATTCGGTTTATAGCTGCTTTTAGCAGTATTTCTGAGTCGCTCAAAGATCTAATTAATCAGCTTTCACTCTAGAAGATCTAGTGTTTTTTGTGTCTTCAGATTGAAACTAGATATATGCAGATTTGCTCTTAATCAATTAAATCTATTTAGAAGATTGTTGTTATCGCTCATCCTAGAATATTTTCATTAGAGTTGAAGAATACAAATATTTGATTTGATTTGGGGTAAAAGTCTAATCTATTAACTCAAATGATTTCAAAACATTCTTTTCTCTTCTTGAGAGAGCAAAACCTAACTAAGAGATTTTCCATTGGAAACCATTGAAACTGATGTTGTCATAGTTGGTGGTGGGCCTGCTGGTTGCAGTTGTGCCCTTTACACTTCCCGAGCAGACTTAAGAACAGTAATTCTCGATAAGAATCCTGATGTAGGTGCCCTAGCAATAACACATCAAATTGCCAATTATCCAGGAGTTTCTAGTGAAATGAGTGGAGAGGCCTTGTTGAAATTGATGAGAGATCAAGCTACCCAGTATGGGGCTGATTATCGCAGAGCTCAAGTTTTTGGAATCGATGCTAGTGGAGATTGGAAAACTATTTACACCCCAGAGGGAACTTTTAAAGCCAAGGCACTTGTCGTTGCGAGTGGTGCTATGGGAAGGCCCGCATCATTTAAAGGTGAGGCTGAATTTCTGGGAAGAGGAGTAAGTTATTGCGCAACTTGTGATGGAGCTTTTTATAGAGATCGTGAGGTGGCGGTTGTTGGTATTAATAAAGAGGCAATCGAAGAAGCAAATGTTCTTACAAAATTTGCTTCCAAAGTCCATTGGATAACATCCAATGATCCAAAATCAGATGATCATCAGGCGCAAGATCTCTTATCAAAACCAAATTTGAACCATTGGAGTAAGACTAGGTTAATGCAGATTGAAGGTAATGATTCAGGAGTAACAGGTATTAAGGTTAAGAACCGTTCAATTGATACTTATCAAGATCTAGCTCTTGAAGGTGTTTTTGTTTATATGAGCGGTTCAAAGCCTATTACTGATTTTCTTGGTGATCAGGTTGCTTTTAAGGAGGATGGTGGAGTTTTGGTGGATGATTTTATGTCGACAACAGTTGAAGGGGTTTGGGCGATTGGTGATATCAGAAATACTCCTTTTAAACAGGCTGTTGTTGCAGCATCTGATGGATGTATAGCTGCTATGGCAATAGATAGATATTTAAATAGTCGGAAATCAATTCGTGTAGATTGGGTTCATGCTTAATTAAAATTATTAAGAATTAATTTCTAAAGAGGAGTTGCTTCTGAAACATATGCGACACCACCGTAGTAACTAAGAACATTTTTTATATTATCTCTTATCTTTTCGATTATCTCTTGCTCACAAAAAATAATTACGTGTGCATTTGATCCAAATCCAGTGAATTCCATATCTTCTGTGACAATTCTTTCTGGACCTCTTCCCGTGGCATGTTTCATAACTGTGTAGCCAGGAACTTCAGCTTTTTCTAATGCTGTTAGAACATCATTTAGTTCTCTTTCACTAAAAATTAAGTCAAGTCTTTTCATGAAATTGAGTTACCCAATTGATGGAATCATTGTGTTGACTAAGCCCATATATACTGGGATTCCTATAATTATATTAAAAGGAAAAGTTAATCCAAGAGTAGTCGAAATGTAATAACTAGGTCGTGCTTCAGGAACTGTCATCCTCATTGCGGTTGGTACAGCTAGGTATGAAGCACTAGCGCATAAAACTACAAATAAAAGAGCATTACCTGGATCTAAATTTAGAAATCTGGCTACTACTGATCCAAGTACTGCATTAACTATTGGCATGAATATTGAAAACATAATGAGAAAGGCACCAGTCTTATTGAGACGAGCAAGGCGTTGAGCAGCCACAATCCCCATGTCAAGAAGGAAAAAACATTCTGCACCATAGAACAATTCAGAGGTAAATGGTTCCATCTTTTTGATGTCAGAAGGATCAATCGCGGATGTTAGAAAACCTATTAGAAGGCTTCCGAGTAACAAATAGACAGAACCATTTAACATTGACTCATGAAGAATTGATCCCCATTTCATTTTCCTTTTGATGGGCCTATCTTTGGACGTTCCAAATTTGACTAAAAGAAGACCAATTATTATTGCTGGAGATTCCATTAGTGCTAAAGCTGCAACCATAAAACCATCAAAGGGTATATTTTGACTTTCGAGAAAGCTTTCAGCAGTTATAAATGTCACTGCACTTATTGATCCATATGCCGCTGATATGGCTGCTGCATTGAAAACATCAAATTTAAATCTCAGGACTAAAAAGCAAATAAGTGGTATTAATAAGGACATTAATATTGCAGCTATCACAGTTGGAAGAACTGGATAACCAAAACCACTTTTTTGCAGCTCAATACCGCCTCTGAAGCCTATTGCAAGTAAAAGATATAAAGAAAATAATTTTGGTAGCGGAGCTGGAATTTCAAAATCAGATTTTAATGCGTATGCAATTGCACCCAAAAAGAAAAAAAGTATTGGAGGACTTAAAGCATTTTGGATTAAAAGGTTTTGTCCCATTTCTTATTAGTTATTAAAGAAGAAATCTAGTAAAAATATTTATTAACTATTGATACTGTCAATTGCTGCTGTGAGGGCTTCTTTTCTTGAACCAATTACATCAACTCCAAATTTAGCAAGTCTGTCTTTCACTCTTCCTGTCGCACCAGCAACATATGCTTTTCTTGAGTTGTTCAGCGCTTCTTGAACCATATCTTCAATTGCGAGAGTTGCAGTAACCCCAAGCCTGGGAACATCAGTGATGTCAAGAATTAGAACTTTATAATTTCTTACAAGCATCATTCTTTCCGTAATCCCTTTTGCTGCTCCAAAACTAAGTGGTCCTTTTAATCTGAATAGCATTACTTCTCCCGCACAACGATCTAAAAGCGCTTTTTCGTCAGAGGGGAGTTGTGCATTTGCAGCATTATTGTTTGATGCTGAATCAAATGGGTTGTCAGCTTCCATTCCCTCTAATTGCGTCTCTGTAATTGAATCGATAGTGAGCATATTTGCTATGAATACACCAACTAGTACAGCCCATATCAAGTCCCAGAACACTGTCATCAAGAGGACTCCATACATCACACTTGCGGTTTTCAGCGAAAGTCTATGAGCTCTTAACAAAAATCCCCAATCAATGATGTCTAAGCCAACTTTTATTAAAATACCCGCAAGAAGAGCTGTAGGAATCTGAGAGGCTAAAGGACCAGCACCAACTAGAACTAATAGCAATACAACTGAATGTACCATCCCTGAGATTGGGGTGGAGCCTCCAGATTTCACATTTATTACTGTTCTCATGGTTGCACCAGCTCCAGGCAAACCTGTAAAAATCCCAGCCACTGCATTTCCAATACCTTGTCCAATTAGTTCTCTATCAGAATTGTGCCTTGTTTGAGAAATATTATCTGCTACCAGAGATGTAAGAAGTGAGTCAATAGCTCCAAGAACAGCAAGCACTAGTCCAGCTTTAAGAATTATTGGGAAGTAATTATCAAAGCTTGGATCTGGGAGACTTAAAGAAAGACCACCTTCTGGTATTGAGCCTATTCGGTCTATGGAACTATCGCCAAAAAGAAGTATTGATAAAGGAGTAACTATTAATAATGCTAAAAGAGGAGAGGGGACCCATTGACTTATGTTCCGAGGGGTCAGAAACACTATCGCAAGTGTCATTATTGCCACCGTTATTGCAGCACCATTTGGTTCGAAATTTTTAACTAAAGTTGAAAGAGACTCTAATACTCCTCCTCTAGTCGATATCCCAAGTAAAGGACCTATTTGAAGAGTAATTATGATTACTCCAATTCCAGACATAAAGCCAGAAACTACTGAGTATGGAACAAGTGTGATGTATTTACCAAGTCTTAGTAGGCCAAATAAAATCTGAAATAATCCTCCAATAACCACCGCAGCCATTACTAAAGGAAGTATTTCGCCAGCTGATAAATCTCTGGGTACTCCTACAGCGGCCAAGCTCGCCACTACTCCAGCTACCGTTACGCTCATCGGCCCAGTCGGACCACTTACTTGAGCAGGAGTTCCTCCAAACAGTGCTGCGAGAAATCCAACTACGACTGCCCCGTAAAGGCCATAAATCGCCCCCCCCAGGGCCAAGTGCAGCATTACCAAATGCTAAAGCCAGAGGTAAGGCTACAACCGCAGCAGTTAAGCCGCCTAATACATCACCTCTAATATTTTTTAGGTGAAAGCCATTAATTAACTCCAATCGACTCTCCTTACTTGATTTGACTAGAATAAGCCTATATCTTCAAGGTTCCATTAAGTTCTGGAATCTCTACTTTTAAATACTTATTTTGAAGAAAAATCATTGAAAAGATTGATTTTTACTAAGAAGGCAGCGTGATTTCGATGGCATTAGATGGTTTTAAGGATTATTTCAAAATCCTTGGAGTTAGTAGAAAAGCTACCGATAAAGAAATTAAAAGTGCATTCAGGGAACTTGCTAAAAAATTTCATCCTGATTTAAATCGGCATGATGAGAAGGCTGAGTCGGAGTTCAAAGTAATAAATGAGGCTTATGAGATTCTTTCAGATAAGGATAAAAAAAAGTCTTATGAACAATTTCTAAATTATTTGTTCAAAAATAGACAAGGAAAGTCGACAGATTTTTATGGGGCTAATAGTGACCATCGCTTTGATAAATATCTCAACTTTGACGATTTTTTGATTGATTTAATTGAAAGATTTAGTGAAGTTGGTAAAGAAATTTACTCAAAAATATCTTCAGATAATAATGCTCAATCATTAAATCTTGATGCTGAATTTAATTTGCAGATTAGTTTTTTAGAGGCTTTGAATGGAACAAAAAAGAATCTTTTAGTGAATGATGAACACATTGAGGTGAAAATCCCAAAAGGAATTGAAACAGGATCTAAAATACGGATTAAAAACAAGGGTAATTTATTGTCAGGGAAAGGTAAAAGAGGAGATTTATTGATTGAAGTCATTATTAAATCTCATCCGATTTGGAAAATAAAAGGTTTAGATATTTATGCAGATTTACCTATTTCTTTAGATGAATTAGCTTTGGGAGCAAATATTTTAGTTACCTCTCCCCAAGGAGATACATATTTATCAATACCTCCTGGAAGTTTACCTGAGCAAAAATTGAGATTAAAAGCTCAAGGATTACACAACTTAGATAACCAGGGAGATTTATTTTTTACTCTTAAATTAAAATTCCCTGAAAATTGGTCAGATGAGGAATTGAGACTTCTTGAAAAACTTAGATCTGTTCGAATAGATGAACCTCGTTCAAGTTGGTTCGATCAGGCTAGGACTTAAAGGAAGTAAAATGTAGTTATCTCTATTGGTCAATATGGATCTTACTTATCGGCCCCGTCGTCTTCGTAGAACAAACTCTTTAAGAGATATAGTTAGAGAGCATAGTGTCTCAGCATCTGACTTTATTTATCCTCTTTTTGTTCATGAAGGTTCAGATATTCAAGAAATATCAGCGATGCCAGGTTCATTTCGCTGGTCAATGGATGGATTAGTTGATGAAGTTAAGCGTGCTTGGAATCTAGGTATTAGATGTGTCGTTCTTTTCCCAAAAGTTCCAGACGACCAAAAAACAGAAGATGGCGCTGAGTGTTTTAATGAAAAAGGTTTGATACCGCGTGCTATTGAAAGATTGAAAATAGAGATACCCGATATGTGTGTTATGACTGATGTCGCTTTAGATCCTTATTCTTGTGATGGTCATGATGGAATAGTTAGTAATCAAGGAATAATTTTGAATGATGAAACCGTTGATTATTTGTGCAAACAAGCAGTTGTTCAAGCACAATCTGGAGCAGATTTAATTGGTCCTAGTGACATGATGGATGGAAGAGTAGGAGCAATAAGAGAAGCCTTAGATGATGAAGGTTTCGAACATGTAGGAATAATTAGTTACACAGCAAAATATTCATCTGCATATTACGGCCCTTTTAGAGAAGCTTTAGATTCTGCTCCAAGATCATTATCAGATAAGCCTATCCCGAAAAATAAAAACACTTATCAGATGGATCCAGCGAATGCTAGAGAAGCTATAACAGAAGCTCAACTTGACGAACAAGAGGGATCGGACATTCTAATGGTTAAACCTGGCTTGGCTTACTTAGATATTATTTATCGTTTAAGGGAAGAATCAGAATTGCCAATTGCTGCGTATAACGTTAGCGGAGAGTATTCAATGGTCAAAGCTGCTGCTCAAAGAGGTTGGATAGATGAAAAGGTAATTGTTTTGGAAACTTTATTGAGTTTTAAAAGAGCTGGAGCAAATCTGATCCTTACATATCATGCGTGTGATGCCGCAGGATGGTTAAAAGAACAATAGAGTTAATTCAGCAAATTATTAAAAATTTTAATTTTCAATCAAAAGTAATGCTAGAAAAACAGTCTGACTTAAATATTGAAAGTGTTCGTCGCCTAGGCCATGTAGCTATAAGAGTGGATGATGTTGATAGGGCAAAAAGTTTTTACTTAAGCTTGGGCATGAAGCTTGTTTGGGATGATCCTGATTGGTGTTATTTAGAGACAGCAGAGAATAAAGATGGCCTTGCTTTGCTTGGCCCGAGCTATAAAGCTGCTGGCCCACACTTTGCATTTCATTTCACTAACAAGGATGAAATAGAGAGGATTTATGATTCTCTAAAAAATCAAGGTGTAAAGGTTGGCGCTTTGCATGATCATAGAGATGGAACTTCTTCTTTTTACTTGAAAGATACAGAAGGCAATTGGTTGGAAATGCTTTATCACCCTATAAAAGGAATTCCAACAAATCAATAGACTTTAGGTAGACGAATGGGATTTACAATAAATCATGATGATTCTGAACAAACAAAAATAATTTTAGAGTCGTTGGAATTACTTGAATGGCCAACTGTTTGTAGCCATTTGTCTACATTCGCGGTTACCCAACAAGGTCGTAATAAATGTGAAGGATTTGATTTGCCATTAGATATATCTCATAGTCAGGAGCTGTTATGTCAAACATTAGAAATTGGATCATTAGATATTTCTCTTGATGGAGGAATATCTTTTGAAGGTGTTCATGACTTAGAAAATATTCTTTTGATATGCTCCAAAGGTGGTATCGCTATAGGTGAGGATTTATTAAAAGTCGCTGATACTTTAAGAGCTGCTAGAAAATTACGAAAACTAATATTTGATCAATTAATACGTCCACGACTCTCTGAATTACTCAAAGACATTGCAACTTTGCCTGATTTGCAAAAACTCCTCGAATTTGGGTTAGATGAAGGTGGCCGAATTGCAGATCGTGCTAGTTCAAAACTTTCTGAATTACGACGCCATAGGAATTCGGTTCGTTTTCAAAGAAAAGATATTCTTCAAGATATTATTCGAAAATATGGTGGTTTACTTCAAGATAATATTATCTCAGAGAGGTATGGAAGACCTGTTTTAGCATTTAAAGCTGGGACTTCTGATCAGATTAAAGGAATGGTTCATGATAGTTCAGCTTCAGGAAATACGATCTATGTCGAGCCACAAGTTGTCATATCAATAGGGAATCGTTTAGCTAAAATAGATTCTGAAATCTTAGATGAAGAGAGGAGACTTTTAGCTGATTGGAGTAAAGAGGTTGGTTTTAATGCTGATGTAATAGCTCATTTAGGCGAGATCCTTTTACAGATTGAGTTTGCATTGTCACGAGCACGTTACTCTAAATGGCTTAACGGGGTACCCGCAATTCTTGATGAACAAGAAAATACATTGTTTGAGATTAAAGATTTTCGTCATCCTTTACTAGTATGGAATGATTTCCATGAGAAAAATAATACAGTAGTTCCAACTAGTTTTGATGTTCCATCTGATTTAAAAGTTGTTGCAATTACAGGTCCTAATACAGGAGGCAAAACAGTTGCGTTGAAAAGTTTTGGTCTAGCAGTTTTAATGGCAAAAGCAGGGTTACTTCTACCATGCACAGGCTCACCAAGATTACCCTGGTGTAAAAATGTTTTAGCTGATATTGGTGATGAGCAGTCATTACAGCAAAGTTTATCTACATTTAGTGGACATATTCTTCGTATAAGTCGAATACTCGATGCCATAGCTTTTTCCCCTGGTACGACTCTCGTTCTTTTAGATGAAGTGGGAGCAGGAACCGATCCCTCTGAAGGTACAGCTTTAGCTATGGCTCTGTTAAAGATAATGGCGGATAGAGCACGATTAACTATTGCGACGACTCATTTTGGAGAATTAAAAGCACTAAAATATAGTGATTCAAGATTTGAAAATGCTTCAGTTTCTTTTGATAGTGAAACAATAAAACCAACCTTTCATTTGCAATGGGGAATTCCTGGTCGGAGTAATGCAATTGAGATTTCAAAAAGACTTGGTCTTGATTCGGAAGTGATAAAACGCGCTCAAGAGTTTATCAATCCTGCAAGCGTTGATAATGTTAATCAAGTTATTAAAGGCCTAGAACAACAACGAAAGCGGCAACAATCAGCAGCTGAAGATGCTGCTGCTTTGTTGGCAAAAACTGAATTATTACATGAAGAATTACTTGATAGATGGCAGAAACAACGTCAACAAACGGAGAAGTTTAATGAACAAGGAAGGTTCAAACTCGAGTCATCAATTCGTGAAGGTCAAAAAGAAGTTAGACATTTGATTAAACGCTTACGTGATCAAAATGCTAGCGGTGAAACAGCAAGAAGTGCTGGTAAACGATTACGGCAAATGGAGAAGGGATATCAAAGCGATAGGAGGATTCCTCATATGCCAGGCTGGGTTCCCAAGATTGGGGACAAAGTTAGATTGTCTTCTATAGGTAAAGCAGGTGAAATAATTTCTTTTTCAGATAATGGAATGCAATTAACAGTATTATGCGGAGTATTTCGCAGCACAGTTAGCTTATCTGCAGTAGAAAGTCTCGATGGTCAAAAAGCGGAAATAAATACAACTGTGAAAGTAAAAACTTCGCAAGTAAGCAAGAATTTTTCTTTGGTTCGCACTAAGAAAAACACTCTAGATGTAAGAGGTTTACGAGTGCATGAAGCCGAGGGGGTAATTGAAGAAAAGCTGAGG
Source organism: Prochlorococcus sp. AG-436-C14 (assembly GCA_003209755.1). GTDB lineage: Bacteria > Cyanobacteriota > Cyanobacteriia > PCC-6307 > Cyanobiaceae > Prochlorococcus_B. Next base: position 56,396 of record QCPD01000009.1, read on the forward strand.
AATTGTTCTGGAGCTTTGTGGGTTATTCATGGAATTGGTTCTGGGAAACTTAAAAAAGGTTTGAGGAAATGGTTAGATTCACTTTCTTATGTGGATAAAGTAGCCGATGCAGAACCACATGACGGCGGTTCAGGATGTAGTGTTATATGGATGATTGAATGATTTTGGTGTGGAAAATTATAAAAAGTGACTTCAAATTCTTTAATTTAGCAAGTATGAATTTAAGAATTATTATTTAGTTTATTGATCATATATATTTAGAAATGCAATTTATTGATCAGGCCATTATTGATGTTAAGGCAGGTTCAGGTGGTGATGGCATCTCTGCTTTTAGAAGAGAAAAGTATGTTCCAGCAGGTGGTCCTGCGGGTGGAGATGGAGGACAAGGAGGAAATGTTGTTTTAGAGGCTGATGATAATTTACAAACTCTTTTGGACTTCAAATTTCAGAAATTAATTTCTGCTGAGAATGGTCATAGAGGCGGTCCCAATAAATGCACTGGAGCATCAGGAAAAGACACCGTACTTAAAGTTCCATGTGGAACAGAAGTGAAACATCTTTCTACAAATATCATTCTTGGTGACTTAACTCACAATGGCCAGCAATTGATTGTCGCTTTTGGTGGAAAAGGAGGTTTTGGTAATGCTCGCTATCTATCAAATAGCAATAGAGCTCCAGAAAAATTTACTGAAGGGAAAGTTGGGGAAGAATGGTCATTGCAATTGGAATTAAAACTTCTAGCAGAAGTTGGAATTATTGGTTTGCCCAATGCAGGTAAAAGTACGTTGATATCTGTACTCTCCTCTGCAAGACCAAAAATTGCTGATTATCCTTTTACAACTTTAATTCCTAATCTTGGAGTAGTAAGAAGACCCTCAGGAGACGGAACAGTTTTTGCAGATATTCCTGGTTTGATTTCTGGAGCCTCAAAAGGTATTGGACTAGGACATGATTTTCTCCGACATATTGAAAGAACAAAGGTTTTGCTACATATAATTGACTCAGCATCAACCGATCCAATAAATGATTTTAAAACTATTAATGAAGAATTAACGTCTTATGGTCATGGCTTAATTTCTAGGCCTAGAATTTTTGTTCTAAATAAAAAAGAACTATTAAATGAGAATGAAATTAAAAAACTTCTAAATAAAATTGAGAAATTAACTGGGAAAAAGGTACATATAATTTCCGCAGTAACTAAATTTGGTCTGGATGATTTGTTGAGTTCTATTTGGAACGAACTTGGATATTAATTAATTGTTATGAGTGAATCATCCCTACTTGTCTTACAGTTAATTATTGGTCATAACTAAAGGGAGTTTTTAAAATTATGGATTTTTACAGTTGTTTTGATGGACAAGGAGAAATTATTGCTCGTTGCCAGACTGATCAAGATATTAATGTTTTAAAGAAAATGGGTAGACCTATTGCTGAGGTACGTCAAATGAAAAATGAGGAGGCAGTTGTATGTTCTTTAACTGGCAGTCCTTCAGATTTTAATATGGATTATTAATTGATTCAAAGAAAATAAAAAAGGGGGCTATTTAATAGCCCCCTTTTTTATTTTCTTTTATTTTCTGAATATTAATCGTCGTATACCAAGCACTCTGGTTCATCAGGGTTAGCGTCGCAGAAAAGCTCAAGCGCATTCGGATCATGCTTATCTTCAGGATGATGTTCCTTATATTCCTTTAGAGAATTAAGTTCATCTTCTAAGTGATGGAGCTTAGATTCATTTCCCTGAGCTTTAGCCTCTTGGATCTCAGATTCATCCTTTTTAATATGCTCGTCAATGGTTTTCATGGCTTCTTGTTAAGAGCAGGATTATTTGATTTATACAATAATTATGACGGAGGAATAATGCACGTGGTTTGTAAATTTGGTTGGATTTCCTCACCATTCCCTGACTTAAGACCTCCAAAAGGGATCTCTTTTAAGTTTCTTACTTGAATAGAATTGATAATTGGTCGCTTTATTTAACTTTCAGATGCTTTAAGCTTCCTTTGGCTTTCTAAAAAATCAAAAACGCTCTTATCTCCAATATCTGCTTCTGCTGGCAGGTTGAATTTCCTTATTCCCAGTATTAGCAATAGCAAAGAGGACACTGCTAGCATTGTAAAAGTAAAATTTTCATTAGCTAATTCAGTTAAATATCCAATTAAAGCAATTGGAATAAAAATCGTTATCCCGATTGCTTCAATTCTTCTAAAACAAAAAAACTCTTTAAAACCAATCCCTGTTAAAGAAGCAAAAAGTGGACCAATAAGTAATATCGACTTTGGATTCTCTCTAAGGCCATAGAAGAGATTTGTTACTCCAAAATGATATGAAAGTATTAAAAATCCAATACAACCTAGTATCCATAAAATTGTTAGTATTTGATGTAAAGGTCTTAAATATATATGTATCCACTTAAGACTTAAACCCATACTTATTGACATAAAAAGTAGCCAAAACCATGTTTGATCAGATCCATTAGTAAACCATTGAGTTATTCCTATTGAAAAGAATAAGCCGCAAAAAAGAATTGATAAGCGGTACAATAGAACTTCTTTTTTATCATTAGAAGTTACTATGAAATCTCCATAAATTCCTTTAATTGAATTAGAATCTTGAAAGTAGGAATTTGCTTGTTTCATTTTTGAGAATTACTGATTTACGATTTTTCTTATACTTTCACCTTGTGGAATAATATTACTTGGATTTAATGGAAATAAAGCTCCAAAATAATCTTTTCTCCAAGTATCTGCGTTGCATGTTTTTTTTATATTATATAAATTAAAAATAGTTTTTCTCCATTTTATTATATTTGGAAATGATTCAATTGGCTTCTTGCTGCATTTGAATAGTGGTTCATAAACAGACTCCCATCTTATTAGAGTAGGAAATAGCCTTATATCAGCGATTGTTAAATCTTCTCCACATAGCCAAGGCCCATTTGAATTAAGACTTTCTTCGATCATAGTTAGAGTTGAAAACAAATCTTTAGATGCCTCATTATAAGCTTTTTGGTTTCTGGCAAATCCACATTTATAAACTCCATTGTTAATATTCTCTTGAATTAGATTCTGCCAATTGAATATTTTTTTATGGTGATTTTTTGGATTGAGATCTATATTATTAGTACTTATAGGCCACTTATTTAGGATCTCTAATAGGTCAGAGCTTTCATTATTTATTAATTTGAATTTTGATTTAGTATTTTTTCCTGGATCAAATAGCATAGGTACAGTAGCTCTTTTGATTTGGTAATGATTACATTTTTTGTATAGATCATGAAGTGTTTTACATCCTTTTAAATTGGGTTGAAATATCCATCTGCCGCTCGAAGTATTTACTTGAGCGATTTTTAGATTAATCGTAGCTTTTAAACCTTTTATTTCATGCATTATCCATACTCTGTGAGCCCAGGGACAACTTTTGCCAACAATCAAATATGGCATTTGATCCATATCTCTATCTTCTAGATCATCTTTGGTGGGGATTTGAATTTCCGGTTGGAGGTTCTTAGGTCTCTTGTAGTTGCCTTTTGAATCTGAAGGTGCAAGCCCATTCATTAAAATATTCCATTCACAATTCCAAATTTCTTTAGCCGCTTTAACAAGTAATGGTGGTGTAGCCATGAATTTCTTTTAAGCTAATAAGTATAAATTAAGTTGTTTATTGATGATGCAGCTACAGGTGCTTCTAGTGGCTGGTACACATGGTAATGAAATAAACGGTATTTTTCTTTTTGATCAATGGGAAAAATCACCTCTTTTAATTAATACTCACGGGATTAAAACTTGTAAGGTAATTGGAAATCCAGAAGCGCAAAAGGCTGGTAAAAGATACATTCACCAAGATTTGAATAGGAGTTTCCGAGAAGAATCAATTTTATCTATTAACTCTTCAAATTTTGAGAGAAGCAGAGCAAATGAATTGGTGAATCTTTACGGAGAGGAAGGAGAAAACCCTTGTCAAATAGCATTAGACTTTCATACAACTACAGCTTCCATGGGAAGTTGTTTGGTTGTTTATGGCAGAAGAGATGCAGATTTAGCTCTGGCGTCTTTAATACAAAATAAATTAGGTTTACCAATATATCTTCATGAATCTGATCAAAAACAAACGGGTTTTTTAGTTGAATCGTGGCCTTGTGGACTTGTTATAGAAATTGGCCCGATAGGTCAGGGCCTCTTGAATTCAAGAATTATTTCACAAACAAAATTGATTCTTGAGACTTTGATGGAACAAATTCAACAAGTTCAAAACTTAACTTTCTATACTCCTGAAAAGTTGATAATTCATAGGCATATTAAAAGCATCGATTTTCCAAGAGATGAGCAAGGCAAGATTGATGGATATGTTCATTTTTTAAGACAATCAAAGGATTGGCAGAAATTGAAGAAAAACGATGAATTGTTTTTTAAATTAAATGGAGAAATAATTAGATTTGAAGAAGAAGAATCTTACGTTCCTGTTTTTATAAATGAAGCAGCGTATGTGGAAAAAGATATCGCTATGAGCTTTACAAAAAAAGAATTATGGGATTTTAAAAAAGAATGGAAACAATCACTTATTGATCTAGTTCATCAAAAATAAGTTCTCTCGCTCCAATATACAACGGCTCCTTGAGCCTCTAATTCATATTTTCTGTGACGTGCATCACACAAAGGAACTCTCTCTTCAACCCTATGTCCGTTTATCAGCCACTTAATTAGAACCAAATTTACGACCTCGAAGGCTAAATCTTAAAATAATCTTAAGACCCCTTGAGTGTGTATTAAGACCAACCTACTGATTCTCTTCATAAATTGTCCTACATATTGTCCACAGAAAGGATCATTCTCCTTTATTATCACTGCTGGCAGTCTAATTAGCTGCTCTTATTTACTCGTCCCGTTAGGGACATATACATTCGTCCTCATGACCACCATTCAGCAGCAGCGTTCTTCGTTGCTCAAAGGTTGGCCACAATTTTGCGAGTGGGTTACTTCTACCAACAACCGTATCTATGTCGGTTGGTTCGGTGTATTGATGATCCCTTGCCTTCTTGCGGCAACAACTTGTTTCATCGTTGCATTTATCGCTGCTCCTCCAGTTGATATCGACGGTATCCGTGAGCCAGTAGCTGGTTCATTCATGTATGGAAACAACATCATTTCTGGTGCTGTTGTTCCTTCAAGTAACGCTATCGGCCTTCACTTCTACCCAATCTGGGAAGCAGCAACTCTTGATGAGTGGCTATATAACGGTGGCCCTTACCAGCTTGTAATCTTCCACTTCCTTATCGGTATCTGTGCATACATGGGACGTCAGTGGGAGCTTTCATACCGTTTAGGTATGCGCCCATGGATCTGTGTTGCTTACTCAGCTCCTGTATCAGCAGCTTTCGCTGTATTCCTTGTTTACCCATTCGGTCAGGGTTCATTCTCTGATGGTATGCCTCTAGGAATCTCTGGAACATTCAACTTTATGTTCGTTTTCCAGGCTGAACACAACATCTTGATGCACCCATTCCATATGGCTGGTGTTGCAGGTATGTTCGGTGGCGCTTTGTTTTCTGCAATGCACGGTTCTTTGGTTACTTCATCACTTATTCGTGAGACCACAGGACTTGATTCACAGAACTACGGTTACAAGTTTGGACAAGAAGAAGAGACATACAACATCGTTGCAGCTCATGGCTACTTCGGTCGTTTGATCTTCCAATATGCAAGCTTCAACAACAGCCGTAGCCTTCACTTCTTCTTGGCTTCATGGCCAGTGATTTGTGTTTGGTTGACATCTATGGGCATTTGCACCATGGCGTTCAACTTGAACGGTTTCAACTTCAACCAGTCTGTAGTTGATACTTCAGGCAAGGTTGTACCAACCTGGGGTGACGTACTTAACCGTGCAAACCTTGGCATGGAAGTAATGCACGAGCGTAATGCTCACAACTTCCCACTTGACCTGGCAGCTGCTGAGTCTACATCTGTAGCTCTTGTTGCACCTGCAATCGGTTAAGTCTTTAGCTTGATTTTTCTAAAGCCCTCTTTTAGAGGGCTTTTTTTTTTCATTTTTTAGTCCAATGCATTGATTGATTGGTTTATTTTTTTGCAAGTATTGATTAACATTTTGTAGATAGGTTTATTTATGGGAAGTAGTTTCGGAAAACTTTTTAGTATCAGCACCTTTGGCGAATCTCACGGTGGCGGTGTTGGTGTAGTGATCGATGGATGTCCACCCAGGTTGGAGCTTGATATCAATGAAATACAAAATGATCTAAATCGAAGGAGGCCAGGACAAAGCAAAATCACTACGCCAAGAAACGAAAGTGATGAAGTTGAAATTCTTAGTGGTCTTTTAGGGAATAAAACCCTAGGAACACCAATTGCAATGGTCGTAAGAAATAAAGATCATCGGCCAAAGGATTATTCTGAAATCAAGAAAACTTTCCGTCCATCTCACGCTGATGCTACTTATCAGAAAAAATATGGAATTCAGGCTTCAAGTGGCGGAGGGCGAGCATCAGCAAGAGAGACGATAGGTAGAGTCGCCGCCGGTTCTGTTGCAAAGCAACTTCTCGCTAAGTCTTCTAAGACGGAAATACTCGCATGGGTAAAGAGAATTCATGATATTGAGGCTGAGATTCATTTGAGTGAAGTTACTTTTGATGAGATTGAGAAAAATATTGTTCGATGTCCAAATCAATCAGCTGCAGATTTAATGATTAAGAGGGTGGAGGCTTTTGGACAAGAAGGAGACTCCTGTGGCGGAGTAATAGAATGTGTTGTTCGAAATCCCCCAGTAGGCCTTGGTATGCCGGTTTTTGATAAATTAGAGGCTGATTTGGCAAAAGCATTAATGTCTTTGCCTGCTACAAAAGGTTTTGAGGTGGGATCTGGTTTTGGAGGTACTTATTTGAAAGGCAGCGAACATAATGATCCTTTTTTGCCATCCGAATCTGATCAATTGAAAACTGCTACTAACAATTCAGGAGGTATTCAAGGAGGTATCAGTAATGGTCAGGATATAGTTCTTAGAGTTGGTTTTAAACCAACAGCGACTATTAGGAAAAGTCAAAAGACAATTGATGAGGATGGCAATCCCATAACTCTTAAGGCAACAGGAAGACATGATCCTTGCGTTTTGCCAAGAGCAGTTCCAATGGTTGAAGCAATGGTTGCGCTAGTTTTAGCGGATCATTTACTTAGGCAAAAAGGCCAATGTACTAACTATTGCTAAAATAAATAATTATTGGTTTTTAGAATCGATTCTCAATAATCTTTTAGCCATATCTCTAGATCTTTATCAGGTAATTGATTTCGTAATTCTCTTCCGATGACCAATGCGTCGTATCCGTTTTTTAGTAATCTTTTTAAATTTTTACTTTTAATTCCTCCTGCACCAATAAAAAAAATATCCTTTTTTTTAAAGTCTTGCAATTCTTTTATAAAGTTAATTCCTAACTTTGATGCAGGAAAGATTTTTACAATTTTATATCCTAAATTGATTGCTTCTTTGAAATTTTCAATATTAGATATTCCTGGAATTACTAATTGATTATATTTTATGGCTTTCAGATGAATTTCTTTGTTAAAGAATGGACTCATGGAATAATTTAGATCTAATGAGAGAATTGATTCAAAAGATTGTATTGATGAAATGGATGCCACACCAATATTAATTGATCTAAACTTATTTTTTATTTCTAATATCAAATGGACCCATTCTGGATTAGCATCCCATCCTATTTCAATATTTTTTATACCATGATTAGAGAGTTTTTCGATTTTTAAAAGTAAATTTTTTCTTCTATGAGAGATATTGAAAAATTGATGTTCGAGTCTAATTACAACTATAAGAGGCTGTATGCTAAGAGATTTTATTAAATTATTTTGCTTAACTTCCAAAAATTATATTTTTAGATCAAGCGTATTCAGCAACTTTAACTTCGTGGCGAATTAATAAATCCTGGAATTCTAGAGAATCAACGGTCTCGTTTTCCATAAGCATTGCTGTTAAGTCTTCAAGTACTTGACGATTGTCATTTAAAGCCTTTTTAGCTCTTTGATATGCAATTTCAACAAGAATGGAGACTTCTGAATCAATAGTTGCTGCTGTATCTTCAGAAAAATCTCTTTCTGCTGAGATGTCTCTACCAAGAAACATTCCACCTTGTGATCGTCCTAGAGCCACAGGCCCTAACTTGTCACTCATCCCAAATTTAGTAATCATTTGCCTAGCAACTGAAGCTACTTGCTTTAGATCATTTGATGCTCCAGTAGTTACTTCATCTTCTCCGTAAATTATTTCCTCTGCAACTCTGCCTCCAAGAGCAACAGCCATTTGGTTTTGTAGGTAAGACCTTGAATATAGACCAGATTCCATTCTTTCTTCACTGGGTGTGAAAAAAGTCAGCCCCCCAGCCTGTCCTCTTGGAATGATTGAAATCTTTTGTACAGGGTCATAATCCGGCATTACAGCACCAACTACTGCATGGCCAGCTTCATGATAAGCAACCAGTCTTTTACGCTTTTCACTAATAACTGTGTCTTTCTTTTCAGGACCAACCATAATTCTTTCAATTGCAGCTCCAATTTCATCATTACTGACTTCTGTTAATTCTCTTCTAGCAGCTAATATCGCAGCTTCGTTCAAAAGATTTGCTAAATCTGCTCCCGTAAAGCCAGGAGTTCTTCTGGCTATTTGATCAAGGTCAACTCCCTTTGAAAGAGTTTTACTTCTTGCATGAACTTTGAGTATTTGCAATCTGCCTGAGTAATCAGGTCTATCTACTGTTACTTGCCTGTCAAATCTTCCTGGTCGCATTAGCGCTGAGTCAAGGACGTCAGGTCTGTTAGTTGCAGCAACAATAATTATTCCAGAATTTCCTTCAAATCCATCCATTTCTGTTAGTAGTTGGTTGAGCGTTTGTTCTCTTTCATCATTGCCCCCTCCAAGACCTGCTCCACGCTGACGACCTACAGCATCTATTTCATCTATAAAAACTATGCAGGGAGCATTCTTTTTAGCTTGTTCAAAAAGATCTCTAACTCGGCTAGCACCAACTCCAACAAACATTTCTACAAACTCAGAACCAGATATAGAAAAGAAGGGAACTGAGGCTTCACCCGCTACGGCTTTTGCAAGCAGAGTTTTACCTGTACCAGGAGGACCAACTAATAGAACACCTTTAGGAATTTTCGCACCGACAGCTGTAAAGCGATCAGGGTTTTTTAGGAAATCAACTACTTCAGTAAGTTCAAGCTTTGCACCTTCAATACCAGCAACGTCTCCAAAAGTAATCTTCGTTTCAGGCTCCATTTGAAGTCTTGCTTTACTCTTTCCAAAACTCATTGCTGGATTTCCACCACCACCAGAGCCAGCTCTTCTGAATAGAAAAAATAGACCTCCTAATAAAAGGATTGGGAAAATTAGGCTACTAGCGGCTTGCTGAAGAGGATTCGCTTGAGTAGTTGGCTGTACAGCAATATCGACATCATTATCTGTTAATAGTTGAAGTAATTCTTGATCAGGAGCCAAATTAACTAGAGCTCTGTTGCCATCACTTTCAACAATTTGAGCAGTACCTTTGTCTGGAGATATAAGTACTCTGCTGACCTGTCTCTCTTGAACAGCCTCTATGAAGTCGCTATATCTAAGAGTCCTTGATGCTTTCGTTGGACTTGGCTTATCGAAAAAAGCACTTCCAACAAAAATCACAACCAAAACAATTAGGACATAAAGACCAATGTTTCTCCAGCGTTTGTTCATGTTCTTCTATATCTTTTAAGAGTTTAATAGGATTAGGTCCAACTATGCGGCTCTTAGTACATCAACGACGCTTTTAAATGCAAACCATTCAGGAATTTCTTCTCCACTTCTAAGCATTTTCCTGAATTGGGTTCCGCTCAATTTTTTAATGTGTAATCCTTTTTCTTTAGCATAATCAGCTGTTACGTAGCCCTCTTCTTCTGTAAATACAAGATTTAAAGATGGAACTGTTTGCATGTCTAATTCTTCGCAGCACTTGTTTGCAAAATTTTGAGCATCATATGGACCATAAAAATCATCTCCGCTGAGATATGACTTACAGCCAGCCATATCTCTTCCGATAATGAAATGAGTGCACCCATAATTCCTTCTTATAATCATATGCTGCAGAGCCTCTCTTGGCCCTGCCATATGCATCGAATAAGGAAGATATGACCACCTGATTTTTGGATTATTTACTTCAGAGGCAAGTTTTTCATAGGTTTGAAATCTTACTGACCCAGGGATGTCATCCTCCTGAGTTGGTCCACAAGTTGGGTGAACAAGAACAACACCATTTTGACTTACATTCTTGGCTTCTAAGGCTCTTGTGAAAAGCTCATAATGAGCTCTATGAATGGGATTCCTGCATTGGAATGCAACAACATCTTCTCCCGAAGGAAGGCTCTCTCTTACTTGAGCAGGGGTTTGGCAAGTGAAAACTCTTTTAGGTAATTCTAGACCTTTTATTGAGCCCCCTAAATAATATTTTTTCCTCTCCATAGAGATCATTCTTACTGCAGGATGCTCCAAAGAAGTTGTTCCATAGCAGAATTTGGCCTCAATAACCTTGTCAGGCGTCCATTTTTCTTGTACCTCTAGAATTGCTAGTCCTTGATCTTTGTAATTCAGTAAAACTGAATCTCCTGGATTTATATCTTCTCTATCTGTATCCATAACAATTGGCAAACCAAAAAGCAAACCTGATTCGAGTCGATTCTCTTTAACAACTGAGTTATAATTTTTCTCAGTCATGAACCCATTCAAGGGAGAAAAAGCACCGATCAAAAGCAGTTCAATATCACAAGCATTTCTATCTGAACAATTTAAAAATTTAAAAGTATGTTTTTTTAACTCTTTTACTTCTTGATCAGATTTCATAAGGTTTATAAGTTCTCCACCATATGGTTTGATCAAACCTTCGAGATTTTTATTAGAACTTTTCTTGCTAGTCATTTTCCCTTGAAGTAACCGCAAAATTCTCCCAGATAATGGCCCATATTTGAGAAATTGTTTTCATTAAATTTAGCAAAAAAAAAAAGAGGGTTTAAACCCCCTTTTTTAATTAATTAAGATGATTATTTTTTAGGCTTTGCGACCATAGAAGATACCCTTGATTTTGATATCAACAGGATCTTTTGATCCAAGGTCATTGTCTGAAGGTTGGATAGCAACAAATTGGCCACCAAATTCCTCAGTGTCTGCATCCACACTATCGACAGTAAGTGTTATTTCACCTTTACCGCCTAGATCATCTTTAACATTTTCTCTTGCAAGATCCTCATCATCGCCACCACGAGCAATGAGAGCTTGAGCATATTCAACACCAGTTGATTTAGCGCGACTTTTTGGATCAAGAAAGTCTGCAGATCTATAACTTGGAGTTGTTGTTGGACCTGAAAATTCAGCTCCTGGTTCAATTGATTTTCCTTTTTTGGATTCAGCCACCATCTCTTTTACAGAGAAAGCAAAAGGAAATTCCTCTCCGTTTGGAGCTAGAACTGTAATTAGAGAGAAGTCAATACCACCTTTTTCAGTGAATTTCCCTCCAGAAAGATCTCCATAAACTTCATCAAGACTTGTATTGAAGCGAGGACTGATGATTTTTGCTATTGCAAAATCAGATTTATTTCGCTTGTTAGCTGGAAGTTTTACTGAAACTTCTGTTGGCTGAAGGCATAAGCTTTTAAATTGGCCATCAGCATTAATAGAACCCGATGAACCCGCTGGTAAAACAGTGCAAGCATCAGCTTGGCCAGTATTAACAACATTGCCAAAACGAGCATTACCTTGCTCGCGCCCTTTTAAAGCTGCAGATGCGCTTGATGGGAGAGTTGTAAAGGTGAGACAAAAAGCCAGCATCAAAGCCAGCAGAGGACGAAATCGCATGAGAGGGCTAGATGACTGCGGTCGAAACCGCCCAATTAATTCAGTTGGGATATTACAGGTGTCAAATACTTCTTATCACAAGCATTTGATAGCTCTATACAACCCGTAGCTTTTGCTTTATTGATTTTACTACTCCGATTTCGTTCAAAACCCTTGTAGGGCAGTCTTTTTTGGTATTTGGGCTCTAATTTTTGAAAAAAAACAAATTCGAAAATTATCAATATATTTTCGATTTTAGATTTCGAATTTCATCTAAAAGTTGATGAGATATTGAAAGTTTTGTTGAGAAAGATAAGTTTTTGACCATTTTTCTTGGGCCTAACAAAAAACCACTATTGAAGTTTTTATCAAATCCTTGCCCAGCTCTGTCAATGGGATTGGCCATTAGAAGGTCGCAACCTTTTAAAACCCTTTTATTCTCTCCTTTTTCAATAATTTCATTATCACTTCCTGTCTCAGCAGCAAAACCTAGGAAAATTTGATTATCTAATTTCTTTCTCGTTTGATTTTTGATTAGATCTGGGGTCATTTCTAAATTATCAAAAATAGACTTTAAAAAAAATTCTTTAGAGATTTTTTGTTCACTTGGTCTATTCCTTTTAAAATCTGAAACTGCTGCTGCCATAACAATGACTTGAGCAGATGGTTGTAAATCATCAATTTTTTCACCCATTTCAGATGAGCTTCTAACTGGATAAGTATTAAGTCCCTGAAGAAGATCTTTTTGGACGCTTATTGGACCATGAACTAAATCGACTTCTGCACCTCTTAACTTTGCAGCTTGAGCTATTAAAACTCCCATCCTTCCACTACTTCGATTTGTTAATTGTCTTGCTGCATCAAGATCTTCGACGGTGGGCCCAGCTGATATCAGAAACTTTATGTTTTTTAGATCTTGGGTGAGAAATTTATTTTCAGCATTGAAAATGAATGCACTTTCAGAGGCCAATTCAATAATATCTAGATTTATCATTTTTCCATCACCAACTCTGTCGCAAGCTAAAAGCCCCTCACTAGGTTCGAGGGCAATCACTTGGTCAATAGTCTTTAAGTAATTCCAATTCTTTTTTACTGATTGATTTTCCCACATTGAAGTGTTCATCGCTGCAGCAATGACTATTTGAGATTTACTAGCTAAGAGAATGCTTGCTAAAAGTCCATCAGCATTTCCACTAGTAAATTTGGATAAAGATGTAGCGCTCATAGGTGCAACAATAATGAGCTCTGCCCATTCAGCCAAAGCAATATGCAAAGGCTTGGTTTGAGATTCATCCCACTGATCTTTATCTTGAAAACATTTATTTCTGCTTAAGGTTGATAAAGATAAGGGACTAACTAATTTAGATGCGCTTTGTGTTATGACGCATTTTACCTCTACCCCAGCTTTAATTAGGCGACTAATTAGAATAGGAGCTTTAACAGCTGCAATACTCCCTGTGACAGCAACTAATATTTTTTTTCCAGATAATGAGGTTTGATTATTCATGATTCTTTGATTTTATATCAAATAGACCTTTAAAAGATAATTTTCAAATATTAAATAATGTGGATATTTAATATTGTAAAAAATCTGATTGTTTATATCTTGAATGAAAATAATTTATTTTTGCTTTATCAGATCTTTCATTTATTATATTTATGTTAGAGAGTTGACTAATGAAAAAATCCTGAGGTAATTTTTTATCTTTTCTCTTATGGCTCCAAAAATGCAGAAAACATTTTTATATAAGTCATCTACAATGTTTGTGGATAGGTTAGCAAATTGGGCCATAAATCCTTGGAGAAGGTATTCATTGCTAGCAATAATTTTTTTGATAGGTTTTTTGATTGGTAGTTCTCTAGGTATGATTAATGGTGTACTAGCTTTGATGGATCCTTTTGGAGCATTTATTGTATTAATATTTTTAGAGATACTCATTAAAGCTAGATTTATTTTTCTAAAGTCAAAAAAACCAATAATACTGGTTAGGGTTATTGATATGTTTAGAATAGGATTAGCTTATGGACTCTTTTCAGAGGGTTTGAAACTATTATAGATATAATTAATTATTTTTATTTAACCCTAGTAAATATAATAAAGCCATTCTTATTGGAATACCATTTTTTACTTGTTTACTTATAAGATTGATTGAATTATCTTCCACTAATTTACTGCTTATTTCTATCCCTCTATTTACAGGTCCAGGATGTAGAACGGGAACTTTCTTTTCACACCATTTTAAACGTTCATGTGTTATTCCATATTGTGAATAGTAACTATCAAGATCTGTCAGCATATTTTTCTTCATTCTTTCTTTCTGCAATCGAAGGGTCATAACTGCATCACTATTTTTTAATGCATCTTTAAGTGATCTTTCTATAAAAACAGAACCTCTCTTTTTAATAGGATCAAATCTTTGCCCTGGCGGAGGATTGAGAACAAAATCAATGAATTCCTCTGGGAGCAGGCTTGGAGGTCCACAAAGGGTTACCTCGGCTCCGCATGCAGTTAGAGCCCAAAGGTTGGATCTGGCAACTCTAGAATGAAGAATATCTCCAACTATTGTGACCTTTTTATTTGAAAGACTATTAGTTGATGGGTTGCTTGGATTAAAAAAAGTAGCAAGTGTAAATAGATCCAAAAGACCTTGACTTGGGTGACTATGACATCCATCGCCAGCATTGAGAATGGATGTATTGATGTTATTTACGTCTACGTAATTAGCTAACTCTGCGGGCACATTTGTTGACTCATGCCTAATTACTAAGATATCGGCCCCCATTGAGATGTATGTAAGAATAGTATCTAAAGGAGTCTCTCCTTTGCTTAGAGAACTTGCTGATACAGAAAAATTTTGAACATCAGCAGATAGTCTTTTGGCTGCAAGTTCAAAGCTAGTTCTTGTTCTTGTACTTGGCTCGAAAAATAAGTTTGCAATTAATCTTCCTTGAAGCGCGGGAAGTTTTCTAGAACTTGATTTATGGACATCTTTAAATCTTGTCGTTAGTTCTAAAACTGTGTTGTAATCCTCTAAAGAAAAAGTAGATAGATCAAGTATGTGATTATGTTCCCAATTATTCATAATTCCTCAAATGCGGATGGTGACCAACACTTATTTTTTGGAGGGATTCTATCTCCTTTAACCCTTTTGCTAACACTTCTACTACTCTTAAGGTACCAACGCCAAGGTATATCTTTAGCTTGCGAAATGCCAATTCTTGTGGTCTGAACAATATTTCCCATTCTCGTTAAATTTTCTCCCTCTGTTAACCAAAAATTATTTGCAGGTGACAAGGGTAAATTGTCAAAATTCCTATTTAATCCAAATCTTTTTGCTAATAATCCTGGTCCAGAGGCAATTCTCTCGTTTTCTCCTTTTATTGCTATCGATCGAAGAAGTACACCATTTGCCCAGTCTTTCTTTCCGGTAACAATATTTACGCAACTATTAATACCGTATGAAAGGTATATGTAAAAGTTACCAGGTTCACCAAAAAGGGATTCGTTTCTTTTAGTTCTCCCTGAGAAGCCATGGCATGAAGCCTCTTCTTGAGAATAAGCCTCTGTTTCAACAATTACGCCAGAAAGAAAGCTGTTTTTTGTTAAGCGCTTAATTAAAAAACAGCCAATTAAATTAGGTGCGACCAAATTAGATGGCCTTGAAAAGAATTCTTTTGTAAGAAGTGAGATTTGTTTACTATTTCTTTTTGGTACATATTACTTACTAAAGAATAGATTTCTCTATCTTGCTCATGAATCTATCAACACGTAAAATTTCTTCAAAGGCATTCAGATGGCAAAATGGTAGGCGAACTGATTTGTCTAAACGAAAGCACTAAGATCTTCTTCTAATAAGGCTTTACTCTCATTATCTAAAGATCTTGAAAATTTTCTAACATAACCATGACTAAAATTTCTTCATCTGATGTTCGTAAGGTTGCACATTTAGCTCGTTTAGAACTTCCAGAAGATCAAATAGAAACCTATACAGAGCAACTCGAAGAAATACTTTCGTATGTTGATCAACTGCAAGAAATAGATACTGAAAATATTCCTCCAACTACTAGAGCTGTAGAGGTGATTAATGCAATGAGGGAGGATCGAGTTCAAATTAATTGCTCAAGAGAAGATCTTCTTAATCAAGCACCTCATAGGGAAGGTGATTTTTTTAGAGTTCCAAAAATACTTTAAATTTAGGAGTTATCTTTAACTTTCTGTTCTGATTCTTGTTTTATGAATTAATTTTATATATTTTCTCCGCCAATTATTTTTTGGTAATAGTCTTGCTATTGGTCTCATTTTACTTCTTCTTTCTTTGTGACTTCTAATTCCAAGTAAAATATCATAAAGAAAATTTATACTATCTTTTTTAGATTCAAAAATTCCCATTCTTTGAGGTGAACCTTTTTGATCTAAAAGTGGTTTTGTTGCTTCATATGCTGGTTTGTATTCAAACCATGGTATGGAGGGCCATAAATGATGAACTAAATGATAATTCTGTCCCATTATTAGCAAGTTCATTAATTTACTTGGATAAACTCTTGCATTTTTCCATCTATTTCTAGATTGAAAAGGTCTATGGGGTAGATAATCAAAAAATATTCCTAAAGTGACCCCAACCATTAATGCTGGTCCGAACCATAAATTATAAATAACATTCATAAAATTATATTTAATTCCTGCAATTACTATGCAAATAAATATTCCTCTCTCGATTCCCCATTGCATTAGCTCAAACTTTCTCCAAAGTTTTCGCTCAAAGAAAAAATATTCATGATAAAAAAATCTAGGAGCAATTAACCAAATTGGACCAAAGGTACTAACTATGTGATCTGGGTCATTTTTGGGGTCATTAACGTATTTGTGATGCTCTAGATGAACTCTTGTGAAAACTGGGAAACTAAAACCTAGTAATATCGCTGATCCATGTCCCATGAATTGATTGATCCATTTATTTGGATGGGCAGCATTGTGACAGGCATCATGAATAACGGTGCCTTCCATATGAAGGGCTAAAAAAGCTAATGCAACTAATATTGGTAATGGCCAGTTCCCCTGATACCACTGCCAAACACTTACTATTGCAAGAAAATATCCACCAAAGAAAAGAGCTAAAGTTACGTTTAAAGGCTTGGGAGGATCAAGATATTCTTGGATCTCATTTTGCCAGTAGCGTAATGACTTCAGTTTCTTCGTTGCCTTATTTTTGTCAGACCTCGATAAGCACTGGGTCATTACTTGATGTGATTGAGATTAATTAAGCTTGTACAGCTTAATTAAAAAATGCCCACCGGGAGACTTGAACTCCCACGACATAAAGTCACTGGTACCTAAAACCAGCGCGTCTACCAATTCCGCCAGGTGGGCCAAAGGTTTTCACCGATTGTAAATTGATTCTAGCAGCTCATTGATGGCTATTTAAAGACTATTTTTGATTCGTGAACGTAAA